>JAUSAZ010000037.1 GCA_030652255.1 Myxococcales bacterium | reverse complement strand
GAGCAGCTCCGCGCGGTGTTGCAGGCGCGCTATCCCGAGGCCGCCGAGCTCCCCTCGCGACCGGCGCTCGACGAGCTCGTGAGCTCGGCGCTGAGCCTCGAGTGGGACCCTGCGGTGAGCGCATGGCGGCGGCCCGGTGCGCGGGTCGAGACGTCGAGTCAGATGCAGAGCAACGTGGCCCCGGCGGCGATGCCGACGGTGACCCCAGCGGCCCGACCCGCGAAGCGGAGCGCCGAGGCGCAGGAGGCGTGGGACTTCGACGAGGCCCTGCGCATCGCGGCGCGGCGGCGCGACTGGCGGGTGCTGGAGGTCGAGCCACCGTATGCGACGCAGGTGGCGGAGCGCGTGGCCGAGCGCCTCGGGACGAAGGCACGGTCGCTGGACGCGGCACTCACAGCAGAAGCCGACGTGGTGATGGCGGAGCGCAAGGTGTCGGCCGAGGCCGTGGCGAGCGCCGACCGCGCAGGACCATCGGGGAAGCACTGGGCGCTGCTGCGGACACTGATGCAGGGGGCTGCGGAGAGGGTCGCGGCGCGGTGGACGAAGGAGAAGGGGCCGCTGGTGCTGACGGACCTCGGCCTGGCGGCGCGGTATGAGCTGCGGGGGTTGTTGGAGACGATGCTCCAGGCGACGAGGGCGGACGATGGGCCGGCGGTGTTCCTGGTGCTGGCGCGGTATGGGGATGCGATGGCGGTGATCGATGGAGGGATCGGGCCGGGGCTGCCGGTGCCGACGCACTCACCGGCACAGTGCGTGGCAGTGCCCCAGGCGTGGGTGAAGAACCAGCATCGGGGTGAGGCGTAGGGGCGGGCGACCAGGGCACGGCCGATGATCGACCAGATGGCACCCGCGATCGACGTGCACGAGGGGTACTCCCTCCTGCCCGTCGGCGTGTTCGGCAGTCCCAACTTCAAACAGACGGACACCTTGCTGGGGTGGGATGCCCGGGGGACCACCCTCTATACGATCAGGATATACGCGGCCGCGCGACTCCAGCGGATCGATGCGCTCACGGGCGCCTGCATCGGTTGGATGGACCTCACCTCCGACGCTGCCCTGGCGGCGGTCTCGGCTGGCCCGTCGAGGGCCGTCATCATGACGAAGGCGAAGCCGGAAGGGTCACTCTGGAAGCATCGGTTGTGGAACCTGGACACGGGGGTCGTGCTGGGCTCGATTGACCGTGACGTGGCCGCCAACACCGTGATCGGGGTGCCCGAAGACTGGCGGATGGGCGCCGCCCCCCAGGGCTACGACGCCGTGATCGGCTCGTTGCTCAAAGAAGACCCCGAGAGTCAGGAGCGGGAGACCAGCGTCGATGCGGTGTCCGTGGACGGGTCGATGGTGCTCACGGGCGCGGGGTGGTGCCAGGACCAGCTGATGGTGAGAGGCGCCGACGGGACCCTGCGATCGACCATGCAGACGACCGACGGCACCGCGATCAGCTTCGCGACCTTCAGCCTCGACGGGGGCGTGGTGGTCGGACTGGCGGACGGGTCCGTCGCCTGCTGGGACATATCGATGGCCACCTGGCGGTGGCGCACGCCCTGCCACGAGCGCTTCGTCGCGGCGCTGGAGCGATCGCCCGACGGTCGGACCTTCTTCACCTACGGACGGGACGATCGGCTATGCGCGATCGGAGAGGATGGCCGCGTGCGTTGGAGCGTGGCGCTCCGTCGGCCGAAGGCGGTCGCCCTCCATACCCGCCTTCTCGGCGGGAAGATCATCTCCTCGCCGGACGGCGCGCGGGTCGCGGTCCAGACCCAGGACGCCCTCCGCGTGCTCGACGCCTCCACCGGCGCAGAGCGTTCGGTCCTCGACGGTCACCTCGGCCCGGTGGCATGCCTCGCGTTTTCCCGGGACGGCCGGAGCGTCGCGAGCGGCGGGTGGGAC
Source organism: Myxococcales bacterium (assembly GCA_030652255.1). Lineage (GTDB taxonomy): Bacteria > Myxococcota_A > Polyangia > Polyangiales > SCUS01. Next base: position 3,465 of record JAUSAZ010000037.1, on the reverse strand, counting down.
GGCGACGCGCGGGTCCACAACCTGGTGACCGGGGAGACCGAGTGGGTCTTGGAGGTCAGTGATGACGAGGTGAGCGGGCTGGAGTTTCTCCACGACGGATCGACCCTGCGGACCTGCGGGCGCGACGGCTACGTCACCCGCTGGAGTCTCCGGACCGGATTCGAGGAGCAGCGGTGGCCCACGCGCCCCGACGCCCATCTCCAGAGCCGGGAGGCGAGGGACGGGTCGCGCGCGCTGGTCTGGTCGGGACTGGAGTACGCGCTGTGGAGCGATCAAACCAGGGAGCGGATCCTCTGGTCGCGTGAGATCGAGGGCGGGAACGAGCGAAACGGGTACTGGCCCGGTGGCGGTCCTCGCGTGAGCTTTGCGGCCTTCTCGCGCGACCCCGCCCGAGTGCTGATCGGCTTGCGGGCACGGCCTGAGGACAGGGGGCTGTGGCGATTGGAAACCCTGGACGCCGTCTCGGGGCAGGCGGCGGCCAAGACACGGCGACTGTTCGGCTGGCTCCTGGTGCTCCAGGAACTCGACGACGACACGGTCGCGGTTCTCGCCCAAGAAGACGACGTCGTGATCGTCAGCGAGCGGAGGAAGGTGCCGGAGCGCCGACTCAAGGGCGCGCTGGCGTCTCGGTGGAGCAGGACCCGGGACGCGCAAGTGTCCAGGGACGGGCGCTGGGTCGCGCTCCAGGAGGACCGTCAGGTCGACGTCTGGGACCTGGCAGGGATCCCCAGACATGCCGCAAGGCTGGAGTTCCCTCACGAAGGCGACGGGCCCACGGCTGTGTCGTTCGCACCCGACGGGACGACCCTGGCGATCGGTACCAGGTCCGGGTGCGTCCGCGTCTTCGCGCTCGGATCAACCGGCTGATCACGCCCGAGCGAGCGCCCGCGCGTCGCCGCTATGAGCTCGTCGGTCCCTCCTCGTCGCGCTCTTCGAGCTGCGGCAACCGTACGCACGAGGTCCGCGATCTCCGGGTCGTCGACGCTGACCTTCGATGTGTGCCGGTACGACCCCTCGCGCTTCTGTTCGTAGGGGACGTCGATGTCGGCTTCCATCGCGGCATCGTACCGGCCTGCCGCTGATGCCATCATGCGAGCTGCGCATCTGCCTGTCGAATCTGGCGCCGATCGTGAAGCGACTGGCCAAGAGTGCCCGCGAACACTGGGCGATCGAAAGTGGACTGCGCTGGGCGCTCGAAGTGCAGATGGGAGAGAGCCGATGCGCCGTTCCCGAGGCAGCTGCCGCGGCGCATCTCGCCGCGATGTGGGGCATGGCGGTGACCCTCCTGCTGCGAGATGACACCTGCCAACGATGGAAGTGGATTCGAGGGTTCGCCGTGAAACGCGCCACGGCGGTGAGAAACATCGAGTGCCTCGAACACGTGCTATCGCAGGGTATCGCGTGAGTTTTGATGCCGCTGCACGATGGCCGCCCCTGAGCACGCGCGAAGCGCCGGCCCCCGTCGAGCCGGGACTCCAGACGTTGCAAGCTCGTCGTCGCCTGTTCGGGTGCGCGACGGGAGCATCGATGCGTCGATCTCCGAGTGTTTTCCCCAGCGTGCGGACGAAAGTACGGTGTATACACGCGCCGTCCATGACGGATAGGGGGGGCGTTGCATGCCATGTTGAGTCAGATATCGAGATTTCGGACAATAGCGGTCCGGGTGTGCGTGGCCGGAGTGGCGAGCGCGTGGCTGACGGGCTGCGCAGCCCACTACGTCGCGCACACGGGCGGTCGCGGCCGGGCCTTCGTCGCTCGCGGCGACGACCTCCTGCATTGCGAGGTCGTCTCCCGCGTCCCCTCTTGCTGGACGGTGGTCAGTCAAGGCCTGCCGCCGGGGGCGCAGCCATGAGGCGCTACGCGTGGTTTGTTGCGGCCCTTCTCACGACTGGGTGCAGTACCGTCAACAGCGTCGGTGGCGGGAACGTGAGTCACACGGACGACGTCTGGTTTGTCCGCTCCACATCGCTCTTCGGCCTGCAGCTCTCGTCGAGTGTCTGGTATTGTCCGGCGCCCACCCGGCCCGGGCCGACGCCCTGCATGGAGGCTGTGATTGACGGGCCGGTGCCCGCCAGTACGCGCAATGCGGACGTGGCTCCTGGTGCCCGTCAGTCGCTGGAGCCGTCGGATACGACGAGCGCTCCCGAGGATTCGGCGTCGCCTGCCCGGGAGTCGAGCCCGAGCAACGCGCCAGCGGCGCCACTCCGCGTGATCCCCATGACGCGTGCGACGATCTCATCACCAACACCGCGGCCCTCGACATCGACGTGTCACGGGCTGGTGCTTCCCGAGATGGCGGGAGTCGTCACCGACGCGACCGCTCGGGGTGTGCTACCGGAGGCGACCGGCGGCGACATCCGCGATGGTCTGTATGTGCTGGTCCGCTCCGAGATCCACCGGCCCTTCGCCAACCTGTTCGAGCGGCGCATGGTACTTCGCGTACGAACCGGGGCGTTTGACGCCATCGCCATTCGAGGCTCCGAGGCGCTTCAGGCCACGCGGGGGACGATCCGGGTCATGCCCGGTGGACGGATCACGTTCCTGGTGGAATGTCCCGCAACAGGCCAGATGGAGTTTGACCACTTCACGGCCACCGATGACGGGCTCGTCTTGTATGACGAAGAGACTCAGCGTGTGATCGCCCTCGCTCGGGAGGATCTGACGCCGCCAACCGGAACAGAGGCCGCCGCCCCTCCCACGAGCGAGACCCCACCGGTTTCGGCGACTGAACAACCGCCCCCTCCGACGGCACCAGACGATACGGCACATCCCACGGTTCGGTCGTCACGCCATCGTGGCACCCGTCGAAGGTGAGGCCACCGAGTCAGGCGACTGACCAGTCGTGACGATCAAACTCTGTTGATCGTAGACGGCCGCGCAGGTCGATAGGACGATGGGCAGCGGTAGTCGACCGATGAAGGTGCGAAACACCTCCCGAGCCTCGGCGCCAGCATCGCATCCCCGCACCCCCAGCGTGTGACATATCGCGTCGCACATCCGAAGAGCCCAGCGCGGCACTCTCCCCGCGTTCGCCCCACGCACTTCGGATACACTCCGCCCCCACCATGAGCACCGTGCTTCGCGAGCTCCTCGACCTCCCGCAGGAGGTCATCAAGTCCGACTTCGTCGTCAAGCTCACCGACGGCGTCGAGCGCCCGAAGACCCTCCTCCGCGACTACGCCGTCACCGGCAACATCACCTTCGCCTTCGACCAGGCGCTCTCGCTCGTCCAGGCCGCCGTGCGCGAGCACACCAGCGCCGCGACCTACGTCCATGGCTCCTTCGGCTCGGGCAAGAGCCACTTCATGGCCGTGCTCTCGCTGCTGCTCGCCAACCACCCCGACGCCTGGTCGCAGCCCGAGCTCCACGCCCTCTACGAGAAGCACGCCTGGGTCCGCGAGGCGCGCCTCCTACGCCTGCACCTCCACATGACCGGCTCCGCCACCCTGGAGGAGCGCCTCTTCC
>JAUSAZ010000035.1 GCA_030652255.1 Myxococcales bacterium | reverse complement strand
TCCCCCGATGCAGCCATAGTGGTCCCCCCAACGAGCACGGAGACACCGGGCGGGTGCTCCCCTCGGAGGGCGAGGCCAGTGACCGACGGCGTGGGCGGGCGCTCGGCTCAACCTTTCACATCCCCTGCGACGCGGTACTAGTCACGGCCACGGGAACACCGCGGCCTCGCCGTGCCGCGCCACCATCCGCCGGAGGTTGGCCAGCAGCGCCTGCCGGCGGAGCTCGTAGCCCGTGTAGGCCCGCGACGCGACGAGGTGCACGCTGGCCGCCATCGGGTCGTGGGACACCGACTCGCGGAGCATCTCCGGCGTCACCCGCTGCACGGCTTCGTAGAGGTAGCGCGGCACCCGGCGCACCACGTTGGGGTCGCCCAGGCGGTTGATCACGCCCGGAAACCACCCGGCGTCGTTGTCGCGGAACACCAGGTCGTCGTGCTCGTCGGCGGTGATGTTGCAGCAGTTCCAGCGGTCGTAGTTGGCGGCGAGGTAGTCGAAGACCAGCACCTCGGAGACCTGCCGCGCCCGCTCGCGCGACGCCTCGGGGAGCGGCCGCGCGGGGTTCACCCACGACGACCACTCCCGCCGCGCCGGGGGCAGGTGCATGTTCACCCGGTTGAGCACGGGCATCCACACGCTCGCCGAGCCCAGCACCATCCCGTGGCGGTCGACCACCAGGCCGACGCCGCGGGCGTGGCGGCCGAAGGCGCTCAGCGGCACGCGCTTGCCCACCGTGGGCGGAACCCGGTTGTCGATGCCGAGCAGCCGCGCCAGGTGATACGAGGTCACCTCGCGGCGCCAGAAGGTCTCCTGGCCGGGGCGCTCGGGCTGGAAGCTGATCTCGACGCCGTCGCCGAGGTCCATGTGGAAGACGAAGAGGGTGCTGTGGAAGCGCTCCAGGGTGCGCACCACCGGGCGCTCGGACATCAGCCGCAGCCACTCGTCCTCGCTGCGCCCGCGGAACATCCGCACGCGCTCCCCTGACGGCGCCGCGGGGACGACCGCGGGCGTCGGCGGGTCGGCCGGGGCCGTGACCGTGGGCACATCGGCCACGGCCACCTGAGGCGGGGTCGAGGGGTCGGGCGCGGCGGCGTCGAGGATGGCCGCAGGCCGCAGCGGGCCGACCGGGTGCACCGGCGGAGGCGACGGCGAGGCGCAGGCGGAGAGGGCGGCGACGAGGCCGCCGAGGGCCGCGAGGAGGGGACGGTTCATGCGTGGCGGAGGTTGTGTCAGCCCGTCGGCCCAGCGCAAGGAACGGCCATGCGCCGGGCATGGTCCGGGGCGCGCTCAGCCCTTCGCGCGGTAGCGCTCGTCGATCATCTCGCGCGGCGGAAACACCGCCCGCGCCGCGCCCGCCACCTCGGGCGCCGCGTCCGCCTGTAGCGCCCGCAGCATCTCCAGCCGCTCCGGGGTCCACCCCCGCTTCGGTCCTGCGTCGCGCTCCAGCGCCCACACCGCCGCGCGCCGCAGCGCCGGCGCCGGGCTCGCGCTCCACCGCTCGGTGACGCCCCGCAGCGACGCCACCGGCAGCGTCGCCAGCCCGGCCGCCACCGCCCGCATCGTGTCGGCGTCCGCCGCGCCGCCCTCCACCAGGGCCTGCGCCCACGCCGACCAGTCCTCGGGCGTCCGCCACGCCGCCGCGCATCGCACCCGCAGCGCCGTCAGCCGCGCGTCGCCCTCCAGCGCACGCTCCGCCGCGGCGCCCGCCTGGGTCCACACGGCGCGGCTGCGCAGCGGGGCGGCGAGCAGCGCGTCGAGGCCCACCGTGAGCGCGCGAACGTCCTCGCGCACCGCGGCCACCATCGGACCCAGCGCCGCCATGTCGCCCTCGTCGGCGCGGTGCAGCAGCGCCATCATCGCCGCCCGCACCTCGTCGTCGTAGGGCGACGCCAGGCGCGCGCCGCAGGCCCGGAGGAAGGACCGCTCGGGGTCGCGCACCGCCAGCATCGCCGCGCGCTGGAGCAGGTCGATGCGGGCCTCGGGCTCGGGGCGCTCCAGCACCTTCGCGAGCAGCGCCGAGAGGCGGCGGTCGGAGGTGGCGGTGAGGCGGTCGGCGGGGATGTCGCCGAGGCGCGAGGCCATCACCCAGTCGTCGGCCGCCACGGCGCGGGCGAACACCCCCCAGGTGGGCTCGCGCTCCAGGTGGTCCCAGAGCCCGCGCAGCAGGGCGATGCGCACGTCGCGGTGGAGGGTGCGGCCGTCGACCTCGATGAGCAGGTCGTAGGCCGAGTCGTGGCGCAGCTCGCCGAGGATGCGCAGCACCTCCTTGGCGACGGTGACCTTGCGAAGCGACACCGCCGCGAGCATCGACACCACGCGCGCGGGGGGGACGTCCCGCAGGGCGCGGCGCAGGCCGTAGATGGCGATGCGGGCGCGGGCGTCGTCGAGGCAGTCGAGCAGCGTGGGGACACCCTGCGCGGCGTCGCAGCGGGCCATCACCCGGATGGCCTTCTCGCGCACTGCGGGGCGGGGGTCGTCGGCCAGGGCGCAGAGGGCGTCGGCCGGCGCGAACTCCAACCGAGGGAGGATGATCAGCGCGCGGAACACCGTCGGGGTGTCGCGGTCCTTGTCGCCGACGAGCTCCGCAAGGGTGGCGTGGAAGCGGGTGTTCTGCGCGGGGTTCCAGCGGTGGAAGCCGCGGTCGAAGGGGAGTATCCAGCGGGTCTTGCCGGTGGCGAAGCGCCCATGGATCACCCGGTGTCCGAGGAAGGGATCGAGGAGGTCCTGCCGGCGGGCGTGCAGGTGGCGCTGCACCTCGGGGAGGCACACCAGGCTCTCGTCGCTCCTGATCATGGCCTCGACCACGCGGTCGAAGCGGGGGAGGTCACGCAGCCGCAGCGCCACCAGCGCCTGGTGGATGTGCCCCACCAGCCAGGCGCCGCGCGCGACCCGCTCCACCGCGGCGCCGAGCTCCTCGGGCAGCGGGCCCTCGTCCCACGACTGCGCCAGCGCGTTGATCGACCCCACCCACCCGAGGTCGTACCACCGGCGCATCTCCGTCGGCAGCAGCGCCACGAGGCGCTCCCGGTCGAAGGCCCGCAGCACCTGCGCGGCGTCCTGCGCGTGCCACTCCCAGGTCGAGGCGGTCATGGCCCCGGCCACCAGCTCGCCGAGGCCCGGAACCAGCGCCATGCGCCTGCCCACGCCGCGCGCCAGCTGGAGCAGGGGCATCCCCCGCTCGCGCTCGGCCCACTGCCGCGCGACCTCCATCAGGGCGGGCGCCGCGACGCGCAGGTCGTCGTCGTCGAGGTGCCGCGCGAAGAGCGGGTCGTGGATGCGGCCGCGCTCCTTCACCAGGGTGAAGAGCCAGCGCGACGCCCACGCCGGGTCGAGGTGGAAGCGCCGCACCACCAGGGCCTCGAGCGCCGCCGCCGTGCCGACGGAGCAGTCCGAGGCGTCGAGGGCGTCGCGCACCATCTGGCCGAGCGCGTCGAGGTGATCCGTGCGCCAGATGCGCTTCGGCCACGCGAGGAGGCCCTGGGCCATGGCGCCGCGCACGGGGTCCTGCTCGTTCTTGCGGGCGACGACGAGGGCGAGGCAGCGGTCGGTAAGCGCGGGCTCGTCGGGGCGCATGCCCGCGACGGCGAAGAGGGTCGTGAGCGCCGCCCCGCGCATCTCCCCCTCCGGGTGCCCGAGGAACACCCTCAGCGCGCTCTCGGCCTCCTCCCACGGGAGGAATCGCGCGTAGCGCAGGCGCACCGCGGGCTTCGTCCCGAGGGCCACGACGCCGTGCAGGTGCCGTCGGCCCTCGCGCTCGCGGTACTCCTCCGGGAGCTTCGCGACCTCCTCGACGGCGACGACCCCGTCGCGGTCGCGGGCCCCTTCGCTCCAGCGGTCGAAGGCGAAGTCGCGCTCGTTGCGGTCGTCGATGTGTGCGATGAGCGCGCGGCCCCAGTAGAGCAGTCCCTCGTCGAGCATCCAGCGGCGGTGGGCGCGGAGCTGCTCGCACCACGCGCCGACCACCGCGCGGCGCCCGTCAGGGGGAAGGGCCTTGAAGAGCTTGTCGGGCTCGCCCAGCGCGCGGGGCGCGAGGCGCACGAGGGCCCCGAGCGCCGCGGGCGAGAGGGCGCCCGGGTCGCGCGCGAAGAGCCCGTCGGGGATGAGCACCTTGCAGCGCTGCATCACCGAGAGGGTGACCGTGGGGCGGTGCACGGCGAGGCGCTTCCAGACGGCGGGCGGCGCCTCGATGCCGCGGGTGTGCAGCAGCTCGACGAGGGTCATGGCCGCGTCGGGCGCGGCGTCGGCGATGCGGAAGAGGTGGCGGTCGAGGAGCTGCCGGTGCACGGCGTCGAGCTCGCCCGCGACGGCGCGGAGGCGCTGCGCGAAGACGTCGCCGAGGGCGTCGGGGGCGTAGCGGGCGAGGCGCTTCCAGAAGATCTGGCTGGGGCGCAGCAGGGCCTGCGGGAGGTGCTTCCGGATGCCATCGGGGCTGCCGAGGGGCACGAGGTCGGCGAAGTCGTGGACGTCCTTGCGGGGCGCGAGCCAGTCGAGGTGATGGTCGACGGCGGCGAGGCGGTGGTGCGCGCGGAGGCGCACGGCGAGGGCGCGGTCGCGGCGCAGGGCGAAGGCCACCTGGAGCCCGTCGGCGGCCTGCGGGTCGTCGCAGCAGAGGGGCACCAGCGAGAAGGCCAGGGCGCGCACCCGGCGCGATGGGTCTTCGAGCGCGCGCAGCACGGCGGCGCCGTCGCGGCGGGTGTACTGCGCGATGAGCCCGAGGCGGCGCTCGTAGGCCTCACCGCCGGCGAGGCCCTCGAGGAGCGCGGCGGCGTCGGGGCGCGTGGGGGCCTCGCGGCCGAGCTCGATGGCGCGGGCGAGGCGGCCGCGGTCGTGGGTGGCGTCGAGCTCGCGGCGCAGGCGGGTGAGGTCGAGGGAGCTGGTCATGGCAGCGGGCACGATGCACCCGCGGCGCGGCGGGGGGCAACGCCCCGGGGCTTGGAGGGGGTGAGGGCCCCTACGCCACCTCGTTGACGAGCCGCGACTGCCCGGTGGTCTCGATGACCGAGAGCCACTGGGCGCCGTCGGGGTCGATGCGCTTCTTGTCGCCGGTGATGAGCGTGAGCGGGACGTGCGTGAAGCGCCGGTGCCAGCGCCCGACGACGGCGTCGGTGCGGCCCGCCATCCCGGCGTGCACGGCGTTGCGCGCGAGCTCGTTGCAGAAGATGGCGTCGGACGCGTTGGCCGCCCCGGAGCGGATCATGTAGCTCGGGTCGATGTACTTCACCGTCGCCGCGACCTTGCGCGCGTGCAGGTGGGCGGTGATGGCGTCGCGCAGGAAGGTGCCGACGTCCGAGCTGCCGTGGGCGAAGCGCAGGTTGCCCGAGGCGTCGCGCTGCGTGCCGGCGTCGCCGAGCCGCGACGCGCAGCCCTCGGCGACCACGATGACCGCGTGGCCGCGCTCGGCGAGGCGGCGCTCGAGGCTGGCGAGCAGCCCGTGCGCGCCGTCGAGCTCGAAGGGCACCTCGGGGATGAGGCAGAAGTTCACGTCCTCGCTGGCGAGCGTGGCGGCGGCGGCGATGAAGCCCGCCTCGCGGCCCATGAGCTTCACGATGCCGACGCCGTTGCGCGCCCCGCGGGCCTCGGAGTGCGCGCCGTCGATGGCCTGCCGCGCGACGTCGACCGCCGTGTCGAAGCCGAAGGTCTTGTCGACCCACGAGACGTCGTTGTCGACGGTCTTGGGCACGCCGAGCACGCCGATGGGGAGCTTCCGGCGGAGGCACTCCTCGGCGATGGCGTGGGCGCCGCGCAGGGTGCCGTCGCCGCCGATGCAGAAGAGGATGTCGATGGCGTGGCGCTGCAGCGTGTCGACCATCATCCCGATGTCCTGCTGGCCGCGGGAGAGGCCGAGCATCGAGCCGCCGTGGCGGTGCACGTCGCGGACGGTCGCCGTGTCGAGGGTGATCGGGGGGACGCCCGTGGCGGGGTTGAGCCCCTCGAAGCCGTAGCGGAACCCGAGCACCTCGCGCACCCGGTACTTGTGGTGCAGCTGGAGCACCATCGAGCGCAGCACGTTGTTGAGCCCAGGGCAGAGCCCGCCGCAGGTCACGATGGCCGCGCGGGTCTGCGCCGGGTCGAAGAAGAGGTGCTGCCGCGCCCCGGCGCGCTCGAAGCCCGCGATGACCTGCGGCGACCCGGCGTTGTAGTCCACCTGCACCAGCACCCGCGCGAGGTCGTCGGTGTAGTCGGGGATGAAGTCGCCAGCGATGACGGACAGGTCGAGGGGCGACGGGACGCGGCACGGGCCGAGCCGGCGGACCGCGAAGGTGTCATGCACGAAGCCGGAGAAGGGTTCGGTGTCCACGACACCGACCATAGTGTCCGGGGCGCCTCGCTACCAGCTTTGAGGCAGCGACTCGTCCGCGCGCGCGAAGGCCCCGATGGCCAGGAGGGCCCCGACGGCCACCACCCCGACGGCCACCTGGGAGACGGCCCCGACGGTCCAGGCGGCGAGCACCAGCACCAGGCCCACGAGGCGCGCGGGGGCGTAGCGCGACCAGCTCGCCGACCAGGCCAGCGCGAGGTCGGTGGGGGTGAGCACCAGCACCATGAGGTTGGCGTGAAGCTCCGGGAGGGCCGACGCCGCGGCCATGCCCCAGACCAGCGCCCCGAGCAGGGTGAGCGCGGTCACCAGGAGCCCGCGGGCGGCGAGGGAGAGGGCCCGCGAGCGGCGCTGCCCCGCCCCGAGGCCGAGCAGGGCGAGGGCCCCGCTGAGGGCGGCCAGGACGCCGATGCCGTAGCCGGGCTCCCCCGGCGGGACGGGGCGCACCCGGGTGGACACGGCGACGGGGGCGACGCCGCTGGCCCGCTGCACCTCCTCGCGCAGCACCGCCGGCAGGAACATCTCCTCCCAGCGGTTCATGGTCGCGTCGAGGGGGCGCCCGAGGAGGAGCTCGGCGAGGGCGAGCAGGCGCGCGTCGCTGGCGAGGCCCTCGAGGGTGCGCTCGCGCCAGGTGCGCGGGGTGGACACGGCGCGCGCGGTGGAGAGCGACCCCTCGGAGACGGCGTCGAGGTGGTCGCGGATGCGCGTGGTGCAGTTGTCCCGGTAGTGGTGATAGACGTAGTACCGGTGCTCCGGGAGGGCGTCGAGGGCGAGCCGGGCCACCAGCCGCCGCCGCGCCTCGGCGGGGTACGGGAGCACCTGGCGCCACACCGTGCGGTCCTCGATGCGGGCGTACTGCTGCATCGTCGCGGGCTCGTCGACCACCGACACCCAGAAGCGCGCCTTGCCCCGGAGCACCGCCCAGAGGAGCGACTCGTAGGTGGTGAAGTCCGCGGTGCCGTAGTTGTAACAGCGGCCCTGCGGGGAGATCTCGTCGCGCACGCAGAGGGCCGCGTGGCCATAGCGCGAGAACACGTCGTCGCCGGGCCCCATGGTGACCAGCGCCACTTCGGGCTCGTCGTGGGTCTGCGCGCCCGCCGCCGCGGGGAGCGCGAGCGCGGCGAGCCCGAGGGCGATCAGCGGACGCCGGGCGAGCGCCATCGGTTGATGCGACGCGGCCACGGGGCGTCCTCCCGCTTGCCGAGGGTCTTGGCGAGAGCGAGGAGCTGCGCGACGTGGGCCTCGGCGATGTCCTCCGCGGGGCCGTCGAGGGAGGCGCCGTCGCGGCGGATGATCACCCGCGCGCGGCCCGTGTGCTCGGACGTGAACACCGCGGCGTCGTAGCGCGCCTCGGCCTCGGCCCCCTCGACCAGCGTCAGCTCGTACCGCACCCCCGACCGTGGAACCACCGCGTGCATCGTGCCGCCCTCTATACAGCTTCGTCGGCGTGGCGGAAGACCTCGCGGCCCGCCACGAAGGTGCGCGTCACCCGGCCGGTCACCGACCATCCCTCGAAGGGGGTGTTCTTGGACTTCGACTGCATCCGCGCGGCGTGCACCGTCCACCCGGCCTCCGGGTCGATGACCACCACGTCGGCGCGCGACCCCTCCCGCAGCGACGGCGCGCGCAGCCCGAAGACCCGCGCGGGCGAGGTGGTGAGCGACTCGATCACCCGCCCCACGGAGATGCGCCCCTTGCGCACGAGGTCGAGCAGCAGCGGCAGGCAGGTCTCCAGGCCCAGCATGCCGGGCGGCGCCTCGGCGAACTCGCAGTCCTTCTCGCGCTCGGCGTGGGGCGCGTGGTCGGTGGCCACGCAGTCGATGGTTCCCTCGGCGAGCGCGTCGATCATGGCGTCGACGTCCGACTGCTCCCGCAGCGGGGGGTTGACCTTGCAGTGCGTGCGGTAGCCCAGCACGGCCTCGTCGGTGAGGGTGAGGTGGTGGGGGGTGACCTCCGCGGTGACGGTGAGCCCGCGGGACTTGGCCTCGCGCACGATGGCGGCGCTGCCCGCGGTGCTGGCGTGGGCGACGTGGTAGGCCGCGCCGGTGGTCTGGGTGAGCAGCACGTCGCGGGCGACGATGTGATCCTCGGCGACGCGGGGCCAGCCCTTGAGCCCGAGGCGGGTGGACACCCTGCCCTCGTGCATCTGGGCGCCCGCGGTGAGCGCGTGGTCTTCGGCGTGCTGCACCACCACGAGGCCGAAGGTGCGGGCGTACTCCAGGGCGCGGCGCATCACGCCCGCGTCGGTGACGCAGCGCCCGTCGTCGCTCACGGCCACGCAGCCGGCGTCGCGCAGGTCGGCCATCTCGGCGAGCTCACGGCCCGCGAGCCCGCGGGTGATCGCCCCGATGGGGTGCAGGTTGACGATGCCGTGCGAGCGCCCCTTGGCGACCATCATCTCCGTGATGGCCCGGTTGTCGTTGACGGGCTTCGTGTTGGGCATCGCGCACACCGTGGTGAACCCGCCCGCGGCGGCGGCGCGCGTGCCCGACGCGATGTCTTCCTTGTACTCGAGCCCCGGCTCGCGCAGGTGGGCGTGCAGGTCGACGAAGCCCGGCGTCACCCAGCGCCCGGCGCAGTCGATGATGACCGTGTCGCGCTCGTCGGCGCGGATGGCGGCCGCGGCCATCGGCCCTACGACGGCGATGCGCTCGCCCTCGATGATGACGTCCGCGACCTCGTCGCGGCCCGTCGACGGATCGATCACCCGGCCACCGCGAAGCACAGTCCGTGTCACGGGCGGCACCCTACACGCACGGGTTCGGGCGGCGCAACGCGGCGATGCGCGGTCGTGACAGGTCACCCGCCGGTGTGACGATAGCCAGATCGCGACCCGCCGTGGGCCGGGTAACATTCCGCTCCCCGCCCATGTCCCCTGCCCTTCACGCCTCGGTCGCCCTCCTCACGCTCGACGACCGCAGCGCGTACGTCATCGACGACGACCTCGCCATCGCCGAGCTCCGCGCCCGCGGCCACGCCGTCGAGGAGATCCCGTGGCGCCGACGCGGGGTCGACTGGGGCGCCTTCGACCTCGTGGTCATCCGCACCACCTGGGACTACCAGCACGACCTCTCCGCCTTCTTCGCGAGCCTCGCCGCCATCGAGGCCGCCGGCACCCCGCTCGCCAACGCGGGCGCCCTCGTCCGCTGGAACGCCCGCAAGACCTACCTCCGCGACCTCGCCGACCGCGGCGTGCCCATCGTCCCGACCCGCTGGGGTCACGACCTCTCCGCCGCCGGGCTCACCGCCCTCTGCGCCGCCTCCGGCGACGACGGCTGCGTCCTCAAGCCCACGGTCAGCGCCAACGCGCACGACACCTTCCGCCTCCCGCGCGCCGTCGACCCCGCCGTCGCCGCGGAGGTCGCCGCGCGCTTCGCCGACCGCGATTGGATGCTGCAACCCTTCCTCCGCGCCATCGTCGACGAGGGCGAGTTCTCGGTCTTCTACTTCGACGGCGCGTACAGCCACGCCATCGTGAAACGCCCAAAATCCGGGGACTTCCGCGTGCAGGAGGAGCACGGCGGGCTCATCACCCCCCTCGACGCCGACGCCGCCCTACGCGCCGACGCCGACCGCGCGATGGCCGCGCTCGACGCCGCCCCCCTCCAGGCGCGCGTCGACCTCGTGCGCCTCGACGATGGCACCCTCGCGTTGATGGAGCTCGAGGCCATCGAGCCGTCGCTCTACTTCCGCACGCACCCTCGGGCCGCCGCCAACTTCGCCGACGCGGTCGATCGCCGCCTCGCGCGCCTCCCACCCCGCTGAGTCAGAACACCACCCGCGTCGGCGTCGTGCGGCTGGTGGTGGTCCCGTCGCCGAGCTGCCCGCGCTCGTTGTTGCCCCAGCAGCGCAGCTCGCCGCTGGTGAGCCGCGCGCACACGTGGTCGTCGCCGAGGCTCAGCTCCGCGACGCCCGCGAGGCCCGCCACGGGGACGGGCGCGCGGCGGGTGCTGGTGCTCCCGTCGCCGAGCTGCCCGGAGCCGTTGCGTCCCCAGCAGCGCGCCGTTCCGTCGGCCATGCGCGCGCAGAAGAATCCCCCGCCGCCCGCCACCGAGGCCACGCCCGCGAGGCCCGCCACCATCACCGGCGCCGACCGGCTGGTGATGCTCCCGTCGCCGAGCTGGCCGTACTCGTTGCGACCCCAGCACCAGACGGTCCCGTCCATGCGGACGGCGCATACGCTGGAGGTGCCCGTCCCCAGCGAGGTGACGTTGCTGAGGCCCATCACCGCGACGGGGGCGTTGCGCTGCGTGACGCTCCCGTCGCCCAGCTGGCCGTAGTCGTTGTCACCCCAGCAGGTCACCGCGCCGCCGGCGCGACGCGCGCAGGAGGCGACGTTGCCGAGGTCGACCTGCGCCGCGTCGACGAGGCCCGCGACCAGGGTGGGCGTCGGCCGGGGGCTGGTGCTCCCGTCGCCGATGGCCCCGACGGCGTTGTAGCCCCAGCAGCGGACGCGCCCGTCGGCGCCGCGCGCGCAGGCGTGGTAGTCGCCCGCCGCGAGCTCGAGGGCGCCCGAGAGCCCCGCCACCGTCGTGGCCGTGAGGCTGCTGGCGTCGGCGCCGTCGCCGAGCTGCCCGTACTGGTTGCGCCCCCAGCACCGCGCCCCACCGCTCGTCAGCCGCGCGCACGAGAACTCCCGCCCCCCGCTCACCTCCGCGGCGCCTGTGAGGCCGAGCACCGGCGTCGGGCGGGTGCGGGCGGCGGTGGTCCCGTCGCCGAGCTGCCCGTGGTCGTTGTTGCCCCAGCAGCGCACCTCGCCCGAGGGCATGCGCGCGCAGGTGTGCTCGTAGCCCGCGCTCACCTGGGCGACGGGCGTGATGACCACGCAGCTCCCGGCGACGCAGGACGTGCCGCAGGCGCGCCCGCACCCGCCGCAGTGGGCGGCGCTGGCGAGGGTGTCGACCTCGCAGCCGTTGGCCGCGGCGCCATCACAATTGGCGAAGCCCGGAGCGCAGCTCCCGACGCCGCATACGCCCGCGGCGCAGGCCGCCGAGGCGTTGGGGGGAATGGCGCACGGCGCCGTGGTGGAGCCGAGGCCGTCGGCGTTGCACACGCGCCGCACGAGCGCCGACACGCAGGTGGCCTCGTTGGGCGTGCACACGCGCATGGCGGGGACATCGTGAGCAGCGGGGACGTCGACCGCGACGGGGACATCGACCGCGACGGGCACATCGACCGCGACGGGCACATCGACGACGGTGGGGACATCGACTGTGATGGGAACATCGAGCGCGACGGGCACATCGACCGCGACGGGCACATCGACCGCGACGGGCGCATCGTCCACGGCGGGCACATCGGCCGCGACGGGCACGTCGACTGTGATGGGGACGTCGAGTGTGATGGGCACATCGGTCGTGACGGGCACGTCGACGACGGCGTCGCCTACGCGACCGGTGTCGCGATAGAGCGCGTCGACCGCCAGCGGTGAGCAGGCGGCGAGCAGGGGGGCGAGCAGCGCGAAGCGGGTGGCAGAGGCCATCGGGACAGTTACTCCATGCGAAGGAGCGACCACCATATCACCAGCCGCGGGGAGCTCGCGCTCGCCCACGGGCCGCGATCACCCCCGCGCGGGCAGCACGCTCTCGAAGCTCTTCGACGACGCCTCGCTCACGGCGGCCGTGGTCGGCCGTCACCCCCCGAACCGTCGCGGGACCTTCACCTGCGGGCTCGACCGCGCCGCCGTCCACTTGCAGAGGCGATCGAAGTCGACGGCATCGATCCAGTCACGGTCGAGGAGGTCGCGCCAGACGTCGAAGGGCGTCGCGACGCGGGCGCGACCGAGCTCGGCGAGCGCGAGGTACACCGCGCCCTTGTCCATCGAGACGAACACGATGTCCTGATCGCGGCACCGGCACCAGGCGATGGCCTCGTGCTCTCCGAGGTGCTCCTTCGCCGCGAAGACGTTCGCGCGCAGATGGGTCGTCAGGTACGCCTCCTCGTCGGAGCCCACGAGGATCTCGTGCTGCTCGACGAGCGGCGCCCCGAGCTGTTCCCTGGCGAGCAGCTGCGTCCGTAGGAGCGAAGCCGTCGCGCTGGTCGCGACCTCGCTCATGACCTCCAGCACCCCCGGCAGCTCCCTGCCCGTCCACTGGATCGTTCGGCTCGCCAGGACGTCGAGCGCCCCGTCGTCGAGCAGCCACCGCGTCATCGGAACGCGATGATCTCCGCCGCGCGCCCGCTGGAGATGTCGCCCTTCTCCGCGGCCTCGATTGCGAGGTCACCGAGGCTGCTCGACGAGAACGGCGTCCGCATGACCTCGATGCCCGCGCGAGACGCGTCGACCCGCTCGACGTCGGGCTCGAAGGGCGTCGAGATCACGACGTCGCGATGCTCGCCGATGAGCGCTGCCGCCTCTTCGTGACCGCACCACCGGAGGTTCTTCGCGTGCCACGCCGCGCCCTCGAAGCTCAGCCCCCACGACTCGCCCAGACGCCGCACCGCGGCGGGGAGCGCCCCGGTCCCCCGATGTACCCACGCCTTCGGCGCGAGGAAGCTCGGAGCGAATCCGCTCGCGCGCTGCTCGATCGGATCGACGCTGTCCCGCTCGGAGAGCACCGTACACAGGTCCCGCTCCGCGCTCGAATCGTGGAGCAGATGGCAGAGCTCGTGCGCCAGCGCCGCGCGGCGTGGCAGCGGGGATCGCATCCTGGGGAGCGAGGTGTTGAGCACCACCACGGGAGACGCGTCGGGCTGCGCGAGGCTCGCGGCTTCGATGGAGGCCGACTCCAGGGGGAGCATCAACACCAGGACGCCGCGCTCCTCGAACAACCTCTGGACGCTCGGGATGGCTCGCCGCGCCGGCACCAGGCGCTCGCGTGCCTGGGCGCCGAGGTCGTACCCCTGCTCCCACGGCTTCTTCGAGGTGTCGAGCGACAATACCCTCCTGAGCGCACGCACCTGGGAAGCCCCCCGCAGCAGGTCCCACAGGAAGGCGTGCACCCGCCCGGCCTCGGTCGCCCTGGCAAGCGTCCGGATGTCCGCCGGGGAAGGAAGACCACCTGCGAGCGGAGCCCGGAAGCGGGCGATGCCTCGACTCGGATCCCCTTCCGTCTCGCCCCTGCGCAGCGCCGCGGGTTCCGTCGCGAGCGCCGCCGCGATGCGCTCGAGCTCAGAGACCGACAGCGGCGCGCCCGCCTCGATCGCCTCGACCTTCGCCGCCGACATGCCACCCAGCATGGCGACCGCATCGAGGCCCAGCCCGAGGCTGATGCGTCGTGAGCGCACTGCGTTGCCCCAGACGGAACTCATGGCCGTGAACCGTAGGAGATCCGCCGACGCCCCGCAACGCGGGCCGCGGTCACCCCCGCGCGGGCAGCACGCTCTCGAACCTCTTCGACGACGCCTCGCTCACGGCCAGGCACACCACGGTCTGGTCGTCGGCCTGCGGCGCGTCCTCCACGAACTTGTCGAGGTCGCCCAGCACCGCCTCGAGCACCTGCCGCGCCGAGCCGCCGGTGCGCTCCAGCACCGCGTGCAGCCGCTCGACCCCGTAGAACTCGCCCGCCATCGAGCGCGCCTCGATGATGCCGTCGGTGTAGAGCACCAGCACGTCGCCCGGCTGCAGCTTCACCTGCGCCTCGGCCACCTCCACCCTCGCCTCGACGCCCACCGGAAGGCAGCGCGCCTCGGCGTACTCCAGCGGCGTGACCCGCCCCCCGCGCAGCAGCAACGGCGTGGTGTGACCCGCGTTCGAGAAGCGCAGGATCTGCTGCGTCAGGTCGAGCGACAGGAACACCATCGTGACGAACATCCCGTCCTCGGCCACCTCCGAGAGCGCGCGGTTGACCCGCTGGATGATCCGTCGGGGGTGCGACTCCACCGGCGCCGCGAAGCGAATCTCGCTGGTGACCCGGGCCATGAAGAGCGCGCCCGAGATGGCCTTGCCCGACACGTCGCCGACCACCATCGCGAGGCGCGTCGGGTCGAGCCAGAGGAAGTCGTAGAAGTCCCCGCCGACGTGGAAGGCCGGCTCGTAGTGCACCGCGAAGTCGAGCCCCGACACCTTCGGCGGCTCGCGCGGCAGCAGGTTGCGCTGGATCTGCCGGGCCAGCCGAAGGTCGTAGTCGAGGCGCTCGCGGGCGAGCAGGCGGTGGTGCAGCCCGATGAGGTGCAGCGCGATGCCCGACTGGCTCGCGAGCCCCTGGAGCAGGTCGAGGTCGTCCTGGGTGAAGTACCCGAGGGCCGTCTCCGCGTCGACGTGCAGGATGCCCAGGTGCTCGCCGCGAAACGACAGCGGCGCCCCCATGCGCCACCCCACGGCACCCACCTCCACCGGCGGCACCGTGCCGTCGGGCATGGGCATCAACAGCGGGTTCTTGATGACCAGGGTGTCCATCGGGCTGATGGGCGTGTCGGTGGTCGCGCGCAGGAGCACCGAGTGCCCCTGGCGCAGCACCCGGTCGACCACCTGCTGCGAGATGTCCATGGTCTGGCCGCCGCCGGGCGTCTCCCGGCCCTTGCGGCGCCGCGCGGCCTGCGTGCGCAGCTGCCGCGAGCGCTGGTCGAAGGTCACCGCCGCCACCGCCGACGCCTGCGGGAATACCTCCAATAGTATTCCGCAGACCTTCTCCAGCAGGGCGTTGGCGTCGAGCGTGCTCGCGACCGTCTCGGAGATCCGGTACATCGCCTGGAGCTTGCGTTCGAGCCGCGCGGCGTCGATGGGCCGATCGGATGTGCTTTTGCTGGCCGAGGGCGACAGGCTCGGCTTGAGGCTCAGCCCGAGGTGCGCCACCTCGATCATGTTGAGGGTGTGCTCGGCGGTGTCCTGGGTGATGCGCACCGAGGTGCTCTCGGCCTGCGCCACCATGTCGTCGCTCAGGTCGATGCGGAAGCGCGACGCGCCGATCTCCACCTCGTCGCCGTGCCGCAGCCGCGCGCTCCCCTGGATGCGCCGGCCGTTGACGAAGGACCCGTTGCAGCTCCCGAGGTCTTCGAGCGCGTAGCCGTCGCCCTCGCGCCGGATGCGGGCGTGCCGCCGCGAGATGCGCTGGTCGGGGATGCAGATGTGGCAGTCGAGCCGCCGGCCGAGCAGGCACTCCCCGGCGTCGAGGCGGTACACCTTGCCGACGTCGTTGGGGCCGAGGGTGACGATGCTGGCCACGGCGCGGTCAGAACCCCTTGAGCGCCTCTTCGGCCGTCGGGAAGATCGGCAGCGCCTGGTCGAGCCGGAGCATCGCGAAGATGTCCTTCGGCTGCCCGGCCACGCCGGCCACCCGCACCGCGCCGCCGAGGGCGCGCAGCCGCTTGAAGAGCGACACGATGATGGCCACCCCGGAGCTGTCGATGACCTTCACCGCGGACATCTCGAACACCACCTTGATGCCGCCGCGTTCGACCAGCTGCTCGACGAGGAGGCGGGCCTCCGGGACGGTGAGGGCGTCGAGGTTCTCTTCCTGCACCCGCAGGACGACCACGCCAGCCTGCTCGGTGAGTTCATGCTTCAGCATCGGGGATCCCCATGGGAGGACGCGGACGTCGGCGCCGCGCATTCGGAGAGAGTCTTGGTCATGGTGAGGAGGTTCTTGTCCTGGCGGCGCTCGTAGGTGACGGACGACATGGCACTGCGGATGATGAAGAGCCCCATGCCGCCTTCGGAGAGGGTGTCGAGCGCGGGCGCCTCGTCGCGGGCCCCAGCGTCCTCAAAGTCGAAGCCCGCGCCCTGGTCGATCATGCGGAGGACCACCTCCTCATCATCCACCAGGAGCACCACCTCGACCTCGCCCGGATCGACCGCGTACGCGTGCTCGACGATGTTGTTGAAGGCCTCGTTGTAGGCGCTCATCAGCCGCCACTCCAGGCCCGCGCAGCCGGCGTCCCGCTCGACGCGCAGGCACACCGCACGGACCATCGACCCGACCAGGTCGCGGAACCGCAGCTCGCCCGGAACGCTGGCTGTGAACCTCAGCGGCAACGACTCACCGTCTTTCGGCGGAGACCCTACCACCGATGCGCGCGACGTTGGAACGCCCAATCACGGCCGCACGGTGCAGACCCGCGTCCCCATGGAGTCGGCCGTGACGAGGCACGCCGCGTTGGTGAAGGGGCAGTCGGTGTCCGCGGCGCAGCGCAGCAGGCAGTACGGCCCGCCGCCGTTGACGGCCACGCAGGCGCTGTTGTCGGGGCACTCGGTGGTGGGGGCGCTGGCCGCGGGGGTGGTGCAGCGCGCCGTGCAGAAGAGCGCGGTGCGCCCTGACGGCGCGGTGGTCGACAGGCACAGCGGGGTGGTGCCTCCGCCGCAGATGTCGACGCGCGAGCAGTTCTTGTAGGGCACGTCGTCGGCGCAGCCGGCGAGCGCGGACAGGGCGAGGGCGGTGAGCAGCAGGCGCATGGTGGGCGCGGACCCTAACACCATCCCGCGACCCGCCGCGACGGGCGCCGTCAAGGGGGGAGTCTCACCCAGCGGCGACGGCCGGCGGGGGGGCGGCCCCGACGCCCTGCAAAACATCACGCAGGGAGTCGAGCAGGGCGTGGTCGATGGTGGTGGCGGAGGCGCCGAGGTCGACCCGCAGCCCGTCGGCGTCGACCCAGGCGAAGGCCCCGGGGATGCTCAGCAGCGCCGCGCGCACCTCGCGCCCCACGCGGGCGCGGGCCCCGTCGGGGTCGTCACAGCGCAGGTCGAACACCGCGTCGAACTCCTCGTCGCCGGTGGTGAGCGCCGCGGGCAGGCTCGGCACCGGGAGCTCGCGCTCGCCCTTGCGGCCGAGGCTGATGCGGGCGGCGGCGGCGAGGGAGGAGGCGTGCGCGAGCGGGCGCCCGCCCCACGGACCGTCAGGCGCGCTCACCTGGATGGTGTAGGGGATGGACCCGGCGCGGCCGTGGAGGGTGGGCACGCCGAGGGCGTCGACGGCGAGGCGCAGGTCGCGGCGCTGCATCACCAGCGACTCCCAGTGGGCCGTCACCACGTCGCGGTCGGCGACGCGACGGCGGACGACCCCGCGGTCGAGGAGCAGCCGCGCCACGAGCGCGAGGAGGCCGATGAGGGAGAGCGCCGCCGCGATGAGGATGGGAACCATTGGACTCTCGAAGGCGTAGCACGACCCGGGGCGCATCTCCCTCTCCCGGTGGGGGCCCCGTAGCGTTGTTTGCCCGCCGCGCGGGGCCCATGGTACGCGGCGCCTGCCATGACACGCACGGCCACGGTCACCCGCACCACGCGGGAGACGTCCATCACGGTGACCCTCGACCTCGACGGGCAGGGCGCCGCCGACGTCCAGACGCCGATCCCCTTTCTCAGCCACATGGTCGACCAGCTCGCCCGCCACGGAGGCCTCGACCTCACGGTGCGCGCCACCGGCGACGTGGAGATCGACGGCCACCACACCACCGAAGACCTCGCCATCGTGCTGGGCCGCGCCGTCGAGCAGGCGCTCGGCGACCGCAAGGGCATCCGCCGCTACGGCGAGGCGACGCTCCCCATGGACGAGGCCCTCTGCCAGGTGGCGCTCGACCTCTCCGGGCGCACCTACTACGTCGACCGGCTCAACCTCCCGAAGGCGAAGCTCGGCAGCTTCGACGTCGAGCTCGCGGGGGTGTTCTTCGAGGGCTTCGCGCGCGGGGCGATGTGCAACCTGCACGTGCGGCGCATCGAGGGGGACAACCTCCACCACATCGTGGAGTGCTCCTTCAAGGCGCTCGCGCGGGCCCTGCGCGACGCGGTGCGCGTCGAGGGCACCCTGCTCCCGTCGACCAAGGGGACCCTCACCGAGTGAGCGACCAGGCGCCGATCGTGGTGGTGGACGTGGGCCTCGGCAACCTCCGCTCGGTGGAGCGCGCCCTGCGCGCGGCCCTGGTCGCGGAGGGAATGGACCCGGCGCGGGTGCGCTGCGCCAGCGACCCGGGCGCGCTGCGCGAGGCGGCGGCCCTGGTGATGCCCGGCCAGGGGGCCTTCGGGGACTGCGCGACGGCGCTGCACCGGCACGGCGGGGCGCTGGCGAAGGCCGTGGGCGCGCACATCGCAGACGACCG
The DNA here is from genome assembly GCA_030652255.1 of Myxococcales bacterium. GTDB lineage: Bacteria > Myxococcota_A > Polyangia > Polyangiales > SCUS01. The sequence goes on along the minus strand of JAUSAZ010000035.1, from coordinate 62,855 downwards.
GCCGTACCTGGGCATCTGCCTGGGGCTGCAGGTGCTCTTCGAGTCGAGCGAGGAGGCGGGCGGGGCGCACGGGCTCGGGGTGTTCCGTGGCTCGGTGCGGCGCTTCCGCGACGGGATGATCGACGCGAAGGGCGAGCGGCTCAAGGTGCCCCACATGGGCTGGAACCAGGTGCTCCCCACCGACGACGCAGCGGCCGCGTGGCTGGGCCGCGCGCACTGGTACTACTTCGTGCACAGCTATTTCGTGGCCCCGGAAGAGGCGTCGCTCGGGTGCGTGGCGGGGGAGACCGACCACGGCGGGCGCTTCGTGAGCGCGGTGGCGCGGGGCAGGCTGTGGGCGGTGCAGTTTCATCCCGAGAAGTCGCAGGCGGCGGGCATCGGGCTGCTGCGGGCCTTCGTGCGGGGGCTGCCGTGATCGTCATCCCCGCGATGGACCTCCTCGGCGGCCGCGTGGTGCGGCTGCACCGCGGCGACTACGACAAGGTCACGGTGTACGGCGACGACCCGGCGGCCGTGGTGGCGGCGTACCTCGACGCGGGCGCGACCTGGGTGCACCTCGTCGACCTCGACGGCGCGCGCGACGGCCGGGCCACGCAGGCGGCGCTGGTGGGCTCGCTGCTCTCGCGCTTCGGCGCGGCGCTGCGGGTGCAGGTGGGCGGGGGCATCCGGACGATCGAGCAGGTGCGCGCGTACCGCGAGGCGGGCGCGTCGCGGGTGATCATCGGCACCCGCGCGATAGAAGACCCGGGCTTCGTCGCCGAGGCCAGCGCCGTGGTGGACGTGACCGTGGCGGTCGACGCGCGCGACGGCCTGGTGGCCACGAAGGGATGGACCGAGGCCACCACGGTGGACGCCCTCACCCTCGCGAAGGACTGTGTTTCCAGGGGTGCGCGCGCCGTGCTGTACACCGACATCGCCCGCGACGGCACCGGCGAGGGGCCCAACGTGGAGGCCACCGAGCGCCTCGCGCGGGCGGTGCCGGGCGCGCTGGTGATCGCGAGCGGGGGGATCGGGTCGCTCGACCACCTGCGGGCGCTCGCGGCGCGGGAGGTGATTGGCGCGGTGGTGGTGGGACGGGCGCTCTACGAGGGCGCGTTCACGGCGCGCGAGGCCCTGGCGATCGGGAGCGGTGCTTGAGATGACGGTCGCGCGGCGCTTGATCCCCTGCCTCGATGTGAAGAACGGCCGCGTGGTGAAGGGCGTGCGCTTCGTCGGGCTGCGCGACGCGGGCGACCCGGTGGACTGCGCCCGGGCCTACGACCGCGCCGGGGCCGACGAGATCACCTTCCTGGACATCACGGCCTCGCACGAGGCGCGGGACATCCTGCTGGACGTGGTCGAGCGCACGGCCGACGAGGTGTTCGTGCCGCTGACGGTGGGCGGCGGGGTGCGCACCCGCGAGGACGTCGACGCCATCCTGCGGGCGGGGGCGGACAAGGTGTCGGTCAACAGCTCGGCGGTCACCAACCCCGGGCTCATCGAGGCGGTGGCGGGCGCGTATGGGCGGCAGGCCCTGGTGGTGGCCATCGACGCGCGGCGCCGCGACCCGAACAACCCGGGCGCGGGCTGGGGGGTGTTCACCCACGGCGGCCGGGTGGACACCGGGCTCGACGCGCTGGCGTGGGTGCGCGAGGTCGACCGGCTGGGCGCGGGGGAGATCCTGCTCACCAGCATGGACCGCGACGGCACGGGGCTGGGCTACGACCTGGAGCTGGTGCGGGCGGTGGTGGAGGCCGTCGGGTGCCCGGTGATCGCGAGCGGGGGGGTCGGGTCGCTGGAGCACCTCGCGCTGGGGGTGTTGCCCATCGCCGAGGGGGGCGGCGGGGCCGACGCGGCGCTGGCGGCGACGATCTTCCATGACGGTCACTTCACCCTCGGGCAGGCGCGGGACTACCTTCGCGCTCGCGGGGTCGTCGTGCGCGACGACGCCACGCCGGAGGACCGATGAGCGACGCCGTGGCGATGGACGATCTGGTGTCGGCGATGTCCCATCGCGGCGCGCCGATGACGTCCGAGAGCGCGCTGTTCATCGTGCTCCAGGCGGTGGAGTCGATGAAGGACCGCCGGGTGGTGCTCGACGCCGGCGGCATCGAGGTCGACGAGCACGGCGCGGTGCACATCAACGAACTGTGCTCCCCCGCCGTGGATGACCGCGAGGCCCAGGAGGGGGTGGCCGCGCTGCTGGAGACCGTGCTCTCGCCCACGCCCCCGACGGTGCTGGAGCTCACCACGCGGCTGCGCGCGGAGGCGGTGCTCACCCACTCGGCGCTGGCCTCGGAGCTGGCGGCGGCGCTGGTCCCGCTCAACCGGGGCGCGGCGCAGCGGATGCTGGGTCGCATGGTGCGGGAGCATCACCGACCCGCGCGCCCGGAGGAGACGGCCGGGGCGGCGGCGGACGCGGACGAGAAGCTCACCCACGGGCTCGACGAGAAGGGCGAGGCCCCGAGCGAGCGCGCCGACGCCACGGTGCCCGACGACGCCGTGCGCGACGACTGGGACCGCCCGGCGAAGAAGGGCCCGAGCACGATGCAGGCGCTGGTGGTGCTGGGGATGTCGACGGCGCTGCTGGGCGCCGCAGCCGTGTTCCTGTGGAGCCGGCTGCGGGGCTGAGCGCGAGGGCGGGCGGAGGGGAGGTCGCGGATCAGAGCGGCAGGACGAAGACCACCGCGTCGTCGTTCTCGGCGCTCACGCCCGCGTCGGCCGCGGGGGTCGCGACGGCGCGGGTGCCCACGATGGCGGCCTGGGTGCGCGCCGGGTTGAGTGCGACGCCCCAGAAGAAGTCCGACACGCCGCCGAAGTCGTAGGTGCGGATGCCCCGCGCCCCGAAGGTGGTGTCGGCCTGGCCCGTCGCGGTGAGCATCGCGAGCATGCCGTCGACGTTGCTGGCCGTCGGCCGGCCGCCGCCCACCAGCAGCATGCGGTTGTCCGGCAGCGCCACCAGGGCCCGCGCGTTGTCGTTGAACATCGCGAGGTCGAGCCGCGCCACGCCCGCGGTGCCCCAGGTGGTGTCGAGCGCGCCCGTCGCGGAGACCCGCAGCGAGAGCCAGTCGAGGTTCTCGCTGGCGCTGTTGCGGCCGTAGCCCGCGGTGACGAACGACGTGCCCTGGAGCACCGCGCCGTAGGCCTCGGTCACCGCCGCGAGCACCGTCGGCGCGAAGACCCCCGCCGTGCCGAAGGTGGGGTCGAGCACCCCCGCCGCGGTGAGCTTGAAGAGCACCGGCTTCACCACGCCGCCGTCGTCCATGTAGCCCGACATCACGATGCCGCCGTCGGCGAGCAGCGTCGCCGTGCGCGGGTTGGCGTTGCGGTTGTTGATGTCCACCGTGGCCACGCCGTTGGTGCCGAAGGCCGCGTCGCGCACGCCGTCGGCGCTCAGGCGCACCACCGCGAAGTCCGTGTCGGTGCCGCCCGTGCGCTTCTGCGCGCCCGTCACCACCAGCCGGTCGTCGCTGTAGGCGCTCAGGCCCCAGGCCACGTCGGCCACGTAGGTGGTGCCCGCCAGCTCGCCCGCGCTCAGGTCGAGCGTGACCACGCCGTCGGTGCCAAAGGCCGTGTCGCGGGTGCCGTTGGCGTTGAAGCGCACCAGGGCGATGTCGCGGTCGCGCGGGTCGGTCGCGCCCGCGTGCTCGATGGTCGCCGCGACGACGATCTTGCCCGTGGACTGCACCACGATGCCGCGGGCCACCTCGCCGCCGAGGCCCACCGCGAGGTTGTGCCGCGCGTAGCCGCCGGTGCCGAAGCTCGTGTCGAGCACCCCCGCGGCGCTGAACTTCGCCACCACCGTCTCGAAGTCCGCCGTCGCCGCGACGTTGCTGCCAGACACCACGCCCACCGCGTAGAAGTTGCCCGCGCTGTCATAGGTCACGCCAAAGAAGCGGTCGTGCCCGGTGGCCGACACCGCGACCACCCGCGGCGCCGCCGGGACGCCGCCGTCCGGGGTGCCCGAGTCCACCGGGGTGCCCGAGTCGGCCACGGCCGCGTCGGCGACCGCAGGGTCGCTGTCATCGCAGCCCGCCGCGAACAGCAGGGAGAGCGAGAAAACAGGGAGAAGAACGCCTGAAAGTGAGTGTCGGAGCTTCATGGGCGACTGCCTACCATGCCTTCCAATCAATTGTGAATACCAGAATCATTTTTATCATGACCGCGGCCAGGTCCACTCGAGGCCGGCGAAGACCTGGCGGAATCCGGCGGGCTGGATGCCCTGCGGGGCGCGGTTGGCGATGTAGATCTGGTCGGTGAGGTTGCGGCCCGAGACGTAGACGGTGACCCCGGTGGAGCGCACGGCGTAGCCCACGCGGGCGTCGACGGTGACGTACCCGGGGAGGCGCCCCACGAGGCCGTCGACGGACTGCGCGACGGTGTTCTGCTGGTCGGCGAACTGGCTGGTCACGTAGGAGACGCTCACCTGCGCGGAGAGGCCCATGCGGTGCACGAAGCGGAGCTGCGCGTAGAGGATGTGCTCGGGCGCGTAGGGCACGCGGTTGGCGTCGTAGAGGCCGCCCACGAAGGCCGCCACCGGGAGCCAGGTGTAGTTGACCGTCAGCGGCAGCGAGAAGGTCGACGTGGGGCGCTGGAGCGCGGAGACGAGGTCGAAGGTGACGCTCGACTCGACGCCCATGTGACGGCTGTGGCCGGTGTTGAAGCCCCCGGCGGAGACCGCGCCGCCGGCCTCGCTCGGGGGGACGATCTGGTTCTCGAACTCGATGTGGAAGGCCGCGACCTCGGCGTTGAGCCAGCGGCCGAAGCGGGCGCGGAAGCCGAGCTCGGTGTTCCAGGAGAGCTCGGGGTCGAGCTGGAGGTTGGCGCCCGCGGGGGAGACGGCGTCGCGGGTGCGGGGCGGCGCGTAGCCGCGGTGCACGCCCGTGAAGAGGGTGAGCGGGTTGCTGACCTTGTACGAGAGCCCGAGGCCCGGGATGAGCGCCGCGGTGGACGAGCTGCCGAAGATGTCGACGTCGCGGATGGTGGTCTGGCCCATCGAGTCGACCACCGGCGCGCGGGTCACCCGGCGGTCGCTCCAGAAGCCCTCGAAGCGCACGCCCGGGGTGACGTAGAAGCGCTCGCCGAAGCCGAAGCGGTGCTGCACGGCGGCGGCCAGCGCGTAGCCGTTGCGGATCTCGTCGGCGATGGACGTCCCCGCGCGCCCCGTCGGGTACGACGAGATGAAGCGCTGGTCGTCGGCGCTCTCGTAGTGGAAGCGCGCGAGGGCCGTGAGCTCGCCCGAGACGGTGCCGCGGGACCAGTTCCAGGTGACCCGGGGCTCGATGCCGAAGACGTCGAAGGAGCGGTTGTTGGTCGCCGCCGTGCGCCGGAAGAAGATGCTCCCGCCGTCGTTGGTGGGCGTCACGCCCGCCTCGCCGGGCGCGCCGCAGCGGCCCATCGGGTCGCACGCGCGCTCATACTCCGCGCCGGTGTCCGCGCGGTCGTACTCCTGCCGGCGCCACGCGCGGTTGGTCTGGTACGCGTACACGTTGGTGCGCACCAGCACCGAGGGCGACGCGACGAACTGGTGCGTGAGCGCGAGGGCGTAGCGGCGGATGAGGAAGCTGTCGTTGCTGGCGTGGTTGATCGTCGGGTCGAGGGCGTACTGCGGGCCCGTGATGCCCAGGTACGTCGCCGCCGAGGCCTCGTCGTAGTAGTTGAGCTTCAGCTGCACGATCGAGCGGGGGGAGATCTGGAGGCGCAGCCGGCCCGCGACGTCCATGAGGCTGAGGGCGAGGTTGCGCGGCCCCTCGAAGCGGCGGTGGATGACGTCGAGGCGCCACCCGATGGGCCCGTGCGTGGCGCCCGCGAAGGCCTGCGCCAGGAGGTAGCCGTAGGTGCCGTAGCGGAGGTCGACGCCCACCGTGGGGCGGCGCGGCGGGTCGCGCGTGATGTAGTTGATCACCCCGCCGATGGTCTGCGGACCCCAGAGGATCTGGCCGCTGCCGCGCACGACCTCGACGCGCTCCATGCGCTCGATGGGCGGGGTGTAATAGAGCTCGGGGGAGCCGTAGGGGTTGAGCGAGACGGGCATCCCGTCCTCGAGGACGAGCACCTTGCGGCTGCGGTTGGGGTCGAGGCCGCGGATGGAGATGTTGAGCCGCAGGCCCATCGGGTCTTCACCGATGACGTTGAGGCCGGGCACCGTGCGCAGGACGTCGCCGCCGCTCTGCGGGGCGAGCTGCACGATGTCCTCGCGGCGGACGACCGTGGCGCTGCCAGGGGTGCGGTCGAGCGCGCGTGGGGCCTCGCCGACCACGTCGACGCGCGGCGCGACCCACACCGACGCGCCGCGGGCGGGCGGCGTGGCGGGCGGCGTGGCGGGGACCTCCTGGCTGCGGGCGACGGTCGGGGCGAGCAGCAGGCCGAGCGACGCGAGCGCCGTCGAGGTCCGAACACGAGGGGTAATTCTCATGGGGGGGGGATTGGAGGGAGCGTTCAGTCGAGGTGGAAGTGCACGGGCACACGCAGCCGGACGGGCTGCTGGTGGCCCGTGACCGGGGGGAAGGGCGCGGCGAGGGCGACGATGCGCAGGGCCTCGGCGTCGAGCATCTCGTGGCCGCAGCTCTCGTCGAGGGTCGGGGCGGAGGCGAGCGTCCCGTCAGGGTTGACCCGCACGCCCACCTCGACCACGCCCTCGAGGCCGAGCTCGATGGCCATGGCGGGATAGCGGCGGTGGCGGCTCACCCGGTCGCGCACCACCGAGAGGTAGGCGCCGACGTCCACCATCGGGCCGGGCACGCCGCGGGCGCTGGCCTGCGGGGCGACCGCGGCGGCGGCGATGGGCGCGGGCGACGGCGGACCCGATCCGGGCGCGCTCGACGGCGTCGCGGCCCCTACGGCAGGACCAGTCGCGAGCGGAGAGTCGATGACCGCGGGCGCGGGCGCCGGGGGCGTGGGCGCAGGCGCGACGGGCGTCGGGGGGGTGGGCGCGGGCGCGACGGCGCGGGCGGCCACGGGGCGGGCCACCGGGTGCTCGGAGCGAGCGGGCGCCGCGGCGCGGGTCGGCGGCGGCGGGGGCGGCGGGGGCTCGATGTCGACCGGCACCGGCGGCGGACGGGGCGGCGGCGTCGACTCCGTGAGCACCAGCGACTCGAGCTGCGCGCGGGGGCTTGGCGGGTTGACGGTGATGAGCGCGCCGACGACGAGGGCCGCGAGACCGTGCGCGACCACGGAGAGGGACATGGACAGCGGCAGCCGCCCCGGGACGAGTCGCGTGAGCTCGGCGGCGGCGTCAGTCATTGTCGCCCGCGACCCGCTCGGAGCGCACCTGCAGCGTCACGGTGAACTCGTTCTTGAGGAAGTCCGTGAGGTTCTTCACGGCGTCGTAGACGCGCTGCACCGAGGCGCGGTCGGTGACCAGCGCGCGGGAGAGGCTGTCGCCCGGGAGCGCGTTGAGGGCCGCGTCGATGGCGTCGAGGTCGGCGCGCATCTCCGTCGCGAGCGGCGCCGCACCGGCGGCCTCGAGCATGTCGTCGAAGCCCTGGTTGTTGCCCGCCGCGCAGCCCACGAGCAGCGTGCGCAGGCCGATGACGTTGTTGCGCAGGTGCTGCTCGCCGCGGTCGGCCCACTGCGACTCCAGCGCCTCCGGGCGCGCCGTCGTGCCGGGCAGCCCGAGGGGCGCGGCGAGGCGGAGGTCCTTGAGGTCGGTGTCGGCGTGGAAGCTCGCCTCGGCCACGGCGCTGAAGGCGCTCTGCTGCGTGGCGAAGAGGGTGCTCCCGGCGCCCGCGGTCTCGAGCTGCGCGCGAAACCCGCTCGGCTCCCACGCGGCGTTGAGCGCCCTCGCCTGCGCGGCGACGTCCACCGCGACGGCGTGGGCGTAGGCGGCCCGGCGGCGGGCGAGCTCGTCGGGCGCGATCGCCGCCCAGGCGCCCATGGCGTTGATGGGGTGCTCGGCGGGGCAGGCGTTGTCGGCCGCGGAATAGTAGAGCAGGTATTCGAGCGCCGCGAGGCCGCGGGCGTTGGTCGAGAGGGAGGCGAAGCCCGCGCCCTCGTAGGTGCGCGCGGCGAGCTGCTGCTCGATGAGGCAGCGGTTGACGTCGGGCCAGGCGTAGATGTTGTTGCGGAGCCCGCGGCCGCCGAGGGTGTCGAGGCCCCCCGCGGGGCCGAAGCGGAGCATCTCGGCCTGCTGCCAGACGTCGATGGCGCGCTCCCAGGCGGTGCGGGCGGCGGCGCGGGTCGTGTCCGTGGGCGCCGCGGCGTGGGCCATGGTCGCCGCCACGAGCGCGTCGGCCTGCGTCTGGAACTGCCCCGTGGTCTGCAGGGTGCACACCGCGAAGGACCGGAGCAGCGCCGTGCGGTCGAAGCCCTCGGTGGTGCAGGTCGCGGTGCTCATCGCGGCCAGGAGGAGCGCCGCGCGGGGCGACCAGCGGGCGGACGGGGCCCACGCGGCGGCGACCTCGGAGGCGCGCGCGCGCAACCGACGGGCGACGGCGGCGACGGGGGAGAGGAGGAGAGAGGCGACGGTGTGGGCGGGGCCGGGCTCGCCCGGCGGGAGCCCGAAGGAGAGCGCCTCGCGGCGGGCGGTGGTGACGTGGAGCGAGGCGCCGAGGCGGTCCCAGAGGGCGAGGACGGTGCCGAAGTTGCGGTCGGCGTGGCGGGGGTCGCTGCTGTGGTGCACCTGGTGCTGCGCGGGGCTCAGGAAGAAGCGCTCGACCCGCGGGCCGTACGAGAGCCACACGTGGGAGTGGCGGAGGTTGGCGCCGCAGAGGGTCCACGCGAAGCCGAGGGCGTCGACGCCGAGCAGCTCCCAGGCGCGCAGCGACGGGCCGAACACCCACGCACAGAGGCCCAGGACGACGCCCACGACCAGGGCGCTGGCGGCGCCGTTGAGGGCGCCCTCCACGGGGTGCGTGCGATAGAGGGTGAGCGGCGTGAGCACCTCCGCCGAGTGGTGCACCTTGTGGAACTCCCACATCACCGGGCTGCGGTGCATCCAGCGGTGCAGGTAGAAGCGCCCCGCGTCCTCGGCCACGAAGACCGCGAGGGTGTAGACCGCGCCCGCGAGCAGCGGGAGCCCGACGAGCCCCGGCGACCCGAGGTGGTGCCGCGCCTGGCCCATGACGATGGCCGCCACCGCGAGCACCGACACGCCGCGCGCGCCCGCGAAGAGCACCCGCAGCAGCGCCCGCGCGGCGATGAGCCGGTAGTCCGCGAGCGCCGAGCGGTGCAGCCAGACGTCCCGCGAGAAGATGCCCCGCGCCGCACGCCCGACCCCGACGCCCCGCGCCGCCAGCGTCGCCACCGCGATCACCCCCGCGAAGGCCAGGAAGGGCGCGAACACCCGGGTGCTCGGGTCGAGCAGGGTCGCCGCGGGTTGCGCCAGCGCCGAGAGCGCATCCGACAAAACACGGGCAGATGGGATCATCGAGTGGCCCTCCCGGGCGCGGCGCAGCGGTTGATTCTGCGAACAGTTCTCAAGATTGACTGTACCGATATCCCCGGCGGGGAGGGCTTGTCAAGCCTTCGCCGCTGGCGCTTCGGGGTGCCTGTCCCCATGGGAGGTGCGCGCTGGCGGAGCGGCGGGCGATGACATCGGTCAGGGGCACCGGTTACACCTGCCGTGCGATCGACGGTGGCGCGTCCGCAGGTGCGCGGGGCGCCCGAGAGACCAACCACGGAGGAGATTCCCAATGAGCAAGAAGATCATCGCGGTGACCGGGGCCACGGGCGCGCAGGGCGGCGGGCTCGCCCGCGCCATCCTCGACGACGCGAGCGGGGAGTTCACGCTGCGCGCGATCACGCGCAAGCCCGACGGCGACAAGGCGCGCGAGCTGGCGAAGCTCGGCGCGGAGGTGGTCGCGGCGGACCTCGACGACACGGAGAGCCTCAAGCGCGCCTTCGCGGGCGCCCACGGGGCCTTCTGCGTGACCAACTTCTGGGAGCACTTCTCGCCCGAGAAGGAGATCGCCCAGGCGCGCTCGCTCGCCGAGGCGGCGAAGGCCGCGGGGGTGTCGCACGCCATCTGGTCGACGCTCGAAGACACGCGCAAGCGGGTGCCGCTCAGCGACGACCGGATGCCCACCCTCAAGGAGAAGTACAAGGTCCCGCACTTCGACGCGAAGGGCGAGTCGGACCACTTCTTCACGGAGTCCGGCGTCGCCACGACGCTGCTGCTGACGTCGTTCTACTGGGACAACCTCCTGTACTTCGGGATGGGCCCGAAGAAGGGCGAGGACGGCAAGCTGTCCTTCGTGCTGCCGATGGCCGACAAGAAGCTCCCGGGCATCGCGGCCGACGACATCGGCCGCTGCGCCTACGGGATCTTCAAGCAGGGTGAGGCGCTGCGCGGCAAGACCGTCGGCATCGCGGGCGAGCACCTCACCGGCGCGCAGATGGCCGCGGCGCTGCAGAACGCCCTGGAGCAGCCCGTGTCGTACGCGTACGTCCCGCCGGAGGTCTACCGCACCTTCGGCTTCCCGGGCGCCGACGACCTGGGGAACATGTTCCAGTACAAGCGCGACTTCGAGGAGGAGTTCTGCGCCGCGCGCGACGTGGCCTTCAGCCGCTCGCTCAACCCCGGGCTGCAGTCCTTCTCCCAGTGGCTCTCGCGCCACAAGTCCCAGATGCCCATCGGCTGAGCCGACGGCTCTCCCCTCCCCTTCAACCCTTCAGAACACCAGCGCGACGCCGGCCAGCGCTCCGCCGCGGGTCGGCAGCACCGACACCCCCGCGAGGCGCACCGTCGGCCGCGCCTCGCCCGCGCGCCAGAACATCGCCGCGTGCTCGACGGGCGACCGCATCGTCAGCGCCGGCACGCTCGACGCCATGATGAACGCGCCGCCGATGCCCGTGACGAGGGCGATGGAGTTGGGCCCGGGCAGGGGGTCGTCGATGACCGCCTCGGCGATGACCGCCACCGCCACGAAGGCCGCGCCGAAGCCGAGCGAGAGGCGCCCCGCCAGCACCCGCGCCGCGCGCGTCCGCTCGGCGAGCTCGTCGAGCACCACCCCGAAGTGCGCGCGGCGGGCGGCGATCGGGCGCCCCGCGGTCTCCCGCCACGAGTCGTTCAGCTCGTGGAGGTACGCCGGCAGCACGGCGTTGAGCACCCCGCCCAGCAGCAGCCCGACGCCCGCCGCGCCGATGTACGTCCCGGCGTTGTCCGTCCACCTCGGGGCCCCGTCGCGCGCGAGCATCCACGCGCTCGCCCCCATCACCGCGACCCCGCCGCCGAGGCCGACCCCGAGGCCCAGCGCCCGCCGCTCGCGGGCGTCGGCGTCGAGGGTGGCCAGCAGCCGCTCCACCGCGCGGGCGGAGGCTGCGTCCTGCGCCGCCGCGTCGTCGGGCCTCGCGGCGGGTGGCGCGGCGCCCTGCCACGGCGCGGCGGCCGGCGGCGCCACGAGCGTCTGCGCGCCCGCAGACGGGACCGCGAGGAGGAGCGTGAGGGCGAGGGTGGTGGCGAGGTGGGCGGTGCGCATGGGCGGCGTAGCTTCGCACCGCTCGTGCCAGCAGAGGGGGATCAGTCGTCGTCGGTGGCGCGCAGCGCCGCGAGCACCGAGAGGTCTTCCAGGGTCGTGGTGTCGCCCTTGGCTTCCCCTCCCCCGGCGATCTCCTTCAAGAGCCGGCGCATGATCTTGCCGCTGCGGGTCTTCGGGAGCGCGTCGGCGAAGCGCACCACGTCGGGCCGCGCGAAGCGGCCGATCTCCGCGCCCACGTGGTCGGCCAGCACCTGCTTGAGCTCGTTGGTGGCCGCGAAGCCCGGGCGCAGCGTGACGAAGCACACCAGCCCCTGGCCCTTCACCTCGTCGGGCCGGCCCACCACCGCGGCCTCGGCCACGGCGCGGTGGCCCACCAGCGCGCTCTCGATCTCCGCCGTCCCGAGGCGGTGCCCGGAGATGTTGAGCACGTCGTCGACCCGGCCCATCAGCCAGAAGTACCCGTCCTCGTCGCGGCGCGCGCCGTCGCCGGTGAAGTACACCCCGGGGATCTCCGTGAAGTACTGCCGCCGGAAGCGCTCGTCGTCGCCGTAGATGGTGCGCGCCATCGAGGGCCACGGGCGCTTGATCACCAGGAAGCCGCCCTCGTTGGGCGCGCAGCGCGTGCCGTCCTTGCGCACCACGTCGGCGTCGATGCCGAAGAAGGGCAGCGTCGCGCTCCCCGGCTTGGTGGGCGTCGCGCCCGGCAAGGGGGAGATCATGATGGCCCCGGTCTCGGTCTGCCACCAGGTGTCCACCACGGGGCAGCGCGCGTTGCCGATGACGCGCTGGTACCACATCCACGCCTCGGGGTTGATGGGCTCGCCGACGCTGCCCAGCAGCCGCAGGCACGAGAGGTCGGCCTTCATGGGCCACTGCTCGCCCCAGCGCATGAACGCGCGGATGGCCGTCGGGGCCGTGTAGAAGATGGTGACGCCGTAGCGCTCGCAGAGCTGCCAGAGACGGCCCTGGTCGGGGAAGTTGGGCGCGCCCTCGTACATCAGGATGGTCGCGCCGTTGAGCAGCGGGCCGTACACGACGTAGGAGTGGCCGGTGATCCAGCCGACGTCGGCGGTGCAGAAGTACGTGTCGTTCTCGCGGAGGTCGAAGACGTACTTGCTGGTGACGTGGGTGCCCACCATGTAGCCGCCGGTGGTGTGCACGATGCCCTTGGGCTTCCCGGTGGTCCCAGAGGTGTAGAGGATGAACAGCGGGTGCTCGCTCTCCACGGGCAGCGGCGGCGCGCTCGTGTTGACGGCCTCGATGACCTCCTGCCAGTAGTGGTCGCGGCCGGGCTCCATGTTCACCCGCTCGCCGGTGCGCTTGAACACCACCGTGTGCCGCACGCTCGGGCACTCCGCGATGGCCTTGTCGACGATGGCCTTGAGGGGCACCACCTGGCCGCGGCGCCACGCGCCGTCGCAGGTGACCACGAGCGAGGCCTTGGAGTCGTTGATGCGGTCGCGCACGGCGTCCGCCGCGAAGCCGCCGAAGATCACCATGTGCGGCGCGCCGATGCGGGCGCACGCGAGCATCGCGACGGCGATCTCGGGCACCATGCCCATGTAGATCGCCACGCGGTCGCCGGTGCGCACGCCCAGCTTGCGCAGCACGTTGGTGAAGCGGCACACCTCGCGGTGCAGCTGGTGGTAGGTGAGCGTGCGGGTCTCGCCGGGCTCGCCCTCCCAGAGGATGGCGGCCTTGTTGCGGCGCAGCGACGACAGGTGCCGGTCGAGGCAGTTGTAGGAGATGTTGGTGGTGCCGCCGACGAACCAGCGCGTGTCGGGCGCCTCGTCGACGAGCACGTCGCGCGGCGGCGCGAACCAGTGCAGCGCGTCGGCCATCTCACCCCAGAAGGCCTCCGGGTCCTGGAGGGACTTCTCGTAGAGCGCGCGGTACTGCTCCAGCGAGCGGATGTGCGCGTGCCGCGAGAACTCCTCGTCCGGCGGAAACACCCGCGACTCCTTCATCATGCTCTCGATCGGGTTGGGGTTCATGGGCGCGAATGATAGGCGCATCCCGCGCGCCATTGACACCCCGCCCCATCCGACCGGCAGAGGGCCACGGGTGGTGGCCGATCGGGCGGTCGTCAGTCGGGTTCGGCGGATCGCCGCTTCGCGGCCCAGAGCACCAGCACCTCGTCGGCGGTCTCGGCGAAGACCACCGGTCCCGCGTCGATCCAGCGGTCGACGTGGCGGGCGGCGCCCTCGATCAGCACGCACGACGCGCCCACCGAGGCCCAGGGCCGGGCCACCACGCGCAGGCCGAAGGGGGAGCCCACGCCCGCGGCCCGCGCCAGGGCGGTGAGCGCGAGGCGCAGGGCGAGGCCCGGGAGCGCCGTGAGGTCGGGGGTCGCCATCAGGAGGGAAGCCAAGCATGGGCGGCGGCGGCGAGCACCCTCCCCCGCCCGCGGTCTCTGTTACAACCGCCGGCTCCGTGAGCCCATCCCTCGGCGGCGTCCTCCTCGTCCTGCACGCGCACCTCCCCTATGTGCGCCACCCCGAGCACGCCGACCACCTCGAGGAGCGCTGGCTCTTCGAGGCCATGCTGGAGTGCTACCTCCCCCTCGTCGCCGTGCTCGACGGCCTCGACGCCCACAACCCCGCGCGCGTCACCCTCTCGCTCTCGCCCACGCTCGTCGCCATGCTCGACGACGCCCTCCTGCGCGCCCGCTTCGAGCGCCACCTCGACCGCCTCGACGCCCTCGGCCGCGCGCTCCTCGAGCGCCCCGAGCTCCCGCGCCCGGCCCTCGACGCCCACGCCGCCGCCCTCCGCCACGCCCGGCTCACCTGGTCGCGTATCGAGGGCGACCTCCCCGGCGCCTTCGCCCGCCTCGCCCGCGCCGGGCGCCTCTCCCTCTGGACCACCGCCCTCACCCACGCCCTGCTCCCGCTCTGGACCCGGCACCCCTGGTTCGTCGACGCCCAGGTCGCCCTCGCCGTCGCGACGCACACCCGCCGCTTCGGGTCGCCGCCCGACGGCTTCTGGCTCCCCGAGTGCGGCGTCGCGCCCGGGGTCGACGTCGCCCTCGCCGACCGCGGGCTCTACGTCACCGTGCTGGAGTCCCACGCTTTGCTCTACGGGCACCCGCGGCCGCCCGACGCCACCGCGCGCCCGGTGGTCACCCCCGCGGGCGTCGCCTGCTTCGGCCGCGACGTCGACGCCGCCGCCTCGGTGTGGAGCCGCACCACGGGCTACCCCTCGCACCCGCTCTACCGCGACTTCCACGAGGACGTCGGGCTGCGCGCGCCGCGCTCCCTGCTCGTGGACTTCCTCGCCGCCGACGGCTCGCGCACCCCCACCGGGATCAAGCTCTGGCGCGTCACCGACCACGCCGGCTCGCCCAAGCAGCCCTGGAACCCCACCCTCGCCCGCACCCTCGCCGTCGCCCACGCCCGCGACTTCGCCGACCGCTGCGCCCGCCGCCTCGACGCGCTCGCCCTGCGCGGCGTCCACGCCCCGGTCGTGCTCGCCCCCTACGACGCCGAGCTCTTCGGCCACTGGTGGGCCGAGGGCACCTCCTTCCTCGCCGCCCTCCTCGCCGCCCTCGGACCGCGCGCCATCACCCCCACGGATTACCTGTCCCGGTATGGCTCCCACCCCCGCGTCACCCCCAACGCGAGCACCTGGGGCGAAGGGGGGCACCTCGCGCGCTGGGTGCACCCGAGCACCACCGCGATGCTCCACGCCGCCGACGCCTCCGCCGCGATGCTCCACGCCTCGGCGCTCGGCCCCGCCGCGCGCCGCCAGGGCCTGCGCGAGCTCTGCCTCATGGCCGCCTCGGACTGGCCCTTCCTCGTCCGCGAGGGCTCCGCCGCCGACTACGCCCGCGGCCGCGTCGCCGACCACCACGCCGCCCTGCGCGCCCTCCTCGCGGGCGCCGACCCCGCGGCCCGCGCGCGGCGCTACGGCTGGCCCGCCGACGCGCTCATCGACGACGCGCTCTCGGGGGTCGTTTGGTAGAAGCCGGGCGCTTCGGGTATGGGTGTTGCCCCCCGCGCGCGACGACGGTGCTCGCGCGCGGCCCAAAAGGTGTGACGATGGCGCTGCGGCTGGATGGTGCGTTTACGGCGATGGTGACCCCCTTCCGCGGGGGCGAGGTCGACCTCGCGGCGGTCGAGGCCTTCGCCGCGTGGCAGGTGGCCGAGGGCATCGGAGGCCTGGTCCCCTGCGGCACCACGGGCGAGTCGCCCACGGTCACCGCCGCCGAGGCGAAGGACATCATCGCCGCGGTCATCCGCGTGGCCGGCGGGCGCGTGCCGGTCATCGCGGGCACGGGCACCAACGCCACCGCCGAGACCGTCGCCCGCACGAAGGCCGCCGAGGCCCTCGGGGCCGACGCCGCCATGGTGGTGATGCCCTACTACAACAAGCCCTCGCAGGCCGGGCTGCTGGGCCACGTGCGCGCCGTCCACGACGCCACCGGGCTGCCGCTGGTGCTCTACAACGTGCCCACCCGCGGCACCGCCGACCTCGCCGTCGAGACCATGGTCGAGATCGCGAGGCACTGCCCCCGCGTGGTCGCCCTCAAGGAGGCCACGGGCAACATCCTGCGGGCGCAGGCGATCGTCGCGGCCCTGGGCGACCGGCTGACGGTGCTCTGCGGCGACGACGCGCTCACCCTCGGGATGATGGCCTGCGGCGCGCGGGGCGTGATCTCCGTCGCCAGCAACGTGGTTCCCGCGGCGGTGCAGGGCGTGGTGACGGCCTTCCTCGCGGGCGACGTGGCGGGCGCGCGGCGGCGGCAGCAGGCGCTGCTCGGCGTGTACGACGCGATGTTCGTGGAGACCAACCCGGGGCCCGTGAAGGCCGCGCTCGCGTGGATGGGGAAGATCCCCGCGGAGATCAGGCTGCCGATGGCCTGGCCGGCGGAGGCCTCCATCGCGAAGACCGTCGCGGCGCTCCGCGCCTACGGCCTGCAGGGCGGCTGAGACATGCTGAAGGTCGCCATCGCGGGCGCGTCGGGTCGCATGGGCCGCCTGCTCCTGGAGCAGGTCGCCGCCTCGGAGAACACCAAGCTGGTCGGCGCGCTGGAGCACTCGGGCTCGCCGGAGCTGGGCGCCGACGCGGGCGCGCTGGTGGGCCGCCCCTGGGGCGTGCGCATCGTGAGCGACCCGGCGGTGGCCCTGCTCGGCGCCGACGTGGTGATCGACTTCAGCAGCGCGAGCGCGACGCCCGACGTGGTGCGCGCGGCGGCGGCGGCGGGCGTGGCCTGCGTGGTCGGCACCACCGGGCTGAGCCCCGAGGCCGAGGCGGCCCTGCGCGACGCGTCGTCGGTCATCCCCCTGCTGGCGTCGCCCAACATGTCCCTCGGGGTGCAGGTGCTCGCGCACGCGCTGGCCGAGACGCTGCGCCTGCTCGGCAGCGACTGGGACGTGGAGATCATCGAGACGCACCACCGCGCCAAGCGCGACGCCCCCTCCGGGACGGCGCTGCGCCTCGCGGACGTGGTGACCCGGGCCCGCGACCTCACCCACGACGACCTGAAGCACGGGCGCCACGGCGCGTCGGCGCAGCGCACGCTGACCGAGGTGGGCATGCACGCGGTGCGGGGCGGCGACGTGGTGGGCGACCACACGGTGCTGCTCGCGGGCGCCGGCGAGCGCATCGAGCTCACGCACAAGGCGACCAGCCGGGCGGTGTTCGCCGCGGGCGCGCTGCGGGCCGCGCGCTGGCTCAAGGGTCGGGCGCCGGGGCGCTACACCATCGGCGACGTGCTCGGCATCGCGGGCTGACGGGCGGGCGATGCCGCTGCTCGCGTGGATGTGCTGGAGCGTCGCGCTGGGCCTGCTGGCCGCGCTGCTGGGCGCGCGCGAGCTGCGGTCGTCGCCGCGCGGGGTGACGCAGCTGCGGGGCTTCGTGGCGCTCGCGACGCACGAGGCCGCGGTGGCGGTGCCGGTGGCCTTCTGGGTGCTGGCGCGGCACACCGACTGGGCCCTGAGCTACGTGGCCGACGGGGCGAAGGTGCCGTCGGCGGCGCTGCTGCTGGCGGCGCTGGCGTGCGGGTGCCTCGCGCTGGTGGGCTTCGCGCTGGGGGCGTGGTGGATACGGGCGCACCAGCCGCGGCGGCCGGGCACCGTGGCGACGGCGCTGGTGGCCGCGGGCGTGGTGGGCTGCGTGGTGCTGCACCACCGGGTGGGCCTCGTGGGCTCGACGGTGCAGTACCGCGGCGGCTTCGGGCTGGCGCCGCTGGCGGGCTCGCGGGTGCTGGGGACGGTGGCCGTGGCGGGCTTCGGGTACCTGGCGGCGTATCTCCACCTGGCGTGGACGCTGCGCACGCGGCTGTAGGTCAGCGCCAGAGCCGGAGGCCCGCGAGGGGGCCGCTCAGGTCGACGCTGCCGCCGCTCACCGTCGGGATCACCGACTCGTGCTGCCAGCCCACCATGATCTCCACCGGGCCCACGAGGTAGCCGACGGTGCCGCGCAGGCCCACCAGCGCGGCGCGGCCCACGAAGCCGCCCGAGAGGTCGAAGGAGATCACCCACGGGGCGTCGGGGAAGGCGTCGAGCCCGATACCGCCCTCGCCGCCGAACTCGCTGCCGCCGTCGTCGATCCAGTGCAGCAGACCGCCGAAGACGCGCACCCGCGCCCCGGCGCTGTCAGCGAGCGTCACGGCGCCGCGGTAGCGGCCGAGGCCGACCCAGAGCGTCTGATCGTCCGTGGGCTCGGCGTAGGCGGAGTAGCGGAGCTCGAACTCCAGCGACGCGCCGAGCACCCGGAGCCCGAGGCCGCCTCGGCCGATGGACGACAGGGCCATGCCGCCGTCGAGGCTGGCCACCACCGCCACGCTCCGCGGGCTGTGCTGGGAGGTGTCCAAGGGGACGTCATAGCCGCCGTAGCCCCAGGCGTAGGGGTACGGCAGGAAGCTCCGCGCGCGCAGCCAGCGGGGGTTGCGCCGACCGGACGACGAGGGTGACGGCGCCGACGGACTGCTGTCGGGGGCGGCGCGCCTCCGCCGCGGCTCGGAGGAGCCGGTGTGCACCGCGTCGGACGCGCGACGGAGCCGCTGCGCCGGGGCCGCCGAGGGCGCGATCAGGACGAGCACCCCGAGGGCGCCGCAGAGCATCCGGCGGCGGTCACCGAGCATCCACGGAGTCATTGGCGCCAGAGCCTACCCGCGGCCCCGGCGGAGGCAACCGCCGCCCGTCGACGCCCGCACCTGCGCGCCACGTGGCCGACGATTCCGCTGGCGTCCGGGGCGACGCCTTCCATACATCCCCGTCCCCTCCCCAATGACCGGCATCGAACTCATCGGCTACGCCGCCGCGAGCCTCACCACCGCCAGCCTCGTGCCGCAGGCGCGCCTGCTCTACCGCACCCGCAACACCAGCGGGGTGTCGCTCGGGATGTACAGCGCGTTCACCGTAGGTGTCGCGCTCTGGCTCGCGTACGGGGTGCTGCTCTCGGCCTGGCCCGTCATCCTCGCCAACGTGGTCACCCTGGCGCTCGCCGTGACCATCCTCGCGATGAAGCTCCGCTACGGCTGAGTCCCGGGCGTGAGCGCGCGCAGGAAGGCCACGAGGTCGGCCCGGTCGCTCCCGCGCAGGACGAAGGGCTCGGCGAAGACATCACGCACGCCCTGCGCGCGGGGGTCGCCCGCGGGGGTTCCGCCCGCGGCGTAGAGGTCGATGACGGATTCGAGGGTGGGCAGCGTCCCCGCGTGGCCGTAGGGCGCCGTGAGCGCGACGCCCCGCAGCGAGGGCGTGAGGAAGCGGCCGTCGTCCTCGGGGGAGGTGGGGTTCGGGGGAAACATCGCCTCGCGCTCGTCGCTGTACGCGCTCTGCGCCCGCAGGGGGTGGGCCCGCGCGCGCTCGGATCCCTCCAGCCGGCCGTGGTCGGGCCCGACCGCGGGGTCGTCGGGGAAGCGCACGGCGTGGAAGTCCCCGTCCGAGAAGAGGGCGCCGCTGTGGCAGCGCACGCAGCCCACCCGCAGGAAGAGCTGCAGCCCCCGCACGGCCGCCGGCTCCATCGCCGCGGGCGCCCCCGCCACCCAGCGGTCGAAGGCGGAGGGCGAGCGCGGGGTGATCGTGCGCAGGTACGCCGCGAGGCACTTGCCCGCCCGCGCGATCACCGCCAGCGCGTCGTCGCCCGGGTCGGCGCCGAAGACCGCGCGCAGGGCCTCGCCGTGGCGCGCCGTCAGCCGCCGGGCGAGCTCGTCGCGGGAGAGGCCGTGCTCGCTCGGGTGCTCCCACGCCATCACGGGCTGCGCCCAGAGGGAGTCCGCGGCGCCGTCCCAGAGCTGCCACCGGTGCGTCGCCGCCCACCAGAGCGACGGGGTGTTGCGGCGACCGACGCGGCCGCGCGCCACGGCCCGCGGGAGGCCGTCGCTGAAGGCCCGCGCGGGGTCGTGGCATCCGGCGCACGCGACGGTGCCGTCGACGGAGAGCGCGGCGTCGTGGAAGAGGGCGTAGCCGAGGCGCGCGGCGGCGGGGTCGTCGGCCACGCGGTTGGTGGGGTCGGGCTCCAACGGGGGCACCGGGGACATCCGGCGGATGCGCCGCCACTCGGGCTCGGAGAAGCGCCCGTCGCCCGCGTCGGCGGCGTAGAGGCGCGCGAAGGGGCGGTCGGGCTCGACGGCCGCGTCGCGGGCGGCGACCGCGGCGACGGGCACACGCTGGCAGGCCGCGAGCGCGAGGCCCAGGGAGAGCAGCGCCGCGCGGAGCCGCCGGGGGGTCATCGCAGGCCGCGCACCCGCAGCAGGCGGCCCAGGGCGTTGAAGTCGACGAACTCCGCGACGAGCAGCGCGCCGTCGGCCGCGCGCGCGAGGCCGCCCGGGCGCCCGATGCGGTCGAGCACCACCTCGCGGCTGCCGTCGGCGCGCTGGCGCACGACGCGCCCGGCGTGGTCGCCGATGAACATCCCCCCGGCGCCGTCGGGCAGCAGGCCGTAGACGTTGGTGAGGTCGGTGGCGACGACGGCGGAGGTGCCGACGGTTCCGCCGCCCGGGGGGAAGCGGCGCACCGAGGAGGGCAGGGCCCACTCGGCGACGAAGAGGGCGCCCGCGTCGTCGACGAAGAGGCCCTCCGGGACGTTGAGCCCGGTGGCGTAGCGGGTGGCGGCGCGGGTCACCGGGTCGATGCGGGTGACCCGCCCGGTGCCGAAGGGGCCCACGTTGTCGAAGGACGACGCGAACACGGCGCCCGAGGCGTCGACGGTGAGGTAGGTGACGTTGCCGAGCTCGCCCGCGACGAGGGTGCGCGCGCCGGTAGCGCGGTCGATGCGAGCGACCGAGCGGCCGCCCTCCTCGCCGACGAGCAGCGCGCCGTCCGGGGCCTCGCGCAGCCCGATGGGGGCCATGAGCCCGGAGGCGACGGTGACGAAGCGGTCGCCGTCGAGGCGCACGATGGTGCCGGCACCCATCTCGGTGACGTAGACGGTACCGTCGCGGGTGACCCACACGTCGCGCGGCGCCGAGAGCGGCGTGCCGAGCACCTCGCAGGAGAGGTCGGGGCCGGCGAGCGCGCCGGGGCACGCGCGCAGGGGGCCGGCGTCGGCGGCAGGTGCGTCGGAGAGGTTGGTGAGCACGACGTCGGCGGGGACGGCGCCGGGCATCGGGGTGGAGCCCGAGCACGCGGCGAGCAGCGCGAAGAGGGCGGCGCAGCGGCGCGGAGGCTTCGGCGGGGGTGCGGGGTGGGCGTTCACGGCAGCGTCGCGCGGGGGGGGTTATAGCCTGCCGGGTGCGCAGCGGTACCGAAGCCAACGTGGTGCTGTCGATGCGCGCGTAGAGCCCGGGCGTGCGATGGCGTAGGCTCGACGGATGGACTCCAACGTCGACGACGTGCTGCCGCTCACCCGTCGGGTGATGGGTGGTGTGCCTGCCACGACGCTCGACGACGCCGTGAAGCTCTGCAACCCCGCCGTCGCCCTCGACCCCGAGGCCGATGCGGGCCTCCACGTGAACCTCGACGTGCTCCGCGGAGGCGACCGCATGGCGACGTTGATACGAGCGATTCGTCGCCAGGGGTCGACGTCGTCATTGCAGTTCCTCACGGGTCATATCGGGTCGGGGAAGACGACGGAGTTGCTGCGCATGGGGAATCGGCTCTCCAAGCTGCCCTTCGACCACCGCCCGACGGTGCTCGTGCTGGACGCCACGCCGCTGGTCGAGATCTCGGACGTCGACCTGGAGGACATCCTCGTCGCCCTCTGGAAGCTTGTGGCCGACCGTAGCACTCCGGCGGCGGCCGCAGTGCTGGCGGAGATCTGGAAGAAGGAGCTGCGCGACGCGATCGTCTCCCAGGCGACCGGCGCGTCGGGGCTGCTGCGCTCGGTGGTCGACAAGCTGCCCTCGGTCGCCACGGAGGGGCTCTCCAAGCTGCTCGACGTGCTCAAGCTCCAACCGCCGGAGCAGCGCAAGGCGCTGCGGATGCTGTTGAGCAACCTGACCGATACCCTGGTGCACGGACTCAACCGCGCGCTGGAGGTGGTGCGCGAAGCGGCCGCCGGTCCTGTAGTGCTGCTCATCGACAACCTGGAGAAGTTGAGTTCCCGTCAACGCGAGGCCGTCGAGCACCTGTACCTCGAACGCCTCCGGGCCCTCTCGCGTCTGGACGCCCACCTGGTGATCACGGCGCCGTCGTTCCTCGTGTATTCCAGCGGCGGGGCCGGGTTGCTCGGCCAGTACGCCACCGAGGTGGTGGTGCTGCCAATGGTGCGCGTGAGGGGCACGGCCGAGGGCGGGCACGCCCGTGACGACCAGGGCATCGACCTGCTGGTGCGGGTGCTCACGCAGCGCGTGGACTTCGCGCGGCTCTTCGATGGGGGAGTGGAGACCGCCGAGGCGATCGTTCTCGCGACGGGCGGGTGCATCCGTCACGCCCTGGCGGTCGTGGCCTCGGCGATCAACCAGCAGGACGACGCGCCCATCGCCCGCACCTCGGTCGACCGGGCGCTGGGGCAGTTTGAAGCGGGGTTGATGCGGGCGCTCGACGACGAGTGGCTGCCGGCCCTCCGGAAGGTGCACGAGACCAACCGGTTTCCGTCGGACTGCAAGGCCGACGCGCGGCGGGAGATGCTGCGGAACCTGTTCGTGCTGGAGTATCAGCGCGGCCAGTCGGAGGAGACCTTCTTCGAGGTGCACCCGCTGGTCGTGCGGAGTCGGCGCTTCCGGGAGGCGACGTGAACGCGCGCCCGCCGTGGTCGTCCCGCGCCGGGGGCGAGGCGGCGCTGGCGACGCTGCGGCGGACGCTGCGGCGGGGCGGGACACAGTTCGCGTTCGTGCCGGTGGTGGTGGATGACGAATCACGCGAGGAGGTCGTGCGTGCACTGCGGGGCTGGGCCGGGCACGAGGGCGTCCCGGCGCTGACCATATTCCCTGCGAGCGCGGATGGGGCCGGGAAGTTCGACCTGCTGCTGCGCGGGGGCCTCGACCCGGTGGAGGGCGTGGTGATTCCCGACGGCGACGCGCTGGTCAACGCCGACGAGGGGCGACTGGCGGCCGGGTTGAACCTGTCGAGGGATCACCTCGGAAGGTGGGTGCGTGGGCCGCTGGTGGTGCTGTTGTCGGATGAAGGGGCGACCGCGCTCGCGAGGGCGGTGCCGGACCTGCACGACGTCCGGGCGGGTTCGATCGAGATCCGCGGGCTCGCGCGCAGCGGGGGTGGCGAAGACCCGGAGTGGGATGCGATCTGCCAAGAGGCCAATCGGCTGCTGGTGGATGGTGGAGGGGGAGACGTGACGAATTCGGAGTTGCTCGAGCTCGCGAGATGGGCAACTACCTATGGAAACCGCATGGATCGGCCGCGGCGGGCTAGAGATGCACGTCAAATCGCGGAGGTCGCGGCGGATCGGGCCTATCACCGGGCGCAGGAACAGGGCCAATTCCTGGAGGTCCTGGAGGCCTGGTTTTCCAGATCCATCGCGCGATGGTCAGAGCTGACCCCCGACCAGCAACAGTCTTTCGCGCTGGAGGCTCACCAGAAGTCTCGCGACCTCGGCCATCCAATCAAGTCGGCCGAAGCCCTGGGAATGCTAGCCAAATCGCTCGCGACTCACGGCAATATCGACCGCGCGATGAAGCTGATAAGGGACAACGTCGCACCCGCATTCATATCGCACAACAGGCCCGACGTCGTCTTCAATCTACTTATGATCACTGCCGAAGAGATGATGCGCTCATCTCGCCACGCGGACGCACTGAAGGTGCTGTCCGAGCTTGAACGCCTTGATCTCCCTTCAGCTAGCAATGAGTCTTCCCTTCATGTCGAGCGAGCGCACGCATACTGCTTCATGAAGATCGGTAGACTCGACCAGGCGATCACGACCTACTCCGATCGTGTGCTGCCTCTAGCTCGCCAGCTCGGCTCTACTCCGGACATCGCCGTGGCAGAGCGTGAGACGTCGCAAGCCTACGCGATGCGCGCTGGCCCTGGTGACCTCGACCTCGCCCTCATCCACGCCGAGGCTGCGGCGATGGAAGCCGAGCGCGCCAACATGCACACCCAGTCCAGGGAGGCCCGCGCCTTCGCCGCAACCATCGAACACCGCCGCTCGGCGTTGCGTCCGCCCGGCCCCAACCGCGCCGCGCGCCGCTCGGCCCATCGCCAGACCTCGCGACGCTGATGGGCTACATCCCGCCAGACGCGCAGTGGTACCTGGCCGACGTGGTGCTGGCGATCCGCGTCGGCGATGACCCGCGGCAGGTCGTTCACGTCAACCTGCACCTCGTGCGCGCCGACTCCCCGAGCGAGGCGTACGAGAAGGCCCTCGCGATCGGCCGCGAGGGCGAGCTGTGCTACCTCAACCCCGCGGGCCAGGAGGTGCGCACTGACTTCCTCGGGCTGCGCCAGCTCAGCGTGATCCACGACGCCCTCGAGGACGGCGCCGAGCTCGCGTACGCGCTGCACAGCGATCTGTCGCGAGACGAAGCCGAGGCGCTCACCCGGGAGCGCTCCGATCTCTCGGTCTTCAGACCCATCGAGCGAGCGAGCGGGCCCGACTATAGCTGCGGGGAGGTGCTCGCGGACGTCCGGCAGCGCGTGCAGCAGATGCGCGACGCGATGCACCTCACGACGCCGCGGCTGGCACTGGAGCCGCTCGTGGCCGGCCACGCCGACGAGCTCTTCGCGGGCCTCTCCGACCCGGGGCTCTATACGTTCATGCCGGTCGATCCACCCGCCTCGTTGGAGGCCCTTCGGAGGCGGTATGAGCGCCTGGAGGTGCGGTGGTCGCCCGACGGGTTGGAGCGCTGGCTCAATTGGGCCGTGCGCCTCCCCGACGGCCCCTACGTCGGGCTCATGGAGGCCACCGTGCGCAAAGACCAGCGCGCGAGCGTTGCGTACTTCGTCTGCGCGCCCTTCATGCGACGGGGCTACGGCGCCGAGGCGACCGCTGCGGTGATCCGGTACCTCGTCGACGAGCTGCAGGTGCGCGGCGTCGAGGCCCGCATCGACACGCGCAACGTGGCCTCGCAGCGCCTCGTCGAGCGCGTGGGCTTGCGCCGGGTGCGCCTGGAATACGACGCCGACTCCTTCAAGGGGTCATCGAGCGACGAGTACGTCTACGAGTGGCCGATGGAGGCCCAGGGCGCTGCGACGACCGCCCGCGGTCGCTGACAGCGACGGAGCCCCGACGTCGAGCTGCGCGCCGGGCCTGGCGGAGCGCATCAGATCCCGGTGCAGAACCCGGATCGGCAGGGACCGCTGCGGCAGGAGCCCGCGCAGCAGAGCTGGAGGTATCCGCCGCAGGGCCCGCACTGGTTGGGCGCCAGGAAGCGCGGCTGGCAGCTGAGGTTGGTGCGGCAGGGCATGAAGGGCGCCGAGCAGCAGCCCTGGCCCTCCGAGCCGCAGGTCGGGCTCACCGGCACATCGACGATGCCCGTATCGACCGGCACGTCGACCGGGCCCGTGTCGGGCGGGCCCACGTCGGGCGCGCCCGCGTCGATCACGCCCGTGTCGGGCGGACCCGCGTCGATGACCCCCGTGTCGGGCGGACCCACGTCGATGACCCCCGTGTCGGGCGGACCTACGTCGACCACGCCCGTATCGGGCGGCCCCGCATCGACCACCCCCGTGTCGGGCGGACCCGCGTCGATCACGCCCGTGTCGAGCACCCCCCGGTCGGTGACACCCGTGTCGCGTGGCCCCGTGTCGATGGGCCCCGTGTCGATGGCCCCCGTGTCGACCGGATCACCCAGGTCGACGGGCATGCCCAGGTCGACGGGTGCGCCGGGCACGTCGGGCTCGACGATCACGCCGGGGTTCTCGAGCGCGCACGCCGCCAGCCCGAGGGCCACCAGCACCAGCGCTACAGGGGGTCGTGCCATCGCGAGAGCCTCTCTAGACCAATTCGCCGCCCCAATGCTACGGCGCAGGCGTCGCCCGCATGGGCGCCGGGCCCGCGGGCTGCACCACGTCAGCCCAGACCGTGGCGTCGTCGGCTACCATGGCGGCGATCCAGCGGGCCACGGTCAGGTCGTTCACGGAGAGCGTGTACATGCTCTTGATCTCCACCATGCCGAGCTGCGCGGCGAAGCCCGCGGGGAGCTCGACCGCGCGGAGGTTGGTGCCCACGATGCCGGTCGCGTTGCCCAGCAGCGCCGTGTGCCCGCTGCCGTCGTAGAGGAAGCGACGGTAGCGCGCGGGGTGCGCCGCGTGGAGGGCGCCGGTCTCCGCCGCGAGCGCGTCGCGGAAGGCCGTCGGGGCAGTGCGCAGGAAGAGGTCGGCGATGACGAAGTCGTACCAGGACGACAGCGCCGCCACGCGCACGTTGGGGTCGTGGTCGAGGAGGTAGCGCACGAGGCCGGTGATGTGCCCGCCGCGGGTGCAGTCGGCGCAGTCCGCGGGGATGAACCCGCGCGCCCCGAACTCGTCGATGAGCCGATCGAGGAAGGCCGCGTCGCCCGCGCGCGCCACGCCGACGCCCGAGTCGTTGATCACATAGAGCGGCACACCGGGGTAGACGTAGCGCACCAGGAAGGCCGCGAGGATGGTGCCGAAGCCCCCGCCGGAGCTGCCCGCGAGCACCACGCGACGCGGCCGGGGGAAGCGACGGTGACCCACCGTGAGGGCGGCGGAGAGGTTCTGGAGCCCGTGGTGGATGCGGTCGGGGGTGCCGTCGTTGTTCTCGTCGATGGCGCGGTCGCCCGCGAAGAGCGAGCCGTCGCAGTAGGGCAGGTAGAGCACGTCGAAGTCGCGCAAGGGCCCTTCGGGGGTGGTGCGCAGGAGGTCCATCGAGGGGATGCCCGCGGGCGCCGCGGTGACCGCGAGGCAGAAGTCGCTCCAGCACGCGCCGCCGCCCTGGAGGAAGATCAGCAGGTCGTCGCTGGCGCCCTCGCGCACCGAGGCGCGAAACTCCCCGCCGCGCATGCAAACCGGGCCGTCCGCCGGGTCGAAGGTGTAGGTGGTGACGCCGCTCGGGTTGACCTCGGTGTCCGTGGGCGCGGCCGTGGCGAGGTAGCGGGTGATGCCCGCGCGGTACGCGACCGACTCGGGCGTGCCCGCCGCCGGGACGTATCGCTGGAACCCCGTGGGCCCAGGCGCCGGGTCGGCGCCGCAGGCCACGAGCAGGGCGGCGAGGCAGGCCAGCGGGGCGCGCGCTCGGGTCGTCGCGGTCATCGGCTCAGTACGCCACGTAGGGCTGGCGCTCGTACTCGACGAAGGCCCTCACCGTCGGCCGCGACCACACCCGGTCGGCGTAGGCGCGCACCCGCTCGGGCAGCACACCGCCGTTCAGGATGAGGCGCTGGAGCATGAAGGCCAGGTCGGCGTCGGCGATGCTCCAGGCCGGGCCGATGTGCTCGCCGCCGTGCGCCAGCAGCCGCGCGGCGACGTCCACCAGCTTCGTGGCGGCGCGCGCGCCGGCCGCGCTCAGCACCCGGTCGGTGCGCGCATAGAACATCGACGACGTGGGGCGCTCCTCCCGGATGGGGAAGGTGTCGTCGCTGCGGATCCACGACATCACCTGCCGCGCGCGCGCCCGCTCCTTCGGGTCGGTGGGGAGCACCCTCGGGCTCTCCGGGAAGGCCTCCTCCAGGTACTCGACGATGGCGCTCGACTCGGCCACCACGAAGTCCCCGTGGCGCAGCGCCGGCACCCGCGCGGTCACGCTCGCCGTCGAGAAGACCTCCGTGCCCTGCTCGCCGCGCTGCAGCGCCACGCTCACGACGTCGTACGCGAGGCCCTTCTCCCGCAGGGTGACGTCGCAGGTGAAGACATAGGGGCTGATCCAGAAGTCGTCGCGGTACAGGGTGAGGTCGCGCATGGCGTCGGGGAATCTATCGCCATCCGGGGTGTCCATCCCAGGGCCGCGGCGTGCCAACCTCGCGACGGCCCGGCTGAGGTATCGTCCGCCCACCCGCCCTTATGGTCCTCTCTGCTGCCATCGACCCAGAGCGCTCGCGCCGCATGGTGGGCCTCGTGCTCTTCACCCTCGGCACCATCGTCGGGGGCCTGCTCCTCCACGCCGTCTTCCTGGTGCCGCCGCTCTTCGGGCGCGACCCCATCGGGGCCTACACGGCCATGGCCTACGGCGCCGCGCTCGCCTTCCCCGCGGTGCTCGTCTACATGACCGTGCCCCGCCTGCTCGACCGCTACGACCCGGAGCCCACCTGGTCCCTCGCGCTGGTCTTCACCTGGGGCGCCCTCGGCGCGTGCGGCTTCTCGGCGCCCATCAACTCCGTGGTGTCGGCCGTCGCGGGCGAGGCCGTCGGCGCCGCCGTGTGCGCGCCCCTCGTGGAGGAGTTCTTCAAGGCCCTCAGCCTCTTCGGGATGTTCTATTTCTGGCGCCGCGAGTTCGACGGCGTCATCGACGGGATCATCTACGCCACCTTCGCCGCCCTCGGCTTCGCCGCCGTCGAGAACGTCGTCTACTACGCCCGCGCGGGCACCGGCCACGCCTCCGTCGACCTCACCAGCATCTTCATCCTGCGCGGCGTGGTCACCCCGTGGGCGCACCCCCTCTTCACCTCCATGACCGGCATCGGCTTCGGGCTCTCGCGGGAGAGCACCAGCCCGTGGGCCCGCTGGCTCTATCCCCTCCTGGGCTACGCCGCCGCGGTGCTCCTGCACGCCATCTGGAACGGCGCCGCCGTCCTCTCCGCGGCCCTCGAGGTGCCGCTGGTGCTCTTCCTCCTGCCGCTGTGGTTCCTCTTCGTGCTGGCCTTCCTGGCGATGGTGTTCGCGCTGGTGCTGCGCCGCGGGCGCATCATCCGCGAGTACCTCCAGGACGAGGTGCTCATCGGCACCCTCTCCCGCGACGAGCTCGCCCTCGTCGGCTCGGCCTTCGGTCAGTTTCGCGCCCGCTCCGGGCCGCAGGGCCGGCTGCGCGGCGAGCTCATCGCCACCGCCGCCCGCCTCGCCCTCTCCAAGTGGCACGCCACCCGCGCCATGAAGGGCCAGATGCGCACCATCAGCTTCGACTTCATCGCCCCGCTGCGCGAGCGCATCCACCACCTCCGCGCCGAGCTCGCGCGGCGCTAGAACACCGGCCCACTCCCCCCCCATGAAGACCTGGCAGTCCATCGTCACCGCCGCCTTCGCGGTCACCACCGCGGCCTTCGCGCTCGCGTGCGGCCCCGACGACACCGCGGCCGACACCCGGCCCGACCTCTTCCGCGTCGCCGTCGACGGCCTCCCCGGCGGATCGCTGCTCTCGGTCTACGGCGACCCCAACGCGGGCCGCGCGTACCTGTCCGGCGGCTTCGTGGGCGTCGACCCGGCGCGCCTCGATGCGCAGTCCGCCGGGCGCCTGCTCGTGTACCGCCACCCGGGCACCTTCACCACCCTCTGCGCCGCCGACGCCGTCCTCTGGTGGACCGCCCCGGTCGACGGCGCCCCGTGGGCCGCGGGCGAGCGCGGCCGCGTCGTGCGCTACCGCGAGGGGGTCGGCTGCGAGGCCGTCGCGACGGGGCTCACCTTCCCCGAGGGCGAGCCCACCTACTGGGGCTTTACCCAGGTGGGTAACGTGACGTGGTTCGTCGGGGGCTCCGCCTCGCCCACCGGGCCGAAGGGGGTGCTGGTGCGCTACGACGGCAGCGCCTTCACCCGCGTGGAGGTCCCCCCCGAGGCGCGCGAGGTCAACCTGTACAAGGTCTCCGCGCGCTCCAACGGGCAGCTCGTGGTGGTCGGCGAGCGCGGCGTGGCGTTCCGCGTGGTGGACGGCGCGGCCGCGGCGCTCGACCCGACGCGCATCGAGGGCTCCGACAACCGGCTCTTCACCGTGAGCTGCCAGGGCACCTCGTGCTGGGCGGTGGGCGGACAGAACACCGGCGTGGTGCTCATGGGCACCGGGCAGGACGGCCTGGAGTGGCAGCCCCGCGGCTTCGAGGACGCCCGCGGCTGGAACGGCGTCTGGTTCGCCGACGACTCCAACGCCTTCCTGGTCGGGGTCAACGGGCAGACGATGCACACCAACGGGCTGCGCTCCTTCCTGGCGCGCTCGCTCACGCCCGCGACCCTCCACGGCGTCGGCGGCTGGGTGCGCGCCGACGGCGGCATCGTGGCGATCGCGGTAGGCGGCGAGCTCGACACCGCCGACCTCACGCAGCGCGCGGTGATCCTGCTGCGCGGCGACGACAGCGCGGCCTTCACCGTCGACGGCCGGGCCTTCGTGCCGACGGGCGAGCTGCGCCGCTCGCTCGGCGGGGCGGGCCAGTAGGGCCTCCGCGGTGCGCCTCCGGTCGCGCTCGCTGCGCCGCTACGAGGGTGCGCTCGGCCGCCCATCGGGCGCCGCCGCGCGCCCGTCGGCGCGGCGCGAGGGGTTGTTGCTCACCCTCGTCGACGACGAGGGCCACGCCGGGCAGGGCGAGGCCTCGCCGCTGGCGGGTCACTCCCCGGAGACGCTGGCCGCGGTGACCCAGGCGTTGGTCGACGTGATCCCCCGGCTGGGCGAGGCGAGCGGCGACGTGGCGGAGACCCTGCGGCGCTTCCCGACGCTGGACGCGCTGCCGTCGGCGCGCTGCGCGGTGGAGGTCGCGCTGCTCGACCTGTGGGGCCAGCGGCGGGGGGTGTCCGTCGCGGCCGTGCTGGGCTGCGACGCGGAGGCGGTGGCGTGCAACGCGCAGCCGGGCGCGCTCGGCGACGAGGACATCGAGGCGCGCTGCGCGGAGGCCGTGGCGCGCGGCTTCGAGGTGCTCAAGCTCAAGACGGGCGGCGCAGACTTTACCCAGGAGCGTAAGGTGCTAGCGCGGCTGCGGGAGCGCTTCGCCGGGGTGACGTGGCGGCTCGACGCCAACGGGTCGTGGACCCTGGACGAGGCCCGGCGCCGGCTCGACGCGCTGGCGGGCCTCGGCGTGGCGTACGTCGAGCAGCCCTGCGCGGGCGCGGAGGTGTTCGCGCTGGGCGAGCGGGCGGTGCCGTGGGCGGCGGACGAGGCGCTCATCGACGCGGAGCACCGGGCGCGCTTCCTGGCGGACGCGGACGCCCGGCGGGGCTGCGCGGCGGTGGTGCTGAAGCCGATGGCCCTCGGGTGGCTGGCCGCGCGGGAGACGGCGCTGGCCGCCGGGGCGCTGGGGCTGGGCGTGGTGGTGACGCACCTGCTGGATGGTCCGGTGGCGCTGGCGGCGGCGTGCGAGCTGGCGCGCTCGCTGCCGGGGGCGTGGGCCTGCGGGCTCGACCGGCACCCGGGGCTGGACGCGTGGCCGGGGGTGCCGGTGCCGCAGGCGCAGGGGCCGTGGGTGCGGCGGGCGACGGGCGCGGCAGCGGGCTCGGGGGCACCTTGAGAGGGTTGGGGATGAGCGCGAGCCCCTTCGCGCGGGTGCCGCCGCGGAGGCGCGGCGAGGTGGCCCTCCTCGCCGACGGGCAGGCGTGGACCTTCGGCGAGCTCGACGCGCGCATGGGGGGCTTCGTCGCGGCGCTGCGGGCGGCGGGCGTGCGCCGCGGAGACCGGGTGGCGCTGCGCGGGAGCAACCGCGCGGAGACGGTGGTGGCGCTGCTCGGGATGGCGATCGCGGGGGTGACCGCCGTGCTGGTGCACCCGCGGCTCACGGAGCCCGAGGCGCGGGCCCTCATCGACGACGCGGAGGTCGCGCTCGCGCTCGACGACGCCGGGGTCGACGCGCTCTTACTGGACGGTGTAAACCGCCGTTGGCCCGCGCTCCCGCGCTGCGAGCTGGGCGCCCCCCTGGCGATGATCTACACCTCGGGCACGTCGGGCCGCCCGAAGGGCGCGGTGCTCACCCACGGTGCCTTCGCCGCGAGCGCCGCCGCGAGCGAGCGCAACCTGGGCTGGGAGCACCCCGACCGCTGGGTCGCTGCCCTGCCGATCGCCCACGTGGGGGGGCTCTCGGTGCTCACCCGGTGCCTCCGGGCGGGGCGCCCGGTGGTGCTGCTGCCGCGCTTCGACGCGGACGCGGTGCTCGACGCCGTGCGCGCGGGCGGGACCCTCGTGTCGGTGGTCCCGACGATGCTGCGGGCGCTGCTGGAGGCCGACCGGGACAACGTGCTGGCGCGGGCGCGGGCGCTGCTGGTGGGCGGCGCGGCGTGCCCGCCGGAGCTGCTCGCGGAGAGCGCCGCGCGGGGCGTGCGGGCGCTGGCCACCTACGGGATGACCGAGATGTGCTCGCAGGTGGCCACGCAGACGCCCACCCGCGAGCCGGTGGCGCAGCGCGGCGTGGGGAGAGCCCTGCACGGGGTCGAGCTGCGCATCGTGGATGACGACGGCGCCCCCGTCGCGACCGGGGCGGTGGGTCGCATCACGGTGCGAGGGCCGATGCGGATGCGCGGGTACTGGGGCCAGGGCCCGCTGGCGGACGAGGCGTACTTCGACACGGGCGACCTCGGGTCGCTCGACCCGGTCGGGGTGCTGTCGATCCACGCGCGGCGCACCGACCTGGTCGTGACCGGCGGCGAGAACGTCTACCCCGTCGAGGTCGAGCAGTGCCTGGAGGCGCACCCCTCGGTGGCCGCGGCGCTGGTCTTCGGAGTACCCGACCCGGTATGGGGCCAGCGGGTGGCGGCGGCGGTGGTGGCGCGGGGCGCGGTCGCCGACGAGACCGCGTGGCGGGCGGCGCTGGCGGAGCACGCCCGGGGGCGCCTCGCGGGCTTCAAGCGCCCGCGGCTGCTGGCGCGGGTGGACGCGATCGGTGCGCTGCCGAGCGGCAAGCCCGACCGGGCCGGGGCGGCGGCGCGCTACGGAGCGGCGCTGAGCCCGTGGGGAGACGGTGTATCGTCGCGGCCGCCCCATGGCAGCAATCCTTGATCCTCGCGCGGTGGCCCGCTTTCGTCGCAACCGCGGCGCGTGGGTCGGCCTCATCCTGGTGCTCCTCGCGGTGACGGCGGCGCTCTTCGCCCCGCTGCTCGCGCCGCACGACCCCGACATGCCCTTCAAGAACCGCACGCTCACCTCGCAGGGCGTGCCCATCGGGCCGACGCGGGAGTTCCCGCTCGGGGCCGACGTGGTGGGCCGCTGCGAGCTCTCGCGGCTGCTCTACGGCGCCCGGGTGTCGCTCACCGTGGCCTTCGCCGCCACCGGGCTCATCGTGCTGGTGGGCACCCTCATCGGGCTGCTCGCGGGGTACTTCGGCGGCTGGGCCGACACGGTGCTCATGCGCCTCGTCGACGCGCTGCTGTCCTTCCCCTTCCTGCTGGTGGTGATGACCCTCAACAAGGTCATCGACCGGCCCGACCTGTGGGTGATCTTCGTGGTGCTGGCGGCCCTCGCGTGGCCCTCGATGGCCCGGCAGATCCGCGGCAAGACCCTCCAGCTCAAGGAGCTCGACTACGTCCTCGCCGCGCGCGCGCTCGGCGCCTCGCACCTGCGGATCATCACCCGGCACCTGCTGCCCAACGTCGTCCCGCTGGTGATCGTCATCGCCACGTCGCAGGTCGCCGGGATGATCGTCGCCGAGAGCTCGCTCTCGTACCTCGGCGTCGGGGTGGTGCCCCCGGCGGCCTCCTGGGGCTCGATGCTGCACCAGTCCGAGTCGCTCACCCGCGCCGTGCCGCGGCTCACCGTGGTGCCGGGCCTGGCGATCCTGCTGACCGTGGTGGGCTTCAACCTCCTCGGCGAGGCCCTGCGCGACGCGGTCGACCCGCGCGGCTGACGAGGGCCTTCCCCCCACCGCGGGGCGACGATTGACACGGGCGGGCAGCTTCTCTAACTGGCGCGGAACATGGCCAGCCACGTCGACTACCAGGGCTTGTTCGAGGTCTCACCCAACGCGTACATGGTCGTCGACCGCGACCTGCGCTACGTCGCCGCGAACGCGACGTACCTCCGCGAGACCGGCAGCCGCCTCGACCAGCTGCTCGGCCGCTACCTCTTCGACCTGTTTCCCAACGACCCCGACGACCCCAACAACGACTCCGCGCGGATGCTCCAGCGCTCGCTCGAGCGCGTGCTGGAGACCGGCGAGCGCGACCACCTCGCGGTCATCCCGTACCGCGTCCCCAAGGAGGTCGACGGGCAGCTCGTCACCGCCGAGCGCCACTGGAGCGCCACCCACTCGCCGGTGCTCGACGCGGCGGGGCGGGTCGCGTTCGTGCTCCAGCACACCGTCGACGTCACCGAGCTCGGCGCCCGGGGCGAGGGCGGGCACCAGCCGGCCGACGCGGCGGGCGTGCTCTCTCGCGCGCGGGCGGTGCAGGTGGAGAACGCGCGGCTCGACGCCGAGCGCGAGCACCTGCGCATGCTCTTCGAGCAGGCGCCGGGCTTCATGTGCTTCCTCGAGGGGCGCGACCTGGTGTTCACGCTGGCGAACGAGGCCTACCTCCGCCTGGTCGGCCGCGACGCCATCGTCGGGCTGCCCTTGCGCACCGCCTTGCCCGAGGTCGTCGAGCAGGGCTTCGTGGCGCTGCTGGAGGGCGTGTACGACCGGGCCGAGGCCTACGTCGGCACGGACGTGCGGCTGCTGCTGCAGCGCCGCGGGGCCTTGGAGCCCGAGGAGGTCTTCGTCGACTTCATCTACCAGCCGGTGCGCGGCGCAGACGGCGCGACCCGGGGCATCTTCGTACAGGGCCACGACGTGACGGCCCGCAAGGTCGCCGAGCGCGAGCGGGAGGCGGCCCGACGCGCGGCCGAGGCCTTCTCCGGCGAGCTCGTCGAGCAGAGCCGGGCGGTGCGCGCAGAGCTCGACCGGGCGACCGCACGCATCACCGAACTCGAGGCCCTGCTTGGATCGAAATGAGCCGAAGCCAGCGAGCGACCCGGCGCTCCACGGCCTCGTCGAGAGCAAGCTGGTGAAGGTCTTCGGCGTCGAGCGGGGCATGGTGCTCCTCGACGGCCTGCTGTCTCAGCTGGGGCTGGCGGCGGTCGACACCACGGCCGACCTCGCGCGCCTCGCCGACCTGCTGGAGAAGCAGCCGGGCTTCGAGGGCACCGTCGGCGCCGTGCTGTCCGTCATGGCGGCGATGCGGCGGAGCCAGGGTCGCTGACCGCGGGCGCCGCGCCCACGCTCGCGAAGGCGATCACGTGGCCGTCGGGGTCGAGGCAGTACCCCGCGCGGTGTCCCCACGCGCGCGGCAGCACCTCGCTCAGCGGCGACGCCCCGGCGCGGAGGCAGCGCGCGAGCGATTCGGCCGGGTCGTCGACGAGGAGGTACAGCTCCGCGCGCGGCACGCCCGCGGCGGCGGCGGGGTCGGGCAGCCGCTCGCCGAGCAGCGCGCGGATGCCCCGCTCGGGCATCAGCCCCAGCACCACGCCCTCGCGCAGATGGAACTCGGTCATCCCCGGTACGTGCAGCGCGGGCGGCAGACCGAGGCCCTGCTCCCAGAAGCGTCGGCTGGCCTCCTGGTCGCGCACGTAGAGGATGAAATGGGCGGCGGAGATCATCGGGTGTCCTTTGGTGGTCCTCATCGACCCGCGGCGACCGACTCCGCGTCCTCCCGGTCGCCCAGCGCGTCCTCGACGTACAGGTGCCTCACCGCCACCAGCGCCACGGCCGTGAGCGGCGTCGCTACCACGACGCCGATGCCCCCCGCCAGCGAGGCCATCATGACCTGGGCGACGATGGTGAGCGCGGGCGGCAGCGACGTCGTCTGCTTCTGGAGCAGCGGGGTCAGCACGTAGCTCTCCACGATCTGCACGCCGAGGTAGAGCGCGATGACGTACGCCGCGCGCTCGGGGCCCTCCATCAGGGCGAGCAGGGCGGGCGGCACCATCGCGAGCGCCGGGCCGAAGTTCGGGATGAAGGTGAGCAGGGCGGCGAGGAGCGCCAGGGTCGGCGCGAGGGGGATGCCGAGGAGCAGGAGCCCGAGCCAGGTGAGTACCCCGATGGCGCCCATGGCGACCAGCTTCCCGAGGATCCACCGTTGCAGCACATGGGTGGTGCGCCCGAGGACGAAGCGCGCCCGCGCGCGGCGGTGCAACGGCACGAGGCGGAGCACCCCCTCGCGGTACGTCTCCGGGTCGAGCGCCACGAAGAGCCCCACGAAGAGGAACACGATGACGCTCGCGAGGGCGCCCGCCGTGGAGGAGAACAGCCCCCCTGCGCGCCCGAGCGCGTCGCGGCCGGAGAGGCGGTCCGC
The DNA here is from genome assembly GCA_030652255.1 of Myxococcales bacterium. Classification (GTDB taxonomy): domain Bacteria; phylum Myxococcota_A; class Polyangia; order Polyangiales; genus SCUS01. The sequence goes on along the minus strand of JAUSAZ010000035.1, from coordinate 27,061 downwards.
GGAGTCCCGCGTGCGCTCGATCAGCCACCGCCCCAGGCTGTGCCCCTCGAGGCTCGCGCGCAGGGTCTCGAAGGCGCGCGGGAGCCGCCGGACGAGCTCCTCGACCTCGCGGCCGACCGAGGGCGCGGCCAGCCACATGAAGGCCGCCAGCGCCGCGATGATCGCCAGGCAGACCGCGGCGACGCCCAGGCGCGGCGGGAGCTTCGTGCGCGCCGCGAGCCAGTCGGCGACGCCCCGGAGGAAGAGCCCGAGCAGCAACCCCGCGAAGGCGAGGAGGACGACGTCGATCACCCAGCCGAGGAGCCAGGACGCGAGGGCGACGCTCCCGAGCGCCGCGAACACCCCCACGGAGCGGGGACACCGATCTGCCTTCCCGGCCGCTTCCATGGCCTCCCCTCTCTCGGGCATCCGGCCGCAAGCGCAAGCGGCGGCGGACCAGCGCGCACGGCACCGAGCCCCCGGAGTTCTTGAGGGCATCGCGGTCGGCCGCGGGTTGACTTCCATGGCCAGGCCCCCACACACGGACTCCTATGGTGGCGTTGCATGGTCCTCGTCGTTCTGCGTCGGGGGGGTACCCCTGGGGTCGACTTCCGCGGTGGCTCGCAGCGGCAGCGGCAGGTGCGACCCTGGCCATGATGCCGGCCCTGGCCACGGCGCAGTCCAGCGGCGCTCCAGCCCCGGGGCGCCCGCGCTCGGAGCCGGCGCTGCGAGGCACGCGCGTGGGCGCGGGGATGTTCCTCCGCGTCGATCAGCTGATGCTCCCGCGCGGCCGGCTCCAGCGCACCCGCGGCGAGGTGGGCCTCGTCTTCCGACCCGTCGCCCGCCTCGCCATCGACGTCGGCCTGGGCATGGGCGGCGGCGAGATGCAGCGCCTCGACGGCCCCGACACCGTCATCGACTTCGGCACCACCCTCGACGCGCGCTTCTTCCTGCTGCCCTATCACACCGTGCAGGTGTTCCTGCTCGGGGGCGTCGGGCTGGGCGCGCTCAACGCCTCGCTCCGCAGCCGCGCGCCGCTCCCCGGCGACGACTGCCCCGCCGACGGGATGTTCTTCTTCGACGTGTCGGCGGGCCTCGGGGCCGAGGTGGCCCTCGGGCGCTCGGCCAGCCTCGTGCTGTCCGGGCGGGTCGTGCGCCGCGAGCGCCTCCTCGGCGACCTCACCTTCACCGCCAGCCGCGTCAACCCCCCGCTCGAAGCCGCCGAGCACCTCGTCGGCGCCTCCGTCGGCCTCAGCCTCGTGGGCTACCTCCAGCCCTGACGCGCCGCCGAGCGCTACGGCGCTTCGTAGAGGGCGCTGATCTCCCGCTGCGAGAGCGCGCGGTTCCAGATCATGACCTCGTCGATGGTCGCCGCGAGGGTGGCGCCGTTGCGGTCGACGCCGATGCGCAGGTCGGCGACCCGGGCGCCCGGAGAGGAGTACGCCGCGCCGCGGTTGGTGGTCGCGCTGCCCTGGAGCACCGCGTCGGCGTAGAGCCGCAGCGTGCCGCCATCGTAGGTCGCGACGCCGAGGTGCCAGCGGTCCGCGGGCACCGCCACCCCCGAGGTGACGTGGATCTCCGGGAAGACGGAGGCGGTGTCGGGCCAGTCGTGGAAGCCGCCCGACAGCCGCACCGCGCCGCTCACGCTGGCGGCCTGGAGGAGGTAGTTCTCCGTGCGCGTCCAGGCGTCGACGATGGGCCCCGGGCGCGTGACATCGCGCACCCACGCCGCCACCGTGACCGCGTGCTGCTCGGGCAGGTCCGGGACGTCCACGAACGCGCTCCCCGACAGCGACAGCGCGCCGCCGTGACGGCCCGCGACGTAGGCGCTCGCGCTGCCCCCCGCGACGCCGAGGCCCGCGGCGCCCCGCACCGAGTCGGCGAGCGAGCCGTCGAAGCGGTACCACGCGAGCCTCCCCGGGGAGAGGTCGGGCCCGCACCGGCCGCCCGCGCAGACATCGCCCGCGGCGCAGGCCGTCCCGCAGGCCCCGCAGTGCGCGGCGCTCGCCCCGAGGTCGACCTCGCACCCGTTGGACGCGCTGCCGTCGCAGTCGCCGAAGCCCGTCGCGCAGGCGCCGACGACGCACCCGCCCATCGCGCAGGCCCCGGTCGCGTTGGGCAGCGCGCACGACGACCGGCACGCGCCGCAGTTCGCGAGGTCGCTCCGCAGGTCGGCCTCGCAGCCGTTGGCCGCGCTGCCGTCGCAGTCCTGGAAGCCCATGAGGCACGACGTCACGCAGGCGCCGCCCGTACACCCCGGGAAGGCGTTGGGCAGCGACGCGCACCGCGCCCCGCACGACCCGCAGTGCGAGACCGCGGTGAGCGTGTCGACCTCGCAGCCGTTGGCCGCGCTGCCGTCGCAGTCGGCGAAGCCCGCGGCGCAGCGGGCGACGGAGCACCGCCCGGCCTCGCACGCCGCCGTCGCGTTGGGCGGCGAGCACCCCGCCCGGCAGGCGCCGCAGTGGGCGACGTCGCTGCGGGTGTCGACCTCGCAGCCGTTGCCCGCGTCGCCGTCGCAGTCGGCGTAGCCCGCGACGCACTCCCGCACGCAGCGCCCGAGCGCGCAGGTCGCCACGGTGTTGGGCCGCGCGTCGCAGGTCGCCCCGCATCCGCCGCAGTGGGCCATGTCGCTGCGGGTGTCGGCCTCGCAGCCGTTGCTCGCGCTGCGGTCACAGTCCGCGAAGGGCAGGGTGCAGACCGCGACGGTGCACCGGGCGTTCTGGCAGCTCGCCGTGCCGTTGGGGACGGCGCAGCGGGCGCCGCACGCGCCGCAGGCCGCCACGCTCGACTGGAGGTCGACGCAGGCGCCCTCGCAGCACGAGCTGCCCGTCGGGCACCCGCGCGCGGCGGAGCACCCGGCCACGCAGACGTTGCCCACGCAGAGGTTGCCGGGCGGGCAGTGATCGTCCGACGCGCAGGCCACGCACTGGCGGGTGCCAGGGTCGCAGCGGCCCCGATCGACCCCGGCGTCCGTCGCGGTGATGCAGGCGCCGTCGTCGCGACACCCGGGCGAGCACGTGTTGGTGGGGGCGCAGTAGGAGCCCGCCGCGCAGGCGTCGTCGGCGGGGGTGCAGGGCACGCAGCGACCCGTCGCGACGTCGCAGGCGGGCCCCTCGGCGTTGCCCGCGCAGTCGGCGCGAGCGCTGCAACGAAACGGCGGCGTGTCGAGGGGCGGGACGTCGGGTGCGCCCGCGTCGGGTGCGCCCGCGTCGGGGGTGGGTCGATCGAGGGTGCCGACGTCGACGACCACATCGGTTGTAGCGCCGAGGTCGGGCGCGGCGGTCTGCGCGTCGACGGCGACGACGGACTCGCCGCTGCAGCCCGTCAGCGCCGCGACGGCCGCGACCCGAACCCACGTATCCCAGCCGTCCCGTCGCAGTGTGGCCATCGGCGCAAGACCCTCCGACGCTCGACCCTACACGGGCCATCGCCGTCGAGGGAAGCGCCGCGCCAGAGGGGGGCTGTGAGGGTCAGCCGAGGACGGTGACGGTCACGCGGCGGGTGTGGGGCGCGCGGCGGTGCTCCCAGAGGTAGACGCCCTGCCAGGTGCCGAGGTCGCAGCGGCCGTCGGCGACGGGGATCGTGAGGGTGGAGCCGGTGAGCACGCTGCGGACGTGGGCGGGCATGTCGTCGTCGCCCTCGTCGGTGTGCACGTAGCGGCGATCGCCGTCGGGGACGAGCGCGGCGAAGAAGGTCTCGAGGTCGCGGCGCACGTCGGGGGAGGCGTTTTCGCACAGGATGAGCGACGCGCTCGTGTGGTGGACGAACACGTTGCAGAGCCCCTCGCGCAGGCCGGAGGCCGCGACGGCGGACTGCACCCGGTCGGTGATGGCGTAGGTCCCGCGGCCGGCGGTGCGGAGCTCGATGGAGGCGCGGTGGACGGTCATGGCACGAGCGTGGGGCGGAGCGGGGGGAGATGCCCCTCAGAGCGTCGTCAGCCAGCCGTGCTCGTCGCGCTTGGCGCCGCGCTGGATGGCCGTGAGCTCGTCATAGAACGACTGCCCGATGGGGCCGACGCCGTCGCCGACGATCATCCGCCGGTCGGCCGTCACCAGCTCGGACACGGGGCTCACCACCGCCGCCGTGCCGCTGCCGAAGACCTCCTTCAGCTTGCCGCTGTCGTGCGCCGCGATGATCTCGGCGAGGCTCAGCGGCCGCTCGGTGACCTTGATGCCCCGCGCCCGCGCCAGCGTGAGGATGCAGTCGCGCGTGACGCCGGACAGGATGGTGTCGCCCAGCGCCGGGGTCACCAGCTCGTCGCCCAGCACCAGGAAGAGGTTCATGGTGCCGACCTCTTCGAGCATCTCGTGCTTCGCGCCGTCGAGCCACAGCACCTGGTCGTAGCCCTCCTTCTTGGCGCGCATCGCCGCTTGCAAGCTCGACGCGTAGTTGGCGCCCGCCTTCACGGCCCCGAGGCCGCCCTTCGCCGCGCGCGTCTGCTGGGTCTCGACCCAGATGCGCACCGGCTTGAGCGTGTCGCCGCCGTAGTACGAGCCCACCGGCGAGAGGATCACGTACAGCAGGTACTGGTTGGCCGGGCGCACCCCGAGGAAGGGCTCCGTCGCCACCAGGGTCGGGCGGATATACAGCGCCGTGTTGCGCGCGCGGGGCACCCACGCCTCCTCGACCTTCACCAGCTCGGTGATGGCGTGGGCGAGCATCTCGGGGTCGGGCGACGGCATGCACAGCCGCGGCGCCCCGCTGGCCATGCGCTCGCAGTGGCGCTCGAGGCGGAAGAGGCGCACCGCCCCGTCGTCGCCGCGGATGGCCTTGGCGCCCTCGAACATCGCCTGGCCGTAGTGCAGCACCGCCGCCGCCGGGTCGAGCGAGAGGGGGCCGTAGGGCACCACGCGCGCGTCGCTCCACCCGCGGCCGTCGTGGAAGTCGACGAGCAGCATGTGGTCGGTGAAGTGGCGCCCGAAGCCGAGCTCGCTCTCGGGGGGATGGGCCTTCGGGGCGCGCGTGCGCTCGATGCGAACCTCAAGCTTCATGGTCTCTCCTCCGTCTTCCGTCGCCTCGCCGCCCCCCTTCGGGACCGGCGCGCGGCCCCCCATACACCAAACCCCAGCAGCGCGGCCATCCAACCCGGCCCCTTGCGTGTCGGCCCGGGCACCGAGCACCCGCATCCGCCGTCGTCGGTGCCCGTCAGCGCCGGCGGAACCCCGCCGTCCTCCGCGACCACCCCGCCGTCCTCCGCGACCACCATGGGGCCCGCGTCGACCTCCACCATCGGCGGCGCCACGCCGACGCCCCGCACCGCCACCCGCACCCGGGGGTTGTCGGGGTCGTTGGTGGTGATCACCATCGTCCCCTCGACGGGCCCCGGGCGCACCGGCATGAAGGTCACCACCACCGTCGAGCGCGAGCTCACGGGCAGCGGGCGCGAGCTCGTCGGCGACGTGAAGGGCCCGTCGCCCGCGATGGACAGCAGCCGCCCGTCGCCCTCGCCCACGTTGCGAAGGGTGACGTCGCGCTCCGTCGAGCGGCCGAGGGTCACCTCGCCGAAGTCCACCGTGGCCATGTCGCTCTGGATGTCCGGGAGCCCGAGGCGGGCCAGCGACGGGTCGAAGCGCAGGTCGCGCGGCACCGGCCCGACGTTCACCGGGATCTCCGGGAGCCCGATGGTCCAGCGGCGGCCGGCGAGGGAGACGTAGAGCGCGGGGTAGAGCCGCACGCCCACCGTGTAGTCGAGCACGCCCTCCAGCGCCGGCGCGTACTCCACGAAGGACCCGGCCATGAACACCGCCTGCGTGCGCAGCATCCCCTGGGTGATGGGGTCGGCCTGGCCGCCGAAGGTGAAGCGCGTCGAGCGGTAGCCCGCCTCGACCTCGCCCGTCGCCTCGAGCGTGAACCCCCCGGAGATGCCCGGAATCCGGATGATGGAGTCGGTGATGGAGATGTCCGCCACGCGCTGGCGCATCGTGCGCCCCATGGTCGCCACGCGGCCCCACGCCCAGGGCTGGAAGGTGGTGGCGGACATCGCGCGGAAGTCGATCATCGGGAGGTACGGGAGGTTGCCCTCCCAGCGCACGGGCGCCACGCCGATGTCGAGGTCGAGCCGGGCGCGCGCGCGGAACACCAGCCCGTAGTCCACGGAGAGGGCGCCGCCCCCCGCGGTGGGCTCGGCCGTCAGGCTCATGGGCTCGGGCCACGATCCCACCAGCGAGCCGTCGAGGGAGACCCGGGTGCTGCCCGCGAGCACCGTCTCGATGCGCACCTGCACCGGCGAGCGGGCGGGCACCCACCCGGTGTCGAAGTTGAACTCCACCGGCAGCCCCTCGCGGTGCTCGTAGTGGATGGGCGCGCTCGCGCAGCCCGCATACCCGTCGGCGCAGCCCGTCTGCGCGGACGCGACGGAGGGGAGCAGCGACGACCCGAGGAAGAAGAGGGAGGGGAGCACCAGCGCGCGCATGAGGGCGCCGATGCTACGCGAGCACCCGCCGCTCACGCGAGCGCGGAGCCGTGTACGCAGGCGGAGCGTCAGGATTTCAGAGGGTGTGGACGCGGAAGAGCTGCTGGCCGAGCAGCAGGAAGTCGCCGTTGCGCACGGCGCGCGGGCCGTGGAGGCGGACGTACGAGCCGTTGGAGCTGCCCACGTCGGTGACCGTGAGGCGCCCCTGGTTGACCGCGAGCTGGCAGTGCAGGCCCGACACGTAGCCATCCTCGGGGAAGAGGATGTCGCCGCGCTCGCGGCCCAGGTAGAGACCCGTCACCGGCACCGGGAAGGCGCTGGCGAAGCTCTCGCGGCCCGTCACGAGCACGATCTTGCCGACCAGGCCCTCGACCTCGGCGCCGATGCGCTCGGTGCCGTCGGACTGCCGCGGCGTCGGGTGGAAGGCCTCGAAGCGGAGGATCTCCTGCCCGATGCGGAACACGTCGCCGTCGTGCAGCTCGACCGGCTGCTGGCGCTCGATGCGGATGTAGATCCCGTTGAGGGAGTCTTCGTCGCGCACGGTCACGGTGCCGGCGCCGACGGTAAACGACGCGTGCTTCGGCGACAGGAAGGGGTCGTTGGAGAACACCCCCCCGGAGTCGCGGCCGACGGAGCTGTCACCCTCCATCAGCGAGTGGTGACCGCCTTCGGTGCCGTCGGGGCGGATGAGCACCAGCCGCGCGCGCTCGACCGCCACGCGCTGCGCCGGGGGCTGCGGCGCCGCGATGGGGGGCGTCGGCGCCTCGGGCATCGCGTCGGGCGCGGAGGCGGGCGCCTGCGCCTGCGCGGACCCCTGGGCCACGGTGCCCATGTCGAAGCCGCAGGTGATGCAGAAGCGGTTGTTGCGGGGGTTGGGCGACGCGCACTGCGGGCACGTCGCGGGCATCGCCAGCCCGGGCGGGCGGCTGATGGGGCCGGCCGACGGCGGGGCCGCGGGAGGGGCCATGGGCGGGGCCATGGGCGCCTGCTGCGGCGGCGCCATGAAGGGCGGCTGCTGCGCGGGCGGCGGCGGCGCGAAGGCCTGCTGCGGGGGGAAGGGCTGCTGCGGGGGGTAGGCCTGCGGCGGCGGCGACGGGGGGAAGGGGCCCGCCTGCGGGGGCGGCGCCATGGGCGCGAAGGCCGGCGAGGGCGGAGCGGCCGGGGGGATGCCGCCGGGCACCGCGGAGCCGCGGCCCATGTCGGCGACGGGATTGGCCGTCGGGGTCGGGTTGCGGAAGCCCCTCCCCCCAGCGCTGTCACGGGGCAGCTCGTTGCCGCACCCGAGGCAGAACTTGTAGTGGTCCTGGTTCTCCTTGCCGCACTTGGGACAAACGATCACGACGCGCCTCCATCCATTCGAGACTTGCGGGAGCTGATCAAGCGGAGATGTCCACGCGGAGCAGCTCGCGACCGATGAAGAGGTAGTCCCCGTGGTTGAGCTCGCGCTCGCCGCGGATCGAGAGGTACGTGCCGTTCTTGCTGCCCGTGTCGAGCAGCACGAAGCCGCCCTGCGCCGTGAGCTCGACGCGCGCGTGGCGGGTGGACATGTACGGGTCGTTGGGGAAGTTCATGTCGCAGCCCTCGCGGCCCACCGTGAGGGAGCTCTCGCGGGCGCACACCTGCGTGGCCAGGATGCCGTTGCGGAGGATCTGCACCACCCGGAAGGGCGAGACCCGCTTCGGCGACGAGTAGAACTGCGTGCCCTCGGCGTCGTTGCCGTCCGAGGGCCGCGGGGTGGTCTCCAGGCGGAACACCTGCTCGCCCGCCAGGAAGGTGTCGCCCGGCTGGATGGGCATCGGCGCGCGCACCCGCACGAAGACCCCGTTGAGGGAGGCCTCGTCGCGGATCACCAGCTTGCCGTCGTCGCGGTAGAAGAAGGTCGCGTGCAGGGGCGAGACCCACGGGTCATGCTCGAAGAGGATGTCGCCCTGGGTGCGGCCGCAGGGGTGCTGCCGCCCGCCGAGCAGGTACGCCGTCTCGTCGGAGGGGTCGCTCTGGAACCCTTCGCCCTTGATGAGCACGAGCTTGGCCTTGCCGGGCTCGAGCATCTTGCTGAACATGATCGTCTGCGCGCCGAGCACCTCGCGGGGCACCGGCTCGCCGCAGCGACCGCAGAACTTGTGGCCCTGCGGCACGGGGGAATAACACTTCTTGCAGACGTAGCTTCGGGCCTGATCCATCAGCGCCTCCGTGGGAACGAACCTGAGCGGAATCTTGTGGGGCCCGACGGGCGGCGCCGCGGGCTCGGAACGCGGAGCCGGGGCCGCCTCGCCAAGCGTGGGGAAGGTGGGCTCGAGCACGTGGTCGAGCGAAGGCAGCGGGTCGGCCTCGATGAGCTCTTCGGGCTCGGGCGGAGGCGCCACGGAGAAGCGGGCCGGGGGGATGGTGGGGCCGGGCTCATCGAAGCCCAGCGCCCGGGCGCACCGGGGACAGATCGTCGCCCCGAGGGGCGCGTAGCAGTCACAGTGGGCACAGACATAACCGACATCGAGGTCCATCGAGGTTGTCGGCCTTCAAGAGCGTGGTGCAGTACCTCTCCCGCCGCGCCGCGCCAGCCTAGAGGGAACCGCCGCGCACCGTCAACGATTCTTCCACTTCCGCCTCGTCCAGCCCCGCGCTGCGCGACGCGTGCGCCGCCCACCGCGGCAGCAGCGCGCAGGGCGCGACGCAGAGCACCATCGCCAGCCCCACCGCGGCCGGGAGCCCCGCCGCGTCGGCGGTGATCGACCCGGCGTAGCCGCCCACCGCGATGGCCACCGCGTTGAGGCTGGTGAGCACGGTGTAGTGCAGCGCCGCCCGGTCGCGGTGCGTGGCGCTCATCAGCGCCGCGAAGAGCACCGTGGTGCCGAGCCCGCTCGCGAGGTGCTCCGCCACGATGGCCGCGACGGTGACCCCCGGCGGCGCGCCCCGCATCGCCGCCGCCGCCAGCGGGACCATCGACGCCGCCTGCACCACCGCCGCGAGCCCGAGCGCGCGCGTCTCCCGCACCCAGCGGTGCAGCAGCCCCCCGAGCGCCGCGCCCACGATGGACGCCCCGGTGCCGTAGAGCACCACGGCGTCCTTGATGGCCTCGCGGGTCCACCCGTGGTCGACCAGCATCGGCTTGATGAGCGCCGCGGCCGTGTGCGCCCCGAGCTTGTACGTCACCGCCAGCGCCGCGACGCGCCACACGTCCCGGGCCACCACCGCGCGCAGCTGGTGCAGCAGCACCGCCCCGGTGGGCCGCGGGCGCGCCGCCGACGTCGGGTCTGCGAGCGCCGGGGCGGGCGGGTCGTGGCGCAGCGCGAAGGCGCCGAGGCCCGCCAGCAGGATGAGCCCGGCGCACGCGAGCAGCGTCGGCGCGGTGCCCCAGCGGGTCTGGTAGTGGAGCAGCGCGACGCCGCCGAGGACGATGCCCACGCGGTAGCCCGCGACCTGCGCCGTGTTGCCGTAGCCGCGGCCCTGCGCGTCGAGGGAGCGCACCGCAAAGGCGTCGACGAAGATGTCCTGCGTGGCCGCGAAGAGGGCCGAGACGAAGGTGATGCCGAACCACCAGCGCAGCCCCGTGGCGATGGGGAAGAGGGCGTACGAGGCCGTCGCGAGCGCGAGCCCGCACTGGAGCGCCAGCAGGATGTGCCGGGCGTACGGGCGCACCCTGGGGTGGTCGCCGAGCGGCGCCCAGAGGACCTTCAGCTGCCACGGGAGCTGGAGCCAGAAGACCGAGGCGATGAAGGTGCGCGAGTAGCCCATCTCGCGCAGCACCACCGGGAGGTACTCGGCGGCGAGGCCGAAGGGAATACCCTGGGCGGTATAGAGCAGCGCGAGGGCGGCGAGGACCTGGGCCCCGCGCCGGTCGACGCGCATCAGGGGTAGACCCGCGCAAGGAAGGCCAGCACGGCGGCCTGGAGGCGCTCGGGCTGCTCCAGGGGCGCGGTGTGCGAGGCCCCGTCGAGGCGCAGGAACTCCGCCCCGCGGATCTGCCGGGCCATCTGCTCGGCGTAGCGGACGGGGGTGAAGGTGTCGCGCTCGCCCGCCACGACCAGCGTCGGGGCGGTGATCTCCGGGAGCAGGTCTTCCGCGGTGTGCGACCCCGCGGCGGAGAGCATCCGCAGGAACATCCCGGGCTCGAGGCGCACCACGTGCTCGAAGTACGGCGCGAGGTCTTCGCTGCGCAGCCGCAGCACGTCGACCTCGCCGGCCGCGCGCGCGACCCACATCGAGAGCCCCACCGGGCCGCGGGACCAGAGGGCGCGCATGAGCCCGGGGAAGCGCTGCTGGAGCTCGATGGCCTTGGGGAGCGCGACGGAGAGCAGGTCGCTGCCGTGGAAGGTGCGGGTGATGAGCCCGTAGCTGCCGCAGATGAGCACCAGGCCCGCGACGGCCTCCGGGCGCTGGCGCCAGGCCTCGAGCGCGACCTGCGTGCCCATGGAGTGGGCGACGATCACCGCGCGCTTCACCCCCGCGTGGTCGAGCACCCGGTGGAGGTCGCGCGCGTGGTCCTCGACGCCGACGCGGGCGGGGTCGAGGGGCGGGCCCGACCGCCCGTGGCCGCGGTAGTTGAAGTGCAGCACGCGGTGCCCCGGGGTGAGCCCGGGCTGCAGGTAGCGCCAGATGAAGCCCTCGCAGGCGATGCCGTCGCAGAGGATCACCGCGGGGCCGGCGCCGTCGGACTCGTAGAAGAGGCGGGTGCCGTCAGGGCCTTCGGCGAAGGTCATCGGGTGGGCTTTTATTGTGGGAGCGAAGGAAACGGTTGGGGGGCAACAGCTCCGCCGGGGGAGAGCGGGAGGCTCAGTCTTCGTCGCGGCCGCGGGGGTCGTCGGCGGCTTCCATGTCGGGCACGTCGTTGACCGACGGGAGCTTCCGGATGTCCTGCCGAGAGAGCTTCCAGGCGCGCTGCATCACCCAGGAGAGCGAGCGGTCGAGCCGCATGGCCTCCTGCTGGATCTCCAGCAGCATCGACTCGGGGAAGTAGAGACTCTGCTTGCGCTTGTCGCTCTGCGACATCGTTGCACCTGTTGCCGTGATCGGCGGTGTTGGGAGTGACGCTGCGATCGGCAGCCTCGCCCGGTCCGTATGATTCTGGAGCCCACAAGCCGATACCGACCTCGGTGGGGAGGTGTCAAGCGCGCCGTGCCCGCAGGGTGAAACCTGCGGGTACGACGGGCGATCGTCAGTGGGTGTCTATGGGAGGGGAGCGGAGGGATGGGGCGGAAGGCGCCGGCTCAGGGAGCGGCGCTGGCCGAGACGCTGAGCACGTACGAGCCGATGGCGGCGAGCGGGGTCGTCGCGTCGCGGAACGCGCGGGCGCACACGGTGTACACGCCGGCCGGCAGGTTGTTGGCGTACGGGAAGACCGCGGCGCGGGTGCCGTCGATCATGGCGCAGCGGCCGAGGGCGGAGTTGGACGAGGCGCCGCGCCAGGTCACGCCGTCGATGCCGTACATGTCGAGCGAGATGCCGCCGGGGAAGGGCGCCGGGCAGCGGCCGTTGCCGTCGCTGACGTACGCGGTGACCGAGCCGTTGGCGGGCACGGTGACCGCCACGCAGTCGACGTCGCCGAAGGGCAGCGTGCCGGTGCGGGTGGTGGTCGCGCTGACCGGCGCCGCCATGACGACCGCGGGGCTGTCGTTGGGCTCCATCTCCGCGCCGGTGGGCGCCGCGCAGGTGCCCACGCTGGAGGAGGTGGCGCCGCAGACCTGGCCCATCGGGCAGCGGACGGTGCCGTTGAGGGGGTTGCACATCCCGCCGGCGGCGGCGTTGGACTGGCAGATGCCCGAGGAGAGCGCGGTGCCCGAGCAGGTGAGCCCGGCGCCGCAGGGCATGTCGCCCGCGCGGCACTCGGCGCCCGCGACGGAGCCCTCGGCGCGGCAGGTGCCGACGGTGCGGCTGCCGTCGTTGAGGACGCAGGTGAGGCCGTCGGCGCAGCGGTCGACCGGGCGGGTGCAGGGCATGCCCGCCGCGACGACGTTCTGGCAGAGGCCGTTCTCCGGGGTCTCTTCGTTGCTGCAGGTCAGCGCGCCGGTGCAGGCCGCGCCGGTGGCGTTGCAGCCGCCGCCGAGGCCGCCGTCCGCGCCGCAGCGGCCGACGAAGCGGTCGCTGAGGTCGGTGAGGAAGCAGCGCGAGCCGTCCGCGCAGTCGCGGGTCTCGTCGCAGGGGCCGCCCATCGGGGAGACGTTGATGCAGCGGGTGGCGGCGCCCTCACCGGGCGCGCGGCACTGGAGCATCCCGTCGCAGGCGGCGCCCGTCGCGCGGCACGCGGCGCCGGCGACGGTGCCGTTGGGCCGGCAGGTGCCGATGAGGCCGCCGTGCACGGTGATGCAGGTCTCGCCGGTGGCGCAGACCACGCGGGTGGCGTCGCAGGCGCCGCCCGGGGCGGCCTGCTGCACGCAGGTCGGGGTGGTGTCGGTGGCGTCGACGTCGGCCGAGCACACGAGGTTCATGGCCGCGTCGCAGCGGCCGCCGGCGGCGCCCACCGGGCGGCAGGCGGCGCCGATGGCCGTGCCCGCGCGGGTGCACACGCCGCGGATGGAGAAGAGCACCGAGGAGAGGCAGGTGCTGCCGGCCTCGCAGGTGCGGAAGCCGTCGCAGGGCATGCCCGCGGGCACGGTGGTCTGGCAGATGCCGCCGGTCGAGCAGGTGAGGCCGGAGTCACACTCCGGGGCGCTGGTGCGGCAGAGGGAGCCGGCGACGGAGCCGCGGACGCGGCAGGTGCCCATGTCCGAGCCCGGGTCGTTGCCGACGCAGGTGAGGGCCGGGGTCACGCTGGAGTCGCAGATCTGGCTGCGGCCGTCGATGCGGCAGGCGCCGCCCATGGCGACCGGCGGAAGCTCCTGGATGGTGAGCTCGAAGGGACCGCGGTCGGTGGTCGCGCCGCCCGTGGCCGGGGGATAGAACCCGCCGAGCACCACGAACACCGTGCTGTTGGCCGGGAAGACCTGGGTGGTGACGCTCGACGAGACGCGCCGGTCGGCGGCCGCGGCGAACTCGGGGTCGTCGTCGTTGCAGGCCGCGGCGGTGAGGTTGGTCACGCAGCGGTTGGTGACCCAGAGCACCGTGTCGAAGTTGCGCGGGGTGCCGGGGTTGGTGGTCGAGATGCGCAGCGCCGTGGGCGTCGTGCCGGTGGTGTACGAGTAGATGAGCTGACCGCGCGAGGGCACGCAGGTGGTGTTGTTGGTCGGCGGGCGCACCGGCGAGTTGGCCATCGGGCGGGCGCCCGGGTTCTGCGCCATGAACGCGGCGGTGGTGTCGCCCATCACCCGCGCGGTGTCGCCCGAGGTGGGGCGCGCGACGGGGGTGATCGGGAGCATGCCGCAGGTGGGGCCGGCGTCCGGGCGGTCGGCGCCGGTGTCGCGCGGGGCGTCGGCGGGGCCGGTGTCGGGGGTGCCGCTGTCGACGACGGGCACGTCCATCGGGGCGCCGACGTCGGAGCCGGCGTCCGCGGGGGGATTGACGACCGGGTCGGAGCCACAGGCGCCGAGCGAGGCGCTGAGGAGCGCGATCGCGAGGTTGCGAATACGAGTCATGAAAGGATTCCTCCGTGGACGCCCAACGCCGGGGAAGTTCTGGCGGAGGGACTTTAGGGGCCCAAGTCTCGAACACCCGAAGCGGCGCGAGCGGCCGCGTGTTCTCTCACACTGTGCGCGAGCGTCAAGGGTGCACCGCGGATGCGACACCGCGGGTGCTATCGGAGAGGGAGCGAGGGTAGTAGCCTCCCGCGCCCCTCGCGCCGACCGGGAGGGGCGTGACGACTCAGGAAGCGGAGCCTACGGACGTGCGATCGAGACAGCGTTGGGTGCGGGGCGTCGGGGTGGTGGCGCTCGCGCTGGGGGCCTTCGGCGCCGGGTCGCTGAGCGGGCGCGGGGCCCACGCCGACCCCCCATCGGCCTCGCCGTACCGCCGGCTGGGGGTGCTCTCCGAGGTGCTCGCGCACATCGAGAACAGCTACGTCGACCCGGTGACCGAAGACCGCCTGCTCGACGGGGCGATCCGGGGGATGGTGGGCGCGCTCGACCCGCACAGCAGCTACCTCAACCGCGAGGAGTACGCGCTGCTCCAGAGCGACACGAGCGGCGACTTCGGCGGCGTCGGGGTGGAGATCGACGCGCGCGGCGAGTACCTGATGGTGGTCGCGCCGATACCGACCTCGCCGGCCGACCGGGCGGGCGTGCGGGCGGGCGACGAGATCGTGTCCATCGAGGGCCGCGACGCGCGCGGGCTGAGCGTCGACGAGGCGGTGCGGCGGATGCGCGGCGCGGCGGGCACGCGGGTGCGGGTGGTGCTGCGTCGGCGCGGGGCGACGGACCCGATCCGGCTGGAGCTGGTGCGGGAGATCGTGCACGTGACGAGCGTCGACTCGCAGCTGCTCCCGGAGCGCATCGGCTACGTCAACCTCAAGAGCTTCCAGGACCACGCGTCGTGGGAACTCCAGCTGGCCATCGAGCGCCTCACCGCGGAGGCCGGCGGCGCGCTGCGGGGCCTCGTGCTCGACCTGCGCAACAACCCCGGGGGGCTGCTCGACGAGGGCATCAGCGTGACGGATGAGTTCCTGCGCGAGGGGATCATCGTGTCGACGCGCGGGCGCAACGGCCAGGCGCAGGACGAGGCGCGGGCGCAGGGCCCCGGCACGCTGCCCGACTTCCCGATGGTGGTGCTGGTCAACGAGTACACCGCGAGCGCCGCGGAGATCGTCGCGGGCGCCCTCCAGGACCACCGCCGCGCCACCCTCGTGGGCGTGCGCACCTTCGGCAAGGGCAGCGTGCAGACGGTGATCGACCTCTCCGACGGCGGCGCGCTCAAGGTCACCATCGCGCGGTACTTCACCCCGTCGGGCCGCAGCATCCAGGCGCAGGGCATCGCGCCGGACGTGCAGGTCGAGCAGGTGGAGCTCCCGGACGAGCCCGAGGCCGGGTCGTCGTCCGCGCCGGAGCGCGAGCGCGACCTGGACCAGCACCTCCCGCACCGCGAGAGCGGGGACGCCGCGCCGCCGCCGGTGCCCGGGAGCGAGATCCGCGACCTGCAATTGCGCGTGGGGTACCAGCTGCTGCGCGGGATGATCCGCGGGCCCGCGGCGCTGCCCGGCGCGCGCCCGGCGCCGCGGGGCGGGGTCGTCCGGCGCTAAGGGGCGCTCAGTGCCAGACGGCGGCGGCGCGAACCTCGGCGCCGCTGCGGTCGTGGTCGGCGAGGAGCACGCGCGCCTGCGGGACGCACGCGGCGCAGGCCTGCCAGACGCTGCCGTGGGCGCAGCGGATGGTGGTCCACGCGGTGCCGCCGGGGCGCGGGGCGCCGCCGCGGGCGCGTAGCTCGCCGACGGTGTCGAGGTGCCGGCCGCACGCGACGCAGTGCACGTGCGACTGGTCGTTGAGCCCGGGCTCGAGCTCGATGCCCTGCGCGGCGAAGTTCGTCGCGCGGCTGGTGGGGGGCTGCGGGCCGACGCCGTGGAGCGCCTGCCGGTCCTTGCGGGTCAACCGCTTCTGTCGTTGGAATGCCATCGCGCGGGACTTGAACCCATCGCGGCGCCGGGCGCAACGGGCGCGGTATCGTGATACGCGGTGGGCACCATGAGAACCCTGATCGTCGCCACGGACCTCGGCCCCACCTCGCAGAACGCCGTCACCTACGGCGCCAGCCTCGCGCGCGACCTGGGCGCCGAGGTGCTGCTCGTGCACGCCTGGCGCCCGTCGGAGATCACCGTGATCGACACGACGCTCATCGTGCCGGGCGACCTCCAGGCCGAGCACGCCGACAACCTCCACCGGCACCTTGAGCGCGTGGCCGAACCCCACCGCGCGGTGGGCGTGAAGGTCACCACCCGGCTGCTCGACGGCGAGCTCGCGGAGGCCATCGCAGAGCTGGTGGCCGAGACCGGCGCGGAGATGGTCGTCGTGGGCACGAGCCTGCCGCGGATGATCACGCGCATCCTGGGCAGCAGCGCGTCGGCGGTGATCCGCGCGGTGCGCTGCCCGGTGCTCGTCGTGCACGAGCCGCACGCCTGAGAGGGTCAGCGCGGACCTCCCGAGGGTGGAGGAGGGCTCTCACCCCCCGGGCGTGAAGCGGATGCGCGCGTTGCTCCGCACGGTGCAGAGCGTGGCCCCGCAGCCGCCGACGGCCTGCGTGCCGGTGGGGTTCTCGAGCCCGACGGAGCCGTCGCCCGCGCCGCTCATGGTGTCGTAGACGAGGTCGATGACGCCGGTGCCCTCGTGCACGATCACCTCGAAATTGAGGCTGCTGGTCACCCCGAGGACGCCGGTGTCGATCCACTGCGCGACCCAGCGGCGGGACGGCGCGGCGCCCACCGTCGCGACGCAGACCCCGTCGGGGCTGGTGTAGAGGTCGCGCCACTGCGCGGAGATGAGCCCGTTGGGCGCCGCCGCGCTCGGGATGGCCTGGAACCGGACGAAGGGGCCGTCGGCGCCGTTGACGTGCACCACCCCGTTGGAGGCGACGGCCATCGGGGTCCCCGTCGGGAGGGTGGCGCCCCACCACAGGGTCGTGAAGGGCAGCGGCACCGCCTCGGCGGCGTCGTCGACGCTCTCCAGGATGCGCGTCGAGCCGGGCGCGGCGCACGCGTCGACCGAGGTGATGACCGCCGCGGTGTCGACCGTGTACGCCGGGCCGCCGACGCACACGCCGTCGACGCAGGCGCGGCCGCCCGCGCACGCGCGCCCGCACCCGCCGCAGTGCGCGTTGCTGCTCTGGACGTTCACGCACACGCCGACGCACGACACGAACGGCGCCGAACACTGCGGACCCGTGTCGGGCGGGCCTGTGTCCATCGGGCCCGTGTCGATGCGACCGGTGTCCATCGGCCCCGTGTCGACGCGCCCCGCGTCCATCGGCCCCGCGTCGATGCGACCCGCGTCCATCGGGCCTGTGTCGGTCGGCAGCACGTCGCGCGGGCCCGCGTCCGCGCTCCCGTCGCTCGTCGCGCCCCGGTCGGTCGACACCGCACGGTCGACCGGCGCCACCACGTCCACCACCGCGTCCACCACCGCGTCCGCCACCGCGTCCAGCACGGCACCGCGGTCCGTCGCGGGGGCCACGTCGCCCGGGGCGGCGTCGGCGTCCCCGATGGGCCGCAGCGTCTCCTGGGCGCGGGTGGCGGGCTCGCACACCCCGGTGCCCGGCGCACATCGCTCGTCGCTCCGGCACTGGACGCCCAGGCACGCCGAGGCCAGCAGCAGCGGCAGCTCCTGGGTCTGTCCGCGGGTGAAGCGCACCACGGCGCGCTGCGCCACCCGGGCCGCCATCGGCGCGCACCCGTTGGGGTCGGCGCAGCCGAGCGCCTCGATCCACACCGGGGTCTCGTCGTCGTCGGCCGCGATCACGCCCACGGACAGGGGCAGCGACAGGCGCCCGGGCTCGACGCCCAGCACCGTGGTGCGGGCGCTACGCAGGGGCCCGGCGGCGCCGCCCCGGCGGACGGTGATCACCAGCGACTGGATCTCCCGCCCGGCGCCCCAGGAGACCTCGGAGTCCACGCGCACGACGACCTCGGTGCGCGGGACCTCGCAGCCCCCCGCGAGGGTCGCCGCCGTCCAACCCATCGCCGCCAACGCCCGACGCATGCTCGGAACCTATCAGACGACCCTCCGCGAGGGAGCGGAGGGAGGGTACGGGGTTCAGTCCTTGATGGCCTCGGCGCCGCCGATGATCTCCATGAGCTCCTTCGTGATCGCCGCCTGGCGGGCACGGTTGTACTCGAGGGTCAGCGCGCCGATCATCTTCTTCGCGTTGTTGGTCGCGCTGTCCATCGCGGTCATGCGCGCCCCGTGCTCGCTCGCGCTGGAGTCCAGCATCGCGCGGAACACCGACACCTCGACGTACATCGGCAGCAGCCGGTCGAGCAGCGCCGCCTGCGAGGGCTCGTAGATGTAGTCGCTGTTGTTCTTCCCGCCGGCCGGCGCGTTGGCGTTGGCCGCCGTCGCCGCCGCGGGCACCGCCTCGGCGCTCGTCTCGATGGGCAGCAGCGGCAGGAAGGTCACCTTCTGCGTCATCGCGCTCTTGAACTCGTTGAAGAGCACGATCACCCGGTCGACCTCGCCCTCCACGAACTCCCGCGACACGGTGCGCGCGATCTCCGCGGCCAGCTCGGAGGTGGGCTCGCCCATCCCCGACCAGTCGTGCCGCGCGTCGAGCCCGCGGCGCTTCAGGTAGTCGCGGCCCTTGCGGCCGATGGCGCCGAGGAGCACCTCGAAGCCCTCGCCCTTCAGCTCGGCGATCTTGCGCTCGGCCGCGCGCTGGATGGAGCTGTTGAAGGCCCCCGCCAGGCCGCGATCGCTGGTGAGCACGAGCAGCAGCACCCGCTTCACCGGGCGCTGCGCGAGGAGCTGGTGGGCCCCCTCCTCGTCGCCGCCCGCGCGGCCCGCGAGCGAGCGCAGCACCTCCGCCGTCTTCACGGCGTAGGGGCGCAGCGCCTTGATGCGCAGCTGCGCGCGGTTGAGCCGCGCCGCCGCGACCATCTTCATGGCGCGGGTGATCTTCTGCGTACTCTTGACCGACGTGATCCGCCGGCGGATCGCCTTCAGCGAGGGCATCTCAACGCTCCAGGAAACAGGTTACTTGGCGTCCGCGACGAAGGTCTCGGCGAACTCCGTGAGCGCCTTGTCCAGGGGCTCGTAGAACGGCTGGCCGTCCTTCTTCCCCGGCTTGGTCTTCGGGCTGCGCAGGGCGTCGAGCACGTCCTTGTGCTTGGCGTCGAGGTGCGCGTACATCTCGCGCTCGAAGCGCCGGGCCTGGTTGACCGGGTACTTGTCCAGGAAGCCGCGGTTGGCGGCGTACAGGATCGCGATCTGGTACTCGACCCCGAGCGGCACGTACTGGCCCTGCTTCAGGATCTCGACGAGGCGCTCGCCGCGGGCCAGCTGGTTCTGCGTGGCCTTGTCGAGGTCCGACGCGAACTGCGCGAAGGCGGCCATCTCGCGGTACTGCGCGAGCGTGAGGCGGAGCGTGCCCGCGATCGCCTTCATGAAGGGCACCTGCGCGTTGCCGCCCACGCGGGACACCGAGATGCCCACGTTGATGGCGGGGCGCACGCCCGCGAAGAAGAGGTCGGACTCGAGGAAGATCTGGCCGTCGGTGATCGAGATCACGTTGGTCGGGATGTACGCCGAGACGTCGCCCGCCTGGGTCTCGATGATCGGGAGCGCCGTGAGCGAACCCCCGGAGCTGGGCAGCCGGCCGAGCTCGAGGTCGTCGGTGAGGTGCTCCTCGCAGTGGGCCTTGCCGAGCACGCCGGGGTGCACCTTGCCGTCGACGCCCTTCGTGGCGTCGGTGACCTGGGTGCCCTTCTTCACGAGCACCCACTGGTCGGCCATCTTGGCCGCGCGCTCGAGCAGGCGCGAGTGGAGGTAGAACACGTCGCCGGGGTACGCCTCGCGGCCCGGCGGGCGGCGCAGCAGCAGCGAGAGCTGGCGGTACGCCACGGCCTGCTTGGAGAGGTCGTCGTACACGATGAGCCCGTGCTGGCCGTTGTCGCGGAAGTACTCGCCCATCGTCACGCCCGTGTAGGCCGAGATGAACTGGAGCGGCGCCATCTCGCTCGCGTTGCTGGCGACGACGGTGGTGTACTCCATCGCCCCCATCTCCTGGAGCTTGTTGACCACCTGGGCGACGGTCGACTGCTTCTGGCCGATGGCCACGTACACGCAGAAGACGCCCTTGCCCTTCTGGTTGACGATGGCGTCGATGGCGACGGCGGTCTTGCCGGTCTGGCGGTCGCCGATGATGAGCTCGCGCTGCCCGCGGCCGATGGGGATCATCGCGTCGACGGACTTGAGGCCCGTCTGGAGCGGCTCGTTCACGGTCTGCCGGGCGATGATGCCCGGGGCCTTGATCTCCACGCGGCGGCGGTGCGGGCTCTCGATGGCCCCCTTGCCGTCCACGGGCTGGCCGAGCGCGTTGACCACGCGGCCCACCAGGGCGGGGCCCACGGGCACGTCCATGATGCGCCCGGTGCGCTTCACGACGTCGCCCTCCTTCACCGCGCTGGCCTCGCCGAAGATGGCGACGCCGACGTTGTCCTCTTCCAGGTTGAGCACCAGCCCGTACAGCTGGTCGGGGAACTCCACGAGCTCGCCCGCCATCGCGCCCGACAGCCCGTAGATGCGGGCGATGCCGTCGCCGATGGTCAGGACGGTTCCAGTCTCCGAGACCTCGATGGTCTTCTCGTAGGTCTGGATCTGCTTCTTGATGATCTGGGAGATTTCTTCCGCGCGCAGTTGCATGGTCCGCCTCTGTCTGACTGAAAGCCCGGAGTGCGGGCCCGTTTAATTTCTCTCTATGCCTGGAGCGCAGTGGTCCGCAGCTCTTCGAGCCGCGTGCGGACGCTGCCGTCGTAGACCTTGTCGCCGATGCGCGTCACGACCCCGCCGATGAGCGCCGGGTCGACCTTGCGCGACAGCGTGATGGTGCGCCCGGTGAGCTTCTCGAGCACGCCGGTGAGCCGGGAGTACTGCGCGTCGCTGAGCGGCACCGCGGAGGTCACCTCCGCCTGGACCTTGCCCGCCTTCTCGTCGCCCAGCGCCGAGAGCGCCGCGGCCACGTCGGGGATGAGCGCGCCCTTGCGCCGGTCGGCGAGCAGCATCGCCACGTTGCGCGCCGTCGGGGAGAGCCCCATGCGCCCGGCGATGTCGTTCATCACGGCGCGGCGCGAGTCTTCGCGCACCACCGGGTTGGCCAGCAGCCCCAGCAGCTCGGGCGAGCCCTTGAGCGTCGCGGCCAGGTCGTTGAGCTCGCGGGTGAGGGAGTCGACCTTCCCCTCCTCCACGCCGATCATGAAGATCGCCTTGGCGTAGCGCCGTGCGGTCGGTGAACTCACGCCCTCGCTCCTTCCGTGCCCGCGGCCTCGAGGCCCGCGAGGTACTCGTCCGCCAGCCGCCTGTGGTCGTCCGCGCCGATGGTCGCGCGCACCGTCGCCTCGGCCGCCGCCGTCGCCGCGATGATCGCCTCGCGCCGGAGGTCTTCCCGGAGGTTCTTCATCTCCTGCTCGATGGTGGCCGTGCCGTCGGCGCGCATGCGCTCGACCCGGGCCTTCGCGTCGGCCACGATGCGGTCGCGCTCGGCCTCGCCGGCCGCCGTGAACTGCGCCTTGAGCGTGGCGATCTCGGCGTCGAGCGACCCGAGCTTCGCGGTCATCTCCGTGTGCATCGCCTGGGCCTCGTCGTGCAGGCGCTTCGCCTCGGCGATCTCGCTCTCCACCGACGAGCGCCGCGCCTGGAGCGACGGGTTGATGGACCGCGTCACGGCCATGTACCCGAGCACCAGGAGGATGGCGAAGTTGATGATCGGACCGACGAAGGGCGGCGGGCGCGGCGAGCGCACCTCGCGGCCGTGCTCGGTGTGCACCACCTCACCGCCCACGCCCGTCCAGTTGATGCCGTCGGGCTGGTGGAACCCGCCCGCCGGCTCGGCGCCGTGCTCCTGCGCCCACGCCGCCGTACCCATCGCCATCGCCGCGGCGAGCAGCGTCACTCCGAACCAGCGCTTCACGACCGCACCTCCCGACGCAGCACCCGGGCCGCGATTCCCTGCGCCAGCTCGGGCACCAGGGCCATGACCTCGCCCTGGAGCTTCGCCCGCTGCGCGGCGATGTCCGCGCGCTGCTTCTCCACGGCCGCGTTGACCTCCTCGCGGGCCTTCGCCAGGAGCTCGACCTCGGAGCGCGCCCCTTCGGCCCGCAGGGCCTCGCGGGCCTTGGCCGCGGTGGAGCGCGCGCTGGCCATCTGCTCGTCGAGGGACCCCTTGAGGGTCTTCGCCTCGGCGTCGAGCCGGGCGGCCTCGTCGCGGGCCCCGGCGGTGCCGGCCTCGCGGGCGTCGATGAGCGCCAGCATCGGCTGCCAGAGGGTGGCGCGCAGCAGGAAGAACAACGCCGCCCACACGCCCAGGTTGAGCAGGAGCGTGACGTCGATGTTGATGAGCGGGCGTTCGTTGGCGACGAGCAGAGCGAGGACGTTCGGCATGCGCGGCTCCTGCGATGGCCGTCGATCCCGCAGGAAATGGAGGGAAACGACGCGCGGTGCTATTCCCCCTTGGCGGAGGTCGCGCGGCTTCTATCACCCCATCTTCGCGAGGGTCAAGGCGTGAGCGGGCTGTAAGGTCCGGCGCCCGGCCGGGCAATGGCCTCAGCCGCCTTCGACGAGGTCGCGGGCGATGCGGGCGCGGAGGTTGTTGGCCACGGTGCGCGCCGCGGAGACCATCTCCCGGGAGAACACCGACGAGGGAAACGGGAGCCGCGGGAGCGCCAGCAGGGTGAACATCATCCGGGTGCGGGGCGTCGCGCCCGGGACGCGCTCCAGGATGGTGGTGCTCTCGAAGCGATCCATGTTGCCGTCGACCGCGTGGCCCACCAGCTCGAGGCGCCCGGGCGTGCGCCGGACGTTGACCCGCACGAGGGCCCACACCACCCCGAGCGATCCCCGCAGCGGCACCTGCATGTACACGTCGGTGTCGGCGCGGTTGCGGCGCACCACGCGCACGCCGCGCACGTGCGGCATGAAGGTGTCGTAGCGGGGGAAGTCGGTCACCGCGCGGGACACGAGCTCGAAGGGGGCGTCGATGACGGTGTCCGAGCGCCCGCGGCGCACGCTGAGCCCGGGCACCTCCTCGGAGGTCGTCTGCACGGCCTCGACGGGGCCCGCGTCGCCCGCCGGGGCGCCCGCGTCGCCGTCAGCGAAGATCACCGAGGGGCTGCCCGCGGCGGCGGCGGCCGGAGGCGCGGCGGGCGCGGAGGCGTCGGGCGGGGTCTGCGCCTGCGCCCGGGGAGCGACGGCGAGGGCGCCGAGGCCCACCGACACGGCGGCGGCGAAGAGGGCGGCAGCAGCGGGGGACCTGAAGGATGCAGGGTTCATCGGTTGGTCCAACGGGGTGATGGGGACGAAGCTTCAGTGTTCGCGGCTCGGCATCTTTACGCCACCCTCGAAGCGCACACCCTTGTCGATGAAGACCTCCGGGGCGGAGATGTTCCCGAGTACGGTAGACGGCGCGTAGACCTCCACCACCGCGCGCGCCGTGATGTCCCCGTGGATGGTGCCGCCCCGCACGATGAGCGTGCCCACGTCGAGGGCGCTCACGGTGAGCTCGGCCTCCTCGCCCACCACCAGCACCCCTTCGCTGAACACCTCGCCCGCGAAGTGCCCGTCGATGCGCACCCGCCCCTCGAAGGTCAGCTTGCCCTCGAAGCGCGTGCCCCGCCCGAGCAGCGCGTTGAGCTCCCCCGTCGACGCCGCGATCGCCCGCGCGCTCAGCTCCGCCCCGCTCTCCCCCTCGTCGTCCGCCATCGTCTACTCCCCCGCGCGCTCGAGCGCCGCCGTCCCTGGCAGCCCCAGCCGCGGCACCCTCGCCCGCCCCGCGAGCCGCGCCAGCGCCACCGCCAGCAGGATGCGCGGGATGACCACCAGCGCGTCGCGCCACCGCACGCCGCTCGTCTCGCCCGCGTACACGGGCCGCACCACCACGTCGACCACCCGCCGGCGCTGCAGCGCCAGCGCACCCAGCAGGTGGTTGGGGTACCCGTAGCGCCGCCAGAGCCCGTCGAGGTCGAGCGAGCGCAGCGCCCGCGCGGAGATCACCGTGTACCCGCACTGCGAGTCGCCCACGTCGCGCAGCCCCGTCGCGAGGCGCGTGAGCCCGGAGAGCACCCGGTTGCCCGCGTAGCGCACCGCGGGCATCACCCGCGCGCAGTCCGGGTGCCGCAGCCGGTTGCCCTTGGCGTACTCCGCGCGCCCGTCGGCCACCGGCGCCGCGAGCGCGGCGAGGTCCGCCGGGTCCATCTGGGCGTCGCCCGCCATCACGGCCACGAGCTCGGCCCCGCGGGCCAGCGCCTCGCGGTAGCCCGTCGCGAGGGCCCCGCCGACCCCGCGGTTCTCCCCGTGGCGCAGCACCACCGCCTCGCCGGTGTTACCCAGCTCGGCAAGCACCGCCCGGGTGTCGTCGGTGCTGGCGTCGTCGACGATCACCGCGAGGTCGACGAAGGGCGGCAGCGTGTCCACCACCCGGCGCACGCGCGCCCCGGTGTTGAACGCAGGAATCACCACGGCGAACCGTTGCCCGAGCAGCACAGCGAACGCATCTACCGCCCGGGGCCCACGCCCGCAAGCGCCCCCCGCGCGGCTCAGTCGCCCGCGGTGACGGGCGAGGCGCCCTCGTAGAGCCCGTTGATGGTGGTCTCGTAGCGCTGCACCACGTTGCGGCGCTTGAGCGACATCTTCGGGGTGAGCAGGTCGTTGTCGATGGAGAAGTCCTCGGCCACCAGGGCGAAGTTGCGCACGCGCTCGTACCCCTTGATCTCCTGCGTGTGCTTCGCGATCTCGTCGCGGAAGTGGGCCAGCACCTCGGGGTGCTGCAGCAGCGCGGGCAGCGGGTCGGCCGGGATGGACTTCTCCGCCGCCCAGGCCTTC
Source organism: Myxococcales bacterium (assembly GCA_030652255.1). Lineage (GTDB taxonomy): Bacteria > Myxococcota_A > Polyangia > Polyangiales > SCUS01. The sequence goes on along the minus strand of JAUSAZ010000035.1, from coordinate 2,299 downwards.
AGCTTCTCCATGTCGGGCACCACGATCGCCACGTTGTACGGGCGGTTGGCCCCGTGGACCATCACGTTGACCACCCACGGCGACAGCTTCATCGCCTCCTCGATGGGCACCGGCACCACGTACTTGCCGTTCTCCAGCTTGTACTGCTCCTTGATGCGCCCGGTGATGTACAGGAACCCGTCGGCGTCGACGTAGCCCATGTCGCCGGTGCGGAAGCCGCCGTCCGCCGTGAAGACCTTCTCGTTCTCCTCGGGGAGGTTGTAGTAGCCCTGCATCACGTTGTGGCCGTAGCAGATGACCTCGCCGTGCAGCGGGTCGCTCGCGGCCTCCTTGTCGATGCTCACCCGCGTCCCCGGGATGCTCTTGCCCACGCTGCCGATGCGCCGCCCCTTCGGCGAGTTGCACGTCGCGATGGGCGAGGTCTCCGTGAGCCCGTAGCCCTCGTAGACGGTGACCCCGATGTTGTCGATGAACTCCGCCACCTCGCGCGAGATCGCGGCGCCGCCCGAGAAGGCGTACTTCAGGTTGGGGCCGAAGAAGGTGCCGCGCACCTTGGAGAGCACCACCTTGTCGAAGACCTTGTGCGCCAGCTCGACGAGCACCGAGCTCTTGCCGTTGTCCTGGAGCGAGCGCAGCTCCGCCGCGTTGGCCATCGCCGCGTTGAGCAGCTTGCGCCGCAGCGGCGGCATCGCCTCCATCTTCTTGTTGAGCCCGGCGTAGAGCTTGTTGAAGACCCGGGGCACCGAGAAGACCAGCGTCGGGCCGATCTCCGCCATGTTCGCCAGGAGCTTCTCGACGCTCTCCGCGATGGCCAGCGAGGCGCCCATGGAGAAGAGCCCGTGCAGCTCGACCACCTGCCCGAAGGAGTGCGCCCACGGCAGGAACGACAGCGAGCGGTCGCCCGGCCCGATGGCGAGCATCTCGTGCATGGCGCTCACGTTGTGGGCCATGTTGCCGTGCGAGAGCTTCACGCCCTTGGGCTTGCCCGTCGTGCCGGACGTGTAGATGAGCCCCGCGAGCGCGGACTTGTCGGGGGTCACCAGCGGGCCTGGCGTCTCCGCGCCGCGGCGCAGCAGCGTGGCCATGGTGTCGTCCTCGCTCTCGTCGCCCGTGAAGGTGATCACGTGCTGGAGCGCGGGGCAGTCGCCGCGCACCGCGAGCAGCCGCGCCTTGATCTTCTCGCTGGGGACGAAGCACACCTCCGCGCCGCAGTCGTTGAGGATGTACGCCCACTCGGCGTCGTGCTGCGACTCGTACATGGGCACGTACGCCGCGCCGAGGGTGTACGTCGCGTAGGCGCCGACGGCCCACTCCGCGCGGTTGTTGGAGATCACCGCCACGCGGTCGCCGCCCTTCACGCCGAGGCCCGCGAGGCCGCCGCGGAGGTTGTCGACCTTCTCCTTGAAGGCCCCGTAGGTCAGCCACTTCCACTCGCCGTCGCGCTTCTCGCCGAACAACGGCGACTGCGCGAAGCGCTTGGTGCTCTCGGAGAAGATCTCGACCAACGTATCGAACTTCGACATCTCAGCCCTCCAGGCTTCAAAACCGCCCCGAACCTAGTGCAAGGCACGGCCCCAGAGGAAGGGGGCACCTCCCCCTCCCCCTCCGAATCTCCGCCAGGAGACGAGACCGTGGACTACTGGGGATAGCGGGCGACGAAGGCGCGCCCCGCCGTCGGGGTCGCGGTCACGTTGCAGGCGCCCACGAGCGCGGGAGTGAAGGTTCCGGAGAGGGTGCAGCCCGCGGCGCCGACGCCGCCGGAGATGCGGATGCGCCCGAGGCCGCCGGTGCCCGCGGCCTGGGTCACCACGCTGATGTTGCCGCCGCCGTCGCCCGCCGCCGCCGTCACCGTCGCGCCAGCGGCCACCGTGAGCGCGGGCGCGGCCAGGTAGATCGCCCCGCCCGAACCGCCGCCGCCAGGGCCGCCGCCGCACGACTGCCGCCCCCCGCGGCCGCCCTGCGCCGCGAGCCGCCCGGAGGCGCCCACGGTGATGCTCACCGGCGAGGCCACCCGCAGCGCGCCGCCGCCGCCGCCGCCGCCGGAGCCCTCGTCGCCGCCGCCGCCGCCGCCCGCCGAGCCCGGCCGGAAGGTCGTCGCCATCGCCAGGTCGGCCACCGCCTCGGCGCCGATGGAGCCGCCGCCGCCGCCGCCGCCGATGGCCGTCGTGTACCCGCAGCCGCTCGCCGCGACCGGCGTGCGGGTGAGCCCGACGGCGCCGTTGTACACCGCGTCGCCGCCGGACGCGCCGCCGCCGCCGCCCTGGCCCACGCTCGCGCCCGCGGCGCCGCCGCCCGCGCC
>JAUSAZ010000107.1 GCA_030652255.1 Myxococcales bacterium | reverse complement strand
CGCGAGCAGGAACTCCTCTGCGGTTTCGAAGCGCGCGTCGGGTGTGCGGGCAACGGCCTTGAGCAGCGCCGCTTCAAGCCATTCCGGCGTTTCCGGGCGAAAACGCGTGGGCGGCAGCGGATCGCCGAAGCGCGGTCGCTGGAAAGGTTCGACCTCGCCATACGGATAACGCCGGGTCAGCAGTTCGTACAGCGTGACGCCAAGCGCGAACAGGTCGCTCGACTCGCTGGCGGTCGCGCCGGTGAACAGTTCCGGTGCCATGTAGGTGGGCGTGCCGGGGTTGTTGATTTCGCCGAAGGCCTCGCCATCGGATGCCGCGACGCCGAGATCGAGTACGCGCAGCGCGCCCTGGGCGTCCAGGTGCAGGTTGTCCGGCTTGATGTCGCGATGCACGATGCCCTCCGCGTGCGCGGCGACGAGGGCGTCCATCACCGGCAGCGCGATGGCGATGGCGGTGAGCGGCGACAGGTTGCCGAGCTCGTTGAGGCACCCCGCTACGTCCGTGCCCCGCAACACCTCCTGCACGATGAAGCGCGTGCGCAGGGCGTCGTCGTGGCCGACCGCGTACACCTCGATGATGTTCGGGTGGCCGATGCGCGCCGCCGCGCGCGCCTCGCGCTCGAAGCGCTTCACCAGGTCTTCGCGCTCGTAGAGGTCCGTGCGGAGGGTCTTGAGCGCGACCGTCGACGAGGTCTGCGTGTCTTCCGCCTCGTACACCGCGCCCATGCCGCCCTTCCCGAGGGTCTTCAGGATCCGGTAGTGGTGGGCCACCAGGGTGTTGGCCGTCAACATCGCAAAATCGCCCATGAGCCCTCTGGGAGCCTCCGCGGCCGATACATAGCCCACTTCTCGTCGGGGCGAACAGTCGCTGGACGGAAGCTCGTACTCGATGACCAGCCGCCCGGAAAGCCTCATCCCGCGCGCGGCGGATTCCGCTCACGCCCTCGCGAGGGCGGCCGATACTCCCGCGGGTGGACACCAAGCCAGACCGCGGGCCGTCCCCACCGAAGCGCCGCGGGGGCGGCCTGCCTGCCCTCATCAAGCGCCTGACGTCGGGCCCGGAGACGCTCGTCGCCCTCCCCGATCGCCCGCCGTGGTCGCCTGCCCTCGCGGCGGTCTTCGCGCTCGGGCTGGCGCTGCGGCTGCCGTGGCTCGGAGCGATCCCCAACCCGTGGGGCCACGAGGGCGACCTCCCGATGCGAGCGCTCGGCCTCGCCCCCCCGTCCGCGCTCCCCGGCGCCGGGTCCGCCGTGGTCACCGCCTTCACCGCCGCGTTCTTCGGGCTGCTGGGCCCGTCGTTCAGCGCCGCGCGCCTCGTCATGGTCGTCGCGCTCGTCGCCATGGTCGCCGCGGCCGCCACCCTGCTGCGCCGCCGCCCCGCGGTGGCGTTCGCGCTGGTCCTCCTCGCGCACCCCTGGAGCGTGGTGTGGTCGCGCACCGGACTCTACCCCGCGGCGTTCTCCCTCGGCCTCGCGGCGCTCGGACCCGTCGCCTGGTGGTACGCCGTGCGCGCCCGCACCACCTGGGGCCTCGTCGCCGCCGCGCAGGTGCTCGCGCTCGGCCTCCACTTATCCCCGCTGGCGATGCTCCCTGCGCTCGCGTGCCTCGCGTGGATCCTCCTGCCCGCCCGCCGTCCGCTCTTCGAGTGGCCCGCGACGTGGATCGCGCTCGCGGCGGGCGCCGCCCACGGAGCGCTCGCGCTCTGGTTCGCGCCGCACCCGGGCCTCGCAGAGCGCGGAGGCGTCGTCGCCGCCGCGCGGGCGATGGTCGGCGCGTTGAGCGGCACCTCGACGCTGCGCTACTACGCCGGCGCGTCGAGCACGGTCGTGGCGCTCGCGACCATCGCCGTGCTGCTGCTCGTGGCGCTGAGCGTCCGCCGGGTGCTCGCCGACGACCTCGGCCGCTTCGCGGCGCTGCAGCTGCTCGTCGCGATGGTCGGGCTCCCGATCATCGGGCTCCACCGGGTCGACGGGTGGGGCTTCGTGCTGCTGGCCCCGTGGGCCATGTGGTGCGCCGCGTGGGCGCGCACGCGCCCGGAGCGCGCGTACATCGGCGCCGGCGCCCTCGCGCTGGCGGTCACCGTCGCGCTCGGGTCGCACTTCCTCCAGGGCAGCAGCCTCAGCCTCAGCCTCCGTGACAGCTCCCCGGACGGGCCGTTCTGGGCGCTTCAGGTGCCCGCCGAACGCGCGGCCATCGCGTCGCTGGTGCGCGCGGCCGTGCTCGAAGACGCCCGCGGCGCGCCCGCGGTGATCACCTGGAGCGACCCCAGCTTCGAGCCGCTGCGCTTCGTGCTCGCGGCCTCGCCGGACCGCCGCATCATCGGCGCCATGACCGACGAGCCCGTCCCGGCCGGACGCCGCGTATACCGGGTCACCGACGGCCGGTGGGCGCTGATGGGATTCCACCGCGTGCGCCGCTGGACGATGACCGGCGGAATGCCGCTGGCGGCGCTCTGGGCCCTCGACGAGGAGTAATCGCAGAGGGATCAGCTTGCGCACCCGGTCGACGATCGCGGACGCGCAGGGCCGCGCTGCGTAGCACGACAGGCCCCGACCCCGGGGCCGCCGTGCACCGCGTGCGCGCTGCGCGGCGACGGGTATTTCGAGAATTGGTCCGCAGCGCCGGAGACTTTGTGGTGGCATGGAGTCGGCTGGATGACGACGCGACGGGCGCGCGCTCGGAGCCCACGGTGGCGCACGGCGGGTGACGATGCAGGGGCGAGGGAGATGGACCGAGCGCTTCAATCCCTGGGTGGGCGTCGCCGGCGGGCTGGTCGTCGCGATGACCCTCGGGCTGGTCGTCTCGTTGGTGTTCCACGCGCAGCCCGAGCGGTCGTCGTCGAGGGGGTGGGTGCTGGGGTCGCTGCCGCTCGCGCTCGGCGGGCTGCTGCTGAGCGCGCTGCTGTTCGCGTACTTCCGTGAGACCACCGCGCGGCTGCGGCGGGCGCTCGACGAGGCCTCGGCCGCACGCGCCGCGCTCGCGGCCAGCGAGGGGCTCTTCCGCACCTTCGCGGAGAACACCACGGCGGGGCTCTTCATCGTGAAGGGCGAGCGCATCATCCGCGTGAACCCCGCGATGACGACGCTCTCCGGGTACGACGAGCCCGAGCTGCTCGCGCGGGGCTGGGCCGAGGTGATCCACCCCGACGAGCGCGCGGCGCTGCGGCAGCGGGCGCTCGACCGGCAGCGCGGCGCCGCGCCGCCCTCGCGCTACGAGACCCGCGTGCTGCGCAAGGACGGGGCCACGCGCTGGGTGGAGGTGTCGGTGAGCCTGATGGAGTTCGAGGGCGAGCAGGCCACGCTGGGCACGGCGTACGACATCACCGAGCGCCGGGAGATGATGGACCGGCTGCGGGTGAGCGAGCAGCGCCACCGGCTGCTGGCCGACAACGCCTCCGACGTCATCTGGACCATGGACCTCGGCGGGCGCTTCACCTACATCAGCCCGTCGGTCGAGAAGCTGCGTGGGTACAACGTCGCCGAGGTGATGCAGCAGACGATGGCGCAGGTGCTCACCCCCGACTCCCTGCCGCTCTTCACGTCGAGCTTCGCGCGGGCGGTCGAGGTGATGAGCCGCGGCGAGCCGTTTCCGACGATGCGCGCCGAGGTCGAGCAGCCCTGCAAGGACGGGTCGAGCGTGTGGACCGAGGTGACCGTCTCCGGGATCATCGACGGAGCGGGCGAGTGCGTGGGCGTCCTCGGGGTGTCGCGCGACATCACCGAGCGGCGGCGCGACGCGCTGCGCCTGGAGCACATGGCGCAGTACGACCTGCTCACCGACCTGCCCAACCGCGCCCTGCTGATGGACCGCCTCGGGCTCGCGCTCTCGGCGGCGCGGCGCGCCTCGCACGCCGTGGCGGTGATGTTCCTCGACCTCGACCGCTTCAAGCCAGTGAACGACGCGTACGGCCACGCGGCGGGCGACGAGCTCCTGCGCGCCGTCGCCGGGCGCCTGCGCTCGCTGCTGCGCGCGGAGGACACCGTGGCCCGCGTCGGCGGCGACGAGTTCGTGGTGCTGCTGCCGCGCGCGCAGTCGGTCGCCGAGGCGGTGCACGTCGCCGAGAAGGTGCGCGCGACGCTCGCCGAGCCCTTCGTCGTCGCGGGCCACCGCGTGCGCATCTCCTCCACCATCGGGCTCGCGCTCTTCCCCGAGCACGCGGCGGAGCCCAACGTCCTCACCCGCTGCGCCGACGCGGCGATGTACGCCGCGAAGTCCGCCGGGCGCGACCGCGTCGTGGTCTGGACGCCCGCCCTCGCGACGCCCGAGCCGAGCTGGGACACCCCCGCGACGGACAGCGCCCCGCTCGAAGAGGCGTGAGGCCCGCGACGATCGACACCTGGAGAGCGATGGAATGGAAGCGCTTCGCTGGGGCGAGTGCTCTGTCACCGGCATCGCCAAGGTCGACGCGGTGACGGGCGAGGGAGGGGTATCGAAGGACGACGTCGAGGGGGTGTTCGAGAGGCGTCGCCGCCTACGCCCCGCTGGCCTACCCGTGGCGACGGTGCAGCCGCGCTGACGCGGCGGGCGCTCACCCGGGCCCGCGTAGCCTGAGCCGCGGCTCGACCATCACCTCGCGGAGCAGCACTTCGAGCGCCTCGGGGTACTCGAACGACCGCAGGCGCCGCTCGAACTCTCGCGCCGCCTCGCCCAGCGCCGCGCGCAGCGCGGGGGCGTGCTGCTCGTAGAGGCGGTTGGCGCGCATGCTCGCCTCGCCGAGCAGCGCCGTGAGCTCGGCGACCACCCGCGCGGCGAGGGCCCAGTCGACGGATGCCCCGTCCTCCCAGCCCGCGGCGGGCAACTCGCTGGGCGTGACGGTGCGCGCGACGATGGCGCCCGTCAGGTCGCCCAGGCACGCCGTGAGGGCGTCGACCGCGCGCGTGATCTCCGCGGCCGCCACGACGCCCGCGGCGAGGAGCTCCTCGGCCTGCCGGGCCCTCGCCGCGAGCCGCTCGGCGCCCGCCGTCGCCGCGGCGCCGCGCAGCGCGTGGGCCCGCTGCCGGGCCGCCTCTGCGTCGCCCGCGGACAAGGCCCGCCGGACGGCGTCGCCGTCGCCGCCGTGGTCGCGCGCGAAGCGGGCGAGGAGCGCGACGTAGCGGTCCGGCGCGCCGCCCATGCGCCGGAGGCCAGCCCGGGCGTCGAGGCCGTCGACCGCGAGCGTCCACTCGGGCAGCGCCTCGCCCGCGCCCGGCGGCCGCGACGCCGGGCGCTGCAGGCGACCGCTGTGCCCCTCCGCGGGCAGCCAGCGCAGCAGCGTGGAGAAGAGCAGCCGCGGCTCGAAGGGCTTCGGCACGAAATCGTCCATGCCCGCCTCGAGGCACGCGCGGCGGTCGTCGAGGAGGGTCGTCGCGGTCATCGCCAGGATGGGCCGCCGCGCCCAGCCCGGGAGCGCGCGGATGGCCCGCGTCGCCGCGAGGCCGTCCATGTTCGGCATGTGCAGGTCCATCAGCACGAGGTCGAAGGGCCCGCGGCGGGCCGCCTCGACGGCCTCGGCGCCGTCCGTCGCGCACTCGACCACCAGCCCGACGCTGCGCAGCAGCGCGCTGGCCACCTCGCTGTTGATGGCGTTGTCTTCGACGAGGAGCACCCGGCAGACCGCGCGCTGCGCGAGGTCGCGCTCGAGCTCAGCCAGGTCGACCGCGACGGCAGCCGGGGACGACACCTCGCCGGGCGCGAGGCACGCGGTGAACCAGAACGTGCTGCCCTCCCCGACGGTGCTGTCAGCCCCCGCGTCGCCCCCCATCGCCCGCGCGATGGAGCGCGTGATCGCCAGCCCGAGCCCGGTGCCGCCGTGCTCGCGCGTGGTCGACGAGTCGCCCTGCTCGAACACCGCGAACAGCCGCGCCAGCTTGGCCTCGGGGATACCAGGTCCGGTATCGCGCACGGTGAAGCGCACGGTGATGGCGTCCGCCGAGCGCGCGACGACCTGCGCGCCGCAGGTGATGCTCCCGCGCCGGGTGAACTTCACCGCGTTGGAGGCGTAGTTGAGCAGCGCCTGCCGCAGCCGGGTCTCGTCGCCGCGCAGCACGAGGTCGGGGGTCTCCGGGTCCACCGCGATGTGCAGGCCCTTCGCGGACGCGGCGTCGCCCACCAGCGCGACGACGTGCGCGAGCAGCGCGCGCAGCGAGAGGTCCACCGGGTCGAGGTCGAGGCGGCCAGCCTCGATCTTCGAGAGGTCGAGGATGTCGCTGATGATCGACAGCAGGTGCTGGGAGGCCGCGTCGATCTGCTCGAGGCGCCTCCGCAGCTCGGGGGTGGGCGCCTCGCGCCGCAGCAGGTGCGCGAGCCCGATGATGGCGTTGAGCGGCGTGCGGATCTCGTGGCTCATGTTCGCCAGGAACGCCGTCTTCGCCCGGCTGGCGGACTCCGCGCTGTCGCGCGCCTGGGCGAGCTCCTCGGTGCGCAGGCGCACGAGGTCTTCGAGGTGATCGCGGTGCCGGTCGAGCTCGGCCTCCACCGCGAGCTTCTCGGTGATGTCCTGCTTCACGGCGACGTAGTGGGTCACGGCGCCCCCGCCCGGGCGCCGCAGCGGCGTGACGGTCACCGACTCGACGTAGGTCTCCCCGCCCTTCCTGCGGTTGATGAGCGTGCCCTGCCACCGCTCGCCGCGCAGCAGCATCGACCACATCTCCGCGTACGTCTCCCGCGGGGTCTGGCCCGACTGCAGGAGGCGCGGGTTGCGCCCGATCACCTCGTCGCGGCCGTACCCCGAGACCCGCTCGAAGGCGGCGTTGACGTACTCGAGGTCGCCCGCGAGGTCGGTGATCGCGATGCTCTCCGGGCTCTGCTCCACCGCCTGCGCGAGCTGCCGCAGGTGCTCCTCGGCGCGCTTCCGCTCGGTGATGTCGGTGTGCGTGCCGATCGCCCGCCGCGGCCTGCCGTCGGCGTCGCGCTCGACGAGGGTCCCCACGGACTGGATCCACCGCCACTCGCCGTGCGCGTCGAGCGCGCGGCTCTCCACCCGGTACGACGCGGCGCTGCCGGCGAGGTAGGCCTGCGCCGCCGCCTCGGTCACCGGGCGATCGTCGGGGTGCAGCCGGGACATCCAGCCCTCGTAGGTCTCGGTGAACGTCGCCGGGTCGTAGCCGAGCATCGTGGCGTACCGCGGCGACACCGTGGCCCGACCGGTCTCCAGGTCGATGTCGTAGAGGCCGTGCTGACCGGCCTCCAGCGCGAGGTCGAGCCGGTCGATGGCGCCGCGCAGGTCGCGGTCCGAGCGGCGCTGCCGCACGACGCGCCAGGTCGCGTCGGCGAGGAGCTTCACCGTCTCGACGTCGAGGTCTTCGTACGGGCCGGCCTTGGCGCCGACGCCGACGATCATCCGCACGAGGCCGCCGTCGATCACGGGCACGCTGACGCCCCGGCGCGGCGGCGCGGGCCCGTCGCCGTCGACCACGACCGGCTCGCGGCGGCGCAGCGCCTCGGCCCACGGGCCCTCCTCGGGCGGCCCGGACGGCTCCGGCGTGCCGCGCGACCACACGGTGAGCTCGAGGGCCCGCGCGTCACCGCCGACCAGGTGCGCGAAGGCGGTCTGGCTGCCGGTGAGCTCCTCCGCGCGGTCGAGCACCGCCTGCATGAACGACCGCTCATCGCCCTGCTCCGCGAGGGCCGGCAGCGACAGGAGCACCTGCGCGCGACGCGCCGCGAGCGTCAGGTGGGCCTCGATGCGACGACGCTCGGTGACGTCTTCGATCATGCCGACGAAGCGCAGCCGCGAGGACGACGTGACCGCCTCGTCGACCGCGCTGCCGCGGACGAGCATGCGCCGCCGCGCGCCGTCGCCCCGCACGACGCCGACCTCCAGGTCGGGCTGCGCCTCGCCCCGCGCGAGCGCCTCGACCCACGGCTGGACGCGGTCGCGCTCCTCGGGCAACAGGAGGCCGAGGAAGCCCTGCACGGTCGGGTCGAAGGTCTCCGGCGACACGCCGAAGAGCCGGTGCGTCTCCTCGGACCAGCGCAGCTTCGAGTCGTCGTCGAGCGCCCAGGCGCCGACGTGGGCGTGCGCGCTCATCTCCCGGAGCAGCGCCTCGGCCTCGCCGCGGGCCGCGCGCTGCCGGAGCGACGACACCCCGAAGGCCACGGAGGCGGCGAAGTCGGTGAGGAGCGCCTGCTCGGGCTCGACGAACGCCTCCGCCGAGCGGGCGTAGAGGTTCAGCACCCCGACGGTGCCGTCCTCGAAGCAGAGCGGCAGCGCGATGGACGATTGGTACCCGTGGACGCGCGCGTTGGTGCGCCAGAGGTCGTACCCGGGGTCGTGCATGGTGTCCTGCACCACCACGGCGCGGCGCTCGCGGATGGCGATGCCGGTCGGCCCGCGGCCGCTGGGAGCCTCGGCGTCCCAGCTCAGCTCCAGGGCCTCCACGAAGCCCTCGGGGAACCCGCATTGCGCCACCGGGCGCACCGTGCGCGCCGCGTCGTGGACCGCGAGGCCCACCACCGCCGCGCGGTACTCGCTGACCTCGACGAACACCCGACAGATCTCCCGCAACAGCCCGGTCTCTTCGGTGGCGTTCGTGATCGCCCGCGCGGCCTCGCTCAGCGCCTTCGCGGCGCGGGTCGCCCGCAGGAGCGAGCGCCGCGTCCTGTTCTGCCGCTCGCGGTCGGAGAGCACCACCCCGATGGCGGCGGTGGCGAGCGGGTACACCACCATCACCGGCACCGCGATGCGACCCAGCAGGTGGACGCCGGCGGCCCAGCCGCCGATGAACATGTCGACGAGCATCACCGTATGCACGAGCACGCCGAAGCCGTAGATCTGCGCGAAGGTGAGGCGCCCGAGGTCGGGCCGGCGCCGCCGCCACGCCACGCCGATCAGCGCGCTGGTCGCGATGACCACGACGCCGGTGAGCCACGCGCCGCCGAGCGACAGGCGGTACGCGGCCATGATGAGCGCGGCGAGCGCCGTCGCGAGCGGGTCGAGGAAGAGCCCCGCGAGGCAGAGCAGCACCGAGCGCGTGTCGAAGATGCGCGTCGCGTCGAAGAGAAACGGCACGCGCATCACGCCGATGCCGATGAGCCCGACGAGGGAGCCCGCCGCGAGGGGCCGGAGCGCGCCCGACGACGGGCCGAGGCGCGCGACGACCAGGTCGTATGCCGTCACCATCGCCATCAGGAGGGCGGCGTTCTGGAGCAGCGCGAAGAGGATCTCGATGGACATTGGGAGGCTCCACATACGCGGCGCCGTCGCCTCTCGTCAGGAGCGATCGGCGTAGCGACTCGCAGCGGCAACGAACTCGTCGAAGTCCTGGACGAACGCCTCGACGACGTCAGGGTCGAACTGCCGCCCGCTCTCGGCCACGATGATGGCGCGCGCCTCGGCGGCCGGCATCGGGGCTTTGTACACGCGCCGGTTGATGAGCGCGTCGAACACGTCCGCAAGGGTCATGATGCGCGCCGGGAGGGGGATGTCGTCGCCGCGCAGCCCGTCGGGGTACCCGCCGCCGTCCCAGCGCTCGTGGTGCCACCGGCAGACCTGCTTGGCGACCTGCAGAAACGCCACGGGCTGGTCGATGTCACGCTCTGCGCGCTCGATGGCCTCGGCCCCGACGGCGGCGTGGGTCTTCATGACCACCCACTCGTCGGGCGTGAGCTTCCCCGGCTTCAGCAGGATGTGGTCGGGGATGCCGACCTTGCCGATGTCGTGCAGCGGCGCCGAGCGGGTGAGCAGCTCGATGAAGCGCGCGTCGAGCGTCGGGGCGAAGCGGGGGTGGGCGCTCAGCCGCCGCGCGAGGATGTGGACGTACGCCTGCGTGCGCAGGATGTGGTTGCCCGTCTCCGGGTCGCGCGTCTCCGCGAGGTGCGCGAGCGCGCGGATGGTCACGAGCTGCGTGCGGTCGTTCTCGACCATGCGGCGCTTCACCTCGGCCTCGAGGAAGGCGTTGTAGCCGCTCAGCACCGCGCGGGCGCGCCGGGCCTCGATCTGCGCGCGCACCCGGGCCATCACCACCACCGGGCGGATGGGCTTGGTGATGTAGTCCACGGCGCCCTGCGAGATGCCGCGCTCCTCGCTCGACGCGTCGCCGAGCGCCGTCACGAAGATCACCGGGATGTCCCTCGTGCGCGGGTTGGCGCGCAGCCGCGCGAGCACCGCGAAGCCGTCGAGGTGCGGGAGCATCACGTCGAGCAGGATGAGGTCGGGCGGCGTCGGCCGGTCGGCGAGCTCGAGGGCGCGCTCGCCGGTGAGCGCCGCGATCACCTCGTACGTCGGCTGCAGAAGCTCGCCGAGCACGGTGAGGTTCTCCGGCACGTCGTCGACCACCAGCACGACCGGCGCGGACGAGCGACCGCTCGTGTGCATCGCCTCCCGCTCCAGCATTTCAAGGGCAACCATGGGTCCGCCGGACCATAGCAGCCGGACGAGCGCATCTACAGCGCACGGTCGATTCGGTGGCGCTCATCGCCCTTCGACGGTGAGCGTGTGCGAGCCGTGCACACCGCGGGCATCCGCGACGGCGACGGGATCATGTTCGTCTCGCACGACGGCGAGGTGTTCCCCTCCGGGCTTCCACCAGCGAATCCCCCCATCCGGCGGACGGAGGGGTACACCAGGACGGAAGCAGCACCTCACTGCGAGCTCCGAGGACTACCCGATGGCTCTCCCAGGTCTTTGCAACCTCTCCCGGCGCGCCACGGTGATCGTGGCCCTCCTCGGCGCGACGACCCTCGCCTGCACCGTCGCCGTGATGACGAGCGACGAGCTCGACTTCGTGATCGGCGGCGCGCTCATCGACCTCGGCTACCGCTTCCAGGATCCCGTCCCTTCGCGCGGGCACCGCACGCCCTCGGCGGTCTGGGCGGAGGTCCTCTCGCACAACGCCCTCGCGGCCCGGGTGCGCGACCGCTTCCCCAGGAGCACGCACCACCCGGTCGTGGCGCTGGTCGTCTGCATGGACGCGCGCATCGACACCAACGAGCTCGTGGGCGACACGCGCCGCTACTACTACGTGCTGCGCCTCGCCGGCTCGGTGATGAGCGAGCGCGAGGAGGAGATGCTCGAGCTCGCGGTCGACCACGGCGTCGAGGTCGTCGTGCTCACCACCCACTCGGAGTGCGCCGCCGAGCACGTCGCGAGCGATCCTGCGCTGCGGGCGCGCTACCCCCACCTCGCCGCGGGCGTCGACGAGCGCGAAGCCCGGAGGCAGGAGTTCCGGGCGCGCCCCAACATCGCCGCGCGCCTCCGCAACGGCACCCTGCGCGTCGAGCAGGTGCACATCGACACCCACACCGGGAGGCTCGTCCAGCGGCCCACCCCCGCTCAGGCCGGCGACCCCGCCACCAGGACGCCGGCGGTCGAGTAGATGCGCCTGGCCGCCATCACGCCGACGTTCTCGGCGTAGGTGGTGACCCCCGTGCCGCCGGCCGCGCCGCTCACCATCGTGGCTCGGGCCACCGATGCTCCCCACCGACGCTCGCCGCGAGCTCGACGCGACGGCGTGGGACACCGCGAACTTCGCGGTATGGGCTCTCTGCAACGAAGCGCACCGGGTGGTGCACGTCGATGGTCGGGTGGAGGCAGTGCGCGGGGCGCCACACCCGGAAGCGCACCCCCGCGACGTGCTCGCTCGCGCGCCCGCCCGCGTCCTCGATCTCCTTCCTCACCGTGGCGGTGGCGGCGCGCCCGACGGGGCGGGACGTGACCGGGGAGGAGGTCAGCGCTGCTCGCCGACCCACTGCGAGAAGCCGCGCAGGCCGGCGATCTGGTAGCTCCAGAAGGCCTGGATGGCCTCGCGCAGGTCCGCCGGGTCGGACTGGTGCTCGAGCACGGCGGCGAGCATGCGGCGGGTGTTCTCGAAGATGCGCGTGAGCACGAAGCGCGCGCTCGCGCCGACCCGGGCGCCCGGGTGCGCGGCGCGGATCTCGGTGAGCGTGTGGGCGGTCAGGCGCTCGACGAAGCGCTCGCCGTAGGCCTCGTAGGCCGTGCCCGCGGCGCGGTCGAGCAGGACGACCACCGCGAGGCGGTGCTCGATCCAGAATGCCAGCATGTCGCCGCCGAGGTCGTCGGCGGTCGCGGCCCCCAGCGTGGCGCGTGCGAGCGCGCGCACGCGGCGGTCGAGCAGGGACTCGAAGCGCTTCGCGAGCTCGGGCGTGACCACGGCGTCCAAGAGCTCCTCCTTGCCGCTGTAGTAGCGATAGAGGCTCGCGGTCCCGACGCCCGCGCGCTCGGCGATGGCGCCCATGGTCGCGCGGGCGAAGCCGTGCGCCGCCATGACCTCGAGCGCCGCCTCGAGGATGCGCGCGCGCACCTCGTCCTTGAGCACCTGCGGCACGCGTCAGACCCCGAGCGTCGCGCAGGAGAAGGGCGCGTGCCGGTCCGCCCACGGGCGGGCTTCTTCGAGCTCGTAGGCGAGGGCGAGCAGCGCGGCGTCGGCGCCGGGCGCGGCGGCGAAGTGCGCGCCCATCGGCAGCCCCTCGGGGCTCCAGTGCAGCGGCACCGACATGGCCGGGCAGCCGGCGATGTTGTGGATGGGCGTGTAGCCCACCGCCTCGGCGGTGCGGCGCAGGAGCTCGTCGGCGGGCACGATCGGCGACAGGTGGCCGAGGTGCCACGGCGGGGTCGCGAGCACGGGTGTCAGGGTCACGTCGTACGCGGCGGTCGCCGCGAGGTGCGCGCGGGTGGCCTGTGCGAAGACCTCGCGCGCGGCGGCGAGCGCGCCCGGGCCGCGGGCGAGGAAGCGCTCGGCGAGCGCCCACGAGAACGGCTCCAGCTCGTCGGGTCGCGCGGGCGCGCCGCGCATCTGCGCGACCATCTGCGCCGCCCCGGCGACCGCGGCGCCCGCGACCAGGAAGAACGCGTCGCCGAGCGCGGCGGCGTCGAGCGCGGGGGCCGCCACCTCCTCGACGTGGTGGCCGAGCTCGGCGGCGAGCGCGACGGCGCGGTCGTGGGCGCGGCGCACCTCGGCGTCGGGCTCGCGGCCGTCGAGGGTGCGCGCCCACGCGCCGATGCGCAGGCGGCGCTTCGAGGGCCCCGCCACGAAGCCGACGGGCGGGTGCGCGGCGTTCGCCTCGCGCGCCTCGACGACCGAGAGGAAGCGCGCCGCGTCGCGCACGGACCGGCTCACGCACCCGTCGCTGACGAGGTCGCCGAAGTCGGAGCTGCCGGGGCTGGCGGCGACGGTGCGGCCGCGGCTCGGCTTGAAGCCGAACAGCCCGCACACCGACGCCGGGATGCGCGTCGACCCGCCGCCGTCGTTGGCGTGCGCGAGCGGGACGAGGCCCGCCGCCACCGCCGCCGCGGCGCCGCCCGACGAGCCCGCGGCCGAGCGCGACAGGTCCCACGGGTTGTGCGTGACGCCCTCGGCGAGCGTCTCGGTCGAGCCGAGGAGGCCCAGCTCGGAGGTGGCGCTCTTGCCGATCGTGACGAGCCCCGCGGCGTCGAGTCGCGCGCTGAAGGGCGTCGGCGGCGCGGCGGTGTTCGCGCGCAGCAGCCGCGTGCCCAGCGCCCACCGCAGCCCGGGGTACGGCGTGACGTCCTTCACCAGGAAGGGAACGCCCCGGAACGGCCCGTCGGCGGGCTCGACGCGGCGCGCGCGCGCAAGGTCCAGCGTGGGGATCGCGCGGATCAGCGGCTCGAGCGCCGCGATGCGCGCCTCCACGGCGTCGAGCAGCTCGGCGCAGGTGAGCTCACCCCGCGCCACCAGGTCGGCCTGGGCCGTGGCGTCGAGGCGCGCGAGGAACGAGAGGTCCTTCGTTCGTGTCGTGGTGTCCATACGCGAATGACTAGTTCGCGATTCTTTCGGCGTCAAGGGCAGCCCCCTCCTGGCGGACTTCCGGGCGATCTCGGCGCCCACCCCGATGCCGGCGTTGTTGAAGAGGAAATCGATGCGCCCGCGCGCGCCTGCGTCTCCTCGGCCACGCGGCGAAACGCGAGGCGGTCGCGCACGTCGAGCTCCACCGCGAGCCCGTCGTCCCCGGGCGTCGCGGACGGACGCCGCGGCCAGCTTGGCGAGCTCCGTCTGCCGGTCGGCGAGCACGACGGCGTGGCTCCGCGCGCTACCGCAGCGGGCCCCGCGCAAGGACCATCAGCGCGCCCGCGGCGAGCGGCCAGAGGAAGACGCCCACGAAGCCGATCAGCATGTTGCGGGTCTCCGGCGAGGTCCGCATCACGGTGAAGCCGTATCGGTAGATCTGCATCGCCGACGAGGGGCCCACGTAGGGGACGCCCGCGGCGCGGCTGATCCGCTTGAAATTCACCATCCCCAGCACGAACAGCCCGAACATGGGGAGCGCCAGCGCGAAGCCGAGGAGGGTTGCCATCCATCCAACGGTACCGCATCCCCGGAGGCCGCCGCCCACCCCAGGGCAGCGTCGAGGAGCTCATGCGAACGCTCGCAGGAGCACGCGGTTGCGGGCAATGGATGTTTCGTCGACCCGAGCGCATCCCTCGTTCCCAATCCCCTCGCCGGCTCCACCACCTGCGACACGCTCACCTGAGCGCAGCGAAGGGCGCGCCCGCATCACCAAGGGCGCTCGCCGCCTGTGACCTCGAACCAGAACGGCCAGTCGTCACTCTCGTCGACATGGCTGGGCGACGAGCCGAGGAACGTCGTTCGCCAGGCGCTCCTGGACGTCGCGAAGCGCACCAGCGATTCGACGTCACCCGACTCCCAGCGAACGCGGTGGCCCGGCGTCCATTCATGCGCCGCTACCCACGCGATCCCTGGCGCAAGCGTGAGCGCCGTGGTGGACGCACGGCGGAAGAACTCCGCCACCGCTGCCTGCGATCCGTCCTCCTCCTGCGATGCGGCCACGATCGGGCACGCCTCATAGATCCCGATGTCGGCTGGGTCACCATCGAGCCCTCCGAGAACAATGCGCGTGCGGGAAGCTGCACCGCGCGAGGTGTCTGGCGGAAGCGCACCGCAACGGTCTCACGTTCCGCCGCCAGGCCGACACCGGGGAGCTGCGGCGGCAGGCCGCCCGCCCAGCCACCGCAAGCGCCTCGACCGGCGTACGCTCGCGACCGTGCCCCGTGGTTGTCATGGCCACCCTGACGACCCTCACCACGACCCAGGTCGAGGTGCGCATCCCGACGCTCGCCTCCCCCGACAGTTTGACCTCGGGGCGCTTCGTCGGCCCGACGTTCACCGACCTCGTCTTCCGCGCGACGGACCCGAATGGGCACTACCTGGGGCCCTATCCCAGCGCGTACGTGCCCTAGTGGACGACGATCCAGTCAGTCCACCCAGAGCCCCGCGAGGTCGAGCTCGATGGCGTCGAAGGGCTCCGCGCGCACGACGCTTGCGCCCTCGTAGCTCACCACCAACAACCAGCCGAGGTCATGGCGGCGGAACACCTCGAGGGTGTGGGCCGAGGGGTCGATCAGCCATGCGTGCCCGACGCCCTCGCGGCGGTAGATCGGGAGCTTCTTCGTGCGATCGATGCTCGCCGTCGACGGGGAGAGCACCTCGCAGACCCAGTCGGGCGCGAGCGGGATACCCGCCGCGTCGTCGGCGAGGAAGCCCGGGGGCGTGCGTTCCGTGCGCCACCCGGCGAGGTCGGGGACGAGGACGTCCGGGCGCGGTCCCATGTGCAGCTCAGGCTCCGGGAGGATCACCCACCCGCCGGGGCCGTCGCGCCCTCGACTGAAGGGGTTGTGGAGGTCGCTCCCGAGGGCGATCGCCGACCGCGCATGGCGACGCCGGGGGCGGGGCATGAGCGAGAGCTCACCATCGAGGATCTCCGCGACCAGGTGCGCGGGCGCGTTGCGGTAGCCGTCCACCACCCCGGGGTCGAGGTCGGGGAAGTCCGGATCGAGAGAGCGCGCGGCGTCGCCTGACATGGCCGGAGAGTAGCGCAGCGGTCGACCGGTGGAACGATGGCGGTTTCTCCTGGGCATCACCCCCGCTGGCGCCGCAGGTCGAGCGTGAAGGGCCGCTCGGGGTCGATCACCGGGGCGCGCGGGTGCACGGGCCACGGCAGGTGTCCCTCGGTGGTGAACCGCTGCGCCCGCCGCGCGGCCGCCTCGAAGGCCGTCAGCGGCGGGGCGTCGTAGGCGCGGCCCTCGGGGTGCCACACGTGGTGCGTGAACCCTCCCAGCGAGCGCTGCGCCCAGGTGTCCACGAGGTCGAAGCGCACCGGGTGGTGCACGTCGATGGTCGGGTGGAGGCAGTGCGCGGGCTTCCACGCCCGGAAGCGCACCCCGGCGACGTGTTCACTCGCGCGCCCGGTGGGCCGCAGCGGCAGGTCGACGCCGTTGACCAGCACCTTGTGGCGGCCCTCGACCAGGCCGTCGACCTTGAGCTGCACGCGCTCCAGCGAGGCGTCGACGTAGCGCGAGGTGCCGGTGCCCGTGGGCTCCTCGCCGAGCACGGGCCAGGGCTCCAGCGCGGGGCGCAGCTCCAGGGTGACGTCGTCGAGGGTGACGCGCCCCGACACCGGGAAGCGCAGCTCCACGAAGGGCTCGTACCAGGCCGGGTCGAGCGCGACGCCGCGCGCGGCGAAATGTTCGAGCACGCACTGCAGGTCGGACCACAGGTGGTGCGGGAGCATGAAGCGGTCGTGCAGCTGCGAGCCCCAGCGCACCAGCGGGGCGACGTAGCGCTCGCGCGAGAACACCGCGACCATGGCGCGCACCAGCAGCATCTGGGCGGCCGCCATGCGCTCGTTGGGGGGCATCTCGAAGGCGCGAAACTCCACGATCCCCTGGCGGCCGTGGAGGGTCGCGGGGTCGTAGAGCTTGTCGATGGAGAGCTCGGTGCGGTGGGTGCTGCCGGTCACGTCGACCAGGAGATTTCGGAAGAGCCGGTCGGTGAGCCACGGGGGCGGGGCCTCCGCGCGGTCGGCGAGGTCGAGGGCGATCTCCAGCTCGGAGAGGGACTCGTGGCGGGCCTCGTCGACGCGCGGCGCCTGCGAGGTGGGCCCCACGAAGAGCCCGGTGAACAGGTACGACAGCGAGGGGTGGTGCTGGAGGAAGCGCAGGGTGCTCGCCAGCAGGTCGGGCCGACGCAGGAAGGGGCTCTCGACCGTCGTCGGGCCGCCCAGCGTGAGGTGGTGCCCGCCGCCCGTTCCCGCGGCGCGGCCGTCGAGCTGGAAGCGCTCGGAGGTGAGGCCCGCGTGGAGGGCGGCGCGGCCGATGGATTCCAGCGTGTCGACGTAGCTGCGGAAATCCCGGGTGACCGGGAGGTTCACCTCGATGACCCCGGGGTCGGGGGTGACCAGGCAGCTCTGCACCCGGGGATCCCCTTTGGGGCCATAGCCCTCCAGGCGCACCGGGCGCTGTCGCTCGACGGCCGCGGCCTCGACGGCGGCGAGCAGGGTCACGAAGTCCTCGGCTCGCTCGACCGGCGGGAGGAAGACGCACAGCGCCCCGTCGCGGGCCTCGACGCAGAGGGCCGTGCGCACCGACCCGGTGGGGAGTGGGTCGACGGGCGGTGGGGGCGCGGCGGCGGTCGCGACGGCGGTGGCGCTGGTGGGCAGCGGGCGCCACGGGTCGGCGGCGAGCGCGGGGGCGCCGAGGGTGACGTCGGCGAGGTGGGTGGCGCGGGGGGTGCCGTCGATGCGGTCGAGCGGGAGGCGCAGGCCCACCGGGCTGTCACCGGGGATGAGATGCAGCGCGCCGCGACGGAAGCACCACGGCGCGGTGGCCCAGGTGTCGCCCTCGCGGGTGAGCGGGAGCACGAAGCCCACGGGCGAGCCGAGGCCGCGGCCGAGCGCGCGGGCGAGGGTGCGACGGGCCTCCGGGTCGCGCAGGTCGGCGGCGAGGGGGTCGATGTCGGGGGGTAGGTCCTGCTCGCGGGCGACGAAGTGCCACGGGTCTTCGTAGGCGGGCATCCACGCGTCGGGCACACCGAGGGCCGTCGAGAGCGCCGCCGCGAAGCGCCGCGCCTCGTCGTCCGCGAGGGGCTTTCGGGCCGCGTCGTCGTCCAGGTCGAGCCAGCGAGGGTCGCGCCAGAGCGGCACCCCGTCGTCGCGCCAGCTCAGCTGCATCACCCACCGCGGCAGGCTCTCGCCCGGGTACTGCTTCCCCATCCGGTGCATCACCACGCCGCCGCGCGCGATGCGGGGCGCGAGCTCGCGGGTGAGCCGCAGCGCCTGCGACCACTTGCTGGGGCCGAGGGCTTCGAGGTTCCACTCGGGGTCGTGCGGGTGCTCGCGCGACGTCCAGGTGGGCTCTCCGCCCATGGTCAGCGCGAGGCCGTCGTCGGTCAGCCGCCGGTCGACGTGGTCGCCTGCCGCGCGCAGCGCCGCCCACTGCGCGTCGGTGTACGGCCGCCGGGGCGAGGCCTCGTGGCCCAGGCGCGTGACCTCCATGGTCACCTCGAAGGCCTCCGCGGGCTCGCTGGAGGTGCCGTCGATGGGCGCCGCGAGCTCGGGGTTGACCGTGCACGCCAGCGGCAGGTGCCCTTCGCCGCAGAGCAGCCCGCTGGTGCCGTCGAGGCCGATCCACCCGGCGCCGGGCACGAAGACCTCGGCCCACGCGTGCAGGTCGACCACGTCGCGCTCGACGCCCTTCGCCTGGTCGGGGAGCTCGCCCTCGTCGGCGAGCTGCACCAGGTAGCCGCTCACGAAGCGCGCCGCGAACCCCTGGGCCCGCAGCGCGTCGACGAGCAGCAGCGCCGAGTCGCGGCAGCTGCCGGAGCCCTTCGCGAGGGTCTCGTCGCTGCCCTGGATGCCGGGCTCGGCGCGCAGGATGTAGCGCACCTCGCGGGCGACGCGGGCGTTGAGGGCGACGAGGTGGTCGGTGACGTAGCCGCCCGCGGGGGAGCCCTCGAGCCAGGCCGCGAGCCGCGCCGAGGGCACCGCCCGCGACAGGAAGGGCGCGAGCTCTTCGGTGAGCCCGTCGGGGTACACGAAGGGCACACGCTGGCAGCGGTCGTCGACGAAGAAGTCGAAGGGGTTGACCGGGCGTATGTCCACGGCGCACTCGACGCGCAGGGCGAAGTCGCGGGTGAGGGCCTCGGCCGGGAAGGTGAGCCGCGCGACGCGGTTGCCCCAGGGGTCGTGCTGCCAGCGCACCTCGGCCTCGGGCTCGATGGCGAGGTTGTACGCGAGCACGGCGGCGCGGGCGTGACCCGCGGGGCGGAGCCGCACGACCTGCGGGCCGAGCGCCGTGGGGCGGGGGTATCGGTAGCGGGTCTCGTGGCGGATGCGTACGCGCATGGTGGTGTTCGCCGGGCCTCTCGCCACGACACATACAGCGCCCGCTGCGGCGCGCGTGTGACCGTTTGGGAAGGAGCGACCTCACCCTGCGCAGGCTTCCCCTTCGCGGAGCGCTTCTCCACAATGCGCGCGATGCCCGACCAGCCGACGCACCGCTCCGCCCCGCCGCCCGACGCGGCGATGAAGCGCATCGAGCACCAGCTCACCCGACTCCTCGCGATGTCCTTCGACGGCGCGGCGTCCCCGTCGATCACCCTCAAGGCGATCATCAACCCCAAGGAGGAGCGCGACCAGCCCTACGGCTGGGGCTTCGCGTGGTACCCCGCGCAGACCTCGTCGGCCCTCGTCGTGAAGGACCCGACGTCCATCGGCGACAACCCCCTCACCAAGCTGCTGCGCGACTGGGAGCGCTTCGCGTCGACGGTGTTCCTGTGCCACCTGCGCGGCGCCGCGCGCACGCTGCAGGAGCAGGACACGCACCCCTTCTCGCGCAGCTACGCCGGCCGCGACTGGGTGCTCGCCCACAACGGCGACCTCTTCGGCGACCTCTCCGTCGAGCTGCCGCTGGGCGACGAGCCCGTCTTCGAGCCCGTCGGGCGCACCGACAGCGAGCACGCCTTCTGCTGGCTGATGCGCAACGTGCGCGAGGCCCACGCCCGCCGCCTCTCCGACGTGGGCTGGAGCACGCTGCTCGGGTGGTTTCGCAGGCTCGACTCCCTCGGTACGTCGAACTTCATGTTCACCGACGGGGTCGACCTCGTCGTGTACAGCGACTCCGAAGGGTACAACGGGCTCCAGTGGGCGCGCCTCACGCCGCCGCACGCCACCACGCGCCTGGAGACCCACGACATCGAGATCGACCTCCAGGACGCCGAGGACCGCTCGCGCACCCTGGTGGTGGTCGCCACGCAGCCCATGTCCGTCGGCACCTGGACCCCCATCGGCGCCAGCCAGATGCTCGTGCTCCGCCGCGGCGCGGTGGTGTTCGACAGCAACGCCGACCCCGCCACGCGCGCCCACGGGGTGACCCGCTCGGGGCCGCGCAGCATTCCCCCGGGGCCCATCGCACCGTCCACCCCGATGCTGGAGGTGGCCACGCAGATCCCCGGTCGCACCGTCCCCCCGCCGCGCCCCTCGCACGACCGGGTGAGCGTGCTCTCCAACGCCCGCCGCTCGCAGCCCACCGACGCGCGCACGCTCTCGGTCATCCACGACACGCGCTACCGCTACGAGAAGCCCGTCGAGCGCAGCGCGCACCTCTACCGCCTGCGCCCGGTGCACGACATCCACCAGGAGGTGCTCCAGCACGAGCTCACGCTCACCCTCGACGGCCTGCGCCGCGACTACGAAGACGTCTTCGGCAACCGGGTGACGGGCACCGAGATCGAGGAGCCCTACACCGAGCTGCGCATCACGAGCCGCAGCGTCGTGCGGCTGCTCCCGGGCGGCGCCCACCAGCTCCTGTCGCCGCGGCGGCGCTTCACCATCCCGCTGGTGTGGATGCCCTGGCAGCGCCAGATGATGCTCCCGTACCTGCTCCCGCCGGAGCTGCCCGAGACGCAGCTCACGGAGCTGTACGAGTTCGCGATGGCCTTCGTGGCGCGGCAGGACAGCGACCTCGTGCAGACGCTGCTCGACCTCAACCTGACCATCTACCGCGACTTCGCGTACCGCTCCGGGTCGACCACCCTGGAGACCACCCCCTTCGACGTGTACTGCAACCGCGAGGGGGTCTGTCAGGACTTCGCCAACCTGCTCATCTGCCTCGCGCGCCTGCTGGGCATCCCCGCGCGCTACCGCGTCGGGTACATCTTCACCCACGGCGTGTACGAGAACCAGGTGCAGTCCGAGGCCTCGCACGCCTGGGCCGAGCTCTACCTCCCGTGGACGGGATGGCAGGGCTTCGACCCCACCAACGGCTGCCTCGTGGGCCGCGACCACGTGCGCGTCGCGTGCGGCCGCAACTACCGCGACGCCACCCCCACCAGCGGGACCATCTACAAGGGCGGCGGCTTCGAGACCCTCTCCGTCGACGTGCGGGTGGAGGAGATCGGGTAGGGCGGCGCTCAGCCCTGCGACTGCGACTGCGACATCGGCGGCGGCGCCATCGAGGGCGTCATCGGGCGCAGCGCGAAGAAGGTCTCGTGGATGGCGTCGCTGGCCGCGTTGAGCCGCGTCTGGAAGCCGTCCAGGTACTCGTGCAGCCCGCCGGCCATGATCGCCTGGATCTCGCTGGCGTCGAGGGTCGTGCGGAGGCTGCCGAGGGCGCGCTCGGCGGGGCTGGCGCCCGCGTCGAGGGGCGTGTCGGTGATGGCGTGCACCGAGCGCTCGGCCTTCACCACGCAGTACCGGATGGCCCGCGGAAACTTCCGCTCCAGCAGCAGGAACTCCACCACCTTGGCGGGCGAGAGCAGCCCGTGCTTCTTGCGGTACATCTCGAAGGCGCTCGCGCTCTTGAGCAGCGCGCCCCACTGGATGTCGTCGTAGGCCAGGCCCACGTCGTTCACCGTCGGCAGCAGCAGGAAGTACTTCACGTCGAGGATGCGCGACGTCTTGTCGGCGCGCTCGAGCAGCCGTCCCAGGCGCCCGAAGTGCCACGCCTCGTTGTGGGTCATGGTGAGGTAGGTCACGCCCACGAAGAGCTGCGAGGCGTTCTTCACGGCGGTGAAGAACTCGTGCGGGCTCTCGAGGGCGTCGCCCGCGGCCGCGTCGCACACCGTGAGGTAGGCCCGGTTGACCTGCTCCCACATCTCCGAGGAGATCACCTCGCGCACGGCGCGGGCGTTCTCCCGCGCGCCCCGCAGGCACGAGATGATGGAGTTGGGGTTGGCCTCGTCGAAGCTGAGGAAGCGCAGCACGTTGTCGCGCGTGGGCGACGGGTAGCGCGCGTCGAAGGCCGCGTGGTCCCCGGAGGTCGCGAGGATGGGCGCCCACTGCTCGTCGGCCCCGAAGGCCGCGTCGAGCTGCAGGTGCAGGTGCACGTCGACGAAGCGGGCGACGTTCTCCGCGCGCTCCATGTAGCGGTTCATCCAGTAGATGCTGTCGGCGACGCGGCTCAGCACGGGCAGTGGCTCCTTCCGGTGGTCGGCTGGGCCTCGACGTCTGCTCCCTCCGGCGCTGGGAGCTCGGAGCGTCGAAAGGTCCGCCCTGCGTCGCTGGGAGGTGGGGCAGCCCGGCCTGCGTCGCTGGGGTTCGGGCGTTGGCCCTCACCCCAGGCAATAGCAGGGTGGCGCCCCGGACATTGTCCGGGGCTGTCGAACAGGGACGTCGCTGGGCTCAACCCGATTGGTCGGCGTGGACCTTCCGGACGGACCATGGAGTTTCGGTCCGACAGCCCCGGACATCGTCCGGGGCGCCACCCTGTTATTGCCTGGGGTGAGGGCCAACGCCCGAACCCCAGCGACGCAGGCCGGGCTGACCAACTCCTCATCGGGCTGACGCCTCGTGAGACGTTCACAACGCAGCTCAGCACGGCGTCACCTCCGAGCGCGGCCCCGGGCCGTCGTCGCGTAGCACCCAGGTGTCCTTGCTGCCGCCGCCCTGCGAGGAGTTCACCACCAGCGAGCCCGGCCGCAGCGCCACGCGGGTGAGCCCGCCCGGCAGCACGTACACGCTCTCGCCGTAGAGGATGTACGGCCGCAGGTCGACGTGCCGGCCCGCGAGCCCTTCGCCCTCCACCAGCGTCGGCACCCGCGAGAGCCCCAGCGTCGGCTGCGCCACGTAGTTGCGCGGGTCGGCCTGCACCCGCGCCCGGAACTCCGCCCGCTCCGCCGCCGACGCCGCCGGGCCCACCAGCATCCCGTAGCCGCCCGACTCGTTGGCGGCCTTCACCACCAGCTCGTCGAGGTGGTCGAGCACGTACGCGAGGTCGCCTGGATCGCGGCAGAGGTAGGTCGGCACGTTGGGCAGGATGGCGTCCTCGCCCAGGTAGTACCGTATGAGCTTCGGCACGTAGGCGTAGATGACCTTGTCGTCGGCGATGCCCGTGCCCGGCGCGTTGGCGATGGCCACCCGCCCCTCGGCGTAGGCGCGCATCAGCCCGGGCACGCCCAGCAGCGAGTCGGGGCGGAACACCTCCGGGTCGAGGAAGGTGTCGTCGATGCGCCGGTAGATCACGTCGACCCGCTGGAAGCCGCGCGTGGTGCGCATCTTCACCTCGCCCCGGTCGACGAGCAGGTCGCGGCCTTCGACCAGCTCGATGCCCATCTGCTGCGCGAGGAAGGAGTGCTCGAAGTAGGCCGAGTTGTGCACCCCCGGGGTGAGCAGCACCACCGTCGGCTCGCCCGCCCCCGCGGGGGCCATCGCGCGCAGGGCGCCCAGCAGCCGGCTCGGGTACTCGTCCACCGGGCGCACCCGCGACGCGCCGAACATCTGTGGGAAGGTGCGCTTCATCACCGCGCGGTTCTGGAGCACGTACGACACCCCCGACGGGCATCGGAGGTTGTCCTCCAGCACGTAGAAGGCCCCGTCGCGGTCGCGCACGAGGTCGGTGCCCGTGACGTGGCACCACACCCCGCGCGGCGGACGCACCCCCACGCAGGCGCGGAGGAAGCCCTTGCTGCTCTCGATGAGCTCGCGCGGCACCACGCCGTCGCGCAGCGCGCGCTGACCGTGGTGCATGTCGTCGATGAAGAGGTTGAGCGCCGTGATGCGCTGCACGAGGCCGCGCTCGATGCCCGCCCACTCGGTGGCCGACACGATGCGGGGGATGAGGTCGAAGGGGAAGATCTTCTCCTTGCCCGCCGCGTCGCCGTAGACGTTGAAGGTGATGCCCATCGCCAGCAGGGCCTGCTCGGCCGCCCGCTGCCGACGGGTCACCTCCCCGGGGGGCAGGGCCGAGAGGCGCTCGGCGAGGAGCGCGTACCAGGGGCGGGGCCGACCCTCGCCATCAAACATCTCGTCGTGGAACCCGCCAGAGTCGTACCCGGTGACGCGCATGGACGTCCCGAGACGCTACCAGAGCAACACGCGCTCATCGGCGGCGTTGTGTTAGCGCTGTGTCAACAGCGACGGGTCAGCGCAGGTTGCCCGTGAAGTACAACACCGCGAGCACGAGCAGGATGAGCCCGGCCGGCCCGAGGCCCACGGCGCCGTAGCGGGAGAAGCCCCAGCCGCCGCCGCCGATGGAGAGCACGAGGAGCACGATGAGGATGATCATGAGCATGGGGAAATAGCCTCCTGTGAAGGGCTTCCGATCCGGTCGACGCGGCGTCGACTGGGGGTGTGTGGGGCGCTGTGAATCCAGTGAGTGCATCGGGTGTGCCCGATGCGCTGAGCCGGTGTAGCGGGCGCACCAGCGCGCAGGTCTCCCGCAGAGGAGGCGGGTGCGGGCGCTCATGCGCGGTGTGGCTGGAAGGGTGAGGGGAGGAGGCGGAGGTGGGGCGAGGCGGTCGGCGCGCTGCGCGGGTGTGGCGCTATGGCGTGACGACCTCGGAGGGGCGCGTGGTGAGGCCCGTGATGTTGGCCGAGAGGAGGGCGCCGTTGCCGGTCCATCCCCAGCAGAGCACGCGGCCGGTGGTGCGCTCGACGGCGCAGGGGGTGCCGTAGCCGCGCCCCAGCCTGATCTGCGAGAACTGGCTGGAGATGGGCACGAAGGCCGGGGCCGAGTAGCTGACGGTGCCGTCGCCGATCTGCCCGAACTCGTTGCGCCCGCGGCAGTACGTCGTGCCGTCCGAGCGCACCTCGCACTCGTTGTCGATGGGCTCGCCGAACACGTACACCCGGGTGTTGTACTCGACGGTGTTGAAGGCCGGCTGCGCGGTCGCGCGGTTGGGGAAGGTCCAGCCCCAGCCGAGCGCGGTGCCGGCAGCGACGCGGCCGTAGCAGCGGTAGTAGTCGCAGTTGACGTTGGTGAAGCCGGTCTGCGCCACGGGCACCGCGGCGGTCGCCGTCGAGGCCTGCACGGGGTACGGCACGCTGCGGTTGGTGCGGAAGCCGTCGCCGAGCTGCGACTCGATGTTGCGACCCCAGCAGTGCGCCTGGCCGTTCGCGAGCTGCGCGCACGCGAAGTTGGCCCCCATCTGGATGCGCGTCGCGGCGCTGATCCCCATGACGGGCACCGGCACGGAGCTGTTGATCATCGTGGCGTTGCCGAGCTCGCCGTAGAAGTTGTAGCCCCAGCAGTGCACCGCGCCGCTCGTGAGCCGCGCGCAGGTGGTGTAGTCCCCGGAGCGGATCTCCGCGACCCCGGTGAGCCCCGGCACCGGCACCGGCGTCGAGCGGTTGGTGGTGGTGCCGTCGCCGAGCTGTCCCTGCGCGTTGGAGCCCCAGCACACCACGGTGCCGCTGGCCCGCAGCGCGCACGCGTGCAGCCACCCGACGGCGATCTGCCGCGCGTCGGCGAGCCCGGTGACCGGCAGCGGCAGCGGGCTCTGCACGGTGTTGCCGCGCCCGAGCTGACCGGCCTGGTTGCCGCTGGTGCGGCTGCCCCAGCAGAGCACCTGGCCGTTGGAGCGCAGCGCGCAGCGCCACTGGGTGGTCGCCATCAGCGCGCCGTTGACCGCCTGGCCGACCTCGAGCTGCGTCACGCCCGTGAGGTCGGCCCCCTCGAACTGCACCGGCTGCGGCGTCGCCACGGACTCCGTTCCGCCGCCCGCCTCGCCGAAGGGGTTGTCGCCCCAGCAGAACACCCGGCGGTCGACGCCCACCACGCAGGTGTGGTGGTCATAGGCCGCGAGGCGCAGCTGCTGCACCGCGAGCCCGGACACCGCCACCGAGGTGGGGCGGTCGGTGGTGGTGCCGTCGCCGAGCTGCGACCACTGGTTGTCGCCCCAGCAGCGCACCGAGCCGTTGGTGGTGATCACGCACGCGTGCCGCAGGCCCGCCCGCAGGGTCTGCGCGCCCACCACGCCCGTCACGGTGACGGGCACGTTGCGGTTGGTCACGGTGCCGTCGCCGAGCTGACCGTCGGAGTTGGCGCCCCAGCACACCACCGAGCCGCCGGTGCGCCGGGCGCAGGCGAAGTCCCGGCCCGCGCTGAGCTCCTCGGCGTCGGTGAGGTCGCGCACGGTCACCGGGACCGTCGCGCTCGTCAGCGACGCGCCGTTGCCCAGCTGACCGGAGGTGCCGGTGCCCCAGCACTGCACCGTGCGGTTGGCGAAGCGGGCGCAGGTGAAGGTGCCGCCGGTGCGAACCTCCACCGGGGCCGAGGCGAGGGTCACCGGGGGGATGAGCGCCGGGGCCGTGACCGCGCGGGGCCGACCGTCCCAGCAGTACACCCGCCCGTCGGCGCCGAGGCCGCAGAAGTTGGTCTCGCGACCAGAGAGCTGCGTGACCGTCGGCAGGCCCGACACCACGCCCATGGTCACCCCGGAGCCCCAGCAGCGCACCGAGCCGTCGGTGAGCCGCGCGCACGCGCGGTTGGCGCCCATCACCACCTGCTCGACGCTCTCGAGGGGAACGCCCGCCGGGTCGAGCAGCTGCACCGGCGTCGCGCGGTGACCGTACATCCCGCCCGCGGCGGTGAGCATCCCCTGCGCGAAGGTGCTGTTGGGCGAGTGCAGCCCCCAGCAGAACACCCTCCCGCTCGTGTACCGCGCGCAGTTGTTGGACGTCCCCGCCTCCAGCGTGTCGACCCGCGCGCACGCCCCGGCGAAGCAGCCCGTCGGGCACACGCGCCCGCACATGCCGCAGTTGTTGGGGTCGCGCGAGAGCTCGGCGCACTCCGCGCCGCACACCACCTGCGGCGCGCGGCAGGTGAGCCTGCACACGCCGCCCATGCACTGCTCGCCCGCGCCGCACGCGTTGCCGCAGGCGCCGCAGTGCAGGTTGCTGGTGAGGGTGTCGGCGCAGCCGCCGGCGCAGAGGGTCTGCCCCGCGACGCAGGCCACGCGGCACACGCCCGCCATGCACGCGTTGCCGGTGGGGCAGCGGTTGTTGCAGGCGCCGCAGTTCTCCGCGTCGGTCTGCGTGTTGGTGCACCCGCCGTCGCAGGTGACCTGGCCCGCCGAGCAGGT
This sequence comes from Myxococcales bacterium, assembly GCA_030652255.1. GTDB lineage: Bacteria > Myxococcota_A > Polyangia > Polyangiales > SCUS01. The sequence goes on along the minus strand of JAUSAZ010000107.1, from coordinate 70,082 downwards.
CATCACGCAGCGCCCGCCGCCGCAGAGCGCCGTGGCCGCGCAGCGGTTGCCGCAGGCGCCGCAGTTCTCCGGGTCGTAGCTGAGCGAGACGCACTGCCCCGCGCAGTTGATGAGCCCGCGCGGGCACGGGACGACGCACGCCCCGGCCTCGCAGACGAGGCCCATGGCGCAGGCCCGGCCGCACATCCCGCAGTGGCTGGCGGCGCTGCCGGTGTCGGTCTCGCAGCCGTTGGCGGCGTTGCGGTCGCAGTCGCCGTAGCCCGCGCCGCAGGTCCCGACGCCGCACACCCCAGCGACGCAGGCGGCCGCGCCGTTGGTCGGCATCGGGCAGACGTTGCCGCACGCGCCGCAGTGGGCGAGGTTGGCGCCGAGGCTGGTCTCGCAGCCGTTGGCCGGGTCGCCGTCGCAGTCGCCGAAGCCCGCCACGCAGGCGTAGCCGCAGCGCGACGCCGCGCAGGTGGGCGTGGCGTTGGGCACCGACGGGCACGAGCGCCCGCAGCCGCCGCAGTTGGCCGGGTCGGAGCGGGTGTCGTACTCGCAGCCGTTGGCCTGCACGCCGTCGCAGTCGCCGTAGCCCTCATCGCAGGCGGCGATGGCGCACACCCCCGCCCGGCACGCGGGCGTGCTGTTGGGCGCCGCGCACGCGTTGCCGCAGGTGCCGCAGTGGGCGGTGTTGGTGCGGAAGTCGACGCAGCCGCCCGCGCAGCACATCTGGGTGTTGTCGCAGCCGGTGGCGGCGCAGCCCGAGGCGCAGACGTTGCCCCGGCACACGCTGCCGCTGGGGCAGTGCGAGTCCGACGTGCAGACCACGCACGCGTTGATGGCGGTGTCGCAGTAGCGGGTGGCGACGCCGCCGTCGCCGGAGGCGCTGAGGCAGCCCTCGTCGCTGCGGCAGCCCGCGACGCAGGTGTTGGTGGCGCCGTCGCAGTGCTGCGTGACGGGGCAGGTGTCGTTGGTGGTGACGCACTGCACGCAGAGGCCCGTCAGGAGGTTGCACACGGGCCCCGCGGGGTCGGCGGCGCAGTCGGCGTCGCGCGCGCACCCGACGGGTCCGGTGTCCGCGGGGACGTCGGGCGCGTCGGCGACGTCGTCGGCGTCGGCGATGGCGGCGTCGGGCGCGTCGGGCGCGGGCGCGTCGGGGACGTCGGGCGCGTCGAAGCCCGGGACGTCGGGCACGTCGAGCGTCGAGGCGTCTGCCCCGGCGTCGACCTCGATGGGCGTGGCGTCCGGGCCGCCCACCACCGAGGCGCCACCGCAGCCGACGAGCGACGCAGCGAGGGCCGCGGCGAACAACAACCTGATTGATCCGACCGTCATCGAGAGAACCTCCACGCAGAGACCTCCGAGCGTATCGGAGCTCGCGGGACCCGGGCGCTCCCAAACCGACGCGCGACAGGATTCCCAGACCCCCGGTGACGCCCGCCCGCGCGGTGGGGGAGGTGGCCTTGTGCCCGGGTCGGAAACGACGGTAGGGGTACCGGCCCATGAGGGTACAGATCGCGCAGCCGGTCGCGTCGGCGCAGCAGCTCCAGGGCTTCTTCCAGTCCACCCTGCCGCGCTACGAGCACTTTTCCCGCGGGGGAAGCGCCGTGGTCGGGGCCGGCCTGATGGTGGGCGTCGTGGTGAAGCCCGACGGCCCCAACGCGGTGAGCCTGGGGTGGGAGATCCCCAACCTGGGCGTGAAGCTGCTCATGGTGCTGTCCATCTTCGCGGGCATCCTCCCGGGGCTGCTGCTGTGGGGCCTCGTGTGGATGGTCATCAGCGGCGACGTCGAGCGGCTGAAGCAGGAGATCGCCCAGGCGCTCACCACGGGCACCGTGCAGGCGGGCGGCCCGATGGCCCCGATGCAGTCGATCCCGTCGCGCCCGGGCAGGCCGGGCGGCGTGGCGCTGGCGTTCGGGATGGTCTTCACGCTGATGGCCCTCGGGGCCTTCGCCTACGCGGCGTACATGCTCGACCGGGCGGGCAGCGCCGACCGCCAGGCCTCGTACTCGGCGAGCCGCAGCTACGGGTCGGGCTACCGCAGCGTGCTCGGGCCGGACTTCTGGTACTCGATCGCGCGCCGCCGCCGCGAGGAGGCCTACGCGAGCGCGGGCGGGGGCGTGGTCAACCTGCTGATCGCGGTCGGGCTCTTCGCGCTGCGCCGCTCGAAGGTGCGCGCGTGGGAGTCCGACCCGGCCAACGCCGCCCCGATGGGCATGATGCCGCAGCAGGGGTACGGCCCGCCGATGGGGATGCCGCAGCAGGGCTACGGCCCGCCGCAGCAGGGGTACGGCCCGCCGATGGGAGCACCGCAGCAGGGGTACGGCCCGCCGCAGCAGGGGTACGGCCCGCCGATGGGAGCGCCGCAGCAGGGGTACAACCAGCCGCAGTCGGGGCCGAATCCCTACGGGGCGCCGCAGCAGGGCGGGTGGCCCCCGCCCGGTGGCGGTGGCGGTGGCGGATATCCCCCTGGCGGACAGGGACCAGCGCAGGGGTAGAGCGGTCGTCCGGCCGATTGGGCACACGGCTTCGCAGGGTCATTGCGGAGCACGGCACCATCCTGGGACGATCGCAGCATGCGCGTCCCGATGATTGCACTCCTGGTGACCCTGGTTGGGTGTTCGTCGTCGGTAGTCGATGGGTCGACCGATGCGGGCACTCCGAACGATGTGCCCGTGGTGGACGTGCCTGCGCTCGACCGCGGCAGCTCCGACGTCGTCGATGTGCCCGCGGTCGTCGACGTGCCCGTGGTCGTCGATGTGCCCGCGGTCATCGACACGCCTACTGTCATCGACACGCCTCCTGTCGTCGACACGCCTCCTGTCATCGATACGCCTCCTGTCATCGACGCCCCCGATGTCGTCGATGTGCCCGTCGACCAGCCTGGCCCCGATGCTCCGGCCGCGGACGTCGCTTGCGCGTCGCCGATGTTCCGCTGCGGCAGCGTGTGCGTGAACCTCGCGACGGACACCAACCATTGCGGCGCCTGCGGACGCCTCTGCGCTCCGGGCCGCCCGTGCGTGGCCGGGTCGTGCATCGCCGACGACTGCCCCGGGGGGGCGTTCTGCGGGGGCACGTGTCGGCAGACGTCCACCGACCGCGACCACTGTGGCGGCTGCGGCCGGCAGTGCTGCGCGGGCAACGTGTGCTTCAACGGGACGTGCTCGCCGGGTTGCTCCCCAGGAAACATCGCGTGCCCGGGGCCCGTCTCGAGCTGCCTCGGCGGCGTGTGCGTCGACGCCACCATCGACCCGATGAACTGCGGCGGCTGCGGAAACCGCTGCAGCGCCGGTGAGGTCTGCGTCAGCGGGAGCTGCCGCGGGAGCGGGTTCATGGCCCTCGCGCCGTGCAACGTCGCCGGGGACTACACCATGGCCTCGACGGTGCGCTTCGGGGGCGCCACGGGCAGCGCGTACTCGCCCCGCTGCGTCACGGTGCGCGTGGGCGACACGGTCACCTGGGAGGGCGACTTCGGCGGACACCCGCGCTCGCCCTCCACCCGCGGGACGAGCATGAGCCCCATCACCCGCGTCGCATCGGGGACGAGCGCGGCGGTGCGCTTCACCCGCGCGGGCTTCTATCCGTACTTCTGTGAGTTCCACGGCAGCGACGCGGGCGCTGGCATGGCCGGTGTGGTGCAGGTGATCGAGTAGCGCCGCGTCAGTGCGCGGCGGCGGCGGGGGTCGCGCCGGCAGTGGCGGCCTTGAAGAGCGGGCCCGGGACGGGGAACACGGGACGGCCCGCGGCGGAGTTCACGAGGATGGCGAAGGCCAGGTAGAGCGCGATGCCCGCGAGCGCGACGGTGGCGAGGCCGATGGGCAGCGCGAAGGCCGTCGAGTGGGTGAGCTCCTTGAGGATGCGGCAGGAGAAGAGCACCACGATGTCGAGCAGGAACGCGAACAGGAGCTTCGAGAAGAAGCCGAACGCGTAGGTGAGCACGACGAAGATCACGAGGAAGATCACGTCGACGCTCAGGATGATGCCCGCGTCGGGGATGCGGCCCTCGGCCAGGCCCGAGAGGGTCTGGTAGTTCATCAGCCAGTTGAACGCGAAGGTGGTGAAGAGGGTGCCGCCGAGGAGGTTCTTGTTGGCGAGCGCCATCACCCCCGCGAGGAACTGACACCCCGCGCCGAAGTAGAGGCAATAGAAGGCCGCGGTGCGGAAGCCCGCGACCGTGAGGCTGTGCCCGAAGGCGATGGGTATGAGCGCGGCGCAGCCCACCGCGAGGCCGAGCAGCCCGAGGGCGGTGGGCTCGGCGAAGGGGTTCACGGGAGCGGCGGCGGGGACGGCGGCAGGCGTCGGGGTGTCTTGCATGGCTGTAGGGGGGGGGGCTTCGTGGAGGATCGTTGGAGTACGGCGACGAGGGCCTACGGGACGCGGGAGAGAGTGGCCCAGTCGAGGGGGCGGTGTCAGCCGCCGAGGAAGACGTCCTGCACCCAGCCGCAGGTGCCGCCGTTACGGCAGGGGTGGCAGTTCTCCGGGCGGCTGTCGGAGCACCCGCCGCCGCTGCCTGCGCCGTCGCTCGCGGGGGTGAGCGTCGGGGCGCCGGAGGAGAGCACCTCGACGAAGTCCCAGAGCACCCCCTGGGCGTCGCGGTTGTGGAAGTACACCTGCACCCGGTCGCCGTAGTGGATCCACGCGCGGGTGGTGCTGTTCTGCGCCCAGTAGAGGTAGGCGCCGAAGGGGTACACGAAGAAGAAATCCCGGTCGCGGCCGTTCTCCAGGCAGCGCACCGCGGGGTTGGGCGGGTCGCGCTCGGTGCACCGGTGGCCGCGCGGGAGGGTGACCGTCCGACGCCACGCGCTCGGGGTCAGCGGCCCCCCGCTCATGGCCCCGCACTGGGTGCGGCCGCAGTCGTCGGCGCCCTCGTTGCAGCGGTTGGCCGCGCCGCAGGTTCGGTTGCCGCCGCGGCACGCCGTGGCCCGCCCGCACACCGCGTGTACCTCGTAGTCCGCCCCCGCGGGGCCGAGCGCGCAGGGGTGGTTGGGGTCGTAGCCGGCGAACTCCAGCGCCCCGCTGGGCACGTTGATCCAGCCCTGCATGTGGCTCGCGCCCTGGTAGGCGTAGCCCCAGTAGAAGCCCGCGACCGGAGCGCGCAGCGGGGGGGAGCTGTCGCCGCACGCGGCGCGGGAGGGGTTGCCGCAGGTGTCGACCTCGCAGCCCGTGGGCGGGTCGTAGTTGCCCGGGATGGTGGAGAGGCCGACGTAGACGCCCGCGGGGATGACCTGGAGCACCACGCCGCGTCGGCTCGACCCGGCGCTGAACACGGTGCGACCGTCGCCGTCGTGGTCGCCCGAGAACTGCACGATCGGGCGCAGCACGCGGAAGGGGTAGTAGCCCGCGTTGATGCCGCGGGCGCTGTATGCCTGGTCGATGCCGGCGCAGGCGCCCCCGGCCTCGCCGCGCAGGCCCGTCGCGATGCAGGTCATCACGGGCGGCGGTGGAGGCATCACCGGGACATCGACGGGCGGTGGAGCGATCGGCACATCGGTTGGCGGAGGAGCGATCGGCACATCGATGGGCGGTGGAGCGATCGGGACATCGATGGGCGGTGTCGGGGTGTCGAGGCCGATCGCGTCGGCGGGGCCGACGGAGGCGTCGTCGGGGCCGACGGAGGCGTCGTCCGTCGGGGCGTCGGCGGGGCCGCTGGAGCCACAGCCCGCTGCGAGCGGCAGACAGAGCAGCAACGGGGCGAGGTGGCGCTTCATCGCGCCCGAGGATGAACACATCGCAACCCCCGCTCAAGGCGCGTCATCCGCAGGGCGGAGGGGGGGTGGTCGCGACACATTCCCACGGGGCGCACTCATGGATGCCCCGGGGGACGTCGATAGAGAGGACAGCGCTGCTCGGTGATGAGCACCTCAGACGGGATCACGCACGATCCAGTGTCCGTTGGAGTCGACACCGCAACCGCGCGGCGCCAGGGAAGTTGCACCCACATGAGGCTCCAGACCCTCTCGTACCACCGTGATGGCGGATGGACTGCGCCGACCCTTCCCCCGTGGGACTCGCCCGGCACGCTCGTGCTCGCCTTCGCGGCGCCCTCCTTCGAGGCCGAGCCCGCGCTGTGGCGACAGCTCGCGGAGGCCTATCCCCGCTCTCACGTCCTGGGGTGCTCCACCGCCGGGGAGGTGCACGGCACCCGGGTCCTCGACGACTCCATCGCAGTGGCGGTGATGGCCTTCGAGCGCACCGCCCTGCGCACGGCGCTGGCGCCGGTCGGCCCTGGCGGCGACGGCTTCGCGGCCGCCCGCCAGGTGGCCCACGCGCTGGGCGACCCCGGGCTGCGCGCGGTGATCGCCCTCTGCGACGGCCGGGACATCAACGGGAGCGACGTGGTGCGCGGCCTCGGGTCCGCGCTCGACCCGGCGGTGGTGGTGACCGGCGGCCTCGCGGGCGACGGTGATCGCTTCCAGCGCACCTGGACCCTCGTCGACGCCGCGCCCCGCGCGGGCTTCATCACGGCCGTCGGGCTCTACGGCGACGCGGTGCGCGTGGGCCACGGCGCCAAAGGGGGCTGGGACGTCTTCGGCCCCGAGCGGGTCGTGACGCGCTCCGCCGGCAACGTGCTCTACGAGCTCGACGGCCGGCCCGCGCTCGAGCTCTACGAGACCTACCTCGGCGAGCTCTCCGCGGGCCTCCCGGCGGCGGCGCTGCTCTTCCCCCTTCTGGTGCGCGACCCGGCCCCGGGGGGGCGCCGACTGGTGCGCACCATCCTCGACATCGACCACGCGGCCCAGTCGATGACCTTCGCTGGCGACGTGCCGCAGGGCTTCCGCGCGCAGCTCATGCGGGCCAACCTCGACCGCCTCGTGCAGGGCGCCTCGGACGCAGCGCTCCTGGCCCTCGGGGCGGGCGTCCCCGCGGGCGAGGCGCTCTCCATCGCCATCAGCTGCGTCGGCCGCCGGCTGGTGCTGGGGCAGCGCGTCGAGGAGGAGTCCGAGGCGACCCTGGAGGCCTTCCCGGCCGGCACCCGGCAGGTCGGCTTCTACTCGTACGGCGAAATCTCTCCCTACGCGGCGGGGCGCTGTGAGCTGTACAACCAGACCATGGCCCTCACCACCATCTGGGAAGAGTGACGTCGGGTGCACCCGCTCCTCGCCCGCCAGCTCCGTCGCCTCGGACTCGGCCTCGACGCTCCGCCGGCCGACCCGAGCGCGTGGCTCAGCCTCATCGAGCGCGTGAGCGAGTCGTACGGCGACTTCGACCGCGAGCGTTACATGATGGAGCGCTCGCTGAGCATCTCCTCGGCCGAGCTGCGTGCGCTCTACGACGACCTCGTGCGCGACGTGGCCGAGCGAGAGCGCGCCGAGGCGGCGCTGCGGGAGTCCGAGGCCGCCCAGCGGCTCCTCTGCGACGCGAGCCCGGTGCCGGTGCTCGCCTTCGACGCCGCCACGCTGCGCATCGTCAGCGCCAACGACGCGGCGGTGCTGCTCTATGACTACCCCCGGGAGGCGCTGCTCCAGCTCTCCGCGGCCGACCTGTGGGCGCCGGCCGAGCGCGCGACGGCGGCCCGGGCCCTGCGGGCGGCGACGCCGGAGGAGTGGCGGGGCGCGGCCTCGCACGCCCGAAGCGACGGGTCGGCGCTCCAGGTGGAGATCGTCGCCCGTTCGCTGACCCTCAACGGCGCGGCGGTGCGCATGGCGGTGGTGGTCGACGTCACGGCGCGCACGGATCTCGAGGCGCAGCTGCGGCAGGCGCAGAAGATGGAGGCCGTCGGTCGCCTCGCGGGCGGCGTGGCGCACGACTTCAACAACATCCTGTCGGTGATGCTCGGGTACGCCGACCTCACGGTGGACGAGCTCGAGCCGGGCACGCCCCTGCACGACAACCTCCAGGAGATCCGGGCGGCGGGGGCGCGCGCCGCGGAGCTGACCCGACAGCTGTTGTTGTTCAGCCGGCACGAGATGACCGAGCAGCGGGCGGTCGACCTCAACGAGCTGCTGGCGAAGACCGAGCGGATGCTGACGCGGCTGCTGGGCGCGGACGTCGAGCTGGTGACCGCGCTCTCCCCGGCGCTCGGGCTGGTGCGGGCCGACCCGGGCAACCTCCAGCAGGTGATCCTGAACCTGGTGGTCAACGCGCGCGACGCGATGCCGACGGGGGGCAGGCTGACCATCGAGACGCGCAACGTGGTGCTCGACGAGCAGTACGCGAGCGCGCACCTCGGCGCGGTGGTGGGTCCGTACGTCATGCTGACGGTGACGGACACCGGGGTCGGGATGGACAAGCTCACCCAGTCGCGGATCTTCGAGCCCTTCTTCACCACGAAGGAGCGGGGCAAGGGGACGGGCCTCGGGCTGTCGACGGTGTTCGGCATCCTGCGCCAGAGCGGCGGCAGCATCTGGGTGCAGAGCGAGCCCGGGCGCGGCACGACCTTCACGGTGTACCTCCCGCGCGTCGAGGCGGACGCCGACGGGGCGGCCGTGACGCCGACGGCGACCAGCCTGGAGGGCAGCGAGACGATCCTGCTGGTGGAGGACGAGGCGCAGGTGCGCGACGTGGTGCACGCGATCCTGCGGCGCGCGGGCTACCGCGTGCTGGTGGCCCGCGACGGCGAGGACGCCCTGCGCCAGAGCGAGGGCTTCGCCGGGCCGATCGACCTGCTGCTCACGGACGTGGTGATGCCGCGGATGAGCGGCCCGGAGCTGGCGCGGCACCTGGCGCCCACGCGGCCCGAGACGGCCATCGTGTGCATGTCAGGCTACACCGACGACATCCTGACCCGGCACGGGCTGCCCGACGCGGAGGTGTCGTACCTGCAGAAGCCCATCACGTCGGTGTCGCTCACCCGCAAGGTGCGCGAGGCCATCGACGCCGCCAAGGAGCCGAAGGACGGGACGGGCTGACAGCGAGAAGGTCAGCACAGACCGTCGCGAGCACCCGGAGACGAGGGAGGGCGCGCGAGACATACGCGGGGTATTTCGAGCGCGCCCGACCGCTGGATCCGGGGGCGCAGCAGGTCTGTGCTGACCTTCTCAGGCGCGCTCGATGCGGCCGTCAGCGTGGCGGGCGAAGCGCTCGCCGGTGGGGCCGTGCACCGGGCCGTCGCTGGGCCAGGGCCATCCGCCGAAGCGGGTGCGCTGGTAGTCCGAGAAGGCCTGCTGGATCTCCGCGCGGGTGTTCATCACGAAGGGTCCGTGCTGGGCGACGGGCTCGCCGATGGCCTTGCCCTGTAGCAGCAGCACCTCGGACTCGTCGGGGCCGTTGACGAGGGTCGCGGGGAGCGACTCGCGCAGCTCGACGAGGTGGCGCGCGGCGACGTCGCGGTCGCCCACGCGCAGGCCGGTGCCGCGGAAGAAGTAGAGCGTGCGGTTGGTGCCGCGCCGCACCTGCGGGAGCGTGAAGCGGGCGCCGGGCGCGAGCTTCAGGGTCCAGATGGCGACCTCGGTCTCGGGGCGGTGGGCCCACGAGTGGGGCGGCGGCGCCGGGGCGCGGCGGTCGCCGTAGCTGCCCGCGACGACGGTGACCTCGGTGGTCTTGCCGTTGTCGTCGAGAGCGGTGTGCCTCGGGATGCTGTCGCGCCAGAGCATCGTGAAGTGGGGCTCCACCATCTTGTCGGCCGCCGGGAGGTTGAGCCAGATCTGGAAGAGCTCGGCGGGGTTGCGCGACTCGCGCGACAACAGCGGGAACATCTCCGCGTGCACGATGCCCCGCCCCGCGGTGAGCCACTGGGTGTCGCCGCCGCCGTAGCGCGCCGTCGCGCCGAGGGAGTCGGAGTGGTCGATGAGCCCCTGGCGCACGACGGTGACGGTCTCGAAGCCGCGGTGCGGGTGCTGCGGGAAGCCGGGCACCACGTCGCCGTGGTACATGTTCCAGCCGTCGCGGTTGGCGAAATCGCTGCCGATGTTGCGGCCCGCGAGGGAGACCGCGGGCCCGAGGGCGGCGTTGCCCGCGGGGTACGCGTCGTCGTGGTGGACGCAGAAGAGGAAGGGGTCGGGGGTGCGCCACGGGAAGCCCAGGGGCTCGACGTTGCGGACGACGTTCTCGGTCATGGGGAGCCTCGTTTCTCGCGGGACGATCAGCGCCTGCGGCGTGCGGTCGCAGGCTGCGACCACCGGCGCCGACGCGATCGCCCCGAGGAGGGTTCGACGATTCATCACGGCACGATGATACGGCCGCGCCAGGGTTGCACAATCGGGGCACCCGGCAACACGGGGTTGCGCGGGAGGCAACTCAGCCGAGCTGCGCGCCGCGCATCGTGGCGATGGTGCCCTCGTCGCGGTCGAGTGCGTCGAGGGCCGCGGCGCCGCCGGGGTGATCGGCGCGCACGCGGTCGGCCAGGGCCTCGGCCGCCGCGAGCTCGCCGCGCATCCGCAGCAGCTCGACCTGGAGCAGCGCCCCGTCGAGGGCGTACACGCCCGTGAGCCGATCGAGGAGGGAGAGGTTGAAGGTGTCGAGCCGCGCGGCCTCGACCAGCAGGTGGCGCAGCGCGCGGTTGAAGCGCACCGGGTCGTCGCGGAAGAGGGCGTCGAGCTCGGGCGGGCGCGGCGAGGGGGGCGAGAGGGTCCATTGCCCCCACGACTGCTCGGGGTGCTTCGGGGGCGTGAGCTCGGCGAGGAAGGTGCGGTCGCCGGCGTGCGGGGCGCGCAGGTGCAGCGCGAAGGGGGGGCTCAGGGCCTCCTCGCGGAGGCAGTGGTAGCGGAGCGTGGCGCGGTACGAGCCGGGCGCGAGGTCGTCGGGGAGCCACGGGGACAGGTCGACGAGGACGCGCAGGGGGCGATCGCCGGTGAGGGCGAGGGCGAGGGCGTCGTCGTGGCGCGGCCGCGGGCTGAAGGGGGCGAGCGGGAACACCACCCGGCCGTCGTCGAGGGAGCTCAGCCCGAGCTCGATGGGCTCCTGGGCGAGCAGCGGGTCCGTGGGGGGGATCCACACCATGGCCTCGGCCGTGGTGAGGGAGAGGGTGACGCCGACGTGCACCGGGGCGCCCAGGGGATAGGCGTCCTCGGTGTCGATGACCAGCGGCGCGAGGAGGTCTTCGGCGCTCATGTCACTTCCACCCCAGGGCGGGGTTGTCTTCGAGGTGCGTGCGGCGGATCGACCAGATGTGCCGGCCGCAGAGCTCGAAGCCCATGATGTTGTCGAAGCCCGCGATGAGGGAGTGGTCCGGGGCGGTGACCCAGGTGTTGTAGTAGTTCATGCAGCAGGTCTTCGTCCGGGGGACGAGGAAGTCGAAGTTGCCGCACTTGTGGGGGTTGCCGAAGGCGTGCGCGAGCTCGTGGATGATGATCATGAGCAGCTTGTCGCCCGACCCTGCGCGCGGCCCCGGAGGCGTCGCGTTCGGGTCGTAGAGCTTGCGGTGCTGCGTGAAGACGATGGTGCGCCCGGCGAAGTAGTCCGCGGGCTTGCCGTTGCTCCCGTTGATCACCTTGCCGTCGGGGCCCTTGGCGTTGAGGGAGGGGCTTGTCCCCGCGACGTAGGCCGACCCCTCGGCGGAGAACACCTTCACCTTCGCGGTGTTCGGGATGCGGTACCCGCCCGCGTGCCAGGCGCCGCCCTCGACCCTGCCCTGCGGGTAGTACGAGATCTGTGACTTGTAGGCCGCCGCGATGGAGCCGTCGTTGGGCTCGAACTCCGGCGTGACGTCGTTCTCGTAGAGCCGCAGCTGGATGCGGTCGGGCGGCCCCGTGAGGCGCTTGGCGGAGTACACGTCGAAGAGCACCGTGCGGGCGGTGCCCGGGGGGTCCTCCCACGCGAACTCCAGTGACTGCACGTTGGTGCGCAGCGCCGTGCGCGTGGCCGTGTCCATCGCCGCGGTGACGGCGATCTCGACCAGGTCTTCGTTGATGCTGGCGTCGTGCACGATGCTCGCGGGGCCCTCGTAGAGGGGCGGCGGCTTCTTGGCGCCGGGCACGTCCTTGAGCTTGTAGGGCTCCTTGGCGGCGATGAGGCAGAACCACCCCCCCTTGCCCTTCTCGGCGAACTCCGACTCGACGTAGGGCCCCACCTCGTCGTGGTAGGTCTTCGGGCTCTTCGCGAGGTGCTGCGGTGACTTCTTCGTCGCCGCCATCGGCGCCACGTCGAGCTGCACGCACGCGGGCTCGAGCGCCGGGGGGATGCGGTCGACGGGCAGGTCGACGGCGCCGTCCATGCGGAGGTAGCGCAGGTCGACGCGCTTCCACATGGTCATCACGCCGGTGCGCGCGGCGAAGGCCTGCGCGGGCGCGGGGTTCTCGATGTCGGCGGTGACCATGAAGCGCTCGCCGCCCTCGTTGCGGCAGTGCAGGGTGACGGCGCTCTTGCCGCCGACGATGTCCGTCGCGGCGACCGACGGGTTGCGCGCGTCGAGGGCGTAGGGGCCCACCTGCTCCCAGACGGGGTCGTGGTCGAAGGTGCCTTCGGCGTCGTTGCCCGACGGGCCGGTGGCGCGCTTCACGCTGCTCCCCGCGTAGTCGCCCGCGTCGAGCAGCGGGCCCCACTGGCGGTGCACGTTGGGGGTCATCGCGGCGTCGGGGCGCATCCAGGTGTTGGCCGGGTTGTCGGGCTCGAACACCGTCCACAGGAGCTTCGCGCCCGGGGGGATGGGACCGCCCTCGGCGGTCACGGTGGCCGTGAGCTGGATGAGCTGGGAGTCCTTCTTGAAGGCGCCGGTGAGGTCGGCGTTGAGGAAGATGCGCCCGCGGTGGTCGCCGCTGGTGTAGCCCGGGACGGCCATGGCGGCGCGCTGGTTGCTCGCGGGCGACGGGGTGACCGGCTGGTAGAGCCCGAGCACCTCGGTGAGCTCGACGTGGAGCGTGTGCGGCAGCACCAGGACGGCGCCGCTCTTCACGCCCGCCGAGCCGCGCGGCACCTTCGGCGGCGAGCGCGAGGGGTAGAGCTTCGTGGTGACGACGCACTCCACCTGGAGCCCGCCGGCGGGCCCGAGCACGCGGGTGCCGTCGGCCCAGGGGAAGTCCACGGTGGCGGAGACGTCCCGCAGGCGGGCGTGGGTGTCGCCGCGGTCGTCGTAGAGCACGGCCTGCACGGTGATGTCGGTGGGTCCGCCGCGGGTGACCTCGAAGGTGAACTCCGTCGCGCCCCCGAGGGCGAGCTCCGTGGCGCCGGGGGCGATCGTCGCGGTGCGCCCGGCCCATCGGGTGTCGACGCGGAGCAGCAGGTACGCGTCGGTGGTTCCGGTGAGCATCGCCGGGGTGAACCCGAGCACCCGTCGGAGCGCGATGGTGACGTGGGCGAGCGGCTTCGGCATGACGGCGAGCGTGATGCGAACAGCCGCGGCGGGCGGTGTCAATCGGGGGGGGCGGGGCGGTGGCCTGGGATTCGTGGTCGTCGAGCGCTTGACGAGGGCGCCGGTCCGACGGCACTGCACGAGCCCATGAGGCGAGCCGCGGCACCCGTGCTGGTCGAGGCGAGCGAGACCTTCGCGCTGGTCGACGGCGCATTGCGCCTCGTGGTGGTGGCCGACACGCACTCCACGCCCCACCCCGCGCTCGCGGGGCGCATCGCCGACGTGGCGCCGCACCGCATCCTTCATGCGGGCGACGTCGGTGACCTCGCGGTGCTACGGCTGCTCTCGTCGCTCGCGCCGGTGACGGCGGTGCGCGGCAACATCGACGCCCGCGTGACGGAGCTGCCGGACGTCGTCCACGGGGCGGTGTGCGACGGCGACCGGGTGCTGTTGACGCTGCTGCTGACGCACATCGCGGTCGATCGAACGCGGGTGCGCGCGGACGTGGGTCGCCTCGCGCGGGCGAGCGGCGCGGGGCTGGTGGTGTGCGGTCACTCGCACGTCCCCTTCGCGGCGCACGACCGGGGCCTGACGGTGTTCAACCCGGGCTCGGTCGGGCCTCGTCGCTTCAAGCTGCCGATCGTGTTCGGCGTGATCGAGGTGTCGCCCGAGGGGGTGTCGCTGCGCCACGTCGACTGCGAGACGGGGCTGCCGTGGACGCCGACGTCGCTGTCGCAACGGTGAGGCAGGGGACTGATGGCGTGGGCGACTCCTGCCCTCAGGCGCGCCGCGCGGCGACCAGCTCCAGCATCTCGTCGGGCGTCGGCAGGCGCCCGCGGTCGGCGCGGGTGAAGACCACCCGGCCGTCGACGCGCACCGTGAACTCCCGCTCGCCGCCCCCGGGCACGAGCCGCACGACGACCCCCAGCGCCCCGGCGACCTCGGCGGCGAGCGCCGCGGCGACCTCGGGGTAGCCGCAGCCGTACCAATGGCTGATCGACACGTCCATGGGGTGGTTCTAGCGCCCCGGAGGGCGGACGGGTTCGGGGGCGGGCCCGGAGGTTCCATGCGGCGGGCAGGCAGCGGCCGACCGACCCGCGGCGCGCGACGGCGATCGCCCGTACACTCCGCCACCCCGATGCCCACCACCGCCGACGCCCTGACCCCCGGAGCGCGCGCCGCGCTGCTGCGGGCGCACCAGATGCCCCTCAGCTACGCCGTGCGCCTGCTCGTCGGCCCCGGACCCGAAGCCCGACTCGTCATCGCGCTCGGCGAGGCGCACGTGAAGCTCGCCCCCGCCGCCGCGGTCGGCCGCGAGGTCGTCGAGCAGGTCGCGCTCCGCGGCGTCGAGACCTTCCAGGCGAAGCAGATCCTCGCGGGCGGCGCCCTGCGCTGGCTGATCTACCTCCCGCGCCTCGCGCTGCGGGCGCTCACCCTCGGCGCGGTCAAGGGCAGCACCATCGTCGAGGCGAAGCAGGCCTCGCACGGGCACACCGAGGAGATCGAGCGCACCGCGCGGGCGCCGCTCTCGCTGCACGTCGCGTCGCTCTACATGTCCGTGATGTTCGCGAGCTTCTTCGCGCACCTCGCGGTCGCCGCGCTGCGCCTCGTCGTCCCGGGCGGCGCGCTCGACGGGCTCGACGCCGCGCTCCGCTGGGTCAACGTCGCCCTCCAGTGGCACATGCTGCTGCTGCTGCCGCCCGCCCTGCTCCTGCGGCGCTACCCGTGGAGCTGGCTGCTGCACCCGATGGCCGCGATCCTCACGGCGCGCGACACGCTGATGGCCGACGGCACGGTGCGCATGCTCGCCGACCACCCCGACGCGGGGCCCGCGCTCGCCGTCATGGGCCGCGCCCACCTGCCGGGCTTCGAGCGCGAGCTCTGCGAGCGGCACGGGTTCCGCCGGGTGGAGTTCCCCTGAGCGTCGCTGCGCCCCGTCAGAGGTGGCGCACCTCGGCGGGCGTCGACCACCAGTTGTCGTGGCGGCCGTCGTAGTAGGTGACCTTCGCCGCGACCAGGTCGGCCGGGGGGAGGTCGTCGAGGCTCGCCACGTTCACCGAGACGTAGGCCGTGGGGTTCCACTCGGCGACCGGCGCGCGGCGGTACGTGCACACCCCGCACGAGGCGCAGAAGCGCCCCGACGGGTCGAGCGCGTCCTCGCCCGACAGCACCCGGAAGTCCTCGGGCTCCACCTTCACCGACCACCACCGCCGCTTCCAGCAGTGGGTGCAGTTGCACTTGTGCGTGCCCTGCGAAACGTCGATGTCGGCCTCGAACTTCACCCGCCCGCAGGCGCAGCTCCCCGTGTAGTGCTTCTTGTCCATCGTCGGCTCCTTCACCGCTCTCTCGCGGTAGAGGCACTCCTATCCCCGATTGCGGACAGAATCGGTCCTCGATAGTTTCGCCGCGGTGCTGACCACCTCGACGCGCGTGCTCCGCCTGCTGTCACTGCTTCAGGCGCGCGGGGAGTGGTCGGGGCGCGATCTCGGCGAACGCCTCGAGGTCGACGTGCGCACCCTCCGCCGCGACGTCGACCGGCTCCGCGACCTCGGCTACGCCATCGACTCGTCGTCCGGCGTGGGGGGCGGCTACCGCCTGGGCCGCGGCACCACCACACCGCCATTGCTGCTCGACGACGATGAGGCCGTGGCGGTGGCGGTGGCGCTGGCGGCGAGCGCCGGGTCCAACGGCCCCGCGGAGGAGGTCGCGGTCGCCGTGCTGGCGAAGCTCAACCAGGTGCTGCCCCCGAGGGCGCGGCGCAAGCTCGGCGCCATCGAGGCCGCCACGCTCGCGCTGCCCGACGGCCGGCCGCGCATCGACTTCCGCGTGCTGGCGACGCTCGCCGGGGCGTGCCGCGACACCCTCGAGGCCCGCTTCTCCTACCTGGACTCGCGCGGCGCCCCCAGCCGCCGCACCGTCGAGCCGCTGCGCCTGGTGCACGCGCGCATGCGCTGGTACCTCGTCGCGCGCGACGTCGACCGCGACGACTTCCGCACCTTCCGCGTCGACCGCATCGCCTCCCGCGAAGTCGACGTGACGTCCCGGCGCTTCGTCCCGCGCGAACCCCCGGGGGGCATCGCGGCCTACGCCGCGCGCGCGCTCGTGTCGGCCCCCTACAGCTTCCGCGCCCGCCTGCTGCTCGTGGGCGCCGTCGACGAGCTCGCGGCGAAGATCCCCACCTGGATCGGCACGCTCGAGGCGCGCTCGCCGCGACGCACCATCCTCACGGTGGGCGCCGACACCGAGGCCGCGCTGGCGGCGCTCATCCTGCACGCCGACGTGGACTTCGAGCTGCTCGACCCGCCGGAGCTCGCGCCCGCGCTGGAGGCCGCGGCGCAGCGACTGCTCACGGGGGCCCGCGGCGTCGTGAGGGTGGTCGGCCGCCCGCGCTTGTGAGCGGGGCGGGGCTTCGCTACCGTCCCCGGTGCAATGGCCACGCGGCTCTCACGACGGGGCGGGTACGCGGCGATCTTCGACCGGCGCATCGACGGGGCGCCGTCCGACCGCGCGCCCCTCGACATCGATCAGGCCCGCGCGGTGCTCTCGCCGCTGCTCGACGACGACGACGGCAACGTCCGCGCGCTGCGCGACGCCCTGGCGTGGCACGACCCGCTGGGGTCGGCGGCGGGCTACTCCGACGACGAGGTCGCCGAGCGCGTGGCGGTGCTGCTGGGCGAGCGCGCGCTCTTCCTCGACCACGAGACCCTCGACGTGTCGGGCATGGGCGGCGGCGAAGACCCCGGGGACGTCGACCCCGTCGACCCGGTCGCCCCGGTCGAGACGAAGCACTGGATCGAGGTGGAGTTGAAGGACCCGGCGGGCGACCCGGTGCGCTTCGCCCGCTACCGCATCGAGCTGCCCGACGGGTCGGTCGTGGAGGGCGCGCTCGACGCCGCGGGCGCGGCGCGGGTGGCGGGCCTGGACGCCGCGGGCACCTGCAAGATCAGCTTCCCGCGGCTCGACGGCCGCGCGTTGAAGCGCGCCTGAGAGGAGCGGAGCGATGCCCACGACCCACGTCGTCCAACCCGGTGAGTGCTGCGCGACGCTGGCGAAGCGCTACGGGCTCGTCGGGTGGAAGCCCATCGTCGCGCTGGGCGCCAACGCCGCGCTCTTCGCCGAGCGAAAGAACCCCCACGTGCTGAAGCCCGGCGACGTGGTGGTGGTGCCCGACCCGGAGCCGAAGGTCTTCGAGGGCGCCACCGACCAGCGGCACAGCTTCGTGTTCGCGCCCGCGCCCACGAAGCTGCGGCTGGTGCTGAAGCGCCCCGACGGCACGGCCCTCGATGGCGTCCGCTTCGCGCTGCGCGTGGGCGACGACGCGCTCGAGGGCACCACCGGCGGCGACGGCGTGGTGGAGCACCCGGTCGACCCGATGGAGACCGCGGGCACGCTGGCGCTGTGGTTCGACCCGGCGAGCGAGGAGCCCTCGGTGGAGCTCGCGCTCGACGTGGGGGCGCTCATCCCGGCGGCGTTTGTTCCGGGGGCGCAGGCGCGGCTGCGCAACCTGGGGCTCTTCCACGGGGCGACGACGGAGGCGCTCGACGACGCTACCCGCTCGGCGCTGCGGGCCTTCCAGAAGGCCCACGGGCTGACCGAGAGCGGCGAGCTCGACGCGGCCACGCAGGCGAGGCTGGTGACCGCGCACGACGAGCAATAGACGCCCCGCTCAGGGGTGGCGGTCGTCGACCTCGGTGACGTAGAGCTGCGCGGGGTTGTTGGCCGACGCGTCGAAGGACCCCACCCAGATGTCGTAGCGGCCCGCCGGGGGCTGGTGGAAGTCGAGCGCGGGCATGTGGGGGGAGCCCCAGCCCGCGCGGCCGTGGTCGTCGTTGCAGCGCCAGTGGCCGTTGGGCTCGCGGATCACCAGCGTGGCGTCGACCGCCGAGCTGGTGAGCACGTAGAAGCGCAGCAGCGAGAACGTCACGCCGGCGTTGAAATGGAAATGGAAGTCAGGTCGGCGTGTGACGTACGAGCGACCGCAGGGGGTGCCGGTGTCGCTGTCGTGCATGCGCAGGTCGGCGATGTTGATGGGGTTGCGCCCGCCGCCCGCGGTGAGGGGAAAGGCCCAGGGGTCGGGCGTGAAGCCGCTGGTGAGCTGGCCGCCGCCGAAGTTGGCCTCGCCGTTGAAGTCGAGGGTCGAGTCGGCCGTCGCCCAGGCGCGCGTGTCATTGGCGGTGAAGGCGTAGGACGGGCCGCGGGGCGTCGAGGCGCAGCCGGCGGCGATCAGGGCGGACGCGAGGAGCAAGGCGTTACAGGGAGTGTTCATGGTTTCGGGCGCGGGACGCTATCACAGCCCTGCGCGCGCCCGGTGGGGTGCAGACGCATGACCGGCCTCCCGCGCGGGTTGACCCCGACGCGGCCGGTGGGGTTCGATCACGACCATGTTCATCTGCTTGAAGTGCCATCGACACGTCCGCGAGGTCCCGTGTCCCTTCTGCGGCGAGCAGCGGGCGCCCGCGACCCACCTGCCGGGCCCGGCTGCGATGCGCGTGGGCATGACCCGCGCGGCCCTCCTCGTCGGCGCGCTCTCCGGGGGCGCAGCGGGCTGTGGCGACTCGACGGTGCCCGACGACGTGGTGGTCGCCGACGCCGCGGTCTACGGCATCCCCCGGGACGATGGACCCGCGGCCGATGTGCTCGACGCCGGCGACGTGCCCGTGGTCGCCGACACCGCGGTCTACGGCATCCCCCGCGACGTGGTCACCGTCGGCGACGTCTACGGCGTCCCCGCCGACCGCTGATCCGTCGTCCCGTGCCGCCGACGCCCACCCGACGACGCAGCCTCCCGCTCGCCTCGCCCGCGCGACGCGGGCTGCCGCTCGTCGACGAGAGCCGCGAGGTCGACCGCGTCTGGCGGCCCAGCTACGTCGTCTGGGAGGTCACGCTCGCGTGCGACCTCGCCTGCCACCACTGCGGCTCCCGCGCGGGCCGCGCGCGGCCCGACGAGCTCACCACCGCGGAGGCGCTCGACCTCGTCGACCAGCTCGCGGCCATCGGCGCCAACGAGGTCACCCTCATCGGCGGCGAGGCCTACCTGCGCGACGACTGGCTCCAGATCGTCGCCCGCATCGCGCACCACAAGATGCGCTGCGGCATGGCGACGGGCGGCCGCGGCCTCACCCTCGACCGGGTGAAGGGCGCGCGCGACGCGGGGCTCACGGCCATCTCCGTCTCCGTCGACGGGCTCGCAGATCAGCACGACGCCCAGCGAGGCCTCCACGGCAGCTTCGCCTCCGCCATGGCCGCGATGGACCACGTGCGCGCCGTCGGCGGCATCCGGCTCACGGCCAACTCGCAGATCAACCGCATCAGCCTCCCGGTGCTGGAGGCGCTCTTCGAGGCCATCGCCGAGCGCGGCGCGAAGGCGTGGCAGGTGCAGCTCACCGCCGCGATGGGCCGCGCCGCGGACGAGCCGCGGATGTTCCTGGAGCCCTACGAGGTGCTCGAGGTGCTGCCTCGCCTCGCGCGGCTCAAGCGCGAGGGAGAGCGCCGCGGCGTGATGCTCTGGCCCGGGAACAACGTCGGGTACTTCGGTCCCTTCGAGGGGGTGATCCGGGGGGACTACGCCACGGGCTATCGCGGGGCGTGCGGCGCCGGCCGGATGTCCCTGGGCGTCGAGGCCAACGGGGACATCAAGGGCTGCCCCTCGCTGCCGTCGGACGCGTACGTCGGCGGCAACGTCCGCGAGCGCTCGCTCGTGGACATCTGGGAGCGCTCGAAGCCCCTGCGCTTCACCCGCGACCACACCGTCCAGGACCTCAAGGGCTTCTGCGCCACCTGCTACTACGCGCACGAGTGCCGCGGCGGCTGCCACTGGACCTCGCACGTGCTGCTGGGCGACCGCGGCGACAACCCCTTCTGCCACCACCGGGCGCTGGAGCTTCTGCGCGAGGGCGTGCGAGAGCGCGTGCGCCGCGTCGAGGCCGCGCCGGGGACGCCCTTCGACCACGGGCGCTTCGAGGTCTTCCGCGAGCCCTGGCCCGACGACGAGCGCGCGGCCATCGAGCGCCTCCACGCCGACGTCGAGGCCGAGACCTGCCCGCCGCCCCCGGGGCCGTAGCCCATCGCCGGGCGCGCGCACAACGGGCGCGGGTGGAGGGGTCAGGCGCGGAGGCGGCGCGCGAACATCGCCAGCGCGAGGGCGACGCCGATGGCCATCACGGCGCGGCGGACGGCGCGGGGGCCCACCCGGCGGGCGGTGCCGGCGCCGATGGCCCCGCCGAGGAGGGCGCCGGTGGCCATGACGGCGGCTTCGGTCCAGGCGACGCGCCCGCCGGCGACGAAGGTGAGGGCGGCGACGCCGTTGATGCAGACGGCCGCGAGGTTCTTGAGGCCGTTGGCGCGGTGGACGTCGCGCACGCCCATGAGCCCGAGCGCGGCGAGCATCAGGATGCCGATGCCCGCGCCGAAGAACCCGCCGTAGGTGGCCACCGCGACCTGGAAGAGCATGAGCGCCGCCCACGAGGCGCGGCTGCGGGGGGCGTCGTGGGCGAGCTTGAGGAAGCGCGCGAGGGGCTCGTGGAGGGCGAAGAGCCCGGTGGCCCCGAGCAGCAGCCACGGCACGAGGGCGGTGAAGCGCGCGTCGCCGGCGCGCAGGGCGAGCGAGGCTCCGAGCACGCCGCCGACGAGGCTGGGCAGGGCCATGGCGAGCACGAGGGAGCGCGACCCGGCGAGGGCGTCGCGGTAGCCCCAGAAGGCGCTGGCGGAGCCCGGGATGAGGGCGACGGTGTTGGTGGCGTTGGCCGTGATGGGCGCCATCCCGAAGGCGAGCAGCGTGGGGAAGGTGAGCATGCTGCCGCCGCCCGCGACGGAGTTGACGGCGCCCGCGACGAAGCCGCTGGCGAGGTAGGAGACCCACGGGGCGACGGAGGACCACACGCGGGGTGCGCCTAGCACGGGTGCGAGCGCGGCGACCGTCGAAGTTGCGGCGTGGGGCCGCGGGGCGTCGTAGCGTGGGCGGCGATGATCGAGACGCTGCACGTCCAGGGGTTCAAGTCGCTGAAGGACACGAAGCTGACGCTGCGACCCTTCACGGTGCTCATCGGGCCCAACGACAGCGGGAAGAGCAGCATCCTGGACGCGATTCGCTTCCTCGGGCGGACGCGGGAGGAGGCGCTGGAGGAACTGGGCGCCAAGTCGATGGGGGAGCTCGCCTGGATGGGGAGCGCAGAGCGGTTCGGGTGGAACCTGACCGGGAGTTCTTCAGGTGATCCTTACGTCTACACGTTGAAGATGCTGACCACGAGTGGTCATGTCTTTGAGGAGACCATCGGCGTTCAGGGCCGTTCGGTCGCCCGGGTAGCGCAAGGCAATGCGACGCTGTTCGATGCCAGCGGCGCCGAATCGGAGGGCAGCGTGGAGACTCCGCTGCTCGCGGCGGCGCGGTTTCGCGATGCACGAAATCAAGCGCGCCTAGAGCTGGTGCGAAGGGCCCTACGTTCGTCGAGGCGCTATCACTTCGACACGACAGCGCTGCGCGAGCTTCAGCCGATCGCTGAGTCGCCGGTACTGTCGTCGCGCGGCCACCACCTTGCCGCGGTTCTCGACCGAATCGTCGGGGAGGACCGCGACGCCTTCGCTGCTATCGAAGACACTCTTCGTCAGCTTGTTCCTCCCCTCCAGGGAATCTCCCTTCGGACCGTGATGATCGATGAGAAGACCCCGGCCAAGGCGCTGGACTTCGTGCTCAAGAGCAACGGCTCGAAGGTGCGCATCCCTGCGGCCCAGGCGTCCGAAGGTGCGCTTCTCCTCACCGCCTACCTGGCGCTGGTCTACGGCGACACGCCGGAGATCCTGCTCATCGAGGAGCCCGAGAACGGGCTCCATCCCAAGCGCCTCAAGGCGGTCATCCAGCTCTTCCGGGACATCAGCACGGGCAAGGTCGGCAACCGCCCGCGGCAGGTGATCGTCACAACCCACAACCCGATCCTGCTCAACGAGGCGCAGCCGGAGGAGGTACGCCTCGTGACCCGCACCCTCGAAGGCGGGACGACGGTGAAGAACTTCGACGAGCTCCCGGACATCAAGAAACACCTCGACGAGTTCGGCATCGGTGAGCTCTGGTACCTGCTCGGCGAGGAAGGACTCCTCAAGGGCGCCACGCCGTGAGGGTGCTCTTCGTCGGCGACGGACCGCACGACGTCGGGCGTGACGTCGAGAGCATGGGGGCCCCCTTCGAGGGCGTCGTCCAGATGCTGGCGCGTCGGCTGTGCCCGCACATCGCCAAGGACTCTCCGGCACGCCACTGGAAGACGATCCCGCTCTTCTCGACGAAGCGTGAGCACGTCGTCTCCCGCAAGCTGAAGGCCGCCGCCCTGGTCGCGGAGCGGACCTACGACTGCGCCGCGCTGGTCGCGGTGATCGACCGGGACAACGACGACGCTCGCACAGCCGCCCTGCGCGACGCCTGCGCGCAGGTCCACGCGCCCGAGCTCCCGGTGGTCGGCGGTGTCGCGGTGAACTCCATCGAGGCCTGGACCCTGGGCGCCCCGACGGCCCTCGCGTCGGCGCTCGGCGTCACGCCAGGCCAGCTCACGAAGAAGTACCAGCCCGGGCGTGTCGAGGCGCTCTACCAGAACAGCGACGAGGCGGCGAAGCGCCCGAAGGACCTCCTCATGCGCCTGGCCCAGGAGTTCGCCCACCGCCCCGACGGCATCCAGCTACGGCAGGAGGTCGCGGCGCTCACCGACGTCACCGAGCTCGAACGCCACTGCCCCGGAGGGTTCGCGCCCTTCGCGGCGGCCCTGCGGGAGCGACTCCCGCCGACCTGAATTCTCCCTGCGACCTTCGTTGCGCTGCGCCCGAGCGTGTGGCGCGCAGCCCGCGGGCGGCGATGGACTCCGTCCGTCATCGTTGCGGTCGCCGCCGTCGGGAACTACACCCGGCAGCGCCGCGGTCGCCGCCCACAACCAGCCCGCGCTCGCAGGAGACCAGAGCCCCCCCGCCATGTGGATCGTCCGCCTCGCGCTACGCCGCCCGTACACCTTCGTCGTGATGGCGATGCTCATCGTGCTCGGCGGCATCTTCGCCATCACCCGCATGGCGACGGACATCTTCCCGGAGATCGACATCCCCGTCGTCGCCGTCGTCTGGCAGTACGGCGGACTGCCCGCCGAGGAGATGGAGCGGCGGGTCACCACCAACTACGAGCGCGCGGTCACCACCACGGTGAGCGGCGTCGAGCACATCGAGAGCCAGACCCTCGCGGGCTACGGCATCGTCAAGATCTTCTTCCACCCGGGCACGCGCATCGAGGCCGCCACGGCGCAGGTCACCGCCATCTCGCAGACCGTCGTGCGGCAGTTTCCGCCCGGCATGACCCCGCCGCTCATCATCCAGTACAGCGCCTCCAACGTGCCCATCCTCCAGGCCTCGGTGCACTCCGAGACCCTCCCCGAGCAGGCGCTCTTCGACCTCACCAACACGGGCCTGCGCACCGGCCTCGCCACCGTGCAGGGCGCCCAGATGCCCTTCCCCTACGGCGGCAAGCAGCGGCAGATCATGGTCGACATCGACCTCGCGCGGCTGCACGCCCTCGGCCTCGCGCCCAACGACGTCTCCAACGCCCTCAGCCTCCAGAACCTCGTGCTCCCCTCCGGGACCGTGAAGCTCGGCGCGCAGGAGCTCGGCGTCCGGCTCAACAGCAGCCCGGAGACCCTGCGAGACCTCGCCGCGCTCCCCATCGCCACCGTGCGCGGCGCCACCGTCACCATCGGCGACGTCGCCCAGGTGCGCGACGGCTTCGCGCCGCAGACCAACCTCGTCCGCAACAACGGACGCAACGGCGTGCTGCTCAGCGTGCTCAAGGCCGGCGGCGCGTCGACCCTCGACATCGTCGCGCGCATCCGCCGCGCGCTCCCCGAGGTGCTCCCCACGCTGCCGCCGGAGTACCACCTCGACCTGCTCTTCGATCAGTCGATCTTCGTGCGCGCCGCGGTGGACGGCGTCGTCAAGGAGGGCGCCATCGCCGCCGGGCTCACGGCCCTGATGATCCTGCTCTTCCTGGGCAGCTGGCGCAGCACCCTCATCGTGCTGGTGAGCATCCCCCTCTCCATCCTGGTGTCGATCATGGCGCTGGCGGCGCTGGGCCAGACCCTCAACCTCATGACCCTGGGCGGCCTCTCGCTCGCCGTCGGCATCCTGGTCGACGACGCCACCGTCGAGATCGAGAACGTCCACCGCAACATCGCGCAGCGCAAACCCCTCGTGCGCGCCATCCTCGACGGCGCCCAGCAGATCGCCACGCCCGCCTTCGTGGCCACGCTCTCCATCTGCATCGTGTTCGTGCCGGTGGTGTTCATCACCGGCGCCGCGCGCTCGCTCTTCACCCCGCTCGCCATGGCCGTGGTCTTCGCCATGATGACCTCGTACCTGCTCTCGCGGACGCTGGTGCCCACGATGATGCAGCACCTCCTCGGCGCCGAGCTGCACCGCTACACCGGCGAACCCTCGTCCCGCCGCGAGGACCTCGCGTGGCGCGCCCACCTCCGCTTCAACGCCTTCTTCGAGCGCCTCCGCCGCGCGTACGGCGGCTACCTCGCCCTCGCCCTCGAGCGCCGCGGGCTCGTCTCCGCCCTCTTCGGCGCCTTCGTGGTGGCCAGCTGCCTCGCCCTCTATCCCCACCTCGGTCGGGACTTCTTCCCGGCCGTCGACGCGGGCCAGATCCGGATGCACGTGCGCTGTCCCCCGGGGATGCGCCTCGACGAGACGGCGCGGCAGTTCTCGCTCGTCGAGGAGGAGATCCGCCGGGTGATCCCCCGCCGCGAGATCGTCACCATGCTCGACAACATCGGCGTGCCCAACAGCGGGATCAACCTCGCGCTCGGCGACCCGTCGATGGTCTCCGCCGCCGACGGCGAGATCATGGTGGCCCTCGACCCGGAGCACCACGGACCCACCGCGGGCTACGTGAAGGCCCTGCGCGAGCGCTTCGCCGAGCGCTTCCCCACCTTCGAGATCTTCTTCCTCGCGCCGGACATCACCACCCAGGTGCTCAACTTCGGCCTCTCGGCGCCCATCGACATCCAGGTGAGCGGCCCGCCGGGCAACCGGGTCGAGAACCTCCGCGTGGCCCACCGGCTGCGCGCCGCGCTCGCCCGGGTGCCCGGCGCCGTCGACGTGCACCTCCAGCAGAGCCTCGGGGCCCCCGCGCTGCGCCTCGACGTCGACCGCGTCGAGGCCAGCCAGCAGGGCCTCACCGAGCGCGACGTGGCCAACAGCGTGCTCGTGTCGCTCAGCTCCAACAGCGCGGTCGCGCCGAGCTTCTGGCTCGACCCGCGGCGCGGGGTGCAGTACCTCGTGGCCGTCCAGACGCCGCAGTACAACGTCGACTCGCTCGACGCGCTCCGCGCCACCCCGGTGGTGGGCCCCGGCGGCGGGGCGGTGCAGACCCTCGGCAACCTGGCCACGGTGCGCCGCGACGCGCAGCCCGTGAACATCACCCACTACAACGTCGCCTCCACCTACGACGTGCTCGCGAGCGTGCAGGGCACCGACCTCGGCGCCGTGGCCGACGAGGTCGACCGCATCATCGCAGGCGAGCGGAGGCGCCTCCCGCGCGGCACCACCATCACGGTGCGCGGCCAGGTGGAGAGCATGGCGTCGAGCTTCCGCGGCCTCGCCTACGGCATCGGCTTCGCCATCGTGCTGGTCTACCTGCTGCTGGTGGTGAACTTCCAGTCCTGGGTCGACCCGGTGATCATCCTGGCGGCGCTGCCGGGGGCGCTCGCGGGCATCTGCTGGATGCTCTTCGCGTCGCGCACCACGGTGTCGGTGCCCGCGCTCATGGGGGCGATCATGAGCATCGGCGTGGCGACGTCCAACAGCATCCTGATGGTGACCTTCGCCAACGACCAGCGGGCGGAGGGCGCCGACGCTCGTCGGGCGGCCTGGCTCGCGGGCGTCACGCGCCTGCGCCCGGTGCTCATGACCGCCCTGGCGATGGTGCTCGGGATGCTCCCGATGTCCCTCGGGCTGGGCGAGGGCGGCGAGCAGAACGCGCCGCTCGGCCGCGCGGTCATCGGCGGGCTGTGCCTCGCGACGCTGGCCACGCTCTTCTTCGTGCCGGTGGTGTACAGCGCGCTGCGCCGCTCGCCGCCGAGGCCGCCGGTGGCGGAGCTGGAGGCTGTGAGCCCATGACCCCCGACGGACCGGCCCACGCAGGCGACGAGGGCTTCGACCCCGCGCCGCACCGCCCGACGCCCCGCGCCCTCGCGGCGACCGCCCTCGCGGCCGCGCTCGCCGTGGGCGTGGCGACCGCGCTCGGAGCCTTCCCCCGGCTGCGCGCGCGGGTGACGACCCGCGACGACCACGCGCGCCTCGCGGCCATCGAGGCGAGGGTGGTGGTGGCGCGGCCGGTGCGGGCGCCCGCGGGCTCCGGGGGCGTGACCCTGCCGGGCTCCGTGCTGGCCGTGCAGGAGGCGCAGATCTATCCCCGCACCAGCGGGTACCTGCGCTCGCTGGCGGTCGACCTCGGCGACGCGGTGACCGCGGGGCAGGCGCTCGCGGTCATCGACAACCCGGAGGTCGACCAGGAGCTGCGCCAGGTGCAGGCGGCGGTGGGTCAGGCCCGCGCGGCGTTGCAGCAGGCGCGCACGCAGCTCACGCTCGCCCGCGCGGAGGCGACGCGCTACGGGGCGCTGGTCACCCGCGGCTACGCCTCGGAGCAGGAGACCACCGGGCGCAGGGCGCAGGCCGAGGTGGCGGAGGCCAACGTGGCGGCGGCGCAGGCGGCGCTCGCGAGCAACGAGGCCAACGCGCGGCGCCTCCAGGAGCTCAAGGGCTACGCGACGCTGCGCGCGCCCTTCGACGGGGTGATCACGGCGCGCTCGGTGGAGGTGGGTCAGCTGGTGACGGCGGGCTCGGCGGCGGGGCAGGCGCTGCTGCGGGTGTCGAAGACCGACGTGGTGCGGGTGATGGTCAACGTCCCGCAGATGTACGCGCCGGGCGTGCGGGCGGGCGCGTCGGCGACGGTGCGGCTGCGGGAGTACCCGGGGCGCAGCTTCGCCGGGACGGTGACGCGCACGGCGGGGGCCCTCGACGCCGCGACGCGCACGCTGCTGACGGAGGTGCGGGTGCCCAACGCCGACCGCGCGCTGCTGGCGGGGATGTACGCGCAGCTCACGCTGGCGCTCGCGCCCACGGCGCCGCTGTACGTGCCGGCGACCGCGCTGGTGGCGGGCGCCGAGGGGACGCGCGTGGCCGTGGTCGAGGGGGGCGTCATCCGCTGGCGGGTGGTGCAGATCGACGGCGACCTCGGCGACCGGGTGGCCGTCGCGACGGGCCTGGGCGAGGGCGACCGGGTGGTGGTGACGCCGAGCGACCGGCTCGTCGAAGGCATGCGGGTGCGCGCGGAGATGGCTGCGCCGGCGCCCGCGCGGCGGTGAGCGGGGCGGCGCGGAGGCACGCGCGCGGCGCCGGCGGTGGAGACCGGAGGGGTGCTACGGGGAGTCGCTCAGGGGGCGAAGCGGTAGGTGAGCGTGTACGGGCCGCTGTTCGTCGACCAGCCGTCGAGGTTGAGCGTGTACAGGTTCGCGCCGCCGGGGAGCGTGGAGGTGACCGTCGACTGCGTGCTGCACGAGTCGTCGCCGCAGGCCGCGACGGCGCCGGTGTTCTGGAGCGTGAGGATGGTGTCGAAGCTCGTCCCGGTGCAGGTCGACGCCGTGAAGGGCACCGACACGAAGCTCGGGCAGGTGGCGAACCAGTACGAGACGTCGTTGCCGCCCGCGTTGCCCTGGCAGGTGGTGCTCGCGAAGGCGCTGGTGCCGCCCACGGTGGTGCCCATCACCGCGGTGTTGGTCGTCGGGAACGACGCGATCCGCACCGGGGTGACGCCGCCCACCGGGAGGTGCCGCAGCGTCATGGTGAACGCGCCGGAGGCGCCGCCGAATCCGCCGACCGCGACGAGGTAGGTGCCCGCGTCGAGGACGCTCGCGACCTGGCCGTCGTTGACCGAGCAGCTGTCGTCCGCGCAGAGCCCCGTGAGCGTGGTGCCCGCAGCGTTGGTGATCGCCACCGTGCTGTCGTAGCCGGTGTCGAAGGTGTCGACCTCCACGACCTCACGCCGGGCCAGCGTGAAGCGGTAGTAGACGTCGCCGCCGGAGCCGCAGCCCGACTGGTTGGTCGCGCCCGCGGTGCTGCCGAGCGTCGTGACCGTCGGGGTCGACAGGTCGAGGGTGATCGCGTTCGCCGGGAGGTCGGCGCCCGGGGCGGGCGGCGAGCAGGCGCCCGCGGTGCACACGAGGCCCGCGCCGCAGACGGTTCCGCAGGTGCCGCAGCTGGTGGCGCTGGTCTGCAGGTTGGTGCAGCCGCCGGTGGTGCAGAGCGTCTGGCCCGCGGCGCAGCCGCCGAAGGAGACCGACAGGGAGTACGCGCCGAGCGCGGTGGTGCCGTACCCGTCGACGTAGACGGTGTGCAGCCCGGCGCCGGCCGGGAGGGTCGCCACGCTCGACGAGCGGGCGCCGCAGCCGGTGGTGTCGTCGGCGCAGACCGCCGCCGCGCGGTTGGTGCTGCGCTGCTCGACCACGGTGTCGAAGGCCGCGCCGCCGCAGGTGGAGGCCGTGACGGCGCTGCCCGCGAAGTTCGGGCACGTCACGAAGAAGTAGGTGTTCTCCGGGCCGCCGCCCGAGCCGCCGCACGACTGCGCGAGCGCGCTCAGGCCCGCGGTGGTGCCGGTGAACGACCGCACGCCCGCGCTGGTGTTGGTCACCGCCACCGCCGGGCCGTTGCCCGCCGGGAGGTGGCTGACGTTGAGGGTGAAGGCCCCGGTGGAGCCGGCGCCGCCGACGGCGACGAGGTAGGTGCCCGGATCGAGCGCGGTGGCCACCGAGCTCTGGAGCCCGCCGCACGAGTCGTCGTTGCACTGGCCGGTGAGCTGGGCGCCCGCGGCGTTGGTGATCGCGACGCTGGTGTCGTAGGCCGACCCGAAGGTGTTCACCCAGACGACCTCGCGGCTGGTCAGGGTGAAGCTGTAGAACACGTCGCCGCCGGAGAGGCAGCCGGCCTGGTTGGTGGAGCCGGCCGTGCTGCCCGTGACCGTGACCGTGGGGGTCGCGAGCGTGAGCGCGACGGCGTTGGCCGGGAGGTCATTGGCCGGCGGGGGCGGGGTGCATGCCCCGGCGTTGCAGGAGAGGCCCGCGGCGCAGGCGTTGCCGCAGGTGCCGCAGCTCGTGGCGCTGGTCTGCAGGTTGGTGCAGCCGCCGGTGGTGCAGAGCGTCTGGCCCGCGGCGCAGCCGCCGAAGGCGAGGGAGAGGGAGTACGCGCCGAGCGCGCTGGCGTTGAACCCGTCGACGTAGACGGTGTGCAGCCCGGCGCCGGCCGGGAGGGTCGCCGCGCTCGCCGAGCGGGCGCCGCAGCCGGCGGAGTCGTCGGCGCAGACCGCCGCCGCGCGGTTGGTGCTGCGCTGCTCGACGACGGTGTCGAAGGTCGCGCCGCCGCAGGTGGAGGCCACGAGGCTGGTCGAGGGGAAGGCCGGGCAGGTCGTGAAGTAGTAGGTGTTCTCCGGACCCCCGCCCGAGCCGCCGCACGACTGCGCGACGGTGCCGGTGGCGGCGGTGGTGCCGGTGAAGGCGCGCACGCCCGCGCTGGTGTCGGGCACCGCGACCGCCTGCCCGTTGCCGACCGGGAGGTGGTTGAAGTTCAGCGCGAAGGCGCCGGTGGCGCCGTTGAAGCCGCCGACGGCCACGAGGTACGTGCCGGCGTCGAGCACCGCGGTGAGCGAGCTCTGGAGCCCGCCGCACTCGGAGTCGTCGTTGCACTGCCCGGTGAGCTGGACGCCCATCACGTTGGTGAGCGCGACGCTGGTGTCGTAGGCCGAGCCGAAGGTGTTGACGTACACGACCTCGCGGCGCGTGAGCGTGAAGCGGTAGAAGGCGTCGCCGCCGGTGCGACAGCCGGCCTCGTTGGTCGCGCCCACGGTGGAGCCCGTGACCGTGACGACCGGCGTCGCGAGGTTGAGCGTGAGCGCATCGGCCGGGAGGTTGTTGACCGGCGGCGGAACCACCATCACATCGGCCCCCGCATCGACGCCGCTGTCGACCACGCCCGCGTCTTCGCCCGCGTCTTCGCCCGCGTCCACGCCCGCGTCTTCGCCTGCGTCCACGCCCGCGTCTTCGCCCGCGTCTTCGCCTGCGTCCTCGCCCGCGTCTTCGCCCGCGTCTTCGCCCGCGTCTTCGCCTGCGTCCTCGCCCGCGTCTTCGCCTGCGTCGGCGCTCGCGTCTTCGCCCGCGTCGGCGCTCGCGTCGTCGCCCGCGTCGGCGGCGTCGTCCGGGATGATCCCGTTGTCGGTGGGCACCACGTCGACGCGCGTTGCGTCGCCGTTGCCGACGTCACGCTTCGTGCCCGTGTCGGTGTTCGTCGGCACGTCCGTGGTGCCGAGGTCGTCGGTCGCCGCGTCGAGCGTGACGTTGGCACTGGGCGGGTCGGAGCACGCGCTGAGCGCGAGCGCAGGGACCAACCACAACAAGGCGTTCTTCTTCTTCACCATCGCTGCTCCTCGAACAAGACCGCACTCCTCCCCCGGAACCCACCGGCGGAAGCGTCCGATGCACAGACACCCTCAGCAGAGACACCCCTTGTCGGAGTGAGTCAATGGCGCAGTGCGCCGCCGCCGTCTTACGCTGCGTGCCGCTCTGCCGGTCTCCGCGGGCCCAGCGGGCACGGGGCCATCCCACGCACCCATCGGCATGAAAACAAGGCGTTCCGTGAATTGTGCCCCGACCTGGGCCATTCAACGAGCGGGCCCTGCGGTTGAGCTCTGCTCCCGCGGAGGGACCGGCGGGGGGAGCGCCCAAACCGGGCCCATCCACGCCTCGCGACGATGGGGGTGATGGCCCGCGGGCGTGTGCTCTACTCGTCGCCGCCGTGAGGGTGCTGCTGGTCGATGACAACGCCGAGCTCCGCGAGCTCGTGACCCGGGCGCTCACCCGCGACGGCCACGCGGTGACGGCGGTGGCGACGGTGGCCGGGGCGCGGGCGGCGCTGATGGAGTCGCCCCCGGAGGTGCTGGTGCTCGACCTGGGGCTGCCCGACGGCTCGGGCATGGCGCTGTGCCGCTCGCTGCGCGCCGAGGGGGAGCGGGTGCCCATCCTGATGTTGACGGCGCAGGGCGCGGTGGCCCGCCGGGTGGAGGGCCTGGAGTCCGGCGCCGATGACTTCCTGGCCAAGCCCTTCGCGGTGGCCGAGCTGCGCGCGCGGGTGCGGGTGCTCGGCCGGCGCGGGCCCGCGGCGACGCCGAGCACCTGGCGGCACGGGGCGGTGTCGCTCGACTTCGCGGCGCGGCGCGCGGTGCTCGACGGGGCGGAGGCGCCGCTGACGGCGAGGGAGTGGGCGCTGGTGGAGTTCCTGGCGGGGCGCGGGGGGAGGGTGGCGCGGCGGGGGGAGATCCTCGACGCGGTCTGGGGGGCGGACTCCCCGCAGGCCAGCGCGAGCCTCGACGTGCTCATCACCCGGGTGCGCCGGAAGCTCGGCGCGGCGGCCCTGCGCACCGTGCGCGGCGAGGGCTACGCGCTCGGGGGAGGGGAGTGAGCGCCGGGCGCACCATCGCGCGGCGGGTGGCGCGGGCGATGGCAGCGACCGCGGTGCTCTCTGGCCTGCTCTCCGCCGCGCTCGCCACCATCATCGCCTGGACCTCCATGCTCGACCGCGAGGACGACCGGCTCCGCGGCGCCGCGCAGACCCTGGCCGTGGAGGTTCCGCCCGGGATGGATGACGCCGCCGCGCGGGCGCACGCCGACGACGAGCAGACCGAGGTGGCCGTCGCGGGGATGCGCATCGCCCTCTACCGCGGCGCCCGCTTCGTCGGCGGCGACGCCTCGCTCCGGCCCTCCGCGGCCGGGGGCTGCCGCACCGAGGGGACCTCCCGCCGCTGCCGCTTCGTGCTGCCCACCGGGGCCATCGAGGTGGCCAGCGAGCTCACCGTGGCCCGCTCCCAGCGCTCACTGCTCCTGGGCGCCTCGCTCGCGGCGGCGCTGCTCGCGGGCCTCGCGGGGCTCGGGCTCAGCGGCGCGGTGTCGGCGCGCATCGTCCGTCCGTTGCAGCGGCTGCGCGAGGAGGTCGCCGCGGTGGACGCCGACGCCCCGGGGCCCTCCCTCCCGGGCCGCGGCGACGGGTACGCCGAGACCGACGCGCTGCGGGCCGCGCTCGGGGAGATGCTCGCGCGGCTCGACGGGGCGCTCGCGCAGTCGCGACGCTTCGCGGCCGACGCGGCGCACGAGCTGCGCACGCCCCTCGGGACGATGCGCGCCGAGCTGGAGCTGGCCGCGGAGGCCGACGAGACATTACCCGAGGAGGTAAGAGACTCCCAGCGCCGGGCGCTGCGCACGCTGGTGGGGCTCACCGCGCTGGTCGAGCGGCTGCTGATCCTGGCGGCGCCGGACGAGTCGCTGCGCGGGTCGCGCGAGGCGGTGTCGCTGGCGGAGGTGGCGGACGAGGTGCTGGCGGCGCTCGAGCCCGCGGCGCGGGCGCGGGTGCTGGCGACCGTGGACGACCGGCTGCACGTCCGGGGCGACGCGGTGCTGCTGCGGGCGATGCTGGAGAACGTGCTCGGCAACGCGCTGAAGTTCGCGCCGACGGGCGAGGTGACGGTGCGCGCCGAGGCCGACGGCGACGACGCGGTGGTGGCGGTGACCGACGAGGGGCCGGGCGTGCCCGCGAGCGATCGGGCGCGGGTCTTCGACGCCTTCTACCGCTCGGCGGGCGCCCGGGCGGACGGGGTGCGCGGCCACGGGGTGGGCCTCGCGCTGGTGGCCCGCATCGCCCGCGCGCACGGCGGCTCGGCGGCCTTCGAGGACGCCCCCTCGGGCGCGCGCCTGGTGCTCCGCCTGCCGCGCTGGCGGCCCGCGTAGCGCTACCATCCGCGCGCTGTGAGCAACCCCCTGCGCGTGGTGCACCCCATTCCCGATGAAGCGTGGCCCACCGAGGCCGAGGCGGCGGCCTCGCGGCTCTTCTCGCCGCTCTCGCTCGGGCGCGGGCGCTCGCTCACGTCGCGCACCTGGGTGCCCGCGATGGTGCCGTGGCGCGCGACGGCGGAGGGCGAGGTCACCGCCGCGGTGCTCGACTGGTACGGGCGCTACGCCGACGGCGAGCCCGGGGCCATCGTGGTCGAGGCCACGGGCATCCGCGACGTCCCCAGCGGACCGCTCCTGCGCATCGGCCACGACCGCTACGTCGACGGCCTGCGCCGCCTCGTGGACACGGTGCGCGCCCGCTCCTCCGGCCGCACCCGGGTGCTCATCCAGCTCATCGACTTCCTCACCATCCGCCGCCGCCCGGAGCCCGCGGCGTACTTCGCGCGCTTCCTCCGCGTCGACGAGGGCCACCGCCGCCGCCTCGCCGCCCTCCTCGGCGACGACGCCCTCGCGCTCGCCCCGGACGACCGCCTCCGCGCCGCCCTCGCCGGGCTACCCGACGAGGCCCTCGACGCGGTGCTCACCGCCCGCGAGCTCGACGACCTGCGCCGCGGCTACCGCGAGCGCGTGACCGACCTGCACCTCCCGCACATCCGATCGCTGCCCGCGGCGCTGCCGGGGCTCTTCGCCGACGCGGCCGCGCGGGCCGAGGCGGCGGGCTTCGACGGGGTCGAGCTGCACTACGCCCACGCCTACACGATGGCGTCGTTTCTCTCCGCGCTCAACGACCGCGACGACGGCTACGGGCGCACCCGCGAGGGGCGGCTGCGATTACCTATGGAGGTATTCTCGGCGGTGCGCGCGCGGGTGTCCGACGGCTTCGCGGCGGGGTGCCGCATCCTCGGCGACGAGGCCATCGACGGGGGCAGCACGGTCGACGACGCGGCGTACTTCGGCGCCGCGCTGGCCGGCGCGGGGATGGACTTCGTGTCGGTGTCGAAGGGCGGAAAGTTCGAGGACGCGAAGCCCCCGAGGGTGGGCGCGGCGGCCTATCCGTACACCGGGCCGAGCGGCCACGAGTGCATGCCGACGGTGCGCTCGGACGCGCGCGGGCCCTTCGGTCGCAACCTCCCGCTGTCCCGCGCGGTGCGCCAGGCGATCCGGGCGCGCGGGCTCACGACGCCGGTGGTGGGCGCCGGGGGCATCAACGGGTTTCGCCTGGCGGAGGCGGCGCTCGCTGCGGGCGACTGCGACGTGGTGGCCGCGGCCCGGCAGAGCCTTGCGGACCCGGACTGGTGGCGCAAGGTGAGGCTCGGCCGCGGCGCGGAGGTGCGCCGTTGCAAGCTGACCAACTACTGCGAGGGCCTCGACCAGCACCACAAGGAGGTCACCTGCCAGCTCTGGGACCGGGCGACCGTCCCCGGGGAAGACCCGGCGACCGTGGCGCGCTCGCAGGACGGCCGGCGTCGGCTGGAGGCGCCGCGCTGGGGGGATGCTGCGCGCGGACCGAACATCGGATACACCTCCCGACGCCCAGAAACCCCCATTGGCGGGATGACGCCCGCCAGACACCATCACGACAGGTACGCGCGCACCATGACCACGCAGAAGACCATCGGATTCATCGGCCAGGGCTGGATCGGCAAGACCTACGCGGACGACTTCGAGCGCCGCGGCTACCACGTGGCCCGCTTCGCCAAGGAGGAGCCCTACACGGGCAACGCCGGGCTCATCAAGGACTGCGACATCGTGTTCGTGGCGGTGCCGACGCCCACCACCCCGGAGGGCTTCGACGACAGCATCGTGCGCGGCACCATCGAGCTGGTCGGCAAGGGCAAGACGGTGGTCATCAAGTCGACGCTGCTGCCGGGCACCACGGAGTCGATCCAGAAGCAGTACCCCGACGTGAAGGTGATGCACTCGCCGGAGTTCCTGTCGGTGGCGACGGCGAAGCACGACGCGGAGAACCCCACGCGCAACATCGTGGGCATCCCGGTGAACACGCCCGAGTACCACATGGCGGCCGACGACGTGCTCGCGGTGCTCCCGAAGGCCCCGTACTCCGTGGTGTGCTCGTCCCGCGAGGCGGAGTTCATCAAGTACGGCCGCAACGCGCTCGGCTTCGTGCGCGTGGTGTTCATCAACCTCTTCTACGACCTCGTCTCCAAGCACGGCGTCAACTGGGACGTCATCCGCCAGGCGATGTCCGCCGACCCGGACAACGGCCCGACGTACATGAACCCCGTGCACAAGTCCGGTCGCGGCGCCGGCGGCGCGTGCTTCATCAAGGACTTCGAGGCCCTCTCGCGGATGTACAAGGAACTCGTCCCCGACGAGCACGGCGCGGCCATCTTCGACAGCCTCACCGCCAAGAACATCGACCTCCTCCTCGGCACCAACAAGGACCTCGACCTGCTGCGCGGCGTGCACGGCGAGGACGTCGTCCTGCGCAGGCCCCAGGGCTGACCATCCCCCCTCCGCTCCTCCCGCCGCACCCTCCGAGGTGATAGAGCTGGCTCCCCGATGGGACGCAAGCTCGACCTCGCCCTCGGAGTCCTCAACGGCGCCGTCGGCGACTACCTCGTCCGCACCGACAATGGCCTCGCGCTGCCGATGGCCCTCCATCTCCACGGCGCCCCCATTCCCCCTACACCCGCCGCCCTCGCGGCCGCGTACCCCGATGGCACCGCGCGCGTCGTGGTGCTCGTGCACGGCCTCATGAACACCGAGGACATCTTCGCGATGCCCGGCGGCCGCGACTACGGCACGCTCCTGCGCGACGACCTCGGCCTCACGCCGCTGTACGTCCGCTACAACTCGGGCCTGCCCATCGCCGACAACGGCGCTGAGCTCTCGGCCCTGCTCACCGCGCTCCTCGGCGCGTACCCCGTGCCCATCGGGGAGATCGTTCTCCTCGGGTACAGCATGGGCGGCCTGGTGCTGCGCGCCGCCACCCACACCGCCGCGCTCACCGGCGCCCCGTGGCTGCCGCTGGTCCGCCGCGCGCTCTACGTGGGCACGCCCCACCGCGGCGCCCCGACGGAGCGCGTCGGCCGCGTCGTGAGCGCGCTGCTGCGGGCCATCCCCGACCCGTACACCCGGCTCATCGCGGACGTCGCCGACCTGCGCAGCGACGGCCTGAAGGACCTCGGCGACGCCGACCTCCGCCACGAAGACCGCGCGCGCCGCACGCTGCAGGTCACCCTCCGCGACCCGCAGCACCCGGTGCCGCTGCTGCCGTCCATCGCGCACCACCTGGTGGCGGGGTCGCTCTCGGACGAGCGCTGGGTGCGCACCCTCTTCGGCGACGCGGTGGTGCCGGTGTCGAGCGCGACCGGCTGGCGCTCGCTGGGCGAGGGGCTCGACCCGTCGCGGGTGAGGGTGTTCCCGGGGCTGAGCCACGCGGCCATCCCGCGCTCGCTGGACGTGTACGCCTGGCTCCGGAAATGGTGCGAGGCGCCATGACGCCCACCGGCAAGAAGCGGCTCCTCGGGCTGCGCGCGCTGCTCGAAGACGTGGTGGAGCACGGCTCGTCGGCGGTCGAGCGGGTGCACCGGGAGACGGCAGACCGCACCTTCGCGGTGCTGGCGTTGATCCCCCCGGTGGCCGGCCCCGCGCGGCTGGTGCACGACGTCCACGGCGCGGCGCTGACGGGCGTGTACGGCAGCATCCGGCTGGTCAACCGCGCGGTGGGCGCGGTGCTCACCGCGGTCATCGAGGAGACCACGAAGCCCGAAGGGGAGTGACCCCTACCCCCCGGTCACCCGGTACCCGATGGCCTCGGCGAGGTGGTGGCCCAGCACCCCGGCGCTCGCGTCGAGGTCGGCGATGGTGCGCGCCAGCTTCATCACCCGGTGGATCGCCCGCGCGCTCAGCCCCAGCCGGTCGCTGGCGTCGGTCAGCAGCCGGGTGCTCATCGCGTCGAGCGCCGCCACCTCGCGCAGCTGCCGCACGTTGAGCCGCGCGTTGCAGTCCCCGCTGCGGGCCACGGCCACGTCCCGCGCCGTCGCCACCCGCGCCCGCACCTCCGCGCTCGACGGCCCCGACGCCCCCTCGGTGAGCTGCGCCGCCCGCACCGGCGGCAGCGGGACCAGCAGGTCGATGCGGTCCATCAGCGGGCCCGACACGCGGCCGCGGTAGCGCTTCACCCGCTCCTCGGCGCAGTCGCAGCGGTCCGACGGGTCGCCCGCGTAGCCGCAGGGGCAGGGGTTCATCGCCGCCACCAGGGTGAAGCGCGCGGGGTACCGGGCCCGCGAGCGCGCCCGCACGATGGTGATGTGCCCCTCCTCCAGGGGCTCGCGCAGGGCCTCCAGGCTCTCCCTCGGAAACTCCGGCAGCTCGTCGAGGAAGAGCACGCCGTTGTGGGCCAGCGCGATCTCCCCCGGCCGCGGCGGATCACCGCCGCCCGCGAGCCCCGCCGCGCTCGCCGTGTGGTGCGGCGCACGGAAGGGCCGGTCGCGCAGCAGCGACACCCCCGCGCGCAGGGTGCCCGCGACGGAGTGCACGGCGGTGACCTCCATCGCCTCGCGGAAGGTGAGCGGCGGCAGCAGCGCCGGGAGCGCCCGCGCCAGCATGGTCTTGCCCCCGCCGGGCGGGCCCATGAGCAGCACGTTGTGGCCCCCCGCGGCGGCGATCTCCAGGGCGCGCTTGGCGTGCGACTGGCCGCGCACGTCGAGCAGGTCGAGCACGTCGAGGGCGTCGCCGGTGGCGAAGTCCACCACCCGGGTGCGGTCGATGAGCGGGAGCTCGCCGCGGCCGCACAGGAACTCGCACACCCCGCGCAGGGTCTCCGCGCCGCGCACCTCGATGCCCTCGACCACCGCGGCCTCGGCGCCGTTCTCCAGCGGCACGATCGCCCCGCGCATCCCCCGGTCGCGCGCCGCCAATACCTGCGGGAGTATTCCGCGCACCGGGCGCACGCTGCCCGTGAGCGACAGCTCGCCGAGCATGAGCCACCCGTCGAGGCCCAGGGCGGGGCAGTCGCCCGCGGCGGCGAGGGTCGCGACGGCGATCGCGAGGTCGAAGCCCGTCCCGGCCTTCTTCACGTCCGCGGGCGCGAGGTTGACCGTCACCCGCCGTAACGGGAAGGGGTAGCCCGCCTGCTCCATGGCGGCGCGGACGCGGGTGCGGGACTCGCGCACTGCGACCTCGGCGAGGCCGACGAGGTCGAAGGCGGGCAGTCCGCGGGCGATGTCGACCTCGACCTGCACGGGGTGCGAGTCGAGGCCGATGAGCGTGCTGGCGTGGGTCGTAGCTAACAATGGCGCTTCCTCCGGGGCCAGACCCCTCACCACGACGCGTGCCAGCCGGAGGGTCGGTGGAAGACACTGGTTTTCAAGTGTTTTGACGAAGCCCATGGCCCGCCGCCACTGGCGGCGGGGGTGGCGGCGGGGGTGGCGGCGGGCCGTTCGTTCCCGCCGCGCCTACGGTCTGGCGTACACTCCCCGGCCTACGACCCGCGGATAGGGAGCGATGACGAGCGAAGCGGAATCACGGCCGTCGATGGCCTCCAGGCTGGGACTCTCCCCCGGCGACGTCGTGGGCGGCCGCTACGAGATCATCTCGCTGCTCGGAGAGGGCGGCATGGGGGCGGTGTTCCAGGCGAAGCACCAGGTGCTGGGGCGCATCGTCGCGATCAAGGTGCTCAAGCCCGACATGGCGACGAGCGAGCAGTTCGCCGGGCGCTTCCTCCAGGAGGCCAAGAGCGCCGCCGAGCTCCGCCACAAGAACATCGTCGAGATCTCGGACTACGGCGTCGACGGCGACCGGCCGTACATGGTGATGGAGTACCTCCGGGGCGAGTCGCTCGACGCGTACCTCGACCGCGAGGGGCCCCTCTCGGCCGCGCGCGTGGTGGCCATCATGGAGCCCGTGCTCCGCGCCCTCGCGATGGCCCACGAGCGCGGGATCATCCACCGCGACATCAAGCCCGACAACATCTTCCTCCAGAGCGACGACGAGGACGGCGGCGAGCCCACCCCCAAGGTGGTGGACTTCGGCATCGCCAAGCGGCAGTCCAACGAGGACAGCCCCCAGCTCACCACCGCCAACATGGCCCTCGGCACGCCCGCGTACATGGCGCCCGAGCAGATCATGTCGTCCAAGAACGCCACCGGCGCGGCCGACCAGTACGCCGTCGGCGTGACCATCTACGAGGCCCTCACGGGGAAGTACCCCTTCGAGGCGACGACCATCAACCAGTTCATCGTGGCCAAGGCCACGCAGGACGCGCGGCCCATCACCGACCTGCGCGCCGACCTCGACCCCGCGCTCGCCGCGGTCATCATGCGCACCCTCGCGCGCAAGCCCGACGAGCGCTTCCCGACCATCCAGGCGCTGCGCGAGGCGCTGGTGCCCTTCCGGGCGCCGCTCTCCAGCCGCCCGGCGCAGGTGTCCGGGGAGTCCAACCCCCGGGTCGGGGCCGTCACCGTCGGCAACCGCAGCCCGGTGCCGCAGATGCCCGCCGTCGCGATCGCGTCGCCCACGGTGGTCCACGGCTCGCGGCCCGAGGCGTCGGGCCCCGACACCCCCGCGGCCTTCGAGCGCGCCGCCCCGTCCGCGGGCTCCCCCGTGACGCGCATCGCGGCCGGCGTGGTGGCCCTGCTCGCGCTGGTCGGCGGGGGCTTCGCCTTCTCCCGGATGAAGGCCTCGCCCGCGCCCTCGCCGCAGCGCCCGGTGGTGGAGGCCCCGCCGACGCCCCCGCCGACGCCCGACCCGCCGCCGGCGGTCGTGCAGCGCCCGGTGGTGTTCTCCATCCGGGTCGACCCGCCGACCGGGGTGATCAGCCTCGACGGCGAGAACCTCGGCTCGGGCCGCGCGGAGGTGATGCGCCCCAACGACGGGCACCGCTACCAGCTCCAGATCACCGCGCCGGGCTACGCGACGATCACCGAGGTGCTCACCGCCGACCGCGACGTGAGCCTCGACCGCCGGCTCACCGCGCTGGTGGAGCCCGGCCGCCCGCGGCCCCGCAACGCGCCCACGCCGACCCCGACGCCCACGCCGACGCCCACGCCAACCGTGGCAACGCCGACGCCGACGCCGACGCCGACGCCGACCCCGACACCCACGCCGACGCCGACGCCGCGGACGCCCCCCAACGACCCGCGGCATCCCAACATCGACCGCTCGAACCCCTTCGAAACCCCCTAAGGGGAGGGGAGCCTGTCGCCGGCTACAGCTGCTCCACCGAGTGGAGCAACTCGGAGACGAAGTGCGCCCGGTGGCGGATGAGCGTCGGCCCCGTGTGGGCCGTCCGCCCCCGCACGGAGGTGAGGTCGGGGCGGCGCAGCGACGACTGCACCAGCTGGTCGCCGAAGGTGAACGACTGGTCCCTGGGCGTGGCGGCGGGGGGCGCCGGGGTCTGGGCCGCCGCGAGGGCGGGCGCGAGCAGCGCGGCGAGCACCGAGGCGACGACGAGCGAGCGGGCCTTGCGGAACATCATCTCTGCAACTCCTTCATCGGGCGGGACGTCCATGGCCACCGCGGAGCGCGGCGGCGCGGGCACGGCGGGTGTGGACGCGCGAGCGACCGGGCGGGTCTACCGACGCCCGACGGCGGGGCGGTGATACCGTCCCGGGCGATGAGCACCACGGAGATGGCAGGTCGGTTGGAGCGGGTGCGCGCGGCGATGCGCGCGGCGGGCGTCGACGCCCTGGTGGTGCGGGGCACCGACGCTTACCTGAGCGAGTATGTCCCCGAGGCGGAGAGCGGGCGCGTCTGGCTCTCGGGCTTCACGGGCAGCCTCGGCGACGCCCTCGTCACCCACGCCGGGGCGTGGCTCTTCGTCGACGGCCGCTACCACGTCCAGGCCGACCGCGAGCTCGACCCCGCCCGCTGGACCGCCGTGAAGAGCCCCCTCGGCGTCGCCAACGAGACCGCCTGCGCCGCGAAGCTCGCCGAGCTCGCCGGGGCGCTGCCCCCGGCCGCCACCCTCGCCGTCGGCTACGACCCCGCCTGCTACTCCGTCAACGGCTGGAACTCCTTCTCCCACGAGCTCGCGGGCTCCCCCGTGCGCTGGGTGGCGCTCGCCCCGTCGCCCGTCTCCACGGCCCGCGGCCCGGTGGCGCCCACGGTCACCGGCTCCGGGCGGCTGCGGGTCGTCGACGAGGCCACCCTCGGGCGCACCGTCGACGAGAAGGTCGCCCTGGTGGCCGCGTGGCTCGCGACGAAGCGCGCCGACGCCCTCCTGGTGACGAAGCTCGACGAGCTCGCCTGGCTCGCCAACCTGCGCGGCGAGGAGATGCCCTACCAGGCGACCTTCCGCGCCCTCGGGGTGGTCACCCCCGACGCCCTCCACCTGTCCGTGCACGTCGCGCCGGTGACCGACGCCGTGCGCGCCGCGCGGCCCTCGGTGCGCTTCGTCGACGACGACGCCCTCGCCGCCCTGCTCGCGTCCCTCGGCGCCGACGGCCGCAAGGCCCGGGTGGCGCTCGACCCCGCGAGCGTGTCGGCGGGCCTGCGCGACCGCGTCGCGGCCCTCGGCGTCGACGTGCTCGCCGTGGCCTCGCCGGTGGTCGCCGCCAAGGCGAAGAAGACCCCGCCCGAGCTCGCGGCCATGAAGCGCGCGCTCCGCCGGGCCGACGGGGTCGTGGCCGCCGCGCAGGCATGGCTCACCGAGCAGGTGTCCCGCGGCGAGCGGGTGACCGAGACGGGCTTCGCCGCGCAGGTCGAGCGGATGTTCCGCGCGGCGGGGGCCGTGGGGCTGTCGTTCCGGGTGATCTCGGCCTTCGGCACCAACGGGGCCTCGGTGCACCACCCGCCCAGCGACGAGGCCGTCATCCGGGCGGGCGAGCTCATGCTGCTCGACACGGGCTGCTACTTCGAGGAGGGCTTCGCCACCGACCTCACCCGCACCTTCTTCGTCGGCGGCCCCGGCGACGCCCCCACCCCCGAGCAGCGGCGGCTCTACACGCTCACCCTGAAGTCCGCCATCGCGGGCATGACCGCGCGGGTGCCCCGCGGCGCCTCCGGGGCGCAGATCGACGGCATCACCCGCCGGCCCCTCTGGCGCGAGGGCCTCGACTACGCCCACGGCACGGGCCACGGGGTGGGCATCAACGTGCACGAGGCGCCGCCCTCCATCGGCAAGA
The DNA here is from genome assembly GCA_030652255.1 of Myxococcales bacterium. Lineage (GTDB taxonomy): Bacteria > Myxococcota_A > Polyangia > Polyangiales > SCUS01. The sequence goes on along the minus strand of JAUSAZ010000107.1, from coordinate 27,999 downwards.
CGGCCACGACCACCGTCGAGCCCGGTCATGTGTTCTCCATCGAGCCCGGGCTCTACATCGAGGGCGTCGGGGGCGTGCGCATCGAAAACCTCTGCACCGTGCGCGACGATCCGGCGCACCCCGGCTTCCTCCAGGTCGAGCCGCTCACCTTCGCCCCCCTCGATGGGCGGCTCGTCGACGAGGCCCTGCTCGACGCCGCGGAGTCCGATTTCTTGCGTTGGTACGCGGAGCAGCCCGGGTCAGAGTTGGGAGAAGAGGTGACGCCCCGCTCCGCAGTGGGTTAGCATCGCAGGCCCTCCGAGCACGATGTCGAGCCTATCTCCCAGTGAACGCATCGGAACCACCGTCGCGGGACGGTATGAGATCCGACGGATGCTCGGGGAGGGCGGGTTCAGCGCGGTCTTCGAGGCGGTGCACAACGTCACCGGGCGCGAGATCGCGCTCAAGCTGCTCCACCCCCACCTGACGACCACGGAGCAGATCACCGAGCGCTTCCTGATGGAGGCGCGGGCGATGGCGCGCATCCGCCACGACGGCATCGTGCAGGTCTTCGACGCCGGCACCGACCCCGACGGTACGGTCTACATCGCGCTCGAGCTCCTCAATGGCGAGTCGCTCGAGACCACCCTGTCGAGGGTGCGCAAGCTCACCTGGGGCGAGACCGTCGCCATCGGCATCGACCTCCTGAGCGCGCTCGCCGAGGCCCACCGCAACAAGATCATCCACCGCGACATCAAGCCCGGCAACATCTACATCGTCCGCAAGCAGGACGGCAGCAGCCAGGCGAAGCTGCTCGACTTCGGCATCGCGCACGTCACCCAGCGGGGGCAGAAGCTCACCCAGCAGGGGATGATCCTCGGCACGCCGGAGTACATGTCCCCGGAGCAGAGCCGCGGCATCAACGTCGGGCCCGAGAGCGACCTCTGGTCCGTCGGCATCGTGCTCTTCGAGTGCCTCGTCGGGCACACGCCCTTCGTGAGCGAGACCACCACCGACATCCTGGTGAAGATCGCCACCACCACGGCGCCGCCGGTGACCTCCATCGAGCCGCTGGTGCCGAAGGCCATCAGCGACGTGATCGACTGCAGCCTGAGCCGCGAGGTCGAGAGCCGTTACCGCAGCGCCGACGAGATGGCCAAGGCGCTGCAAGACGCCCGCGACGCCGCCGACGCCGCGCGCGCGAGCAAGACGCCGACGCCCCGGGTCACCCTCGCGTCGCCCCCGCGGCGGCCGCCCCCGGAGACGCTCTCGGCGCCGGCGGCCGACGAGCGCTCGGGCGAGCGCCCCATCGCCCCGAAGGGCGAGACGACGCCCATCGGCGGCCGCGCCACCCCCGGGCGCCCGGAGAAGCCCAGCACCCTCGCGGCGATGCTCCGGCGGCCGACGCCCGCGCTGGGCCAGCCCGCGCCCGGCGTCGCGCGCTCGACGTCCGTCGGCGCGGTGCGCGTGGTGGAGGTCGACGCCACCAAGGGGCGCGAGGAGAGCAGCTCTCGGAGCTCTGGCGCGATGCGCCGCGAGACCGGCGTCAGCAGCTCCAACGAGCGCCAGGTCGGCGTCGCCAACGACAGCCCGCGGCCGCCCCGGGAGTCGCCGCTCCCGTCGCTGCCGCCGCCCGTGTCCAGCTTCGACCTCGACCTGCAGCCGCCGCCCGCCCCGCCCGGAGAGCGCATCAGCGGCGACCGGCTGAGCGGCGAGGCCCAGCCCAGCGGCGAGGCCGCGGCCGCCCGTCCCGCCGCGCCGCGCGCCTTCCAGGCGCCGCCCACGCCGAGCAGCGGGCGCTCCCCCGGGGTGCTCGTCGCCGGGGCCCTCGGCGCCGTCGCGCTGGTGGGCGGCCTCGCGGCGGCGCTCTGGCCGGGCCCCGATCCGACGCCGCCGCACGTCACCCCCTCCCCCCACGGCGACCCGCCGCGACCCCCCGGCGACCGCCCCGACGTGCCCGCCGTCGCGGCCCCCGGGGCGCGCACGGCGTCCAACCTGGAGCAGCTGCGGGTCTTCGGCCCCGGGGCCGGGCTCGCGGGCTCCGACGCGCTCTCCGACTTCGCGCGCCACGCCGCGGTGAGCGGCCCGTCGACCGCGCAGCGCATCGTGGTGAGCTGCCTGCCCGGCGGCGAGTCCGGGCCCACGGTGGTCATCCATCCGCTCAACGGCGGGCCCACGCTGGGGTCGTTCCGCGGCGTCGTGGCCTGCGAGGGCTTCGACCTCGGGGTGGTGCCCGACGTGACCGGCGACGGCACCGACGACGTCGTGGCCACCACCGCCAACGCGACGGGCATCGTGGTGATCGACGCCCGCTCGCTGCGGGTGTGGCGCACCATCCCGGTGCCGGGCGCGCGGGGCATCGCGCTGGGCGGCGGCTTCGCGGTGCGCGGCGCCGAGGCCGACGTGGTGGCGATCGTGTACACCGAGCCCGACGGGCCGGGCGCGCCGTCGCAGGTGCGCGCGGTGAGCCTCCGCCGGCAGCGGGTGGTCTGGTCGGTGAGCGGCGCCAGCCCCCTCGGGCGCATCGGCCAGCCCGTCGAGCTCGGGCTCGCGGTGGGCCCCGACGCCACGGGCGACTCGGTCCCCGACGTGGTCATGGGCATCGGCCCGACGGGCAACACCATCGGCGGCGGCGACCCGCGGCGGTGCGTGCAGCTGTACTCCGGCGCCACCGGCGCGCCCGCGTGGCCCGAGCCCTCGTGCCGCCGCGTGGGCCGCAGCGCGCAGAGCCTCGCGCTCGGGGTCGACGTCAACGGCGACGACCGCGGCGACGTGGTGGTGGGCACCGACCAGCACGACGTGCCCGCGTCGGTGGTGGTGCTCTCCGGCGCCAACGGCACCCCGATGCTCACGGTCTCGGCGCCCACGCGCGAGCGGGGCACGGCCTTCGGGTGGCCCGTGGCGCTCTCCGGCGACCTCGACGGCGACAACGTGCCCGACCTCGCGGTGGGCACCGTCGGGCGGCAGACCCTGGTCACCATCATCAACGCCCGCAGCGGCGCCTTCGGCGGAACGCTCACCCTGAGCGGCGACGGCGCGGGCAACCTGCGGATGTTCCCGGTGGAGCCCACGTCGCCGAGCGAGCCCTGGGGGCTGCTGGTGGCCGACCCGGGCAACGGGCTGCGGGTGATGGCGCGGCGCAGCGACAACGAGCCGTTGTAGAGATCCCATCGCCCCGGTGGGTGGTACCGTGCGGGGGCGCACGGAGGCTCTCGCATGAAGATCGCGGTGCTCGGATCGGGCAGCTGGGGCAGCGCCCTGGCGAAGGTGCTCTCGGACAACGGCCACGCGGTGGCCCTGTGGGGTCGGCGGCCCGACCTCGCGGCGGCCATCCAGGCGTCGCGGGAGAACGCCACCTTCCTCCCGGGGACCCACTTCTCCGACACGCTGCGGGCGACGGCGGCCCTCGACGACGCGCTCGACGGCGCGGAGATGCTGCTGGTGGCGGTGCCCACGCACGGCCTGCGGGAGGTGCTGCGCGCGGCCTCGGGGCACATCCCCGTCGGGGTGCCGGTGGTGAGCGCGACGAAGGGCATCGAGCAGGACTCGCTGGAGTTCGTGCACGAGATCATCGCCGCGGAGGTGCCGTGGTCGAAGCAGCGCTTCGTGGCGCTGTCGGGGCCGTCGTTTGCGCGCGAGGTGGCCGCGGGGCTGCCGACGGTGGTGGTGGCCGCGGCGCGCGACCTCGCGCTCGCCCGGGTGGTGCAGGAGGTCTTCTGGACCGACGACCGCTTCCGGGTCTACCTGAGCGACGACGTGGTGGGCGTGGAGGTGGGCGGCGCGCTCAAGAACGTCGTGGCCATCGCGGCGGGCGCGAGCGACGGGCTGGGCTTCGGGCACAACACCCGGGCGGCGCTCATCACCCGCGGCCTCGCGGAGATCGCGCGGCTGACGATGAAGATGGGCGGCGACGCCCTCACGCTGGCGGGCCTCGCGGGCATGGGCGACCTGGTGCTCACCTGCACCGGCGACCTCTCGCGCAACCGGCACGTGGGCTTCGAGCTGGGCCGCGGAAGGCCGCTGTCCCACATCCTCGGCGAGATGCGCCAGGTGGCCGAAGGCGTGCGCACCGCGAAGAGCGCGTGGGACCTCTCGCAGCGCGAGGGCGTCTCGATGCCCATCACCGAGCAGGTGTACCTGGCGCTCTACCAGGACAAGCCGCTGCGGGCCGCGGTGCACGACCTCATGACCCGCACCGCGGGCCACGAGCGGGACTGAGCTACAGACGTCTGTAGGTGCAGCTACAGACGTCTGTAGCTCTCAGCCGCGCCAGTGGGCTTCGACGAAGCGGTTGAAGGCCTGCACCAGCGCCCCGGTCTTCGGGTCGGGCACCCGCGGGTCGAGCGAGGCGACGTCGCCGAAGCCCGCCGCCTTCAGGGCCTCGGCGAGGGGAGGGTGCTCGCGGCAGGCCTTCTGGAGCTGACGAAACTGCTGCACCTCGTCGGCCCGACCGGCGCCGAGCTCGCGGATGCGCAGCCGCAGGCGCTTGATGGGGGGCGTCGCGGCGTGGCCCTCGATGAGGCTCTGGAGGAAGGCGGCGAGCTGGGACTCGGCGGCTGGGTCCATGGGGGGTGCGCCGACGCTATCACGCAGCGCGGGCTTCAGCGGATCGGGTGGTGGGCCTCGGCCCACAGGGCGGCGGCGAGCGCGGCGGCGTCGCGGGCGCCCGACGGCGTCATGGAGAGATCAAAGCCCCCCGACGGCGTGTGAAGCGCGAACGCGAGCGACGCGCCGCGGGCCTCGCAGCGGGCCACGTCGCGCCACGGGGTCCACGGCAGGAGGGCCCGACCGTGGGGGTCGACGAAGGGGCCGTCGGGCGCCGTCGGGCAGAGCTGGTCGGAGACGCGGAGACCGAAGCGCGAGAGCTCGAGCAGCCGCGCGGGGGGAGGCGCCCGGCGCCGCTGCATCCACCCGAAGAGCCGGTACGCCAGCCAGGCGCCGAGGCTGAAGGGTGCTAGCACCGCCGCGGAGACGCCGGCCATCGCGAGGCCCCCGTCGGCGCGGTAGCGGATCGCGAAGAAGACAGCCGACACGGCGTTGATGCCGAAGAGGATCATGGCGCCGATGCATTTGAAGCGAAGCAGGGACAGGACGACGTGGGCGGCGTCGATTGGGGTGCGTTCGAGGAAGGGCACCACGCCCTGCGGGTCGAGCAGGGCGGGGTGGGCGTCGAGCGGCGAGGGGATGGATGGCATCGGGGACACTGCTCCTCACGCCCTCCACCGCCCCGACGGAGATGTCCGGGGGAGGTGATCGGGCGCGGGCCGTGTCGACGCGGGCGCGAGGGAAGTTGCGCGACTACTTCTTGTCGGCCTTCGGGAGCTTCATCTTGGGCTCCGAGGGGTGCGGGCGGTACAGCAGGATGGTGCGCCCGAGCACCTGCGCGACCTCGGCCTTGAGCTCGGCGGCGAGGGCGTCGGCGGTGTCGTAGCGGTCGGACGGCGCCTCGGCGTGGATGCGGATCTTGATGAGCTCGTGGTCGAGCAGGGCCTGGTGCACCGCCGCGGTGACGGCCTCGGTGACCCCGTGCTTGCCGATCTGCACGAGGGCGTCGAGGTGGTGGCCGAGGCTGCGGAGGTACTGGTTCTGCTTGCCGGTGAGGGGCATCGTGTTGGTGTGCTTTCTAGAACTGGTAGCGGGCGCCGAGGCCGACGACGTTGACCGAGAAGTCGTAGGTGCCGCCGTTGACGGCGATGCGTGGTCCCTGCCCGTTGGAGCGGAAGGGCTCGACGGGGTATAGCGCGGCCGTGCGGGGGTCGACGACCACCGAGCTCGCGAACATGTACGCGAACACGGCGTCGAAGCGGAAATGGCCGTAGTGCAGCGAGGCCCCGAGGCTGCCGACGAACTTGTCGGTGTCGAGGGTGAGGGCGTTGGTGTACTCGTTGGCCGTCGCGCTGGTCTCGTAGGAGATGCCGAAGCGGGCCTGGAGCCCGAAGCCGCGCCCGAGCCTGGTGAGGTGCTCGCCGCCCAGGCGCACCGACCAGGTGTCCTGGAACTGCCGGTTCATCGAGAGGGCGCCCACCTGGTAGGTGCCGACGCCGCGCACGTTGGTGAGGGCGATGTTGTCGGGCGCGATGTCGATGCGCTCGTGCACGCTCCAGCCCTCCCACACGCCCGCGAGCTCGACGCGGGTGCTGGGCAGCGGGCGAAACTCCACCCCGACGCGGGCGATGGGCGCGAGGCGAAACTGCACCCGCGCGGCGTCGCCGGACACCTCGGCGCCGTCGTAGTAGGACGCGGAGGGCAGGCGCACGCCGAGCTTGGCTGGCGCGTCGATGTTGTAGGGGAGCTGGTACGACGCCCCGAAGGCGATCATGCGGTGCGGCATGAACTGCACCCCCACGTTGGCGGTGGGCGCGAAGATGGGTCCGACGTTGATGGACGCCATGGCGTCCCACTGCGGGTCTTCGGGGGCGCAGGTGATGGTGGCGGGGCACGCCGAGAGGGCCTGCCGGGCGATGAAGGTGCCGGTGAGGGCCGAGACCCCGGCGCCGACGTGCACCATCGGGTGCGGCCGCCACGCGGCCCAGAGGCCGGCGACGACGAGCAGCGAGCCGTCGAGGGTGACGAGGCTGTAGCGCTGCGACGCCGTGGGGCTGTCGGGGTACGAGGTGATGGCGGCGTAGGGGGCGTAGGCCCCGGCGGCGAACATGAAGTTGCGCAGCCCGAAGTTGTGCGACGCGACGAGGGTGGGGATGGGCAGCGCCGCGCCTTCGCCGCGGGTGGTCTCGAAGGTGACCGGGTCCATCGAGCGGTCGGGCAGGGCGCTGCGGGTGTAGGAGTTGCCGAAGTTGACCAGCGACGCGTCGAGGAGCAGGCCGCTGCCGGCGGACATGAGCCCCGCGGGGTTGTACCAGATGGCGTGCTGGTCGTCGGCGCCGGCGATGAAGGCGCCGCCGCGTCCGAGGGGGCGCACGCCGCGGTCGGTGAGGTAGAAGCCCCCGGCGGAGGCCGTGGCGGGCGCGGCGGCGAGGGCGGCGAGCAGCAGGGCCGCGGAGCGACGCCTCACTGCGGCAGCCTCCGGCGCTGCACGATCGCGTAGAACTGCTCCATCCCGCGGCTGTTGTCGGTGAGGAACGAGATCACCTCCCGGAAGGTATAGAACACGTCCTGCGGGGACATGGGCCCGTGCTCGCCGGGCCGCTCGCGGTTGGTGTCCGCGATGGCGTCGGCGATGACCGTGAGGGGCTCTGGCGTGAGCGGGTCGCCGGTCGCGGGGCGCTGGACGGCGTTGGCCAGCACGCCGATGAGGGCGCGGTCGCGGTCGAGCGCGCGGGCCCGGTCGAAGAAGCGCAGCACCTGCGGCACGAGGCCGGTGCGCGGGGTCATCGCCGGGGCGAGGCTGTGCAGCAGCGGGTCGACGTCGGCGTCGGCGCGCAGCACCTGGAGGGTGTCGGCGAGGGCGCTGAGCGTGGTGGCCTGTGGGGAGGCGCTGCGGGCGTTGGGGGCGGCGTCGTTCATCATGTGGGTGAGCAGCCGGCCGAGGGCGACGCGGGCCGCGGGGTCGTCGCGCAGGGCGAGGGAGAGGTCCGTCGCGGCGGCGAAGGGGGCGTCGCGCACGACCGCCTCGAGGCGCCCGGAGAGGCCGAGCGCCCAGGGGTCGAGGTCGCCCGCGGCGCGGTGGGCGGCGACGCGCTCGCGCAGCCACCCGACGAGCGCGCGGGTCACGCCGGGGATGGCGCGGTTGCGGAAGCGCGCCGACGCGCCGCTCCCCTCGGTGGCGATGAACTGGTCGACCATGCTCGAGCGCGCGGCGAGCCACTCGGCGTGGCGCTGGGGCTCCGCGGCGAAGCGCGGGTCCATGGCGTTGAAGCCGTCGGCGAAGAGGTAGAAGAGGTTGACCCCGCCGACGGGCGTGGTGCCGTCCGACCAGAGCGCCCCGGTGGTGCCGTCGCGGTAGCGCAGCGGCGTGGCGAAGGCGGCCGAGCCGTCCATGGCGCGGGCGCGGGTGTCGACGAGCGCGCGGGTGAGCGACGCGATCGCCTGTAGCCCCGTGCGACCGCCGCCGACGTCGAGGGTGCGGAGCTCGGCGGTGACGGCCGAGAGGGCGGGCAGCAGCTCGCCGTCGAGGGCGGCCTTGATGACGGGCTCGTAGCGGGCGATGCCGTCCATCTGCGAGTAGTTGGCGCCCTCGCGGCAGGTCTCGCAGCGCACCGTGGTCTGGTACGTCCCCGCGGCGCTGGTGGCCCAGTGGCGGTGCAGGGCCGAGAGCAGCTCGGTGAAGAGCCGCGAGCCGTTGGCGGTGTCGATGTAGCTGGGCCGCATGGTGTTGGCGTCGGCGCCGGCCGCGAGGGCCGGGTCGAGGCGGCCGTTGAGGCGGTCGTGCCGCGCGAAGGCGGTCGCGAGGGGGCGGATGGAGTCGTAGAAGCAGTAGCCCTCCCAGGCGAAGATGGTCCCCGGGTGGGCGTTGCGCACGAGGCGCGGGTCGGAGAGCGCGGGCGTGGGCACCGTGGAGCCCGAGTTGCGCACCGTCGGCGGGTCCATGAGGTTCTGGAGGAAGCCGTTGGGGCGCGGGTTGAACACCAGCCGCGCGACGGCGTAGGGCGTGGGCTGCGAGGTGAACCCGGCGATGCCCGACTGCGACTGCACGAGGCCGTCGAGGGTGCCGTCGAGGTTGATGCCGACGGTGCGGGCGAAGCTGGTGATGGTGCCGAGGATGCCGGGAATCTGGAGGGGCAGCACCGCGCGCCCGTTGCCCGCGATGGAGCGCACGTAGAAGGCCGCGGCGTCGGGCACCTCGACGAGCTGGCACGCGGGGATGTTGCTCGCCGCGCCCGGCACGCCGATGCCGTTGGGCAGGAAGGAGGCGTAGAGGCGGATGGAGGCCGCGGGCTTGTTGCAGAGCCGCGCGCCGTTGAGGTCGTCGACGAGGTGCATCAGGCGCTGGAGCACCGAGCGGTTGTCGAGGGTGTCGGGGCGCGTGCGGTCGACGGGCTGGGAGAGGTTCACCGGGACGTGGGCGTTCCAGTTGGCCGACCAGGCGGGCTCGACGCGGTCGCGGTTGTGGGCGTAGCTGCCGAAGGCGCGCGCGAGGTTCTGCACGGGCAGGCTGCCGGCGCAGGAGGGCTCCCAGAGGCCCGTCGAGGGCAGCGGCTGCTGGAGGTTGGCGAGGGCGTTGAGGATGTCCTCGAGCAGGCCGGGCTCGGCGGCGATGCGGCGCACGACGTCGAGCACGTCGTCCCAGAGCACCGAGCGGGCGTCCATGCGGGCCTCGGGCACGCGGTCGGAGGCCTCGTCGATGGCGAGCACCGCGCCGATGAGCCGGGCCGTGAGGGCCTCGCGCTCGGGGGCCATCAGGGCCTGCGCGGTGTTGAGCACCGGGTCGACGTCGCGGTGGGTGAGCATCGCGCCGGTGGCGTGCACGAGGTCGATGACGGGGGACGCGGCGGCGGTGTAGCGCTGGTACTCCACGCGCCCGGCGGCGCCGCCGTAGTCGCGGGTCGCGGTCATGCGCGGGCCGAGCAGCGGGCGCACGCCGGACACGAGCTGCAGCGCCGGGAGCTCTGCGTGGGAGGGCGCGCCGAGCAGGCCCGGGAGCTCGCGGGTGAGCGCGGCGAGGACGGTGGCGTTGAGGTCGACGTAGCGCCACGGGAAGGACCCCGCGGCGGTGGCGCGCCCGTGGGCGTCGCGCGGGACGGTCGGGCCCCGCCATGCCGGGAACGGGGTCGGGAGCCCGGCGGCCGCGCCGGCGGTGGGGAGGGCGTTGCCGGCCGTGTCGCGGCGCACGATGAGCACCGGGCGCTCGCCGCGGGCGAGGGAGGGGTCGGCGCGGAGGAGGAGGTCGGTGGCGGCGTCGAGGGTGGTACCCGTGACGGTCGCCGTGCTGGGCGCCGCGGCCTGGAACTCCCCGCGCAGCACCGACAGCACCTGGTTGAACTGCGGGTGCGCCGGGCCGTCGGGCTGCGTGGGCGTGGCCTGGCGGACGAGCCCGAGGGTGGCGTCGAGCACCTCGTCGACGCGCTCGTAGGCGAGGATGGGGCGCAGCAGGCCGATGGCGCTCTCGGGGGGGCGGTAGCCCTGGCGCTGGGACATCCGGCCGAGGGCGCGCAGCACGGCGGCGTCCGTGGCCATGGTGGCGAGCTGCTGCGAGACGGCGCGGGTGGTCTGTGGCAGGAGGTCTTCGGCGACCGCGGTGCCGCCGTCGACGGTGTCGATGAGCCAGGCGCCGCCGTCGGCGCTGCGCCGGCCCGAGCCGTCGGGTCCGTAGAGCGGGAGCAGGTCGAGCAGGAGGCGGTCGAGCGGGGTGTGGAGCGTGCGGGGCATGGCCTGGTCGAGGCCGGCGACGAGCTCGGGGCGCATGCGGGCGAGGGCGGTGGCGCGCGGCCCGACCCCGGGGGCGGTCTCCGTCGCGCGGAGGCCGCGGGTGCAGGGGAGGCGGCCCGCCGCGAAGCCGAGGTCGCGCGGCGACTCGCCCCAGTGGAGGCGCTCGCACACCACCTGGAACACCTCCTCGCCGAGGGTCCCCTGCGGGGCCGGGACGCGGGTGGTGTCGTACTCCGGGGCGCAGGCGGCGAGCGCGGCGGCGAGCGCGGCGAGCGCCCTCCGCGGCAGGGGTTTGCGGGTTGCCATCGACGAATGCACCGTCTCCCTTCAGCGGACGCCCGAAGCTACCAACGATCGCGTCGGCTTGGAAACGCGTCTGTGGGGGGGTGTGGGGTGCCGATGTGATAGGTTGGGCGCATGTCGACGGGCCTGCACTCGACGTTGCCGCCGAGGGATGTGACGGTGCAGACCCTGACCGAGCCGGGGGCCATGTCCGTGCGGCTCTCGGTGGCGGCGGGGGCGGCGGGGCTCGACCGCAACATCGTGCACCCGCGCATCCAGAAGTCGGGGCTCGCGCTGGTGGGCCACTTCCAGGGGCTCACCCCCGAGCGGGTGCAGATCCTCGGGGAGACGGAGATGTCCTTCCTGGCGGCGATGGAGCGCGACGCGCGGCGCGAGGCGGTCGACGGGTTCTTCGCGCGGGGCATCTGCTGCGCGGTGGTGACCGCGGGGCAGACCATCTTCGCGGAGGTGCTCGAGGCGTCGGACACGCACGGGTGTCCGGTGCTGGTGAGCGAGGCCCGCAGCTCGGTGACCATCAACGCCATCCACGCGCTGCTCGACGAGAAGCTGGCGCCGCGCACGCGGGTGCACGGGGTGTTCATCGACGTGTTCGGGGTGGGCATCCTGATGCTGGGCAAGAGCGGCATCGGGAAGAGCGAGTGCGCGCTCGAGCTGGTGCAGCGAGGCCACCGGCTGGTGGCGGACGACCTGGTCGACTGCGTGCTGCGCCCGACGGAGTCGGTCTACGGCGCCGCGGTCGACCTGCTCAAGAACCACCTGGAGGTGCGCGGCCTCGGGGTGCTCAACATCAAAGACCTCTTCGGCGTCGCGGCGGTGCGTGACAACAAGCGCATCGACCTGGTGATCCGGCTGGTGGCGCACGACGACGAGGACGAGACCTGGGACCGGCTGGGCATCGACGACGAGTGGTACCCGCTGCTGGGCACGCGCATCGCGATGCGCCGGGTGCCGGTGCGCCCGGGCAAGAACACCTCGAGCACGGTGGAGGTCGCGGCGCGCAACGAGCTCCTGCGCCAGGCGGGGCACCACTCGGCGCGGGAGTTCCACGCGCGGCTGGCGTCGGCGATGGGCGTGCACGACCCGACGGCGATCCTGCGGGGAAAGGGCTGAGCGATGGCCGACGCGGTGCCGCTCATCGTGGTGGTGACGGGCCTCTCCGGGGCGGGGCGCAGCACGGCCCTGCGGGTGCTCGAAGACCTGTCGTTCGACTGCATCGACAACCTCCCGACGCCGCTCATCGAGCAGGCGGTGGCGCTCTCGTCGAGCACCGGCTCGGTGCTGCGCATGGGCATCGGGATGGACGTGCGGGTGCGCGCGATGCTCGAGGGCGCCGGCGCGGTCATCGACGCGCTGCGGGCGCACAAGCACCGGGTGAGCGTGATCTTCCTCGACGCCGCCGACGAGGCGCTGGTGCGGCGCTACAGCGAGTCGCGCCGGCCGCACCCGCTGGCGGCGCAGCACCCGGGCGAAGACCTCGCGGCGCTGATCACCCGCGAGCGCGAGCGCCTGGCCGACCTGCGGGCCCGGGCCGACCGGGTGATCGACACCTCGGCGCTGACGGTGCACGACCTGCGGCGGCTGCTCATCGAGCACTTCACCCTGGCCGAGGGGGCGACGCTGCGGATGAGCACCCGGGTGCTGAGCTTCGGGTTCAAGTACGGCATCCCCGCGGACGCCGACCTGGTGTTCGACGCGCGCTTCCTCCCGAACCCCCACTTCGTCCCGGCGCTTCGTCCGCGGAGCGGGAAGGATCCGGCCGTTGCGGGGTTTGTGCTCGACACCGTGGAGGGCAGGGAGTTCATCGACGCCATCGAGACCATGCTGACGCCGCTGTTGCCGCGGTACGCGCGGGAGGGCAAGGTGGCGCTGACGGTGGCCATCGGGTGCACCGGGGGAAGGCACCGGAGCGTGGCGATCACCGAGGCGCTGGCGGTGCGCCTGTCGAAGCTGCGAGCCCCGGGCGACGTGCGGGCGGCGCACCGGGACATCGACCGCGGGGGATGAGCGAGGGAGCCATTGGCTGACGTCATTGAAGAGACGATGGAGGTGACCAACGAGCGGGGGCTCCACGCGCGCCCGGTGACGCGCATCGCCCAGACGGCGAGCAAGTTCCGCTGCGACCTGACGCTGACGAGGGACGGGCAGACGGCCAACGCGAAGAGCGTGATGGGGATGTTGCTGCTGGTGTGCCCGCGGGGCTCGCGGGTGACCGTGCGGGCGAGCGGCCCCGACGCGCAGGCCGCCGTCGACGCCGTGCGCGCCCTCTTCCTCGACCGCTTCGGGGAGGGCGCGTGAGCGAGGTCGACGACGCCGCGCCGCGCCGGCTCCTGGGCATCCCCGCGTCGCCGGGGGTGGTGGTGGGGCGGGCCTTCGTGGCCGACCGCCGGCGGGTGACGGTGCCGCGGCGGCACATCGCGCCCGACGACGTCGAGAGCGAGGTGCAGCGGCTGCGGGTGGCGCTGGGCTCGGCGCGGGTGCAGCTCGAGCAGATCCGCGCGCGGCTGAGCCTCGACGCGAGCGACCACTCGGTCATCCTCGACGCGCACCTGCTGATGCTCGACGACGCGCTGCTCATCGAGCAGTCCGAGCGGGCCATCCGCGACGAGGGGCTCAACGCCGAGTGGGCGCTCCGGCGCACCGTCGAGAAGATCAAGGAGGTCTTCGACCGCGCCGACGACGACTACTTCCGCGAGCGGCGCAGCGATGTCGACTTCGTGGGCGAGCGGGTGCTCCGGCAGCTGATGGGGGCGCCGCTGGAGATCTCCCGGCCGCTCGACCTGCACGGCCCGGTGGTGCTGGTCGCCCACGAGCTCTCGCCGGCCGACACCGCGGCGCTGGCGCGCAGCGACGTGATGGCCTTCGTGACGGAGGTCGGCTCAGGCACGTCGCACACGGCCATCATGGCGCGCGCGCTGACCATCCCCGCGGTGGTGGGCGCGCCGGACGCGCTGCGGCACATCGCGACCGGCGACATGCTGGTGGTCGACGGGCTGCGGGGCGTGGTGCTGCGCAACCCGACGGACGCCGAGGCCGCCGACGCCACCGACCGGGGCGAGCGCTACGGGGCCTTCGTGCGCTCGCTGCGCTCCAACCGCGCGGGCGCGGCGCGCACCCGGGACGGCACCCCCATCCGGCTGCGGGCCAACATCGAGCTGCCGGGCGAGGTGGCCGTCGCGATCGACCACGGGGCCGACGGCATCGGGCTCTACCGCACGGAGTTCCTGTACATCGACCGGCGCGACCCGCCGACCGAGGAGGAGCAGTTCGAGACCTTCAAGCGCATCGTGTCGACGATGGCGCCGCGCTCGGTGACGCTGCGCACCTTCGACCTCGGCGGCGACAAGTTCAGCACCGCCTTCCGCATCCCCAAGGAGATGAACCCCGCCCTCGGCATGCGCGCCGTGCGCCTGGCGCTGCGCGAGCGCGAGGTGTTCCGCGCGCAGCTGCGGGCGATGCTCCGGGCCTCGGCCTTCGGCGAGGTGCGGGTGATGATCCCGATGATCGCGGCGGTGAGCGAGCTGCGCGCCTCCCGCGGGGAGTTCGACCGCGCGAAGGAGGAGCTGCGCGCCGCGGGTCTGCCCTTCCGCGACGTGCCCTTCGGCATCATGGTCGAGACCCCGAGCGCCGTGACCATGTCCGACCTGCTGGCCCGCGAGGCGGACTTCTTCTCCATCGGCACCAACGACCTCATGCAGTACACGCTGGCCATCGACCGCGGCAACGAGCACGTCGCGCACCTGGCGCGGCCCTTCGACCCGGCGATCCTGCGGGCCATCGCGACGGTGAGCCGCGCGGCGAAGGAGCGGGGCATCCCCTGCGCCCTCTGCGGCGCGATGGCGGCCGAGCTCATGGCGGTGCCGGTGCTGGTGGGCCTCGGGGTGCTCGAGCTCTCCGTCGAGCCGACCGCGGTGCCGGAGATCAAGGAGGCCCTTCGGCGCATCGACCTGGCCGAGGCGAAGGTCTTCGCCGAAGAGCTGCTGGGCATCGCGTCGGCCGAGGAGGTCGAGCTGCGGGTGCGCGACCGCTACGAGCCGGTGTTCGCGACGCTGCTCTCCAACGGCGAGAACGGCACCTTCACCGAGACCGGCACCTTCGTGCTGCCGGAGTACGTGGGCGGCCCCAAGGGGGGATAGAAAGGCCGACGGCCTCGCATCGGCGGGGACCGATCGAGGCCGTAGGGGGAGACAGAGCGGGGGGAGGGGGGGAGCCGCTACTCGCGGATCTGCTTGCGCATCTTGGTGAGGGCCTGCTCCTGGAGCTGGCGGATGCGCTCGCGCGACAGGTTGTACTTGTCGCCGATCTCCTTGAGGGTGAGCTCCTCCTCGTCGTCGAGGCCGAAGCGCCAGCGGAGGATGCGGGCCTCCATCGGCGACAGGGTGTCGAGCAGCCGGTGCACCTCGTTGGACCAGCTCACAGTCATGACGTGCTCGAGGGGCGAGACGACCTTGTCGTCCTCGAGCATGTCGATGAAGCGCCGCCCGTCCTCGTCGTTGACGGGCTTGTCGAGGGAGAACGGGGTCTCGGCCCAGTCCTTCTGGATGCGCTCCAGCTTCTCGAGGGCGATGCCCGTCTCGACGGAGACCTCCGCGAGGGAGGGCTCGCGGCCGAGGCGCGCGGCCATCTGCTGCGTGGTGCGCTGCACCCGGTTGTAGGTGTCGAGCATGTGCACCGGGATGCGCACGGCACGGCCCTTGTCCGCGAGGGCGCGGGAGATCGCGTGGCGGATCCACCAGCTCGCGTACGTGCTGAAGCGGTAGCCGCGCAGGTGGTCGAAGCGCTCGACGGCCTTGATGAGCCCGAGGTTGCCCTCCTGGATCAGGTCGATGAGCGGCATGCGGCCGCGGTTGTAGCGGCGCGCGATGGAGACCACGAGCCGGAGGTTGGCCGCCACGAAGCGGTTCTTGACCTTGTACACGCGGGCCCGCGCGGCGCTGACCAGCGTGAGGTACTTGCAGAAGCCACTCGACAGCACCTGGCCCGTCTCGAACTCCTCCTCGTCGAGCTCGGCGTCGTCGTCGTTGGCGCCGCGCGCGAAGCGGCTGAGCTCGTGGTCGACGGACTCGATGAAGAGCCGGTCGGCGTCGAGGGCCCGGAGCTGCGGCGCGAGCGCGTCGAGGGTGGTCTCCCACTTCTTCACCGACACCCGGTCGAGCTTCGAGCGGTTCTTCCGGTAGAGCTTCACCAGCTTGCGGAGCTTCTCGAACTCCGGCAGCACGACCGGCTCGGCGAGGCGCGCGAGCGCGGCCTCGACGACGGGCGCGACGAGCTCGACCGCGGGCGGGTACGAGAACACCGCCCGCCACCGGGCGATCTCCCCGGCCAGGAACTCCTCCGCCGCCTGGACCTCCAGCGCGGGGGTCATGACGGGGTACGCGGACATGTCGCGGAAGTAGCGGGTGAGCGCGCCTTCGGCGACGTCGTCCTTCGAGGCGACCGCGACGTCCGCGGCGGCCTCGGCGAGCTCGGACTCCGTGGGCTCGACGTTGGGAATGGAGGTGATCACGACCTGGGGCTCGAGGAGCTGTGACGTGATCGCCGCATGGTTGATGGGTTGAACGTCCTCGACCGAAGCCGAAGCCGTGATGGAATGAGTGACCTTGGCCGACGACTGCTTCGCCATGATGACCTCGTCTCGTTGCCCTACGCCTACGATGCTCGGTGGGCCTTCTGAGGGGCGCAGCAAGCGCAAGACCTTCCAGTGCAGTAACGGCTCCGGGTAGGGGGTGCCGTAGACGTCACGCACTGGTGAATCCGATGGGGGACCGATGCTGTTCAACGAAGGCAGGATGCTCGGACGCTCTGCCGGTGTGTTTGATCTACGAAGGAGACAACCGATTGGTTGCAGGCTTCCTGATTTGTGCTCCACTGCCTCGACCTTCAGGGGGGCGACGCAGGGCCGATGCACCTTACGCATGGGGCACGCCGGCTATTCCCGGCTTCTCTTGCCAACCGTCAGTCATGATCTCGTTTGCAGGTGTTGGGCCATCACCTGGCTGCACCCATCAAACGGTCGGACCTCTCATCAATGGGGTCGCCGAGGCCTGCCGTAAAGCCCTGTTGCGCGAGAAGTCCATTGCGTTCGTTGGCACGATGAGTCAGGCAACGAGATTGGCCCGCGGACTGCGCCGGTGTGGAGGTCGTCGCCGCCCACCGCGACAGGGATGTCAGTCCTCGTCCTCGCGCCCGACGGTCTGACGTTCGCGCGCCTCGCGCCCGCGCCGACCCTCCTCGTCGGTCCAGCGCTGCCGGGCGAGCAACTCTCCTGCCACGCGCCGCGCCTCCTCCAGCGCCTCCGCGGCCCGGCCCACGAGGGCCCCGACCTCGGCATGACGCGCCGTGAGGGTCGCCAGGCCCGCCTCGAGGGCCGCTCCCTGCCGCCGCAGGTCGATCAGCTCGCGGGCAGACAGGGTATGTCCACCGAGGGCGCGCACCCGCTCCTCCCACCGGGCGTGCCTGGACCGTAGCTCCGATCGTGCGAGGCCGATCCGGGCGAGCTCGGCGTTGCCCTCGGCGAGCACCTCGTGGCGGCGGGCCAGCTCGCGGCGGGCGCGGTCGAGGGCGAGCTCGGTGGTGCGCCGGAGGGCCGCGAGCGAGGCGTCGTCCATGCGCTACGGGCGCATCGGCCCGACGTGCTGGAGCGTCCAGGAGCCGTTGAGGGTGACGCCCGGGTCGGCCGTCCACTGGCCCACGAAGACCCCCTGCGCCCGCTCGACCACGAGCCCGCCGGGCAGCGGGGTTGCGACCGCGGCCATGCGGAACGACGTCGCCGAGCGGCTGGCGAGCTGCCCCGCGACCTCGTCGTCGAAGACCCGCGCGAGGGCGTCGACGGCGCGGCGGCAGGCCACCTGGATGCACGCCGCGTCGCAGACCCCGCTGGCGTCGCGCAGCATGGTCGCGGCCACGGGGCAGAGGGGCGCGGCGATGTACTCGCCGGTGGTGGAGGCGCCGAGGCGGACGGTGACCGCGCCCAGCGCGCCGCGGGCGACGCGGGCCCACGGGAGGCTGGTGCCGTCGAGCGAGAGCGTGGCGATGTCGCCGCTGCCGACCGAGAGCCCGACGGTGCCTTCGGTGGGGAGCGAGAGCCGGGCGTCGTCGCGGGCCACGTCCGGGGTGCCCGGGTCGAGGACCACCACGGACTCCGTCGGGGCGACGCCACCGGGGGCCGCGGGGAAGGTGACCTCCCAGTGCGCCGCGCCGAGGGCGCGGGCGGTCGTCGAGGCGAGCTGGTCGAAGCTGTTCTCGAGCAGGAGCCCGCGGGTGGCGAGCTCGGCCTCGAAGCGGGCGCCGAGGCCCGCGCGCACGGCCGCGTCGAAGGCTGCCTGCAGGGCCGACACGCCGCCGTCGGCAGACCCGCTGGCCTCGCCCACGGCGCGGGAGACCTCCCGGACGATGAGCCCGGCGGTCGACCCGGCGGCGGTGAGCTCGCGGCGCACCGGCGCCGTCCAGCGGTCGCGCAGGCCCGTGGCGGTCGCGGCGAGGTCGAGGGAGAGGTCGAGGGCGTAGCGGTCGTCGAGGCGCAGCGGGCGGTCGACGAAGAGCACCGCGGCGGGGGTGTCGTAGTCGGCGCGGACGGTCTGCGGCGCCGCGCAGCCCTGCGCGAGCACCACGTCCGAGGCGCCGATGACCTGCGCCCACACCGTGAAGGTGAGGTCCGCCGGGAGCGAGCCGAAGCGCACCATGCCGCCCGGCAGCGGGACCATCGTGCGCCGGGTGGGGTCGCCGCCCATGGCCGGGCACTCGCTGCCCGAGGCGATGTTGAGCTCGAGGCGCGAGGGCGTGCGGGAGCCCCGGTACACCGCCTCGGCGACGATGGAGCCGAAGCCCCGGTCGCCCACGGCCACCTCGATGGAGGCCTCGGCGCCGCACTCGGCCGTGGCCCGCACCCGGAAGGTGGCGCTGTCGGTGGGGGCGATGAGCTCGGTCACCGCCGAGCCGTCGGCCCCGGTGACCACCCGCGTCTCGCTGAGCGAGGCGTCGAGCCCGACCCCCACCACGCCGACGCGCAGCCCGACGCCCGGCGTCGGCGGGTCGAGCACCATCCGCAGGCGGCGGCGCTCGCTGGTGCGCACCCGGAGCGAGGCCTCGCCGTCGAAGCGGACGGCGCAGCGCGGCGCGGCGACGTCGCTCGCGAGGCCGGCGTCGGAGGGAGGGCTGGGCGGGGCTTCGTTCGAGCACGCGGTGAGGACCACCGCGAGCGAGGCAAGCAAGCGAGACACGGGTCGGACTCTAACGTCCGCCGCCGCGATCCACCACGCTGACATTGCTGTCGCACTGACGCGCGCCGGAGGGTTGGCACCCATGCGCACCCGGAGTACAGAGCCGTCGGTGGACTTCGCCCTCCAGATCGCGGGTCGCTACCTCCGGGCGCGCCGCCGCGCCTTCGTCTCCATCATCGGCGTCATCGCCATCCTGGGCATCGCCCTCGGCGTGTGGGCGCTGTCGGTCACCCTCGCGATCACGTCGGGCTTCCAGGAGTCGTTTCGCAGCAAGGTGCTCGGGGTCAACGCCCACGTCCTGGTGCTGAAGTACGGCTGGGACTTCTCGGAGTACCGCGAGGTGATGACCTCGGTGCGCGCCACGCCAGGCGTCACCGGCGCCGCGCCCTTCCTCATCAACCCCATGATGATCACCCGCGGCGAGCGCATCGCCGGGGTGCTGGTGAAGGGCGTCGACCCCACCCTCCTCGGCCAGGTGCTCGACCTCCCCACCTACCTCGTCGCGGGCTCCCTCGACGGGCTGCGCCCCGCCAGCTCGCAGCCGCCCGGCCCCGTCGACGACCTGCCCAGCGCCCGCCGCGACGCCACCCTCGACGACTACATCGCCCGCGCCCGACGGGAGCTCGAGCGCCCGCTCGCCCCCTCCGCCCTGCCCGACCCGCTCAGCGACCCGATGCTCTTCCCCGCGCCGTCCCCGGCGCCCGTCGCAACCCCGACGCCCGTCGCGGCCCCGACGCCCGTCGCGCCGGCCGACCGCCTCGCGCCCGGCGCCACGCCCGACTACACCCTGCCGCCCGACGACCCCATCGCCAACGATCCCCTCGACGCCTTCGCCCGGGAGGTCTCCCGCGAGGCCGAGACCCAGGGCCGCCGCCCGGAGGCGCAGCTCCCCGGGGTCATCATCGGGCGCACCCTCGCGCGCTCGCTGTCGCTCTCCCTCCACGACCAGGTGCGCATCATCTCGCCGCTCACCGGCGCCGACGCCGCGCTCGTGCGCCAGGGCGCCACGCCCCGCGCCCGCGACTTCCGCGTGGTGGGCATCTTCGACGCCGGCTTCGACGAGTACGACTCGCGCCTCGTCTACGTCGACCTCTGGCAGGCCCAGCGCTTCTTCGACCAGGGCGACGCGGTCACCGGCGTCGAGGTGAAGGTGCGCAACATCGAGCGCGCCCGCGCCATCGGCCGGCGCATCGAGCGCTCCCTCGGCGGCGGCGCCTTCCACACCCTCGACTGGGAGTCGCTCAACCACAACCTCTTCACCGCGCTCGCCCTCCAGAAGCTCGCGCTGTCCTTCGTCATCACGATCATCATCGTGATCGCGGCCTTCAACGTCATCGCCACGCTCGTGATGGTCGTGCTCGAGCGCAAGCGCGAGATCGCCATCCTCAAGGCCATGGGCGCGCCCGACTCGGCCATCCTGCGCATCTTCCTCGCGCAGGGCCTCGCCGTGGGCGGCCTCGGCACCGCCGCCGGGCTCGCCGTGGGCGCCCTCAACTGCTGGATCCTCACCCGCTACCCCTTCCCCCTCGACGCGCAGGTCTATCTCATCCGCTCGGTGCCGGTGCGGCCCAGCGTCGCGGAGTTCGTGCTCACCGGCGCCGTCGCCATGCTCATCGCGGCGGTGGCGTCGTTCATCCCCGCGTGGTGGGCCTCGCGGCTCACCCCCGTGGAAGGCCTCCGCTACGAGTGAACGATTCCCAGAAGAAAGTTGCTTGACACCCGACGGGGGTCCGGATAAACAAGCGCTCCCTTCGCGATGCGGGTGTAACTCAGTGGTAGAGTGCAACCTTGCCAAGGTTGACGTCGAGAGTTCGAATCTCTTCACCCGCTCCGAGAATGAAAGCCGATCCCGCCGCAAGGCAGGGTCGGCTTTCTGCTTTTCAGACCCTCCCGCTGGCCGCGCGGCGTGACACCTGGCGCACCGATCGGTCGCAGGCTCTGTGCGATCATTCCGGGCCATGATCCCACCCACGTCCGTCCGTCGCGCGGGCCTGCTGCTGGCGACCCTCGCGATCGTCGCCGCGTGGGGGGTACGGTACGGACACCTGCCGGCGTTGCCCTCCCTCGTGGCGCCTCGGCTCGGGAAGCTCCTGGTGATCGCGCACGCGCTCGCCGCCCTCGGGCTCATCAACCTCGCGGCCGCGGGCGCGTCGGCCCCGCTCGCCACGCTGTTGCGTTCACCCTCCGGGGGGCGCCTCCGGTACGCCGTGCTGCGCCTCGCTGCGGGCTTCGCCCTGCTCGGGACCACGCTCGCGGTGCTCGGGACGGCGAGGCTCTTCCGCCCGGCGGTCATCGTGGGGGTGGTGTGCGCCGCGGCCCTCGCGGGCGTCCCGTCGGTGCTGCGGGGCGCGCGCGGCGCACCGCTCCCGTCGAGCACCCGCGCGCTCTTCGTCTGCATGGCGGCGCTCTTCCTGCCGTCGGCGCTGCACGCGTTCGTCCCGCGCTACGGGTGGGACGCGCTCATCTGCCACCTCGCGCTCCCGGAGTGGTTTCTTCGCACCGGGCGCATCGGGGTCGACTCCGCGATGGTGTACAGCTCGTTTCCGCTGCTGTCGGAGATGCTCACCTCGGTGACGCTGGTGCTGCACGGGCCCGCGCTGACCAAGCTGATGGTCCTCGAGTACGGCGTGCTCGCGCTGCTGCTCCTCGCAGACCTCGCGCGCTCCCATGCGCCGCGCGCGTGGCCCGTCGCGCTGCTCGCGGTGGCCGCCGATCCGACGTTCTTGTGGGAGACGACGGTGGTCTACAGCGACCTCACGCTGATGCTCTTCGCGACCGCTGCGCTCGAGGCCGTGCTCTCGACCCCGGGCGACGCGCGCCGGGGGACCATGCGTGCCGCCTTCTTCGTGGGCGCCTGCGCGTCCACCCGGTACCCTGGACTCCTGCTCCCGGGCTCGGTGGCGGTGGGGTGGCTGGTGGTCCCGGCAGTGCCCTTCCAGCGCCGCGTGCACCTCGCGGCTGCGATGGCCGCCGGGGCCCTGATCATGCTCACGCCGTGGTGGGTGCGTAACACCATCAGCACCGGAAACCCCCTGGCGGCAGGGTATTTCCACCCGTTGTTCCTGCGCCAGATGCTCAGCTTCCATCGCGACATCGGGATGGGTCACGGGCTTGGGGCGCTGCTCCTCGGGCCGATCAACGTGACCCTCCGCGCGACCCCGGGGCTCTATCACGGCGGCTTCGGGTCCGTGCTCGGCCCGTTGCATCTCGTGGGGGCGGTCGCGCTCGCGCTGTGTCCCGCCACGCCTGCGCTGCGCGGCCTCGGCGTCGCCGTCATCGTCTTCTTCGTGGGCTGGTTCGTGACGGTGCAGGAGGCCCGGTACCTCCTCCCGCTGTGTCCGCTCCTCGCGTTCTCGCTGGCCGTCGCCGCCGATCGTGTCCTCGACGATCGCGGGGTGCTCGCGATGAAGGCGCTCGCTGGCGTGGCGCTCGCGCTCGCGGTGGCGCGCTTCTCGTCGGAGCTCGGGCCGGTGTCCCGCGTGGCGCTCGGCGACGTCTCCGCCGAACGCGCGGCGCTCCTCGACCCGGGCGAACAGATGGGCGACGCGCTGCGACGGCGGCTGCCTCCGGGCGCGCGGCTGCTCCCGCTCTTCGAGGGCAGGAGCTGGTACCTCCGCGGCATCGACTTCGTGTTCTTCTTCATCAACCAGGGGTCGCCGATCTGGGCCGAGCTGCACGACGCGCGCGTCGCGGGCCGGATGTGCGCGTGGCTGCACGGTCGCGGCGTCACCCACGTCCTCGTCAACCTCGCCGCGTACCGCGCCTATCCGCCCATCGCGGTGGAGGGCTACGACGACGCGGAGATCATGGCCGACATGAGGGCGACGCTGCGCCTCCTCCGGACCTCGGCCCGGCCGCTGCTGCGCCAGGGCACGACGACGGTCTACACGCTCGACCGCGAGCGGTGCGTCGATGGCGTCAGTGACCCGGCGGCAGCGCCGGCGCGATGAGCGCCTCCAGCGCGGCCATGGTCTGGTAGCCCTCCAGGCGGCGCGCGACGCGGCCCGCGCGGTTGATCAGCACCACCAGCGGGGCGAGGCCCACCTCGCCGATGGGGGTCGAGCCCGCGCGCACGTCGGCGGGGATGGGCGCGACGGCGGCGTGGCGCAGGCCCACCACGTCGGCGAAGACCTCCAGGGCCACCTGGAGGGTGGGCGCGTCGTAGCCGTCGGTGGCGAGGATGAGCACCACGAGGTCGTCGCCGTGGGCCGTCGCGAGGCGCTCGAGGTTGCGCGAGAGGGCGTGGCCGCCGAGGTCGTTGGTGGAGAGCGCCGCCACCAGGATGGCCCGGCCGCGCAGGGCCGCGAGGTCGACGCGGCGGTGGCCCACGGCGTCGACGGCGAGGGTCACGTCGCGCAGGTCGACCGCGGCGGCGGCAGCGGGCGTGGTGGTGGCCGTGGGGGAGGGCGCGACGGCGCGGTGGGCGCAGCCCGCGACGAGCAGCGACCCGAGCAGCGCCCGCGCGGCGCTACCCCTCACCGCCGCCGCCACGAAACCGGTCGTCGTCTTCACGGAACAACACGTTGAACGTCGTGAGCGTCCCGTAGCATCCCGTCACGTACTGTTGGAGCGAGACCTTCTCGTCGTCGGTGAGCCGCGGGTGCGCGTTGACCTTCTGCTCCAGCACCCGGAGCTTGTCGCGCAGCATCACGATCTTGTGGAAGAAGGCCTCGAGGGGCACGCGCTTCTCCGCGGTGCCCTCCTTGCCGGGCTTGATCACCATCTCGCCGCCGCGGAAGCGCTCCGCGATGGGGACGTCGCCGAGCGCGAGCTCGTCCCGCAAGACCTCGCGGAGCACCGCGCGAAACGTCGCCTCGTCCATGTCCACCTCGATCTCGACGGGCAGGCGCCGCGTCGGTGTGTCTGCCTTCGTCACGGGGCGCGTCGTCGTCGGGCGCGCCGCGCGGATGCGGTTGCGGTCGAGGCCGAAGCGCAGGGTGCCTTCGGCCACGTAGTCGGGGCACGACGACGTGTTGGGGCGCACCCGCGGCCAGGTGCCGTGGCCGCACTCGCCCATCGTCTCGTTGCGCGCGGGGTCCCATCGCTCGGAGTGGAAGTGCGCGCAGGAGCCGCACCGGCCGGCGAGGGGATCGGTCACGGCGCGCATCATGGCAGACAGCGGGGGAGGGGCTCAACGACTCAGGTGGGGCCCCGGAGTTCGGGTACGATCGCGGTGTTGTCGGCGATCGCTTCCCCGGTTCGACCGCGGCGTTGTCGGCGACCCGAGCCGGACCCTGAGCGTGAGCGAGGGGAAGCTCCCGCCCACGCTGTCAGGCGCCGTGCTCTCGGACTCCACCGAGCGCTGGGATCGCGTCGGGAAGTTCCGGCACTACCGCGCGCTGGAGTCGCTGCGTGACTACGTGCTGGTGTCGCAGCACGACCGGCACATCGAGGTGTACTCGCGCGACGCGGCGGGGCGCTGGGTGATGAGCGAGGCCGGCGAGGGGGAGTACATCGCGGTGTCATCGCTGGGTGGCAGCATCGACGTCGACCGGGTGTACCGCGGCATCGCGCTGTCGCCGACCGATATGACCGGGCGGCCGGGCGGCTGAGGCGCCGCTCAGCGTGCTGCCCTCGCGTCGGACCGAGATCCGAGCGCGAGGTCGGCAGTGAGGAGTCCCCACTACGAGTGCATCGCGCTCCCGACGAGTGCATCGCGCTCCAACGGCCTGCATCGCGGCCGGAACACCCTGCATCGTGCCCAGAACGGTCTGCATCGACCCGCAACGGTCTGCATCGTGCCCAGAACGGTCTGCATCGACCCGAAACGGTCTGCATCGTGCCCAGAACGCCTTGCATCGGCCCGGAGCAGCGCAGCGTAGCGTCGCGCGGGCGTTGGGCGACGGCGCGACGCGACGCGTGTTCGGAGGGATCCGCCGCGGCGACCGACGTCGAGGACACCGAGGAGGCGCGCTGCCGGGCGCCGGTCCCACGTGGCTGCTCCTCGAGAACCGCGCGGTGCGCTCGCGGCCCGGCTGGGGCGTCCCCCTCGGGGACTGCGGGTTCGCGCTCGATCGCGTCGCGGTGGAGTGACGGGGCGCCAGCCCGTCTGATCGCCAGCTACTTGCGCATACCGACCGATCGGTATGTAGTGCGCCCCAGATGCCTCCGCGCGTGACGAGTCCGACCGCCCATCCCCCCCGCGGCGACGCCCGAGGGGCGCTGCTCGGGGCCGCGCTCTCGCTGGTGCGCCGGCAGGGCTGGGCCGCGACGAGCGTCGACCAGCTCTGCAAGGCGGCGGGCGTGACGAAGGGGGCGTTCTTCCACCACTTCGCCTCGAAGGAGGCGCTGGGGGTCGCGGCCGCGCGGCACTGGGACGCGGTGACGTCGCCGCTCTTCGCGAGCGCGCCGTACCACCGGCACGAAGACCCGCTCGACCGCGTCTTCGGCTACCTCGACTTCCGCGCGTCGATCGCCGTCGGACCGCTGGAGGACTTCACCTGCTTCGTCGGCACGGCGGTGCAGGAGACCTTCGCCAGCTCCGACGCCATCCGCGCGGCCTGCGACGACACGATCCGCGCGCACGCGGCGCACCTGGAGCGGGACCTCCTCGCGGCGATGGAGCGGCACCCGCCCTGCGCGGAGGTCACCGCCGCGGGCCTCGCCGTCTACACGCAGACGGTGATCCAGGGCGGCTTCGTGCTGTCGAAGGCCCACGGGAGCAACGCGCCGCTGCTCGACGCGCTCTCGCACCTCAAACGATATCTCTCGTTCCTCTTTCAACAACCAACGGACAAGGAGACGAATCGTGTCGAACGCCCCCGGTAGCTTCATCTGGTACGAGCTCATGACCACGGACGCCGACGCGGCCGCGAAATTCTACGGCGCCGTCGTGGGCTGGAAGATCGGGCCGCGGCCCGAGGCCCCCGGCGCGCAGGACTACCGCATGATCGCGCGCGACGACGGCGGCAACGCGGGCGGCGTGCTGCAGCTCACGCCCGACATGCAGAAGGGCGGGGCGCGCCCGCTGTGGCTCGGCTACCTCTCCACGTCCGACGTGGGCGCGTCGGTCGAGGCGATCGAGGCAGACGGCGGGCGCTCGGTGATGCGGACGACGCTGCCCGTCGGCGAGATCGCGATGCTGACCGACCCGATGGGCGCGCCCTTCTACGTGATGAAGCCGGTCCCGCCGCCGGGGAGGCCCGAGGCGGTGAGCGAGGTGTTCGACCCCAAGGCGTCGCAGCGCGTGCGCTGGAACGAGCTCGCCAGCGCCGACCTGACGCGCGCCAAGGGGTTCTACGCGAAGCACTTCGGCTTCGAGTTCAACGAGGTGATGGGCATGGGCGCGATGGGCGACTACTGCTTCATCGACCACGCGGGCGTGCGCGTCGGCGCGATCATGCAGAAGCCCGCGGAGAGCCCGCACGGCGAGTGGGTGTTCTACTTCGGCGTCGACTCGGTGGCCGAGGCGCAGCGGGCGATCGAGGCGAACGGCGGCGCGGTGACGATGGGGGCCCACGAGGTCCCGGGCGGCGACTGGATCGTGGTGGCCACGGACCCGCAGGGCGCGCCCTTCGGCGTCGTCGGCCCGCAGGGCACGTAGGACGGTTTTTCAAGCGACAACGAAGAGGAGATTCCCGATGACCCAGGCAATCGACACGGCCCCCGGCGCAACGATCTGTCTCTGGTACGACGGCACCGCCGAGGAGGCGGCGAACTTCTACGCGAAGACCTTCCCGAACAGCCGCGTGCGCGGCGTGCAGCGCGCGCCGGGCGACTACCCCGACGGCAAGCAGGGCGACGCGCTGGTGGTCGAGTTCACGGTGCTCGGCATCGACTGCATCGGCCTGAACGGGGGAGCGCGCTTCAAGCACAGCGAGGCGTTCTCCTTCCAGGTCGGCACGCGCGACCAGGCCGAGACCGACCGCTACTGGAACGCCCTCGTAGCCGACGGTGGCGAGGAGAGCATGTGCGGCTGGTGCAGGGACAAGTGGGGCGTGTCCTGGCAGATCACGCCCGTCGCGCTGACCAGGGCGATGTCCGGCGGCGGCGCCGCCGCGGGGCGCGCGTTCAAGGCGATGATGGAGATGAAGAAGATCGACGTCGCGGCCATCGAGAAGGCCGTCGCGGGCGGCTGAAGGGTGGCGGTCGCGCGCCCGTGCTGGCCTGCACCATCGCGCGGGTGAACATCCTCGCCCACCGATCACGGAGCGCAACGATGTCGATCGTGCTCTATCACCACCCCTCTTCAAAGGAGCACGGGCTCGGAGGCTGACCGATCGGGGCAGGGCGGGCGCAGACCCCGGCGCGACGGTGACTGATGGCGTGGGTGGATGCTCCCCTCCGGGCGAGGCCCGTGACCGGCGACGTGGTCGGGTGCTCCCCGGAGCCTCCTCCCACGGCCCACATCGAATACACTGCGCCGCGATGACCCCCCGGCTCCTCGTCGCCGTCGCCGCGCTCGCGCTCTCCGTCGCGCCCGCTGTGGCCCGTGCGCAGGTCGTCGTGCCGGGCGCCTTCCAGCTCACCCGCTACTGGATCGCTCACGAGACCCCGCAGTCCGACGACCGCGCCGCCCGCGTGCTCGACCCGCAGGGCCGCACCCTCACCTGGTGCACCAGCCGCTTCGCCGACGCGCTCGCGATGGAGGGCACCGGCCGCTCCTGGGACGGCCGCCTCTTCAACTGGTCGTCGCGCCGCGCGGGGCACTCCTGCTACGTCGAGGTCGACCCCACGCTGTACCCCTTCGGCATCGGCGTCGCCGGCTACGCGCTCGTCCCCTACCGCTCCCTCGCCGTCGACCCGCGCTTCGTCCCCCTCGGCAGCGCCGTCGAGCTCCCCGAGCTCATCGGCATGCCGCTCCCCGACGGCTCCACCCACGACGGCTGCTTCGTCGCCGTCGACCGCGGCGGCGCCATCAACGGCCACCACCTCGACCTCTTCCTGCCGTCGCCCGCCGCGCACCGCGAACTCCAGCGCATGCACTGGCTGCCCGACTCGGTGCACGTGGTGCTCGACTCGCCCCGCTGCGAGCACGCCCGGCGCTTCGCCATCCACCCCCTTCCCCACGAACCACGGGTCGTCCCGCGCTCCTGAGCGACGAGGCGTCGGTGCCCCCTCACCTGCGCTGCCGCGCGCCCTGCACCCCTGCTCCGCGCTCATCGTTGACCTGATCGTGCGCGACCCGCCTGCAGGCTGCGGGTTCCGGGCTACCCGCACACCTTCGCGCGCCTTGGCTGCCGTGGGTTGAAACCCTGATCCTTCCCGGAATCTTTTCGGCGGTGCCTGCAAGGCC
>JAUSAZ010000093.1 GCA_030652255.1 Myxococcales bacterium | reverse complement strand
CAGACCGCCGACGCCGTGACCATCGGGCCGTTCCGGACGATCCCCGCCGTGCGCCACGCGCTGGAGGGCTGGAGCGACGCGGAGGTGCTCGCGGCCATCGGTGCACGACGGGCCGGGACCCCCGTGGAGCAGGGCCCCGTGCGCACGGCGGAGTTCGGGCAGTTCATGGCGGCGCCCGAGGAGGTGCCGGGGACCATCGCCCCGTCGGGGCAGGATTTCTTCGCGCGGATGCTGCGACGCGACCGGGCGCTGCCCGCAAGCATCGAGCGCGTGGTGCTCGCCTCGAAGCTGCGGGAGGTGCGCGCCCAGGTGGGCTTCACGCGGCTGATGCCGGTGAGCTCGGACCTCCAGGGCGAGTACAAGGTCGTGCCCGCGGCGCTGGGTCTACAGACCGACTGGCTGCCCGCGACGGAGGTGCGGGGCGAAGGCATCTTCGTGCGCCTCGACGAGGAGGCCGTGCGCGCGTGGGAAGCGCGGCCGGAGGTGCGGCAGCGCGAGGCGGAGCTGCGGGCGGGCTTCGCGAAGTGGGCCGAGCAGCTGAAGGAGCCGCCGGACTTCCCGGGCGTGCGCTTCTACCTGCTGCACTCGCTGGCGCACCTGCTGATGACGGCGCTCTCGCTGGAGTGCGGCTACGCGGCGAGCGCCATCCGCGAGCGGCTCTACTGCTCGCTGCCGGGCGATCCGCTGCCGATGGCGGGGATCCTTCTGGCGACGGGGAGCTCGGGGACGGACGGCACCCTCGGCGGCCTCGTGGACCAGGGTCGCCGGCTGCTGGGTCACCTGCGCGCGGCCTGGGACGCGGGCGTGCTGTGCTCGAATGACCCGGTGTGCGGGCACCACACGCCGCGGGGCGACCTCACCGGGCGGCTGCTCGAAGGGGCGGCGTGCCACGGGTGTCTGTTCGTGGCGGAGTGCTCGTGCGAGCGCTTCAACCAGTACCTCGACCGGGCGCTGGTGGTGCCGACGCTGGGCTGCGACGGCTCGGTGGCCTTCTTCCGGGAGCGGCCTTGAGCGGAGGCGTGGGGCTCGCGTTGCCGGACATCGAGCGCGTGCTCGCGGCGGCGAGGTCGGGTGCGCTCGGCGCCGCGCTCACGACGGAGGGGCTCGCGCGGGCGCACCTCGGCGCGTTGCGCGAGGGCCTCGGGGCGCTGATCGGGGCGCCCGTGGACACGGTGGTGCGGGTGCTCGCGGCGGTGCGCGAGGAGCGGCTGCGGCCGCCGGCGACGAGGGTGGCGCTGGTGTGGACGGGGCCCGAGACGCGCGGCAGCGGGGCGCGCGACACGGCGGTGGTGGTGCGGGAGATGTTCGAGGCGGCCGAGCGGCACGTGCTGATCGCGGGGTACTCCTTCGAGCGGGGGGGGGTAGGCATCCTCGCGCCGCTGCACGCGGCGATGCGCGACCGCGGGGTGGGGGTCGAGATGTTCGTGCACCTGCGAGAAGCGACGGGCGTGCAGGCCGACCCGGAGGGCTACCTGCGGGCGCAGGCCGAGGCGTGGCGGCGGACCTACTGGCCCTTCGGTGAGCCGGTGCCGACGCTGTACGTGGACCCGCGGGCGGCGACGGCGGGGAGCTACGCGAGCCTCCACGCGAAGTGCATCGTGGTCGACGGCGAGCGGGCACTGGTGGGCTCGGCGAACTTCACCGACCGGGGCCAGTCGCGGAACATCGAGGCCGGGGTGCTCGTGGAGGACGCGCGCTTCGCGGAGGAGCTGGCGCGGCAGTTCCACGACGCGGTGGGAGCGGGGTTGTTCGTTGGGGTGTAGCGAGCGCGCCCCAATCAGCAGGGCTCGCGGGGCGATCCTCCCGTGGGCGCTGGTCGTGGTGTCGTGCGTCGGCGGTGCGACGCGTTTCGAGAGCGGCGGACCGTACCCGCTCGCGATCCCTCCGCCGCCCGGTCTCGAGAGCGAGAGCGACTGCGTACCTCCCGACCCGCGACGAACGATCTGCCCCGCGAGCCCAGCCGACGAGGGCGCCCCGCCGATGGAGACCCTCGCGCAGGAGATGCGGCTGGCAAGCAACCTGGGCGACCATTGCCGCGCCCTCCGGCTGGCCGAACGCATCGGTCGGACGCGCATGGGACCGCCGCTGCGCGCGTTCATCGCGCGGGAACAGCAGCTCCTCGGGCTGCTCGTCGAGGCGGGCCGCAACGCGGCGCTGTGCGTCCAGGAGCTCGAGGCCGATGCCGCACTGCGAGTGCGGGCCGAGCCGCGAGAGACCTGCCAACGAATCGTGAGGGAGACCCGCAACGACAGGGGCGCCAGCGTCGTCGTGCGGGGGACGGCGGCGTTGCCGCGCGGGCTGCGGGTCTTCGCCGCGGGCGTGTGGCGAGATGCGTCGTTGAATGAGGCCTCCCCGACGCCGCCGGGCGCGGTCAGCGTTGCGGCCTTCGTGCAGGGCGCGCTCTGCTGCCGACGCGACGTGAACCTCGCCCCCGGGGATCAGCTCGAGCTCGAGGTCGACGGATCGGGCGGCCGGCCCGCATGCGGGCGGTGGCGCATCGTGCTGTCGAACGATGCGCGGTAGATCCCGTTCCGAGCGAGGGCCATCGTCTGCGACGTGCCTCTATGGCGCCTCGTGGGCGCGCCGCCACTCCGCGACGGCCTCGGCCGGGACGTCATTCGGATGGCAGTATGGGGCCTCGCCACCGTAACCCCTCCGCGAGCGGCGTCTTTCGGGCTCCCCCGGCCTCGTCCTACGCCTGCGTGCGGAGGTCACGATGTCCCGACGCCCGAAGACCGCTCGCCGCCGCTGGCACCAATGGACCGAGGCCGAGGCGAAGGCCGTCCTCGACGACTTCGCCACCAGCGAGCTGACACCCACGGAGTTCTGCAGCCGTACCAGTTCAGCTTTGAGCAGTGGGTTGAGTGGTGACCCTCCTCGTCCCGTCTCCCGTCGCCTTCTCGCTCCCGTCGATCGCGCGTCGTAGCGTCGGCGGCACGGCGTCCGGTCCGTCGCGTCCGCGGGCCAGCAGCGCTTCGACCATCACCGCCTCGAAGCTCACCCCGAGCTGCTTGCAGGTCGCCCCCACGCTGCGCAGCACCACATCGCGGTAGACCCCGCCGAGCGAGCGGTTCTGCTGGACCCGCCGCCGATCGATGACCCCAGGGCGCAGCGCCCGCTCCGCGCGGTTGTTGGTCGGCTCCACCTCGCCGGTCGGGTCCCACAGGAACATCACCCACAGGTCGACGTCGCGACGGATGCGCTTCGCCATGCGCACGCAGTCCTCGTCCGTCCACGGCCGCGCGGCCAGCGCCAGCAGATCGCGGCGGGCCCGCGCCCGATACTGCAACCACGTCGAGGCCGACAGGGTCTCGCGGCGCGCGTGCAGGCCGATCATCCACGAGAGCTGGGCCTTGAGCGGCGTCATCATCGCGACGATCTCTTCGCGGTCCGGGTGGGCGGCCAGCAGGTCGCGCGCGTCGCGCAGCGGGTGGGCCAGGCAGCGCTGGTCGCCCGCGTGCGCCACGAGCTGCATCCGCTCCGCGCTGTCGCTCACCGCCGCGCCGTCGATCGCCTCGCCCAGCACCGCGCGGGGCACCTGACCGGAGCCCGACGGGTCGATCCAGAAGGCCGTCACCCGCCGCGCGGTGAAGACCCAGAGCACGGCCCGCCGGCCCTCCACGACCCAGGAGGCCGAGTCCTCGTGGAGCACGGGGCCGTGGGTGAGCTGATCGACCAGCCACCAGAAGGTCGGCACCAGCGCCGCGGCGACGCGGTCGAGCATCACCACGATCTGCCCGCCCGCGACGGGGCGCTGCCAGATCGTTCGGGTGAAGGTCTCCAGGTCGCCGATGGAGGCGCCCATCGTGGCGCGCAGTGCGGCCAGCGTAGCGTGGGAGCGCGGGCCGTAGGCCGAGTCGGGCAGCGCCAGGCCCGCGGACGCCTTCACGCGTCGCCGGCACCGGGGGCACCAGCCCTGGTGAAGGACGTGGCGAGTGGTGCGGAGCACCCGCGCCATGGCCTCGAACTCGAACCGCTCGGCGACCCGGCCCGAGGACTCGACGGCTGTGCCGCAATGGGGGCAGTCGCCGACCGGGTGCTCTCGGGTCTCGTCGATGACCTCGGGGCGAGCGCGCGAGATGCCCTTGTGCCCACGTTGGCCGCCACGTGGTCGCCCCGAGGGAGGGCGCGTGGGCGGCGGGGTGCCGCGGCCGCCGCCATGGCCGCCCGAACCGAGGAGCCGCTCCAACGTGGCCACGCGCTCGGTCAGCATCGCCACCGTCTTCAAGAGCGCGGCGTTCTCCGCTTCCAAGGCGACGACGCGGGCAGCTTGCTCGCGGATCAATGCGAGAGGGTCGGGCTCCACACCTTCGAGATCGAGCGCTCGCGCAGAGCCGTCAAGACCACGCGCGGGCGCTGAACTGTTACGCGCCTACCACGCGACGCGCGCGAGCGTCGGGGACTCGACGTACGGGCTCCACCGCCCCCAAGCACCACACGCTGCGGTCGCGGCGTCGCGCGCACCGCCCCTGGTAGCCGAGGAAGAGCGCCGTCACGTCGTCGAGCCCGGCGACAGGCGTGGGACGCGCCCCCGTCGCTGTACTCGATCTCGGCCTCGCGCGGCACGTCGACCGTGAGACGCCCTTTCGGTCCGATGCTGTACGAGCGGTACTGCCCGGAGGCCGCGCGCGTGAGCCATCCGCCCGTGAGGCGCCAGAGGCGCGCGACGCCCGCGATCGCCGCGGCGCGCACCGGCGTCGGCGAGCCGCCATCCGGAAGGAACGCGTCGCTGCCGCCCCAGCACCAGACGGATCCGTCGCGACGCACGGCGCAGACCGTGCCGAGGCTGGTGGCGAGCTGCACCACGTCCGAGAGGCCGGGCACGAGGGCGGGCCTCGGTCGGCAAGGCCCGAGGGCGTCGCAGGCGGTCGCGTCCGTGCCCAGCTCGCCGGAGCGGTTGGTGCCCCAGCAGCGCACGGTGCCGTCACGGTGGCGGGTGCAGGTCGCGCCGGTGGGGGTCGTCACCACCTGCGCGACGGCGGTGAGCCCGGGGACGGGGGCCGCGTCGAGCTCGCGCCAGGTGACCGTTCCGCGCCCCAGCGCACCGTGGGCGTTGTGGCCGAGACAGCGCACGGTGTCGTCGCTCATCCGCGCGCACTGCTGGAGGAGGCCGAGCGCGATCTCGACGACGTACGGCTCGCTCGGCGGGGGCGCGCTCGACGATCGCGGGACAGACGCGCGCCTCGGGCGGGACATCACTGCCCGCGTCGACCCGGGGCACGTCGACGCCGCCCGCGGGCACGTCGACCTCGGCGGCAGCGTCCGAGGGGGCCGCTCAGACGGTGGAAGCGCAACCCGCGACGAGCATGTGCGGGGTGATCCAGTGGGAGACGCGTGGCCCTCGCAGGGTGGGGGTTGCACTCCGGTCGGCGACTCGGCGGCGTGCGTTACTCCACATTGGCCAGACCCGAGGCGACCTGGTGCTTCAGCACGAGGGTCACCAGATGCGTGCCGACACGAATCGTCCGGGTTCGCGTCGCCAGGATGACCACGCCCGCACCGTGCCCCGCCATCGGCTGAAGCACCTCGATCGGAATCTCCCCCGTCCCATCGACCGCCGGGAAATCGCAGTTCACCGTGATGGACGCCGGAGGCGTCGACGCGCCACCGGTGATCCCAGCCCCGAGTACGACCCGAACCACGTCCGGGCCACCACCCGTCCAACGGATCGTGAAGGGGACCGCGCTCGGAATTCGGGCGGCGATGCCCGAAGCCGGCTCGACCACTCGAACGGGCGCGGGAGCGGCCTCCGACACGGAGAACATCGGCATTCCGGTTGACTCCCCGGTCGCGCGTACGGTCACCGTCTCACCACCACGCCAGGCAGCACCCGAAAGGCTGCGGAGGTAGCCGTACCCCGGAGACCAGTTGAGCTCCGTCGTCCCGCCGGGGAGCCCGTCCAGGTAGACCGATCCCGCCGGAACCCGCTCGGTCGCCGATGGGTTTGCTCCCGCATCGTCACCGTCGCAGCGTTGAACGACGCACCTGCCCGCCGTCGTCGTGCGGCAATTGCCACCCAGAACCGAGGCCGCGAGCCGACGATAAAACATCGCCGACGCGTCCGGCGTGCGCTCGCGTCCGTTGTTCGACCAGACCTCTCTAACCTGCACGATCGCGAAGATGGACCCCACGGGCACGCTCTCGATGTTCTCGTGTCCATCGAGCGGTTCGACTGCATCGAAGGCGTCGGCCTCGGCGCGATCATCCGTGGTCGCGCGATCGACCGAGACCGCATCGATCGACGCGGAGTCTGCGATGGAACCGTCCCCCGTCGTGCCCAACGAGGAGGCGCAACCCGCGACCAACGACGCGAACGACAGACTCCCGGCGAACGAAAGGCGCTCAGTAGCCGTCATCCGTCGACGTCTACCACGCCGGGTGGTGCGTGTTCGGTTCGACGAGCCGGGCGTCGGAGCGATCGCGCCGCCTCCGCAGCGGTTTCGCAGGTGGCTCCAGGTTCGGCGGCACGACGAGCAGCGAGGCCAGCACCCCCACGCGGTTGGGTCCCACGCACGACCCCTTCATCGATGTCCCCTATAGGAGCGTCACGTCACGCCGGGCCAGTGAAGAACAGGTCCCGCGCCCGGGGTCAAGTCGCGCGCCGGGGGGCGCCGGCGCCGCCCGCAATGCGAGATCGGGCGCGAACCGTGCGATCATCGACGCCGTGGGAAGGGAACAACCGATCACCGGGGCGACGCGTCACCACCCTCACCCGATGCTGGGACCGGCGCTCACGCTCCTCGCCCTGGGCTGCGTCGAGCCACGAAGCGGCCCCCCCGACGATGCGGGAGCGCGCGACGGCGGCTCCACCGACGTCGTCCGACCCGATGCGGGCTCGGTCGACACGGGCGCGACCGACGTCGGTTCGATCGACACCGGACCCGCCGACGTTGGGCCGGTCGACGTCGACTCCCCCGACACCGGGCCGGTCGACGTCGGCTCCCCCGACACCGGGCCGGTCGACGTCGGTTCCATCGACGCGGGATCGCTCGACGTCGGCTCGCCCGATACCGGTCCGACTGACGTCGGCTCCCCCGACGGCCGCGCGACCGACACCGGTCCGACGGACGCCGGCGCGGCCGACAACGGATCACGGGACGTCGTCTCGCCCGACGCCGGCACGGCAGACGTCCCGTGCGTCGGGGGCACCCGGTTGATGTGTTCCGGCCGGTGCATCAACCGCCTGAGCGACCCGGCCCACTGCGGGGTCTGCGGGCGCGCCTGCACCGCGAGCGAGAGCTGCGCCAACGGCACGTGCATTGACACCCGCGCCGATCTCATCTCCCTCGGCGTGCGCCACAGCTGCATCGTCACGCGCCAGCTCGCCAACGTGCACTGCTGGGGCGACAACAGCAGCGGGCAGCTCGGCGACGGCACCGTGATGAGCCGCGAGCGCCCGACCATGGTCCCCGCGCTGATGAACGTGCAGGGCCTCGGGGCGGGCGAGCGGCACACCTGCATCGGGCGCCCGGGCGACGTGATGCAGTGCTGGGGCGACAACAGCAGCGGGCAGCTCGGCGACGGCACCACCACCGCGAGCCGCAGCCCGGTGCGGGTGCTCACGGTCGACTCGGTGCGCTTCCTCGGCGCGGGCGGGGCGCACAACTGCGCCTGGCGCTCGCCCGCCGAGCAGGTCTGGTGCTGGGGCGACAACGGCAACGGGCAGCTCGGCGACGGCACCACCACCAGCCGCGGGACGCCCGCCGCCGTCACCGGGGCGGGCATCGCGCTCACCGTGGCCTCCGGGGCGGCGCACACCTGCGTCCGCGACTACGACGGCAGCGTCCGCTGCTGGGGGCACAACGGCTTCGGGCAGCTCGGCGACGGCACCACCGTCGACCGCGCGCGCCCGACGCTCGTGCCCGGCGTCAACGGCGCTTCCAGCGTCACGGTGAGCATCGCGCCCGTGCGCGGCGCGCCCCCCACCGGCAGCCACTCCTGCGCGGTCAACACCTCCGGCACGGTCTACTGCTGGGGCTACAACGGCTTCGGGCAGATCGGCGACGAGAGCACCACCAACCGCCCGTCCCCGGTGGACGTGCGCATGCTTCCCAGCGCCTCCGCGGTGGCCGCCGGGGGCTTCCACACCTGCGCCGTCGCCGCGGCCCGCGTGTACTGCTGGGGCGCCAACGACGCCGGGCAGCTCGGCGACGGCACCACCACGGCCCGCTCGGCGCCCGTCGCCGTGGCGGGACTCCCCGCGATGCGGGCTGTCGCCTGCGGCCTCCGCCACACCTGCGCCGTCGACAACAGCTCGCAGGTCTGGTGCTGGGGAGACAATGCCGCCGGGCAGCTCGGCGACGGCACGAGGTCCTCCCGCCCGACGCCCGCGCGCATCGTGTACTGAGGCGCCGCCGGTCCCTTTCGCAAAGTGGCGTTCGGGTATAGTCCCGCTCCATGCGTGGGTGGAGGATGGGTTTTCTGGTGGGCTCCTTCGCCCTCACGGTCGGGTGCCCGGCGCCGCGAATGGGCGTCGATCCGACGGACGCGGGCGACGACCTCGGCGCAACTCCCGCCGACGCGGGCGACGACGTCGGCGCGGCGGAAGATCGCCCGACGCAGACTGTCGACGCGGGCCGCGACGTTCCGACGGCGCCGGTCGACGGGACGGGGGACGTCCCCGCGACGGACGCTGGCCGCGACGTCCCGCTGACGCCGGTCGACGCGGGTTTCGACGTGCCCACGGCGCCGGTCGACGCGGGGCGCGACGTCCCGCTGACGCCGGTCGACGCCGGGCGCGACGTCCCGGTGACGCCGGTCGACGTGGGCGCTGACGTGGGCTTCGACGTGCCCGTCGACGCGGGGCGCGAC
Source organism: Myxococcales bacterium (assembly GCA_030652255.1). Lineage (GTDB taxonomy): Bacteria > Myxococcota_A > Polyangia > Polyangiales > SCUS01. The sequence continues at coordinate 16,591 of JAUSAZ010000093.1, read as the reverse complement.
GTGCCCGCGGCCGTCGACGTCCCCGCCGACCGCGGGCCGTGCAGCGCGCCCGGCCAGATGATGTGCGGGACGACCTGCCGCAACACCCGCACCGACCCCGCTCACTGCGGCTTCTGCGACAACCGGTGCACCACGAGTTTCGGCTCGGCGCAGTGCAACAACGGGCGATGCCACGAGGAAGCCGGGTACATCGCCCTCGGCGCGCGCCACAGCTGCACCGCCGGCGCCGCGGGGGCGATCATCCGCTGCTGGGGCGACAACAGCGACGGGCAGATCGGCGACGACACGACGACCACGCGCACCCGCCCCGCGCTCGTGGCGCGCATCACCTATGTGCGCGAGCTCACCGCGGGCGGCGCCCACACCTGCGCGCACACCGAGGCGGACATCTGGAGCTGCTGGGGGGACAACAGCGCGGGCCAGCTCGGCGACGGCACCATGACCGACCGCCGGGGCCCGACGCCGATCGGCAACTCGGAGGACTTCTACTACTACGTGGGCGGCGGCAACTTCACGTGCAGCGCCACGCGCGGGGGCGTGCAGTGCTGGGGCGCCAACAACTTCGGGCAGCTCGGCGACGGCACCACCACCCCGCGCAACCGCCCGGGCGCCGCGGTGATGAACTCCGGCGCTGCCTTCATCGGCAGCGGGCTGCCCGGCTCGACGCTGGGGGCCGGGTCGAGCCACGCGTGCCTGCTGGAGTTCCCCACGTACGCCCCGCGGTGCTGGGGGCACAACGGCTTCGGCCAGCTCGGCGACGGCTCCACCATCGACCGCCGCGCGGCCACCCCGGTGGTCGGCATCACCGGGGTCGGGAGGCTCGCCCTCGGCGGCGGCACCACGGACGCGGTCGGCGGCGACAACGCGGCGCACACCTGCGTGACGATCGCCGGGGGCGTCGTGCGCTGTTGGGGCAGCAACAACCACGGGCAGCTCGGAGACGGGTCCACGATGGGGTCGTCGATCCCGGTGTTCGCGGGCCTGACGGGCTCGGCCCGCGACCTGTGCGCGGGCGGGTACCACACCTGCGCGGTGCTCAACACGGGGCGCGTCTGGTGCTGGGGCGCCAACGACCGCGGGCAGCTGGGCGACGGCACCACCACCGAGCGCACGTCGCCCGTGGAGGTCGTCGGGCTCACCAACGCCGACCGCATCTCGTGCGGGCTGCGCCACACGTGCGCGACCGCCGACGGCAACGTCCTGTGCTGGGGCGACAACACCTTCGGCCAGCTCGGTGACGGGACCACCACCACCCGCAACGTCCCGACGGAGATCCTGTGGTAGCCCGCTCCCGTCCCGCCCTCGCGCTCTCGCTCGCACTGCTCGCGCCCCTGGCGCGCGCCCAGCCCGCGCCCGACCCGGTCGAGCAGTGGATCCGTCACGGCGCCGAGCTGCGGCGCGCCGGCCAGGACGACGAGGCGCTCGTGGAGTTCCGGCGGGCGTGGGAGGCGGGGCACGGCGCGCGCGCCCTCGCGCAGATGGCGATGGCCGAGCAGGCCCTCGGCCGCTGGGCCGACGCCGACGCCCACGTGCGCGAGGCCCTCGCGAGCAACGACCCCTGGATCGCCCGCAACCGAGCTCAGCTCCAGGCCGCGGCGGCCGTCGTCGACCAGCACATCGGCCGCCTCGAGGTCCGCGGCACGCCCGCCGGCGCGACCGTCACCGTCGACGGGCGCGTGGTGGGGGCGCTCCCGCTCCCGGAGGCGCTGCGCGTGATCGCCGGCACCGTGACGGTGGCCGTGCGGGCCGACGGCTACGTCGAGTCGTCGCGCTCCGTGGCGGTCCCGGCGAGGACGGTCGTGCGCGAGACCATCGAGCTCTCGCCGGCGCCCGTCGCGGCGCCCCCGCCGGTGGCGGCGCCGGCGCCCGCGCGGGTGAGCGCCGAGGCCCCCGCGCCCGCGGCCTCCACCGTCGCCCCGCCGCCGACGAGCGACGCGCCCGCTCCGGGCGGCACGCAGCGCGTCCTCGGCTGGACCGCGGTCGGCCTCGGCGGCGCCTCACTCGTCGGCGGACTGGTCGCGCAGCTCGTCTACGCCAGCCACATCTCGAACTTCAACGCCGACCCGACCTGCCGCATCTACGAGGGCATGGTTACGGGCAACGCGGGCTGCGCCGCCGAGTACGACTCCGCGGGCACCGCGCAGACGCTGGCCTGGGCGGGCTTCGCCGTCGGAGGCGCGCTCGCCCTCACCGGGGTCGTGCTGGTGCTGACGGCGCCGTCGTCGTCGGGCCGCCGCGCGGCGTGGACCTGCGCGCCGACCCTCGGCGGAATCGGCTGCGCCGGGCGCTTCTGATCACTCCAGGAAGGGCGCGCCGTTGATGCCGACGCTGGGCGCGGCCGACGGCTGCGCCGGATGCGCCGCCGGCCGAGCGGCCGCCGGAGGGGTCGGGCGACGGGGCGCGGCGGGCGCGGCCGCGACGGGGGCAACGGCGGCGGGAGAGACGGCCGGGGCGGGGACGGCCGCGAGGGTGATGATGCGCGCCGGCGGCGCGTCGCGGAACGTGATCGACTGGGTTTCGTAGCCCGGCGCGGCGACGCGGAGGGTGTGGGCGCTGCCGTCGCGAGGGAACTCCCGCCGCAGCACGCCCGTGGCCGCCGCCTCGCCGTCGAGGGCAAGCGTGGCGGTGGCCGGCGTGACCTCGACCTCGACCTCGTACCGCGGCGGCGCGACGGGGGTCGGGGCCGCCTGCACCGTCGGCGCGACGGCGGGCGCATGGGGCGCTGGACGTCGGACCGCCACGAGGGCGACGACGCCCGCCACGGCGGCCGCGGCGAGCGCGAGGGCGAGGCCGCGCCGCGACCGGGCGGGCTTCGGCGCGATGAGGTTGGCGCCAGGCTGGAGGGTGTCGCCGAGCGCGAGGGCGGGGTCGCTCCGGGGCGGCGCCGACGCTGGCGCGGGCGTGCGCAGGGCGGGCCCGTCGGCCACCGGCGGCGCCATCGGGACGACCGAGGGCGAGCCGAACACGCGGTCCCAGACCATGCGGGTCTCGGGGCCGGCCCAGGTGAGGAGCTCGCGGCCGAGGTCGCGCACGGAGGCGAAGCGGTTGGCTGGGTCGCGCTCGAGGGCGCGGAGGATGGCCCGCTCGAAGCCCTCGGGGATCGCCGGGTTGAGCGACCGGGGCTGCGCGACCGGCGCCGACATGATCGCGTGCATGAGGTTGTAGAGGCTGTCGCCGTCGAAGGGCATCGACCCGGTGAGGCACTCATAGAGGATCACCCCGAGCGCGTACTGGTCGGTGCGCCCGTCGACGTTCTTGCTGCCCTGGGTCTGCTCCGGGGACATGTAGTGGGGCGTCCCCATCATCGCGGAGGTCGCGGTGAGGTTCTTGTCGTGCTTCGCGTCGGTGACCTTCGAGATGCCGAAGTCGAGCACCTTGGGGACGACCATCCCGTCGCGCGTGCGGGCCAGGAAGATGTTGTCGGGCTTGAGGTCGCGGTGCACCACGCCCTCGGCGTGCGCCGCGGACACCGCCGCGAGCACGGGGATCATCACGTCGACGGCGGCGGCCACGTCCATCGGGCGCTCGCGGGCCATGCGCGCCGCGAGGCTCTCGCCCTCCAGGTACTCCATGACGAGGTAGGGCATCCCGGCCTCGACGCCAACGTCGGACACGTCGACGACGTGCGGGTGGCGGATGCTCGACGCCGCCTGGCCCTCCTGGAGGAAGCGCGCCCGCATGGCGGGGTTGCGCGCGATCTCGGGGTGCAGGGTCTTCAGGGCGACGCGCTTGCGGAGGTCGCCGTGCACGGCCTCGTAGACGGCGCCCATGCCCCCGACGCCGAGCTTCTTCGCGATGGTGTAGCGGCCGAAGACCGTCCCCGGATCGAAGCCGGGCGGGTCGGGCGACTCGCCCCCGTCGGACGCGGACTCTGGGGGCGCGTCGGTGTTCATCGGCTCTGGTCCCTCTCGCGGTTCTCTTGGCGCGGAGGGCACCACCCTGCACCCCGGGCGTCAAGCGCACCGCCCTCGGCCCGCGGTGACCGTCACGCCCCGGCGGGTGGTAGCCGCGCGGTCGGAGGTTTCACCGATGCCCCACGATCACGCCTTCCCGGCCCTGGTGCTCGCCCTCTGCTCGCTCGCCGCCTGCGCCGACCCCGCCCCGCCGCCTGTCGTGCTGCCGTCCGCCGTCGACGACGACCAGCTTCTCGGGCACCTCGGCCTCGCCGACCTGCGCCTCCTCGCCGTGGTGGCCTCGGCGCAGGGCCCGCTCGCGATGGTCGCCGACCCGTCGGGCTTCGGCACCACCCTCCGCCGCGGCATGTTCGTCGGCCGCCCCGACGTCGTCCGCGGGTCGCGATCGAGGCGCGGGTCAGCGCCGCGCGCCGCTCGCCCGCGGATGACCGCGCCGCAGCACCGGGCGCCTGCGCGCCGCGCGGGAGCGCCCACACCTCCGTGCGGGGCGCCTGGCCGGGGCTCTCGCCGGTGAAGTACTCGCCGTCCACGACGAGCTCGGGTCGGCCGCCGCCGTCGACGCCCCGCACCGTGAGCTGACGTGCTGGAGACCAACAGCCAGGCGCTGACAATCCTTCCGCGGACAGTTCAAGGATCGTCGACACCATCACCGGCGGGGCGCAGCGCACAGTTACCGGACGACGATCATCGGCCCGTGAGGGCGCCATGCGGCTTGAACGACGACCGCGACCGAGGCACCGAGCGCGACCGAGAACGCGAGCACCACGGTCCACCAGCACCGGCGCATGGGGCGCTCGACCAAGCGTCGGCGCAACGCCCCATGAGGGCCCTCGGCGGGCGGCACAGGTCGCGCCGCCCGGAACGGTGTCGCGGGCATGAGTGGCGTGTCTGCCTCGGGAGCATCGGCCACGCGGGACGAGCGCTCTCGCGAGCCCATCAAGGAGACGGCGCGCTTCCCTGCATGGCCGAGCCACCACAGGGTCACGAGCGTGAGCACAGTGGAGAGCGCAAGCATCGCCTCGGCGAATGGATGCTCGACGTCAACTACATCGGCTCTCCCGCACTTTGCGTGAAGCCGGCTGTTCGGGCGAGGACCGAGGTCTCCGGGCGCGCGCGTCGTCAGGCTGGCCTCGGCCGGAGGCCGAAGAACGGAGTTCATGAGGAGCCGCCGCCGCGAGACTCACCCTGAATCGTGGGTGCTCCCGTGCAACCATTGTCACGCGAAGTGCGGGAGGGTCACCCTGCCGAGGGACGCTCACAGCGGCGGAATCACCCGCAGCGTCGGCTCCGGGGAGGTGACGGTCGCTCCGAGCATCGACCCGATGGTGCCAGGGCTCGCCGGGACGCCGCGTGCCGATCACTTCGCTCATCCGATCGATGCTCGATCGATCGCAGGGTCTCACCGGTATGTCGGCCTGCGCGGACGGCATTTCGGGCGAAGCGGCAGGGCCTACGCCCAACCCATCGCGAGCGAGACCGCGGCGATGGCGGCCGTCGACGATCCCGCCACCACGAGCCCGCGCTGCTGCCAGCGTACGCGCCGGCCCAGCACGTCCAGGGTGATCGTGTGGTCGAGCGGCAGCGTGGCCAGGGCCTCGCCGCGCATGTCGGCGCGGTAGGCCGGGTCGGGGCTCGCCCGGCGCACGAGGAGCACGCCGCCCTGCATGTCGAAGCCCTGCGGCGACCAGAGCGGGGAGAGGCAGGCGTCGCCGCGCGTCGACCGCCTCCCGACCTGGGCCCTGCCGTCGCGGAGCCAGTCGGTCAGCCGCGCGAGCCGCCGGCGCGTCTCCACGGCCGCCAGCGTCATGAACGCCAGGCCCACGGCGCACGTGAGCGGGGCCGCCAGCGGGGCGGGCCTGCCCGTCCAGGGGATGACCCCCGCGGCGGCGATCATCAGGGCGCCGGAGACCCACGCCACCCGCGAGCGCTCGTCGTGCGCGCCGTGCCGGCGCACCTGCATCAGGACCACCAGGAAGGGCGCGAGGCAGAGGCCCGCGAGGAGGCTGTGCAGCGGGCTCCACGCCGAGGGAGGGCAGTACTCGGGTAGGCTCGCGCACATCGCGGGCAGCGCGCGCCAGAGGAGCGCGGCCGTGAGCGGTCGGAGCGCGACGGTGACGGGCGGGAGCAGCAGGGCGCCGAGCAGGAGCGCGGGCACGGCGACCCACACCGAGCGGAGCCGCGCGGCGAGGGCGAGCACCGCGGTGTGGCCGAGCGCCGTCGCGGTGAGCAGGGCCACCGTGAGCGCGAAGACGGCGAGCGGGTGGGGGGAGCCCACGGTGTCGTCGATGGCGCGGTCGCGGGTCACGAGGAGCATGACGAAGGTCGCCGCGACGGCTGCGACGAGCGCGGGGCGCGGGACCATCGGGGCGAGCAGCGAGCGTTCGTCGGCGCTGGACATCGGGGCTCGTCTCCGTGGGTGGTCGGTCGCGGTCGTCGCCGGGGATTAGACCGCGACGGGCGGATCGGTTCCAGCTCGCGCGGTCGGTTGAACGCCCCCCCCGGAGGATCTTTCTCCGCCCACCTCGCGGACATCGCGCGTGACTCGCGCCGGTGAACCGGGCGCTACAGCCCGTGCTGCGTTGGCCCCGGCCCACCGCCGAGGACCGGGCGCTGATGCTCGAGCCGATAGGCGGCCCGACCCATAGACCCTATTGCCCCCGGAGACCCCATGAGCCGGAGGTCCAACGGGTCACCCTCGTTGGCACCGATCCGCCTGAGGCAACAGAACGCCCGTGACCCGCAGTACCCGCTCCCGCGAGCGTTGGCAGGAGTTGCCGGGACGCCGCCTTGGCCGGTCTTGCATGGGCGCCGTGTATGCCGGGCGCGTCCGGGTGGCTCACCTTCGCGCCCGCCCACGTCACCCCGTCAGAACGTGACTACCACGTGCGTCGTACGGGCCGCGCCGACCCCGTCGCCGACCTTCCCATAGACGTCGCTGCCCCAGCAGCGCGCGGTGCCGTCGGCGAGTCGCGCGCAGGTCTGGAAGCCGGACGCGGCGATCTCGACGACGCCCGCGAGGCCGGGCACGGCCGTGGGCACGGGTCGATCGGTGACGGTGCCGTCGCCGACCTGCCCGTAGTCGTTCGACCCCCAGCAGCGCACGGTGCCGTCGGTCACTCGCGCGCAGGTGTGGATCATCCCCGCGGCGAGTTCGACGACGTCGGCGAGGCCCGGCAGGACCGCGGGTTCGAGCGCGCCGTCCACCGTCCCGTCGCCGAGTTGACCGTAACGGTTGGATCCCCAGCAGCGCACCGAGCCCTCCCTGCTGCGCGCGCAGGTGTGGGAGTCGCCCGCGGCCAGTTCGACCGCGTCCGCGAGCCCCGTCACGACGACGGGGACCAGCCGATCGATCGCGGTGCCGTCGCCGAGCTCCCCGTTGTTGTTGTAGCCCCAGCATCGCGCCGTGCCGTCCGCGAGACGCGCGCAGGTGTGGCTGCCGCCCGCCGCGACCTCGACAGCGCCCGCGATCCCCACCACCGCGACGGGCGTCGGTCGCTGGATCGTGGTGCCGTCGCCAACCTGACCGACGGCGTTGTAGCCCCAGCAGCGCACCGTGCCGTCCGCGAGACGCGCGCACGCCTGACCGACGCCAGCCGAGATCTCGACCGCGTCGTCGAGCCCCACCACGGCGGTCGGGGCGGGGCGATCGGTGGTGGTCCCGTCGCCGACCGCGCCACCGGAGTTGTGCCCCCAACAGCGCACGGCCCCGTCGGCGAGTCGCGCGCAGGTGTAGTCGCCGCCCGCGGCAAGCTGCGCGACGGACCCGAGACCCCTCACCGCGACGGGGTCGAGGCGATCGGCGGTGGTCCCGTCACCGAGCTGGCCAAAGAAGTTCAGGCCCCAGCAGCGCGCGGTGCCGTCCACGAGACGCGCGCAGGTGTGGCGGAACCCGGGCGCGAGCCCCGCGACGTCGGCGAGCCCGGTCACCGCGGTCGGGCTCACGCGCCGGGCGGAGGTGCCATCGCCGATCTGCCCGAAGGAGTCGTTGCCCCAGCAGCGCAGCGCCCCGCCGGCCAGGCGCGCGCAGGTGTGGGAGTCGCCCGCGGAGAGCTCGACGACGTCGGCGAGCCCGACCACCGTCCCCGGCGGGTGCGACGAAGCGCCGAACCCGGTGGACGTCCCGTTGCCCAGCTCCCCAACACGGTTGGAGCCCCAACAACGCACCGTCCCCTCCGCGAGCAGGGCGCACGCGTGGCCACCGCCGACCTCGACGTCAGCGACGGCGCCGAGGCCGTCGACGGGGTTGGGCAGGTACCCCTCGGTGCCGAAACTGACCTCGCCAATATGGCCCCAGCAGCGCGCGGTGCCGTCCGTGAGGCGGGCGCAGGTGTATGCGCCGCCCGCCGAAAGATCGACGACGCCGCTCAAGCCGACGACCGCGGTTGGGACCGAGCGATCGTTCCTGGTCCCGTCGCCGATCGCGCCACCGATGCTCGCGCCCCAGCAGCGCGCGGTGCCGTCTGCGAGCCGGGCGCAGGTATGACTCGAGCCCGCAACGACCTGGACGACCCGCGACAGGCCGGGGACGGTGAGCGCGAACGAGCGCGACGTGGTCGTCCCGTCGCCGAGCCGACCGTCCTCGTTACTGCCCCAGCAGCGCACCGTGCCGCCCCGGATCAGCGCGCAGGTGTGGATGCTGCCCGCAGCGAGCCCAACGGCGTCGAAGAGCCCGCGCACGGCCACGGGTCCGGGCCTCGAAGCGGCGTCCAGGTCGCCGAGCTGGCCGTAGACGCCCCAGCCCCAGCAGCGCACCGTGCCGTCCGTGAGGCGGGCGCAGGTGTGACTCCCGCCCGCCGTGATCTCGACGGCATCCGTGATGCCGCGCACGGCGGTGGGGGTGAGACGCAGCGCCGTGGTCCCGTCGCCGACCTGCCCGACATCATTCGCCCCCCAGCAGCGCACCGAGCCGTTCGAGAAGAGAGCACAGGTGTGGTCACCGCCCGCCGCGATCTGGGTGACGGTCTCGCACGCGTCCGCCAGGCACACGCCCGAGCAACCGGCGCCGCACGGCCGTGGGGCGCGGGTCGTCGACACGTTCGTCGCGCACGCCCCCGTCAGTATCCCCCACAGCAGGCCCGCGAGGAGCCAGCCCGGGTGCGGCGATGGGCGACGCGCGCGGCGGCTCACCACCCGCCGTCGACGTTTGTGATGAACTCGTCGGGGTAGCCCAGCTCCGCGGCGTCGCGGCGCGCGACGACCTCGCGCATGAAGGACCTCTCGTCGGCCTCGCCGAGGGTCATCGCGCCGAGACAGCGGGGCGTGACCTGGGGGCCAGTGGTTGCGAGCTGGCGGTAGCCATGGCCCGGACTCTACACCGCCGCGAGCGTCACCTCCGCCAGGCTGGCAAGCACCCCTGAGGCTCACATCCTGCGGCGCCGCTCGCGGTGTTAGCGTCCACAACGATGCCCACGCGAACACACCTCGTCCTGGTGCCAGGCTTCGGCGGCTTCGACATGCTCGGCCAGCTCCGCTACTACGCCGGCGTCACGCCCCGCTTCAACGCGTGGAAGAGCGCCCGGGGGGGCGACGCCGCGCGGGCGGTCTTGCACTACTTCGACAACCTGCCGACGGCCGCGGTCGCTACGCGCGGCCGACGGCTGAGGGATTACCTTCTCAAACGCCTCCTGAGAGGGGAGTTCCAGCGTGGCGACCGGCTCGCGCTGGTCGGGCACTCGACCGGCGGGCTCGACATCCGGTGGCTGCTCGGGGACCTTTACGACCCGCCCGCGCGGGGCGCGGCGACGCGGGTCGACGGCGTCGAGGTCGCACCCGAGCTGCTGCTGGACCTCCAACCGCGCGCGGTCTTCCTCTCGGTGCCGCAGCGGGGGACCAACGTCGCGCAGTGGGTGGGCGAGCGCTGCGTGTTGCGGGAGAGCGGCAAGGAGTTCCTCGAGCGGGCGGTCACGCTCTACCAGCTCGACCCCGTGCGGTGGGCGGAGACCCTCTCGAGCAGGATTCTCGCGAAGCTCGCGGACGCGGACCTCCTGCTCGCCATGAACGACGCCCTCACGGAGAGCGACGCTGCGCGCGCACGCAGGTCCGCGCCGGACCGGCACGATCGCTCCTTCGCGGTCGCCGCCGCGCGGGAGGCGTACAGCCAGCTCGCACTGTGGGCCCGCCACATCGACGACGACACCGACGCCATCGACGACCTTCGCCCCAAGGCCCCCGACTCCGCGACCCTCCTCCGCGAGCGCCAGTGGCTCCGCCCCGGCGTCGTCCCCACGCGCTCGTACGCGACCCTCGGCCGCTGCCCGTTTCCGACCGGGCGTGTGAGCGACGGACGAGCGTGGTCGGCCGCGAACCCGCTCCACTGGCCCGAGCTGTGGGCGGATCGAACGGGTCGCACAAGCGACCTCGCGTACCGGCTCTGCTACCGGGCGTGCGCGGGCGGTCAGTTCGACGTCGACCCCGCCGCGTGCGAGGCGACCCCGATCGACGGCGGGGCACCGCGGGCGATCGCGCGCTGGGAGAACGACGGCATCGTCAACACCGCGTCGATGCTCTGGCCCGACGGCGCGGCGACCCGCCTGGTGGACAGCGACCACGGGGACATCATCGGGCACTACGCCCGGGCGCCCCTCCCGAGCGTCGAGGGGACCGGCGGGCCCGCGCGGGCGTTCGACGCCTACGACCTCCTCCTGTCGGACTCGGACTTCGGCCCGGAGCGTTTCCGCCAGGTGTGGGAGGAGGTCTTCGACTTCTGCGTGGCGTAGGGCGCGGCGAATACTTGCGGACGTAAGGCGGAAGGATCCCATGTGGCCAGGAGGGCGCCGATTGCATTCCGCCGCGCCAGATCCCACGTCGACGGCCGACAGGAACGCGCCGCCCCCATCCGCGCGAAGATCGCGCCCGATGCCACCCTCCCCTCCGCCCCGGTGGTCGCTCGCCTGCTGCCTCGTGACGGGCCTCGTTGTGTCCGCCTGCCGCTCGTCGCATCCCCCTCGCGCCGCGCACCCGCCGCCGATACTCCCACCCGGAGCCTGCGCACCATGGGTCGCGTGCCCGTTGCCCGTCCCCGCTCGCACCCCTGGCCCCTCGCTCGTCGCCGACCAGTCCATCGTGGCGCCGGGCCTTCGGATGGACACCATCCACCGCTTCGCCGACCACGAGCGCGGCCGCGTCGGGTGCCAGTTCGACCCGACCCGTCGCGGGCTGGTGTGCGTCACCGACCTCCGCTCAAGCGACTGGCATCGCAAGGGCGTGCGGCTCGTCCGCGTCGACCCGGCGACCTTCGCCATCGAAGAGCGCGTGGTGGCGCAGCACTTCCACGGCTCCTTCCTCTGGGGCGACTTCAACCGCGACGGCGCCCCCGACTTCTGGGGCTTCTCCGATGAGCTCGACGACGCCGACGCCCGCGCCGTCCTCTACCTCGCAACCTCCGACCCATGGACCTTCCGCGAGACCCGCCCGATCGTCATCGACCACCCCGTGCTGGGTGGCGCGGTGCTCGACGCCGACGGCGATGGCTGCGAGGACGTCCTGCTCCTCGGGACCGGGTGGGAGTTTCAGTCCAACCGCGCGGTGCAGTACTTCCCGGACGAGCTCCACCGCGGGGACTGCCGCGGCGGCTTCCACCTCGCCAACCGGGAGCTCGGGCTCGACCGCCTCCCCGACTTCACCGGCAACCCCGCCCCCGCACGGCTCGGTCGCACCGCCACGGTCACGGACCTCGACGGCGACGGGCGCAGCGACCTCGTCGTCGGCAACTACCGCGCGCAGCCCGACAGCTTCCTGCGCTCCGACCGGGCCGGGCACTTCGTCCGCTGGGCGGGTGATCCCGACCGCGACCCGCGGCGGCAGTACTTCGGGCACGCCGTCGGACTCTTCCCCGCCGACCTCGCGGCGCGCGGGCGGCTCGACCTCGTGGTGTTCAACCTCTGGCACGGCGACGACCGCGGAGCCGTCACCGACCGCAGCTACGCGCTCCGCGTCGACGAGCGCGGCGAGTCCACCCGCATCGAGCTCCCGCAGCCCTTGGAAGCGCCCTTCGGCGGCGCGGTGGCGGACTTCGACGGCGACGGCCTTCCCGACGTGCTGCTCGCGACCGCCCACCGTGGTCCGCCCTACGAAGGCCACGCGTTGCTGGTGCGCAACGGCCGCGTCGCGTGGCGGGACGAGGCCGACTGGCTGAAGCTCCGCGAGACGCCCACCATCGTCGACCTCGACCTCGACGGCGCGCCCGACCTCATCGGCGACGGCCGCGTGCTCGCGCAGCGCCCGGAGGCGGGGAGGAGATGGATCGGGTTCGCCTTCGTGGGGCGATCGCTGTCGGGTAGCACCGGGGTGCTGGAGGACGAGACGGGTGGGCGGAGAGCCTTCGCGATGGCGTCGGACGGGCGCGGCCAGCCGGGCAACCTGCTCACCCTCGGGCTCGGCGCCCACGCGAGGCCGCGACGGCTGGTACTGCGGGATGGAGCGAGCGGCCGCGAGCACATAGTGGATCTGCGCGGGCTGGCGTGCGGGCGGTACTTCCAGGTGACGGTGGAGTGACCGCGAGCGCGGCGACGCAGCCGATGGACAAACGAACATCGCGCTCCCCTGCGTACCGACGCTCTCCCTGCCCTACGAGTTCCGTTGAGCGGCGACACGAGGGGCGGGGCATCGGCCGCCCGGGGTGCCGTTCGGGGCGGTGGAGTTGGTGACGATCGCTACGAGCAGTAGCCGTACGAGCCGTCGGCGTAGCGCGAGCACGAGAGGCCGTAGGGGCACTCGCCGGGCCCGGCGCACCGGAGGTAGCAGCGGCTGGTGTTCGGATCGCACACCCGCACGCTCGGCGAGTCCGACGGCGGCGAGGGGCAGTCCGCATCGGCCGTGCAGCCCCTGGCGCAGAAGCGGCGCCCGTCGCCGAAGGCCATGCACACGGCGAAGGGTCCGCACTCGGAGGGCGTCGCCGACGCGGCGCTGGTGCACACGTTGTACGCCGCGACGGCGGGGCATCGCACCCCGCCGACGAGGGCGCACGAGGTCACGGACGCCGAGTAGCACGACCGCGCGCCGTCACATCGCCGCTGCCCGCAGCGGAACCCGCTCGGGCAGTCGACGTCCTGCGCACAGGCCATGCACATCGTCTCGCACGCCCCGCAGTCGGGCGAACAGCTCGTGCAGGTCTCCGCGCCGTTGCATGTGCCGTCCCCGCAGCGCGCCGCGCACGCGCCGCAGTCGTCGGAGCAGGTCGCGCAGGTCTCCGCGCCGTTGCACATCCCGTCCCCGCACCGCACCGACGCGCACGCGCCGCAGTCGGCGCTGCAGGACGAGCACGTCTCGGTCCCGTTGCACGTCCCGTCCCCGCACCGCACCGACGTCCCGGCGTCGCTCGCGGCGCAGACGCACGCGCTGAAGCTCGCGCCGCTCGGGTTGCACGACTGCGCACCCGCCGCGCCGCTCGCGCACACGCACGCCTGCGTCGCCCCCGGCGTGCAACCGCCGATGGGAACCGAAGGCTCACCACACCCCAGTACAAGGCTCACCACCGCCGCCGCCCACGCGACCGCGCGCGCGGCGGTTCGCCGTCCATCCCGTCGTCCCATCGACACCTCCCTCTGCGTTGCGGCGCCAACCCTACCCGTCGACGCACATCACCGACAAGATTATTAGACATCTTTGAGTGCGTAAATTGATCTTGCTTGGGCCCCGACAGTGGTCCCCCGATGGATCCTCCCGAAACCCCTGCCGATGTCCTCCGCGGCATCGGGCGGCGGATCGCAGAACTGCGGGCTGCCCAGGGCTGGACCCAGGAAAAGATGGCGGAAGCGCTCGACGTGAACCTCCCGTATCTCCAGCGGATCGAAGGGGGTCGGGAGAACCTCACGGTCCGCTCGCTCGCCCGACTCGCTCATGTACTGGGCGTCAGGGTCGGGGCCCTCTTCGAGGCGCCGGTAGATCTGACGGTGCGCGGGCCCGGTCGACCCCGGCGCCCCAGGGCCACCGCGGCCGCGCCGACCGATGCCTCTCCCGCGGTCGAGGGAGACCCGGCCACCGCCGCCACCCGCAGGCCGGGCAAGTAGCGGTCGGCTGTCGCTCTCTGGATCTCTTCATACCGACCCGATATGGTTTTTCGCCATGTCGCCCCCCACGGACCAGGCTCCGCGAGGTCCAGCCCTTCCTCCTGCCCCACGCGATCGCCCAGGCTCTCGAGGGGACCGCTCGCGCGATGGCCTCGCCGATGATGCCGCACGTCAGCCTCGCGGCCGCGGCCCGTGAGCTGATCGACAGGGGCCTCGCGTACGGGATCGCGCGGGAAGTCCGACTTCATGGGGCCACAGCGGAGCCCAAGCCGCCGGTCACACCGCCGCTGCTCTAGCTTCGGGCTGGACGTGGTGGCGCGGCTCGCAACCGTCCGCACTCATCCGCGCCTTGACCACGACCAGGCACTCGAGCTGGTCGATCGCGCGCAGCACCTCGACCGCGTCGCCCGCCGCGCCGAAGCGCACGACGATCACCCCTTCCAGGCCGACGGCGATTCGCACCGCCTCGATCACGCCCTTCGGCAGGGCTCCCAGCGGTCCCTCAATCCCGAAACCCAGGCTGACACCCGCACCAAGGTGGGCGCGTCGTGATCGCGCCCGCGCCTTCTGGCGATCGGCTCCTGCCTCGAGCCTGCAACGCCGTGTAACGGGCGACCTTGAACGAATCCCACCTCCGGGAACGAGTCGCTCTCCTCGCCGGTCGCAGACGAGCAACCTGGAACGGTTGTTTGTAACGACACCTACGATCGGGCAGGCCGGTCGAGGGGAGTGTGCGCGCCTGGCTCTACCGCAGACAAGATCCGTGCCTATTCTCGAGAGTCCTCGATCACCGACCATCGTTGGCCTGGAGGTGTCGCGCATTCGACGTAGGGTTTGCTACAGGGGTTTGCTGCAGACGTGTTGGCGGCCTCGCGGAAGACGGTCCAGGTGGTGGTCGAGGGGTTTGTCACCCTAAGTTGGGCCGCGGCGTCGACGTGCGAACATTCCTTTCTCCTCTCGAGGGGTTGGGACCGATGGCAGCGCAGAATCCGCCGTTCTGGAGGTCGCGACAAACCCCTCCACAGGCGGCCGCGAGGGGGGTTTGATGCTCCAAGACTGTCTGGTGCATCAAACCCCCCGTGCAGGCACGTGTGATCGACGGCGATTGGGCGATGGGCCTCGATGCCGCAGAGCGCGAGCTCTCCGGACACCGACGTCCAGGAAGCATCTTCGGCCGGCCCGCGGCGCACTCCCAGTAACGCGAGGGGCGGGAGACACGATCGCTGATGGCGTGCCCTCGTAACGAGATCGCGGCCTGCGTTTCGCCGCGGGGCCGATTCTCGGACGCGGATGTCCAACCCTGATCGCGTCGACGGTTCGTAGAACGGGCGCGGGTCGGACGTGGCCGTGCAGAACGGCGACGTCGTCCGCGACGACGGCCACTCGGGTCATGCCAGATGCTCGCCGCCGGCGGTATCGCGGTGTAACGACCGGCGTCGATGCCACGTCGAGCCGTTTCACCCACAATGGCACGGGAAATTGAGTCGCCGCACCCGCCGCTCGTGCAGGAGTCGCAATGGCCGCAACATCCGACGGCGGAGACAGTCCTGGACGCTCTCCACGGCGTGCACGGACGCGCCGAGGACCCGAGGCCGTCGATGCGGATCCACGTGCACTCGATGGCGATGCACGCGCGGGTGATCGTCACCGGGCAGCGTCCCCACGAGATCATCGAGACCTTCGATGTGCCACGTGACCGCGCAGTGCTCGATCGAGAGAATTCGACGCCTGCACCACGGGCGACGTCCGTTCCTTCGACCGCGGGCGACCAGCCCAGGCGGCTGATGTCGACGCAGGAGGCGGCAGAATACTGCCTCTATCAGGGGACCGTGGGGATCCGGGTCGCCAAGAAGCGCAAGCGAATCGCGCCGGCGGGAAGGGCGGAGGACGGCAGCGACCTCTGGGACCCCGCCCATCTCGATCCGATTCGGGCGCGCGCGTTGAAGCGCGCGCAGCGCCGCTCGGAGGTCACAGCAGCGGACGCGGAGCAGGGATCGAAGGACGCAGAGCAGGATGCCGACGAGTCGGGCGTCGAAACGGAGGCGCACCTGTGCAACGGGATCGGGACACCCATGGACCTGGCGGGGTTGGCCACGAGCGAGGATCGGGACAAGAGCGGCGAGGCGTTGCTCCCACCTCACGGCGTCGATGCCGTGACCGAGGCGCGGGATGATGGGAAGCCAGGGGCATCGGCAACGGGCGACGACGGCGCTGCGAAGGACGCGCAGGTTGAGAGGCCCCTGCCGGCAGAGGAAATCACCGCGTCGCCTCGACCGCATCCGCTCCCCGCGATCGAAGTCATCCGGACGTGGTGGGTTGGCGTGGCGTCGCGCTTCCCGCGTCTGCGCTGAAGACGTTGGGGAGCGGGGAGAGTGAGGATCCCGACCCCGCCAGCCGCCCGAGCACTGAGTTGCGACAACTACCCCTGCCGGTCCGCGACAACTACTTCTGCTGGTCGAGGCGGCCACGATCTGGCGTGTGAGGTTCGGGGCACGAGGCCCCGATGCTCACCGACGCGCAGGTCCGAAAGCTGAAGATCTGTTGATCAATGGGTGGGTCGGCGAAATGTCCGACCACATCCATGCGTTTACCTGGCATGGTAACGATGCGCGTCGCGAATCCCCACATCCGTGAGCCCCAACGCCTCCAGAGCGTGATCGCCTTCGAGGT
>JAUSAZ010000084.1 GCA_030652255.1 Myxococcales bacterium | reverse complement strand
TCCCCCGATGCAGCCATAGTGGTCCCCCCAACGAGCACGGAGACACCGGGCGGGTGCTCCCCTCGGAGGGCGAGGCCAGTGACCGACGGCGTGGGCGGGCGCTCGGCTCAACCTTTCACATCCCCTGCGACGCGGTACTAGACCCTGCGACGCCTCGCGGGCGGCGCTCAGCGTCGGCGGCCCATGACCTGCTGACCCATGCGCGGGTGGTGCGTGGGCGCGGGCATCGAGCCCATCCGCGGCGCGGAGATCCCTCCCTGCACCTCCATCTGCCCCAGCGCCTCGACCGGCGGGGGGTTGGGCGCCGTCGTCATCGGCGGCGCCTCGGGCAGCGCGATCGCCCCGCCCTGCACCATCGTGCTCGGCGGCGGCGGCGCCTCCACGCCGCCCATCCGCGCGAAGGCCATGGCCGCGGCGCCTGCGGCCAGCGCGGTCACGGCGCCCGCGGCGGCCACCAGCTGCACCCGCCTGCGGCGCACGCCGACGGAGCAGTCGGCGGTGAGCACCGTGCCGTCGGCGCGGCGGTAGTAGCGCACGCAGAGCTCGCCCTCGCGCGAGCGCACCAGCGCCTCGGCGGCCTCGCGGGTCATCGCCGAGAGGTTGTAGACGTTCTTCTTGCAGCTGCCGCAGAAGCGCGACTGCTCGTCGCCGGTCATCTCGTCCCAGCGGGCGTGGCAGGGGGAGGCCACGCGGATGTCTTCGAGCACCGGCAGGCTGCGGGGCGCGCGGGCGTGCAGCTCGCGGCGCAGGCGCTCGATCTCGTCGCCCACCCGTGGCAGACGCTGCACCGAGTCCACCAGCCGGGCGCGGTCGCGGACGATCTCCGCGCGCTCCTCCTCCAGCTGGGCGAGCTTGATCTGCAGGGCCTCGACGTCGTTGCGGTAGCTCATGCGGGGGTTGAACGTCCGACCCCCGTGAAAGTGTTGGACCCGCGGTGAAGATTCCTCCGCTGGGCCCCTTCAGGCCCGCAGCAACCCGGCCGCCCGCGCCCAGTCCCCCGGCCGCGCGCCGTCCACCGCCGCGCCCTCCGTCGGCCACTCACTACCCCGCGCGATCGCCTCGGCCAGCGCGTCGAGCCAGGGCGTCGCCACCAGCGCGTCGCCGCCCAGCCACAGCCCGCCGCCCGCCACCCGCGCCGCCTCCACCCGCCCGATGGGCACCGCCACCCCCGCGGCCTCGTCCGGCGGCTCGTCGGGAACCCATGGCTCCACCGTGGGCTCGGACGCGGTCTCCACCGCGCCCGCGCGCTCGGCCACCGAGGCCGCCAGCGCCGCGAGCACGGCCCACGGGTCGCGCCCCTCGCCCAGCGCCACCGGCGAGCGCCCGCGCCATCGGTCGAGCGCCCGCTCGTCCGGCGCGGCGTGCTCCGCGGGCAGCGCCATGGGCTCGTCCCACCCGGCGATCATCTCCAGCAGCACCGACCCCGCGGGCGACAGGTCGTAGCCGAGCACCGCGGCGGGACGGTGCGCCACGGCGACCCACTCGCGCCCGAAGTACGCCGCGGGAATACCCGACCGGGTAAAGCCCCGCAGCCACGGGCGCACGTTGCGGTTTAGCAGCGTGGCGAGCGTGGCGTCTTCGTAGAGCGCGGCGACGGAGGGCAGCGCGAGGGAGCACCACAGCGCCCGGTGGCCCACCCAGGCCGCGGTGCCGGTGCTGCGCCGCCGCACGACCCCGGCGGAGGTGGTCACCGCCGCGCGCCGCTGCCGGGCGCCGAGCACCACGGCCGGACCCTCGACCAGCGAGCAGGCGTGCCACGCCTCGCCGCGGTCGGCCCGGGCGAGGAGCCCATGGCCCAGCGTCGCGGCGGCGCGGAGGGAGCGGGAGGCGATCGGTGCCTGGCGGAGCGGCGGCTCCATGGGAGGGGCTACCGGGCGATCAGCGCATGCCCGGCGGGCGCTCGTTTTCGACGCCGGGCTGGATCACCACGCCGGGGCCCGTCAGCCGGGCGTCGGGCTCGCGCGGGACCACCGCGTTGGTGGTGACCGGCGCGCCGACCTCGATCTGCTGGATGGCCCCGTTGGGCAGGCGGAGACGCATCGTCTCCGGGGCCTGGAAGGGGGGGAAGTCGACGTAGACGAAGTTGAGCCCCTGGGGGCCGACCTCCTGGGACATCCGGTGCTCGACCTCGGCGCGCATCGTCACCACGAGGTCGACGCCGCCGCGCACGGGGCGCAGGATGGCGCGGCCCATGGGGGTGTCGAAGGCCTCGGTGATGAGGGGGCGGCGGTTGTTGGAGAGCGCGATGCGCCCGCCCGTGATGTGGAAGATCCGCTGGAGCGGCGAGCGCGTCTCGGTGACCACCGCGGGGCGCGTCATGGCCACGAACACCCGGCTGCCGCCCGGCACCATCTGGAAGCCCGGCCACGCCACCACGGGGACGCGGGTGGTGCCCAGCCGGGCCATGCGCCGGAAGCCGGGCACGAGCGAGCGCACGCCCGGGGTGACCCCGCCGTACTCCTCGGGGCGGCGCGAGCGCCTGCCGTCGATGCGCCGCGTGCCGAGCGTGCGGGTCGCCGGGTCGTTGGTGGCCGAGGGCACCACCCCGATGGTCGACGTGTTGTTGGGCGTGCCCCCCACCACGGTGTAACCGCCCTGCTGGGCCTGCGCGGCCGGCGCCCCGAGCGCGACCACGCCCGCCGTCGCGAGCCCGAGCAACCACTGCTGCATGGAGTACGTCATCGGCCGACGATTCCATCACGGCGCTCCCCGCGGTGCCAACTTCGCAGCACCGGGGCCCTCACCCGGCGCGGGCGCATCGCCTACACTCCCGATGGAGCTACGGCGTGAACCCCTTCGCGAGCGTCACCTTCGCGTGGCTGACCGTGTACGTGTCGCTGCTGGTGCAGTTCGCGTTCGTCGGCCTCTTCCGGCGCGCGAGGGCCGAGGCCCGGTGCTTCGGCGCCATGCTGGTGCTCAGCGCCCTCTACGACCTCGCCTCGGTGCTCCGCTACGGGCACCACCCCGTCGGGCCCGTCCCCTGGGAGCAGGTGCGCATCGCCGCCGGCCTCGCCACCATGCCCGTCGGCCTCGACCTCGCGATGCACCTCTCCGGCGCCGTCCCCGCCGCGCGCCGCTGGCTCCTCGCCGCGTACGGCTGGTTCGCCGCCCTGGTGGCGCTCAACGTCTCCGGCCTCATCGTGCACGGCCACCCGTACGTGCAGCGGGTGGTGCTCGGGCCCTTCACCATCGTCTACCGCGAGGCCCTCATCACCCCGCTCGGGCAGGCGCTGATGCTCCCGGCCATCCTCGCCGCGCTCGTGGCCACGGCGTTCTATTTCATCCGCGCCGCCCGCGCGCAGGGCCGCTGGCTCTGGGGCGTCGCCGTCTCGTACCTGCTCCTCGCGTGCGGCATCGTCCACGACGCCACCACCGCCGTGACGCAGCTCCCGTCGCCCTTCCTGGCCGAGCACTTCATGTTCATCCACCTCGGGGCGCTGTCGTTCGTGTTCACCGCCCGGCTCTCCGAGGAGTTCTCCCGCCGCGACGACGAGCTCGCCCGGGTGCGCGACGCCCTCCAGCAGCGCGAGGCCCTCGCCGCCGTGGGCGAGCTCTCCGCCATCGTCGCCCACGAGGTGCGCAACCCCCTCGCGATCATCCTCAACGCCGTCTCCTCGCTGCGCCGCCCGCAGCTCCCGGCCCGAGAGCGCGACCTCCTCCACGGCATCCTCGAGGAGGAGGCCGACCGCATCAACCGCATCGTCACCGACCTGCTCACCCTCGCCCGGCCGCTGCACCCCGAGGCCCGCGAGACCCTCCCCCGGGAGCTCATCACCCGCTGCCTCGGCCCCGCCGAGCGCGCCGGCACCGAGGTCGAGCTGCGCTCCAGCCCGGAGGCCGAGGCCCCCATCCACTGCGACGCCCACCTGCTCCGGCACGCCCTCGAGAACGTCATCGAGAACGCCGTGCAGGCCATGGGCACCGGCGGCGTGCTCACCATCACCCTCGCCCGCAAGACCCGCCACGGCGTGGAGGGCCGGGAGATCGCCGTCATCGACACCGGCGAGGGCATGAACACCGAGGTGCGCAAGAGCGCCCGCAAGGCCTTCTTCACCACCCGCACCACCGGCACCGGGCTCGGGCTCGCCATCGTCGACCGCATCCTCACGGCCCACCGCGGCGCCGTGGACATCGAGAGCAGCCGCGGCGAGGGCACCACCGTTCGCCTGTTCGTGCCCGAACCCGCCCCACCTGCGGCCTGAGCGCACACCCCGGCGCCCCTGCCGCGCAGGCGGTGCACGCCGATGAACGCCGCGCACGGCCGATGCACCTGTCAGGGGTCACAGGCACCCTACCGATCGAGCGCACCGTCCGCGTCGCAGGAAGGACCCCGCATGCGCATCCGCGTCGCCCTCGCCCTCGTCACCCCGCTGCTCTGCGCCCCTGCCCTCGCGAGCGCCGACCCCTTCCATTTCCAGGTCTCGGCGGGCACCGACGCCCCGCTCGCGGTCTCGCTCCGCGGCGACGTCGAGCTCCCCGGACGCCTGCGGGTGATGGCCTCCGTCGGCGTCACCCCGTCGCTCTACCTCGACGCCTTCAACGGCGTGATCTCCGCCGCGGGCGGCGGGTCACAGACCTCCGCGGGCCCCTACGGGCTGCGCCTCGACCGCGGCTCGATGTGGCGCGTCCACGCCGGCTGGCGGCCCTTCCCGGGCGCGGGCCTCCTGCTGATGGGCGGCTACGGCCGGCTCACGCTCTCCGGCGACGCCAGCGCGCGGGAGCTCATCACGACGGTCACCGGCCAGCCCCCGCCCGCGCAGGTGCCCGAGGCCAACGGGGTCTACGACGTGACGTCGACGCTGCACACGGTGAGCGCCGAGCTCGGGTGGGAGTTCACCTTCTTCGGCGACCACCTGGTGATACAGACCGCGGTGGGCTTCGTCGGCACCGTCGACTCGCGCACGGCCATCACGCCGCAGTTCGTCTCGACCACCCCGGGCGCCGCGGAGGCCCGCGTCACGGCCCAGGGCTACATCGACCAGGTGCTCCAGTCGTACGTGTTCCTGCCGACCTTCTCGCTGTCGCTGGGGTACCGCTTCCTGTAGCGGCGCCGCGCTACCGGCGCGTGTCGTCCCGTGCGATCGTGCCGCCACGATGAAGCCCACTTCCCCTTCGCCCCGCCCTTCGTCCCTCCTCCGCGGGGCCGCGCTCGCCGTCGCGTTCGCCCTCGCCGGGGTGCCGCTCAGCTACGCCCACCGCGGCGCGGCGCAGACCCCGCCGGCCGCCGAGGGCACCTACGCGGTGCGGCTGCATCGCGCGGTGCGGGTGGGTCAGCGCGCCCGGATCACCGTCGAGGGCGAGAAGCACCAGACGACGCACATCGACGCCAACGGCCGCCCGCCCACCGACCGGGAGGAGCACCTCCAGGTGCACTTCCGCGCCGTCGAGCGCGTGCTCGCGGTCTCGCCCGAGGGCAAGGCGCTGCAGTCGGAGTACACCATCGAGCGCCTCGAGTCCGAGGACGCCAGCGGGTCTCGCGTGCTGCTCCGCCCGGGCCAGGTGGTCACCGTCGCGCGGGCGCAGCGGGGCGCCGAGGCGCGGGTCACCGTCGGGGGACGGCCCGTCGACCGGCCGGTGCGCGAGGCGCTCGGGGTGGTGGTCTCGATGTCCATCGGCGGCGCCAGCGACGACGAGGTCTTCGGGACGACGCAGCGGCAGGCCGTGGGCGCGGTGTGGCCCATCAACGCCGAGGTGGCCCAGCGCGACCTGCTGCGCACCGCCAACGTGACCGCGACGCTCAGCGGGCAGACCCGCATCAACGGCGCGGCGACGGTGCAGCGCACGCCCTGCCTCGACGTGTCCGCGGAGATGAACGGCACCATCACGGCGATGGCCAACCTCCCGCCGCGCTCGTCGGTGCGCTCGGGGACGATGCGCGTGACGCTGCGGGGGATGTTCCCCGTGGCGCCGACCACCCCGGCGCTGTCGAGCAGCATGGAGATGACCATGGACGTGCACGTCGACCTGCCGCCCAGCGCCGCGAGCGCCCACAACGAGATCCGCATCACCGTGCGCGAGGGCAAGACCGGGACGGTCACGCCGATCGGGCGCTGACCCTCCGGCGCGTCAGGCCGGCGCGCACGCCACGGTCACCTCCGCGACGTTGTCCCCCTCGTCGCACTCGCGCGCGGCGCCCCCGTCGTCCACCCGCAGCCACACCCGCGTCTCCGCCGCCGGCGCCGGGATCTCCACGCACACCCGCTCGCTCTGCCCCGGCGCGAGCACCCGCGTCGTCGCGGCCATCCCGAGCCGCCGCGCGCCCATCGCCGAGGGCGCCCGGTCGTAGGCCCCCACGGTCACGACCCCCACCGGCGCGTCGCCCTCGTTGCGCACCACGGTGCACACGCTCGCCACGGAGAGACGGCACGTCGGCGCCTCCGGGGCGCCCGCGAGGTCCGGCGCCAGCAGCGCCCGGTCGCGCGCCCGGTTGAGCCGGAAGGTGTTGTGCGTGCGCCACGAGGGCGCCTCGCGCCGGGGGATGGTGCCGTCGTCGTTGATGTTGTCGATGTGGTAGCCGTGCTCGTTCCAGAGCGGGCGCGCGGCCACCCACGAGCCGTCGCCGGACGACCAGATCTCGAGCCCCGGCACCCGCTGCGTCGCCGCCTGCCCCGCGGGGATGGTGTTGCCCGCGAAGGCCACGCACTGGTTCGCCCCGAACACGATGTCCGCCTGGCCGTCGCCGTCGGCGTCCGCCACGATGGCCTGCTCGGTGCGCGTCTGGCTCGGGTTGAAGTCCTGGAAGACGATGCGCCCGGTGCGCCCGTCGAGCACCATGAAGCGCTCCTCGTCGTTGTAGACCACCTCGCTCGCGCCATCGCCGTTGAAGTCGAACACCGTGCTCGACGTGACGTTGCTCGACGTGTCCTCGGTCACCGTGGCCCAGCGCACGCCCACCGCGACGCAGTCGGGCCCCACCGCGCGGCAGTCCGGGTCGAAGAGGGTGTACCGGTCGCCGCCCGCCACGCCCACCTCCGCGTGCCCGTCGCCGTCGAAGTCCGCCACCGTCGGCGCGCCGCCCAGCGCCGACGCGCCCTGGAGCCGCGCGCTCCACCGCGAGGCGCCGGTCATGCCGTCGTAGAGGGTGAGCGTTCCGCCGGCCATCACCGCCACCTCGGGCGCTCCGTCGGCGCCCGCGTTGCCGCGCGCGTCGAGCAGGTCGCCCACCGCCGCGAAGCCCTCGCCCGACCCCATGCGGAAGCGCTGCACCCCCGCGGCGTCGTACACCGCCGACCCGGTGATCAGCTCCAAGCCGCCGTCGCCGTCGAGGTCGATCACCACGCTCAGGGGCCCCTGCCCGTTGGTGCCGCGCGTCGCCGCCTGCCAGCGCACCACGCCGGTGCGGCCGTTGACCACCGCGCCGCCCGCGATCACCTCGGGCACACCGTTGCCGTCGAGGTCGGCGATGCTCACCGAGGGGTTGGCGCCGTTGACCCCGGTGAGCGGCTCGACGGAGCGCCAGTACAACCGCCCGTTGCTGCGATAGGCCGCGAGGCCGAAGCGAGCGGTCACCGCGACGACCTCCAGCCCGTTGGCGGGGTCGCCGTCGAGGTCGCCGACGGCGGGGTGGCCGTCCCAGCGCAGGCCGAAATCCGCGGCCTCGTCGTTGGGCGCGCCGAAGCCGTTCTGCGACCACAGGAGCCGGTGGGGCGCGCGCCCGGAGATCACCCGCAGCGCCGAGCGGGGGTAGCCCGACTCGCACGAGAAGGTCATGAACGCGACCTCGGGGATCTCCTCCTCGCCCGCCCGGGCGCGCACGATGTCGGCGACCACCGGGGTCGAGCACACCTGGTCGGCGCCCGCGAAGGGCATCCCCGCGGTGGCGCGCCAGTGCAGCCGCAGCGCGGGGCTGCGGAAGGGCTCCGCCGAGGGCGTCACGGTGCACCGCTGCGGGCCGGCGTCGCCCGCGCCCGCGTCCCCAGCGCCCGCGTCGCCTGCGTCGGCGCGGATGGTCGCGTCGGCGGAGCTCGCGGCGTCGGTGCGCGCCGCGTCGCCCGGGGTGATGTCCGTCGCGGCGTCGCGGCGGGGGAGGTCGGCGGCGACGGGGCGATCGCCCGCGAGGTCGTTGGGGGGGCGCGCGTCGAGGCGCGACGCGTCGGGCGCGAGCGTGCCCTCCTCGGGCGCGCAGCCAAGCGCGAGGGCGGCCAGGGCGACGACACACACCGACGGCTCGCGAGCGCTCATGCGCCTGACAGGAACACACCCGCAGCCACCGTCAACAAGGGCCGCCGGACGACCACCGCCCCTGCGGCGAAGCGGCGCGGGGGATCCGTCCGGGGCTGTCGGGTTCTTGCGAGACACCGCCGCGTCGTGGCGCTAGGTCTCCCCACCATGAACGCCAACGGAACCTTCGAGATCACCATGAACGCCGAGCCGCCCTACGACGTGGTGGAGGGCGTCTCGCTGGGGCGCGTGAGCTTCGACAAGCGCTTCTCCGGCCCGCTCGACGCCACGAGCAAGGTCGACATGATCGGCGCGCGCACGCCCGTCGACGGCTCCGCGGGCTACGTCGCGATCGAGCGCGTCACGGGCACCCTCGACGGGAGGCAGGGCACCTTCGTGCTCCAGCACAGCGGGGTGATGACCCGCGGCGAGCGCACGCTCTCGGTGACCGTGGTGCCCGACTCCGGCACCGGCGGGCTCAAGGGCCTCTCCGGGCGAATGGACATCCAGATCGTCGAGGGGAAGCACCACTACGTCTTCGAGTTCGAGCTCGCGGTGTAGCGCCGCCGGGGCCCCTGGAGCTTCGGCCCGCGCGCGCGCACCATCGGGCCCACCCGTATGCCGCCACCGTACCAGCAGCCGCCACCGTACCAGCAGCCGTCACGGTACCCGCCGCAGCCCGCGCAGCCCCACCCGCTGCGCTTCTTCGGCCTGCTGCTGCTCGCCATCGGGGTTCTCTCCGGCGGATCCCTCCTGCTCAGCCGCGGCATCCGCGCCCTCCACTGGGCCGACTGGCCCCACACGCAGGCCCGCCTCGCGGCCGCGCGCACCACGTCGAGCGCGCGCAGCGGCGGCGCCTTCAGCTGCGAGCGCACCTACGAGCTGACCGTCAACGGCGCGCCCGCGTCGCTCAGCTCCGACGCGCCGTGCCTCGTGCTCATCGGCAGCGACCCGGAGCCCGGCGAGATCGTCGAGGTGGCCCACGAGTCGCCGACCAGCACGAAGGTGCTGAGCGCGACGGAGGTCTTCGCGCTGGGCGTGTTCGAGCTGGTGGCGGTGGCGGTGGGGGCGGTGGGGGCCGGGCTGCTGCTGGCCTCGCGACGCGGGACCAGGACCTCGTCGCAAGCGCCCTGACGGCTCGGTCGGAGCGCCCGCCCACGCCCGCGGTGCACCCGCGTTGCCACCGCCCTGCTACCGGGTTCTGGAAGAACGTCAGGCAACGTCTCCCGTTGGCTGAAAGGGGCGCGCACACACCGTGGGCTCCCGGTCGGTCGCAACAAGGGAGACTCCATGTCCAATCGAAGGCTCAGGCGACCCACGCTCGCGGCCATCTGTGTGCCGCTCCTCCTCGCCGTCGGGTGTAGCTCCACCGACACGCCCGGCGGCGACGGCACCCGTCGCGCCGCGCAGGCGGTCATCTCCGACCAGCTCCACAACGGTGGGACGGCGGGCTTCCTGTTCCTGCCGCCGATGGTGCCGCTCCCGGCCCAGTACGGCGACACCATCCCGACCGTCGAGCCCACGGTGCGCATCGACGAGCTCGACGCCCGGGGCCGCGTCCGCCGCACGCTCGCGACCTTCACCACCGACTCGCGGCGCCGCGAGGAGCGCATCCAGGTCATCACCGAGCGCAGGCCGGGCATCGACGGGGACAACGACCCCGCGGGGTACTTCCTCGTCTCCTGGGACACCGAGGACGAGCGCCTCTCCGTCACGGCGCGCTACCGGGTGCGCGTGCTGGTCCCCTCGGGACGCGGCGACACCCGGGAGCTCGGCTTCGCCGACGTGGACGTGGTGCGCGACAGGAGGGAGTTCCGCACCGTCGACACGGCGAATTTCACGCCGCTGATCAACGGCCGCGTACTGGAGATCAAGTTCCGCATCGACCGGCCCGCGGTGGACCCGGACGGCGACGGCCGCTTCGACTGGGAGGACAACTGCCCCACGGTCGCCAACGCCGACCAGCTGGACACCGACCGCGACCGGGTCGGCGACGCCTGCGAATGCATCGACGTCACCTGCCTCGACCGGGACGGGTGTCACACCGCGGGCGTCTGCGACCCCCGCAACGGCCGGTGCGTCGGCCGCTCCAACACCCCGCTGCCCGACGGCACGCCCTGCACGATCGGCAAACCCGGCGCGGCCAACGCGGCCTGCGTCCAGGGTCGCTGCGACCGCTCGGCCTGCGCGACCGGCTACGCCGACTGCAACGGCAGACGCCCTGACGGCTGCGAGACCTCCACCCGCACCCTCACCCACTGCGGCGCCTGCGGCGTCGCGTGCACCGCGGGTCCGCACGCCAGCCCGACGTGCGCGACCGGCGCCTGCGCCCTCACCTGCGACGCGGGCTGGGCCGACGCCAACGGCAACCGCGCCGACGGCTGCGAGCTCGACGTCACCACCAACGCCAACTGCGGCGCGCCCGGCAACGCCTGCGTCTCCAGCGCGGGTCACACCAGCACCTGCGTGAGCGGGGCCTGCTCCTCCATCGTGTGCCCTGCCCAGCAGGCCAACTGCAACACCTCCGCCGTCGACGGCTGCGAGGTCGACCTCGCCAGCGACCCCGCGCACTGCGGGGCCTGCCAGCACGCCTGCGCGGTCGCCAACGCCACCGCGGCCTGCGCGGCGGGCGCCTGCGCGGTCGGGGCCTGCAACCCCGGCTTCGCCAACTGCGACGGCGCGGCCTCCAACGGCTGCGAGACCACCCCCGGCTCGGACGTCGCCAACTGCGGCGCCTGCGGCCACGCGTGCGCGCTCGCCAACGCGACGCCGGTGTGCGCCGCCGGGGGCTGCGTCATCGGCACCTGCGCCGAGGGCTTCGCCGACTGCAACGGCGTCGCGGCGGACGGCTGCGAGGTCAACCTCAACAGCAGCGCGTCCAACTGCGGCGGCTGCGGCAGCGCCTGCGTCCTGCCCCACGCCACGCCCGCCTGCACCGCCGGGGCCTGCACCGTCGCCGCCTGCGCCGCGGGCTTCGCCGACTGCAACAGCGACGCGGGCTGCGAGACCGACCTCTCCTCGGTCACCTCCTGCGGCGGCTGCGGCGTGACCTGCGCCTCGGGCCCGCACTCGACGCCGACCTGCGGCGCGAGCGCCTGCGGCATCACCTGCGAGGCGGGCTTCGCCAACTGCGACGGCGTCGCGGCCAACGGCTGCGAGGTCGACACGACCACCAGCGGCGCCCACTGCGGCGCCTGCGGGGCGGCCTGCACCAACGGGACGACCTGCCAGTCGGGCGCCTGCTCGACGGCGGTCTGCGTGGCCGGCCACGCCGACTGCAACGGGCTCCCGGCGGACGGCTGCGAGACCAGCCCCGCCACCGACACGGGCCACTGCGGGGCCTGCGGCAACGCGTGCACCTTCGCCAACGCCGCGCCCGTGTGCACCGAGGGCGCGTGCGGCTTCACGGTCTGCGACATGGGCTACGCCGACTGCGACGGCACCCGGGCCAACGGCTGCGAGGTCGCGCTCGGCAACGACCCCGCCAACTGCGGCGGCTGCGGCACCCGCTGCGCCTACGCCCACGCCACGGGCGTGTGCGGCGCCAGCGCCTGCGCGCTCGGCGCGTGTGACGCCGGCTGGGCGAACTGCAACGGCGACCCGGCCGACGGCTGCGAGGTCTCGCTGACCTCCGACCTCGCCCACTGCGGCGCCTGCGCGACGGCGTGCTCCGCCCCGGCGAACGCCACCGCGACCTGCGGCGGCTCGTGCGGCTACACCTGCGACGCCACGCACGCCGACTGCGACGGCAACCCCGCCAACGGCTGCGAGGCCGCGATCACCACCGACGGCGCCAACTGCGGCGCCTGCGGCAACACCTGCACCCAGGGTCGCACCTGCGTGAGCGGCGCCTGCTCGGCCACGGCCTGCACCGCCGGCCTCGCCAACTGCGACGCCGACGAGGGCAACGGCTGCGAGGTCCACACCCAGACCAGCGCCGCGCACTGCGGGAGCTGCCAGAACGCCTGCTCCTTCCCGAACGCGGGCGCCACCTGCGCGGGCGGCGCGTGCGTGATGGGCTCCTGCGCAGCGGGCTACGCCAACTGCGACGGCAACCCGGCCAACGGCTGCGAGGTGGCGATCACCACCGACGCCTCGAACTGCGGCGGATGCGGGACGACCTGCACCACCGTCAACGGCACCGCGGCGTGCAGCAACGGCGTCTGCGGCGTCGGCTCGTGCGACGCGAACTTCGCCGACTGCGACCACCTCCCGGGCAACGGCTGCGAGGTCTCCACCGCCACCGGGACGGGCAACTGCGGCGCGTGCGGGGTCACCTGCGCGGTGGTCCCGTCGGCGACGGCGACCTGCTCGGCGGGCGTGTGCGGCTACGCGTGCGCCCCGGGGCAGCGCGACTGCGACGGTAGCGCGGGCAACGGCTGCGAGGTCGACGCCAACGCCGACAGCGCAAACTGCGGCGGCTGCGGGGTGGTCTGCACCCAGGGCCGCACCTGCCAGGCGGGCTCGTGCACCACGGCGGTCTGCACCGCGGGCCTCGCCGACTGCGACCACGACGGGAGCAACGGCTGCGAGGTGACGCTCGCGTCCAACGCGGCCAACTGCGGCGGCTGCGGCGTCGCCTGCGCCTACGCCAACGGCACCGGCTCGTGCACCGCGGGCGCCTGCGCCCTCGCGGCCTGCGCGCCGGGCTTCGCCAACTGCAACGCGAGCTCCACGGACGGCTGCGAGGTCAACCTCGGCAGCAGCGTCGCCAACTGCGGCGGCTGCGGCAACGCCTGCGTCGTCGCCAACGGGACGGCCGCCTGCTTCGCGGGCGCCTGCGCCCCGGCGGCGTGCAACACCGGCTACGCCCTCGTGGGCGGCGCCTGCGTCGACGTCAACGAGTGCGCCACCAACAACGGCGGCTGCGCCGGCAACATGACCTGCACCAACGCCGCGGGCTCGTTCAGCTGCGCCTGCGCGGCGGGTTACGCCGACTGCGACGGCAACGCGGCCAACGGCTGCGAGCTCAACCTCACCGCCGACCGCAACAACTGCGGCGCCTGCGGTCGGGTGTGCGGCGCCATCCAGGCGTGCGTCGCGGGCGTCTGCGGCCAGCGCAGCTGCGCCGTCGCGGGGACCCCCGGCTGCGGCCTCGTCGCCATCATCGGCGGGCCCACCTTCACGGTGGGGTCGAACGCGACCTCGCCGTTCTACGGCGGCACCCCGGAGCAGCCGAGCATCGCCGTCAGCAGCTTCGCCATGGACACCTACGAGGTCACCGTGGCGCGCTTCAACGCCTGGTGGTCGGTGCGCTCGCGCGACCTCGCGGCCGTGCGCGCGGCGCCCATCGCCTACCCGGGAGCGAACGCCATCGCCTGGGGCGCAGCGGCGGTCGCGCCGGGTGCGCAGTCGGGCGCGTTCAACTGGTCGCCCGCATCGACGACCCGCGACGCCCACCCGATGAACGCCGTCAGCTACTGGGCGGCGCAGGAGTTCTGCGTGTGGGACGGCGGGCGCCTGCCCACCGAGGCGGAGTGGGAGTACGCCGCCCGCGGCCGCGCGATCCCCTCCGAGGGGCTCGTCTCCGGGCGGCTCTACCCCTGGGGCAACACGCAGCCGAGCACGTCGTGCGACCGCGCGCTCTGGCGCAGCTGCGGGGGCTCCGACGGCGGCAGCACCCGCCGCGTCGGGAGCTACCCGACCGGCGTCAGCGGCGGGCTGCACGACATGGCCGGCAACGTCTACGAGTGGATGGCGGACACCTTCCAGTCCTACCGCCCCTCGTGGTCGTCGAACCTGGACCCGCTCAGCAACCTCAGCTCGACGGCCGATCGCATCGTCCGCGGCGGGTCGTGGGGCGACACCGACCCGAACGGCCTGCTCTCGGTCGCGCGCTTCACGGCGCCGCCGCAGATGAACACCAACCCCTACGTCGGCTTCCGCTGCGCCCGCGCCCTGCCCTGAGCAGCGACCCCGCCCTCCCCCCGGAGGGAGGGCGTCCGCGCCTGATCCCCGGCCGGCACTGACGGCCCTTCCCCCACTTCCCGGTTCAGCTCACGCTCTACGCCCTGCGACGGCCGCGGAGGGGGCGATGGTACGCTCGACGGCCCCGTCCGCGCTCGCGGCCACGCGGCGCCGACGCCCTCCGGGAGGTCTTCGATGCGCATCCGGCTCTTCACCGCCTTCGCGAGCAACAACAGCGGCGCGTACACCATCGTCGGGCGCTTCGCCGACGAGGCCGTCGCGGCGGAGGTCGCGGCCCTGCTGCAACGGGCGATCGACGCGCACGACGCGTGGCACCGCGAGCACGAGTGGGAGGAGGAGGGCGCCGCGCCGCTCGACGACCTCGTGCGCGAGCAGGGGCTGCGCGCGGCGAGGCACGGCCGCGGGGACGAGTGGCCGTCGTACGCCCGGGAGCCGCCCTCGGCGGTCGCGCTGGGGCGGCAGGTGATCGTGCACTCGTCGTGCACCGTGACGATGCCGCCGGTGTTCGGGGAGACCTTCTACGCGAGGGGCGGACGCGTGGAGGTGGAGCTCGACCACTCGCACGAGCCGCTGGCGGCGGAGTTCAGCTGGCAGCCGAAGGGGATGCGCTACGACGACCCGGGCAAGGAGCCCGCGCTCGACGCCTTCGAGGCGCTCCTTCGGCCGGAGCTCGACGCGCTGGTGGCGCGCCCGGAGAGCGACCGCCGCCCGAGCGTGGCGCCCGCCTGGCACCGCGGGTACTGGGGCGAGCGGCACCTCTCGGTGGTGTTCGCCGACCTGGTCGAGGGCGTGCGGGCCGTGCGCGCCGTCGCCGACGCCTGCGGGATGGAGCTCACGCTGCGCCTCGCGGAGTGCCCGCACGGGGTCGAAGACCCGCTGGCGATGGTGCGCCGCCCGACGATCCCGGCGGGCTTGAGCCGGCTCATCCTGTGGGCGCCGGGTCCCGACCGCGTGACCACGATGAAGGCCCTGCGCGAGGTGATGGCCTGCGGGCTCGACGAGGCGAGGGCCGCGATCGACGACCTGCCGAAGGAGGTGCTGGTGGACGTGACCGAGCGCTACGCAGAGGCCGCCGCCGCGACGCTGCGGGCGTCGGGCTGCGACGCCGAGGTGGTGGCGCCGAGACGGTAGAGCGAGGGAGGGAGGGAGGAAGGGGGAGGCGATGCCGCGACGGTGTCGTCGCGGCGGAGAGCCCGCGTGTCAGCCCGCGCGGCGGGTGAACGGCTCCGGCCGGCGCGGCGTCGGTGCGGCGCACCAGAGCACGCGGCGGAGCCGCTCGACGTGGACGGCGCTCGCCACCGAGAAGCCGAAGTACCTGCTTCCGACAGGAGCGCTGAGCTCGATGGACGTCGCCCTCAACGGGGTCGCCCCCAAGGCACCGAAGTAGACGTGCGCGCTATCGTGGCCGAAGGTGCCCACGATGATGTCGGTGTAACCGTCGCCATCGATGTCTCCCGCGCCTGCCAGCGAGTAGGCAAACTGAGAGCTCGTGTTGTTCCTGGGGGGAGGCCCGTTGAGGGTGGCGGCAATCGCACTCAACGGCGTCGGGCCTGCGGCCCCGAGGAAGAGGTACACCGCTCCCGCGTTGCTGGACGCAGAGTAGTTCCCGACGGCAAGGTCGGCGTAGCCGTCGCCGTTGACGTCCCCCGCGCCTGTCAGCGTAGTGCCGAAGTTATAGAGATTGGCCCCGACGGGTCCGGTAGGAGTGAGTGGCGTCGTGCTCAGTGAGGTCGAACTCCCGAGGTACACGTACGCCGCCCCCCTGCCACCATTCGCGCCCATGGCTCCGACGGCGAGGTCGGAGTAACCGTCGCCGTTGACGTCCCCCGCGCTCGCCACCGACTCACCGTAGCGTCCGGTGCCGGAGGGGGGGGGGATCGAAAGAGCGGGTAGCAGCCCCGACGCGCTCCCGAGGGACAGATACACCGCCCCGGTGAAACTGTTCGCGTACGGGGCCGCAGCGACGAGGTCGGCGTAGCCGTCGCCATTGACGTCCCCTGCGCTCGCCAGGCCCCTGCCGAAGCGGCCGGACGCGCCGTCTGGCCCGGGCATGGAGCTGGCGGGCGTCGTCGCAAGGCCTGTGGCGCCGCCGAGGTACACGTACACCGCCCCCGCGTTGCTGTTCGCGCCAGTGGCGCTCACGGCGAGGTCGGCGTAGCCGTCACCATTGACGTCCCCTGCACTTGCCACCACGGTGCCGAACTCTCCGCTCGCCCCGTCCCGTCCGGTGAGCGCGGTGGCGGGCGTCGTCGCAAGGCCCGAGGCGCCGCCGAGGTACACATACGCCCTCCCTCCGCCGGTGCTCGAAGAGGCCCCGACGGCGAGGTCGGAGTAACCGTCGCCGTTGACGTCCCCCGCGCTCGCCACCGAGATGCCGAAGTCGCTGCTCCCGGCGGGCTGGGTGAGGGTGATGGGGGTAGCGCCCAGGGAGGTGCCTGCCCCCCCGAGGTACACGTACGCCGTGCTGGAGTGGTACCCGCCCACGACCACGTCGGAGTAGCCGTCGCCGTTGACGTCGAGGGTGGTGCCCGAGGAGATGTTGGGCCCGGGCACGCCGCCCACCTCCGCCGTTCGCACGCCCACCGTGAACTGCCACGTCGGCCCCGTCACCGCCGTCGTCACGCCCCCCTGGCGCATCGTGAGCCGCCAGAACCAGACGCCCGCCGCGAGGTTCGTCGCGGGCGCCCCGGAGACGCCCGCGGCGTCGAAGGCGACGCAGCCCGTCGTGAGCGCGCGGTCGCGGCAGAGGTCGACGTGCGCCCCGTCGCCCGACGACAGCACCCAGCGCAGGCGCGGCTGGCGCGAGGTCACCGTCGCGGTCGACAGCGGCGCGATCGGCCGGGGCGGCAACACGCACGAGGCCCCGCTGCGAATGAAGCCGGCGTTGCACGCGAAGTCGCACCCGGCGACGCCGCACAGGGCCGTGGCATTGGCGGGGGGCGCACAGACCACGCGGCAACCGCGGCAGTTGTTCACGTCGGTGACGGCGGCCTCGCAGCCGTTGCCGGTCACCCCGTCGCAGTCCCCGAAGCCCGCCGCGCAGGCGAACCCGCAGCCCCCGGCCGCGCAGTACGTGGTGGCGTTGGCCACGGTGGGGCACACCGTGAGGCAGCTGCCGCAGTGCCGCGGATCGCTGGCGAGCGTGGCGCAGGTACCCGAGCAGTTGGTCTGCGCGGCCTGGCAGCTCGTGCCGCATGTCCCGCCCGTGCACATCGTGCCGGTGGCGCAGGTCGTCACGCACGACCCGCAGTGGGCGTTGTCGGTGCGGGTGTCCACCTCGCAGCCGTTGGCCGGGTTCATGTCGCAGTCGGCGAAGCCCGTCGCGCAGGCCATCACCGCGCACGCGCCCACCGCGCAGGTCGCCGTGGCGTTGGGCAGCGCGCAGGTCCGCCCGCAGGCCCCGCAGCTCGCCGCGCTCGTGCCCAGGTCCGTCTCGCAGCCGTTGGCCGCCGTGCCGTCGCAGTCGCCGAAGCCCGCGGCGCAGCGCGAGGGCGTGCACATGCCGCCCGCGCAGCCGTGCGCCGCCACGTTGGCCAGCGCGCACACCGTCCCACAAACGCCGCAGTTCGTCGGGTCGATGGCCGTGTTGGCGCAGAAGGCCATCGGCGCCGTGCCGCAGGTCGCGAGCGGCGCCGCGCAGGTCGCCCCGCAGACCCCGCCCGAGCACACCTGGCCGGCGGCGCAGCCCATGCCGCAGGTGCCGCAGTTGGCGTTGTCGGCGCGGGTGTTCACCTCGCAGCCGTTGCTCGCCACGCGGTCGCAGTCGGCGAAGCCCGCGTCGCAGGCCATCACCGCGCACGCGCCCGCCGTGCAGGTGGGCGTCGCGTGGGCCAGCAGGCACGCCCGGCCGCAGCCGCCGCAGTGCGCCGCGCTGGACGCGAGCGTCACCTCGCAGCCGTTGGCCGCCGCGCCGTCGCAGTCGCCGAAGCCCGCGGCGCAGCGCACCACGGCGCACTCACCCCCGGTGCAGCCCTGGGTCTGGGTGTTGGCCAGCGCGCAGCTCGTGCCGCACGCGCCGCAGTTGGCCGGGTCGATGGACGTGTTGGCGCAGAAGCGCGCGTCGGTTGGGCCGCAGGTGATGGCGGGCGCCGCGCAGGTGGCGCCGCAGACCCCGCCCGAGCACACCTGACCGGCGGCGCAGCGGGTGCCGCACGCGCCGCAGTGGGCGTTGTCGGTCTGGAGGTCGCGGCAGGCGCCGCCGCAGTCGCGCTGATCGCCGGCGCAGGAGAGCACGCACGCGCGGTCGACGCAGGCCTGGCCCGCGGCGCACACCACGCCGCACGCGCCGCAGTTGAGCCGGTCGGTGCGCGCGTCGGCGCAGTAGGCCGCCGCGCCGCCGTCGCCGCCCGCGCAGGTCGCGAGCGAGGCGTCGCAGGAGAGCGAGCAGCGCCCGAGGCTGCACATCTGACCCGCCGCGCAGGCGCGACCGCAGGCGCCGCAGTTGGCGCCGTCGGTCTGGAGGTCGCGGCACGGACCCCCGCACACGGCGCTGGTGCCCTGGCAGCGCGCCTGGCAGGCGCCGGCGACGCAGGCCTGGCCCGTGGCGCACGACCGGCCGCAGCCGCCGCAGTGGGCGGCGCTGGCGGTGGGGTCGACGCAGAGCTCGCCGCAGGTCAGCTGCGGGGCGGCGCAGGGCACGTCGATGGCAGCGGCGTCCATGCGCCCCCCGTCCGTGGTGCCGCCAACGATCGAGGAGCCTCCACAGCCGCACAGCGCGGCGAAGAGCAGGAGCGTTCGAAGGTGCAGGGAGCTCACTGGGTCCGTTCTACGGCCGGGGCCGTGGGGAGGCGGAAGGCGGGATCTGGCGATCACGGACGCGCCCAGCGGAGGGCCGCGCGTGAGCGCCTCGGGGCCATAGCAGCGGGGCCGCGCCAGCCCGATAGCAGGCCGGTGGCAGCGGAGGCCCCGTCGCGCCGCAATCACGGCGAATCGTGGGGGGCGCCCCCCGCGCTCAGCCGGCGCGCAGGTGCTCGACGAGGATCTTCGACCCGAGCCCGATGAGCGCGAGCCCGCCGACGGCGTCGAGCCGGCGACCGAGCAGCGCGCCGAAGCGACGCCCCGCGAACAGCCCGAGCACGCTCAGCGCCGCGGTGGTCACGCCGATCGTGACCAGCGAGAGCACGATCGGGGCGTCGAGCATCGGGAGCGTCACCCCCGCGGCGAGCGCGTCGATGCTGGTGGCGATCGCGAGCAGGAACATCACGCGCAGCCCGAAGGGGTCGCCCGCCGCGCGGCCCTCCACCTCCCCGGCGCTCCGCGACTCCCAGAGCATCTTCGCGCCGATGCCGCCCATCAGCGCGAAGGCGATCCAGTGGTCCCACCGGGAGACGAGCGGGCCGACGCTGCGGCCGACCGCCCAGCCACCGAGCGGCATCAGCGCCTGGGCGCCGCCGAAGAAGGTCGCGACCATGAGCGCGTGGCGCAGCGTCACCCGCGGCACCGCGAGGCCGCGCGTCGCCGACACCGCCGCGGCGTCCATGGAGAGCCCGCCCGCCAGCACGAGGATGGATGCGAAGTTCACGGCGCTCCCCATAGCATCCGCGGGCGGGGACTGACGACGTGGGCGGACGAGCGCGCGAGGGACCGTCACCCGCTCCGTGATAGCGTCCGCGCTCATGCGAAACCCGGCCAGGTCTGCCGCGTCCATGGTGCTGCTCGCCAGCGTGACGGGGTGTCCCGCGCAGTACGAGTACGCACGCCGCGCGCCCCCGATCGAGCGCACGGTGGCGCTGGTGGAGTCCGACCCCCGGGTCGCGGCCGCGCTCGGAGCGGGCGTCGCCGTCTCCCTCGCGGTCGCGCGAACCTTCGACCGCGATTTCCTCAACGCGAAGGTCCGGGGGCGCGATCGGGTCGAGCTGCTCACGACGGTGCGCGGGGCGAGCGGCGAGGCGTGGCTCAACGTCAGCGCCACCAACATCAACGACCAGGGGTGGGCGGGGACCTTCTCGCTGCGCTCGGAGGGTCGCCAGGTGCTGCGCGAGGGGCGCTACGAGTCCGTCGGGGCGGGCGTGATCCTCGCGGGCACCTTCGCGCCGGACGGCGCTCCCCTCGTCACTCCGACGGAGTGACGCGCCCGGCGCGGCGTCAGCGCTTCGGGAGCTGCGGGTGCACCCGCCCGATGCCACCGGGCACGGGCATCTGCGGGGGCGGCGGCTGCTGCGGGGGGTGCGGCGGCTGCGGGTGGGGTCGGACGCCGGCGTCCGGCGCCGGAACCGGGTCTGCCCAGGCTTCGGTGAGGCACCCCTGGAGCGCGAGGGCGGTGCCGAGCAGCGCGGCCGCCGTGGGCAGCGTGGTGGTGGCGCGCGCGGGCGTCGGGCGACGGGGCAGCGGGGGCGGGGGCTTCATGGTTGGGGCGGAGACTACACCGCGAGAGAGCCGCAGGCGAAGCGGACCATCAGGGCGTCGCGGGCGTCGGCTGCCAGCCGTTGCCGTCGACGTCGACGTACACCGGGTTGGTGTACCCGATGGCGCTGCCGCCGCCGACGGGGCTGAGCGAGCCGCCGCGGGCCAGCACCACGTAGAAGCTGTCCCGGGTGGGGCGC
This sequence comes from Myxococcales bacterium, assembly GCA_030652255.1. GTDB lineage: Bacteria > Myxococcota_A > Polyangia > Polyangiales > SCUS01. The sequence goes on along the minus strand of JAUSAZ010000084.1, from coordinate 26,816 downwards.
GCCCGCACCGTCGCCCGCCACCGCACGACGCCCGCGCGACCCGGCGAGGCGTCCCCCAGGGTCTGCACGAAGGGCTCCGTCGCGGCGGTCGCCACCGTCGCGGTGAAGGCGTCCTCCCCGGCCACCCGGGTGAGCGCCAGCGGGCGCCCGTTCTCGAAGACCACCAGGTCGCGCGCGCTGACCCACGGCGCCGCCTGGAGGGTGATCTCCAGCGGAACCGTCCCGTCGCCGCCCGGGCGCACCACCTCCTGCCAGCCCATGCGGGCCATGCCGTTGACACGCACGCCGAGCACCAGGCCCGCGGCCACCACCACGCGCTGCCCGCGGATGGCCTCGGTCACCATCGCCTGGGTCACCCGCTCGGGCGCGTCCTCGTCGACCCGCAGGAGGTTGTGCGGCCAGCCCGATCCGCCGTTGCGCGAGTGCGTGTCGCTGTTGCCCAGCGCGCAGGGGTGCTCGCCCCGCCGCAGGAAGGCGAACCAGTCCTGCATCGTCGGCACCGAGGCCGCGTCGCGGGTGGCGAGCATGCGCAGCGCCGCGTCGTTGGAGGCGAGGTAGTCCTGGGGATTACCCACCTCGGTATTCACCTCGACGGCCTCCCAGCCGGTCGCCACGGGAATGGGCACACCCGCGGTGGTGCTGCCGGCGAGCGTGAGGGGGTTGAGGTTGATGGTGGTGAAGTACCCCTTGAGCCCGTTGGAGCGCGGGTGCGACAGGTGCAGCACCGGGTTGCCCGCCTCGGCGCGGATGCGGGTGAAGAGCTGCTGCGCGGTCTGGTCGGCCCAGTACTGCGCGCCGATGAGGGCCGTCGGGTCGGCGGGGTTGATGGTCAGGGGGTAGGCGTTGAAGTGCCCGGTGCCCACCACGGAGATCTCGTTGCCCATCATCGAGCCGAACCACCGCCCCAGGTTGAGCTCGCGGGTGCACGGCGCGAAGTCCGTGACGTTGTCGTGGTCCGTGGTGGCGGCGTACTCCAGGCCCTCGCCGGCGTTCTCCAGCACGCGGTTGCAGAGGCTGCGCCCGGAGTCGATGCTCCCGACGGTGTGCTGGTGGAAGTCCCCGGACACCTGCCCCGGGGTGTCGAGCACCCGGCGCACCGTGGCCGTGAGCGTCGCGGCCTCGCCCGCTACCAGCGTGAGGTCGCTCTCGACGGTGTCGTACTCCTCGCCGCGCGACACGATCGCCCGGTAGCGCCCCGGCTTCACCGCCACCCGCTCGGTGCCGAGCAGCGAGTAGATCGCCCGGTGCAGCCCGTACTCCTCGCGCTCGCCCTCGAGGTCGCCCATCCCCGGGTCGGGCGCCTCGGCGGCCACGCCCCGGAGGCTCACCTTCATGGGCGCGCGCACGGTCATCCCGTCGCGCTCGACGGCGTTCAGGTCGAGCGCGAGCGTGGCGCTCTGGCCCACCGTCGGCGCCGCGGTGGCAGTGCCCCCGTCGGTGACGGTGACGGTCACGGGCGCGCCGCGGTTGCGCCCCTGGTCGACCGCGAGCAGCGCGTAGCGGCCCGGCGGCAGCGCGATGCGGTACTGCCCGTCGGCGGCCGCGCGCGCCATCGAGCGCACCGGGGCGCCCATCGCATACGGGTCACTGTAAGCGTAGACCAGGGCCCCGGGGGAGGAGACGCCGGTGACGACGCCGTGCGGGTCGCGGCGGGCGTTCATGAGGGGCTCGACGACGGAGGTGACGTCGCCGGTGCCGATGGCGACGTAGCGGGTGAAGGACCCGGGCTCGCCCCGCCGGGCGGCGACCGAGGGGTAGATCGCGACGGTGCCCGAGGCGTCCACGACGGGGACGCTCATGGTGCCCGTGGCCGGGGAGATGGCGTAGGAGACGCGGCGGTTGTTCTCGCCCGGGTCGCCGACGGCGACGAGGTAGCGCGGGGGCGAGGTGGCGCGGGTGGCGTCGCCGAAGCCCGTGGCGTCGGTGAAGAGCGTGAGCGCCGAGCCGGCGCCGTAGAACTCCCCGGCCACCGAGGTGGGCACGGCGGCGTTGCTGTTGGACTGCACCTCCGTGCGCACCTCGAGCACCGAGCTGTCGGGCCGGAGGATGTAGTGGGTGACGATGCGCACGTCGCGGTCGTTGGCGAGGCGGTCGAGGATGTTGATGAGCCGCGTGGGGACATCGCGGCCCACCACCCGGATGGCCGCGGGCCGGCCGCCGGAGCCGTCGCAGGCCACGGTCACCTCCGCGGCGTCGCTGATGCGGTACCCGAAGGTGGGGAACATCTCGCGGAAGATGTCCCCGCCGGGCGCGCCGCGGGGGCGCGCGACGTCCATGTCGATGATGTTCCCCCCGTAGAGGTCGTACCCGATGGCGCGCAGCTGGCGGGCGGGGTCCACCCTGCCCTGCACGATCACCCGCACCCGGTTGTTGTAGATCCGCAGGTGCCCGATGCGCCCCGACGCTCCTTCGCCCCCGATGAGCTCGCCGGTGGTGGTGATCACCCCGGCGCGCGCCTCGGCGGCGTCGAGGGGCTCGTCGAGGGGCCGCGGGCCCGTCGCCATCGGGCACGCGTAGGGGTCGACGTACGCGGGCAGCGCGCCCACGTCGGGCTTGCCGGGGAGGTCGTCGCCGAGGTCGTTCACCTCGGGCGCGTCGAGGCCCGCGTCGGGAACGTCCCGCGCGGCGCCCGCGTCGGCGGCGGTCGAGGTCGAATTGCAGGCGAGCAGCAGCGGGGCGAGGGAGAGCAGTCGGCGCATGGCGCCGCGCATGGTGCCACGCCCGGGGGCGCCGGCGGCAGTCCGCAGTGCAGCGAAGGTTCTGCGCGTGGACTCTCGCGGTCGGAGGCACTACGGTCCGCGGAGCTGTGGACCCCTCGACCCCCGACGACCCGAAGACCCCCGTCCCCACCGAGACCGCCGCGCCCGTCGCGGCCCCCCGCGCGCGCCGCCGCGGGGGCTACGCGAAGTACGTGGTGCTCGGCGGCCTCGCGCTGCTCATCGCGGGCATCGCGTCGACCTTCCGGGGCTCGGCCATGGTGTACTCGAAGTACGTCGACGAGGTCACCCGCCCGGCCGAGCGGGCCCGGTGGGTCGGCCGCACGCTTCGGGTCGAAGGGCTGGTGGTGCCGGCGTCCATCGAGCACCGGCCGGGCACCCGGGACTTCCGCTTCCGGGTGACCCGCAACCGCGCCGAGCTGCCGGTGACGTACAGCGGCATCGTGCCCGACACCTTCCGCGACTGCGCCGGGGTCACGGTGCGCGGGGTGCTCGGCGCCGACGGGGTGTTCCGCAGCGACGAGATCGTGGCCAAGTGCCCAAGCAAGTACGAGGCGGCGACGGTGGTCAACGGCGAGTGCATCGTCGGCCTGGCGCCTGAGGCTCCGGGGCGGCGGATGTGAGCGTGGCGGCTTCCCGTGCGTGGGTCGGTGCGCTAGGTTAGGGCTCTTCCATGGGCGCGCGCACCTTCGCGATCGGCGATATTCACGGCAACCTGGAGGCGCTCAACCTCCTGCTCGAGCGCATCGCGCCGGAGAAGGACGACACCGTGGTCTTCCTCGGCGACTACCTCGACCGGGGCACGCAGTCGAAGGAGACCGTCGAGCGGGTGCGCAGTTTCGTCGACGACCCGCCGTGCAAGGCCGTCGCGCTGCGGGGCAACCACGAAGACATCTGGATCGAGTGCTTCAAGGAGCCCAACGCGGGCTTCCTGCTGCCGCGGGGCAACGGGTGCATGGACTCGTTCCGGTCCTTCACCGGGGCGCCGCCGCTGGAGGAGGGCCAGCCGCTGCGGGCCGAGGAGTTCGTGCAGTACCTCCAGGTGGCGTCGTGGTTCCCGAAGGACGTCATCGACTGGTTCGAGTCGCTGCCGCTCTGGTTCGAAGACGAGCACGCGCTCTTCGTGCACGCGGGCCTCGACGGCCGCGACGCGGAGTGGAAGCACCCGAAGGAGGGCCGCCAGAAGCCCCTGATGTGGATGCGCGAGAAGGGCTTCTACAACGGCTACACGGGCAAGCGGGTGGTGTTCGGGCACACGCACACGCGCGACCTGCCGCAGGAGCACCGGCGCTACCCCGACGACGCCCCGAAGGAGCCCGAGCGGGTGTGGCTCCGGGGCGACCTCGTGGGCCTCGACACCGGCTGCGGCCGGGCGGGCGTGCTCAGCGCCGTCGAGCTTCCCTCCCTCCGCATCATCGACTCACGCTGACATGTCGCGCTTCATCTCTCCCATCGCCCTCGCTGCTGGCGCATTCGGTTGGAGCGCCGCGGAGTACGCCCTCCACCGGCTCATCGGTCACGGCCCCCGGCGGCGCCGCCCGGCCCGGTGGTACCAGCGGGTCACCCCGTCGGGCCTGCTGGCGGAGTTCAACGAAGAGCACCTCGCGCACCACGCCGACCCGACGTACTTCGCGCCCACCGAGCGCAAGGCCGTCGCCGCGGTGGTGAGCACCACCCTCGTCGGCGGCGCGCTGTCGCTGCTCGTGGGCCCGCGGCGGGCGTGGTCCTTCGCGGTGGGCTTCGGGGTGATGTACAGCGCCTACGAGGTGATGCACCGGCGCATCCATACGCACCCGCCCACGGGGCCGTACAGCCGATGGATGCGCCAGCACCACCTGCTCCACCACTTCCGCGCCCCGCGCATGAACCACGGCGTCACCTCCCCCCTCTGGGATCACGTCCTGCGCACCCACAGCGCCAGCCCCGGCCCCCTTCGGGTGCCCGCGAAGCTCTCCCCGCAGTGGCTGGTCGACCCCGCCACGGGCCAGGTACGCGACGCCTACCGCCACGACTACGACGTGGTCTGACCGCGCACCGCCTGCTTCCTACCGGGCGGCCGCGTCTGTGGCGTATGGTCCGCGCCATGCGATCCCACTGGACCCTCGCGGCGCTCATCGCCTTCAACCTTGCTTGTGACAGCGACGACGCCGCGGTGACCGACGCGGGCCCCACGGTCGACGCCGCGGTCAACGACCTGCCCGCGGTGACCGACACCGGGGTCGACGTGCCGCGCGACGTCGGGGTCGACGCCGGGGTGCCGCTGTTCGGGCCGTGCACCACGGTCACCAACTGCCGTGGCATCCCCTCGGCGCAGTGCATCACGGTGGGCGACGGGTACCCGCAGGGGCAGTGCACCCGATCGTGCACCAACGACACCCAGTGCGGCGCCGGGGCGATGTGCCTCGACTTCGGCACCCGGCGGGTGTGCTTCAAGCGCTGCGAGGCGGTGACCGACTGCCGCGCGGGCTACAACTGCTTCGCGGCGCGGGGCGCGGGCGACGAGGCCGAGCGCGCGTGCTTCCCGTTCTGCACCGAGGACGCGCAGTGCCCGGGCTCGGCGTGCAACCGGTACACGCGCTTCTGCGGGGTGTGCGACGCCGCGCGCCGCGACGCCGGCGGCTGCACCACCCTCGACCAGGACCGCGCGGAGAACGGCGGCACCTGCACGGAGAACTTCGACTGCCGCAGCGGGCGGTGCTTCGAGGAGTTCAACGAGACCAGCGGCGAGGCGAGCGGGTACCTGGGCGGGCTGTGCTACTCGCGCTGCACCGTGCCCGAGGCGTCGGAGTACGCCGGATCGACGTACCCCCGCGGCGACTGCCCCGAGGGGAGCGTGTGCGCCCGCGAGGCGGGCCAGGTCGCCGGCCAGACCGCGCTCTGCCGCCGCTCGTGCGCGAGCAACACCGACTGCCGCGGCGGGTACATCTGCCTCAAGGCCTCGCGCGGCGCCGACGCCGGAACCTACGACAACGGCTACTGCGCCCCGATGAACTGCCACTACATGACCCAGACCTGCCCGAGCGACGCGACGTGCCTCACGACGCGCAGCGACGACGCGGGCGTGCCCACGAGCGGGCGCTGCGTCCGGCCGCCGCCCAGCGACGCGGCGGTCACCGACGCGAGCACCGACGCGAGCACCGACGCGCCCGTGAGCGACGCGCCCGAGGCCACCGACGCGGGCGTGAGCGACGCGCCCGCGGACGGCGGCTGACCTCACCCGCGCTGCCGCGCACCCCTCTCCACTCTTGGTTCACTTCGGGACACAACTCTCCGAACGGCTTGTTTTCGTGTGTCTCCTGGAGGCACCCACGTCGTTCGCCCACCTGCGGACCGGGGTTTGGCGTTCGCCTGCACCCCGGGCAAGCGAGAGCGGGCGCCCGCTCCGCGGGCTGTCGAACAGGAACTCCATCGACCTCCCGGCCAGAGCGTTCAACGCTTCGGAAGGCGCATCGTGTGCGGGGCTGACAGCCCGCGGAGCGGGCGCCCGCTCTCGCTTGCCCGGGGTGCAGGCGAACGCCAAACCCCGGTCCGGAGAGGAGGCCCCAGGCTCGTTCCAGAACCTCTGGAATTCAAGGCTCCGACCGACCTGTGTCCCGACGTGAGCCATTCATGGAGAGGGGTGCGCGGCAGCGCGGGTGAGGTCGCGGTCAGACCTCGAACTGGCCCGCTTCGAGCAGCTCGGTGATGCGGTAGAGGAAGTTGTTGGCCGCGACGCCGTCGACGATGCGGTGATCGTACGAGAGCGCGACGAACATCACCGGGTGGATGGCGATGGTGTCGACGCCGTCGACCTCGACCACCACCGGGCGCTTCACGATCTCGCCGGTGCGCAGGATGGCGACGTTGGGCTGCGAGATGACCGCGGCGCCGACGAAGTTCCCCTTGGTGCCGGGGTTGCTGATGGTGAAGGTCGAGCCCGACAGGTCGTCGGCCTCGATCTTCCCGTCGCGGGCCTTCTTCGCCACCGAGTCGATGCCCTTGGCCAGGCCCTTCACGGTGAGCTCGTCGGCGTCGCGCACCACCGGCACGAGCAGCCCCGCGGGGGTCTCCACGGCCACGCCGAGGTTGATCTGCTTGATCTTCACGTAGGCGTCTTCGAGCACCCGCGCGTTGAGGATGGGGTTCTCCCGCAGGGCCTTCGCCGTCGCCGCCGCGATGAAGGACAGGAAGGTGAGGCCCACGCCCTCGGCCTTGAGGGCCTCCTTGCGGGACTCGCGCAGCCGCGAGACCCGGTGCATGTCGATCTCCGCGAAGGTGTAGACGTGCGGCGAGACGTGCTTCGAATAGACCATGTGGTCGGCGATGATTCGCCGACGGCGGTTGAAGGGGACCACCTCGTCGCCGGGCGCCTGCACGTAGGGCTTCACGCTGAAGCCACCCTTCGGCGCCGGGGGAACGCTGGCCGCCGGGGCCTGCGGCGGCGGCGGCGTGGCCGGGCGCGACGGGGCAGCGGCGGGGGCAGCGGCGGGGGCAGCGGCGGGCGCGGCGCCCTTGCTCGCGGCGGCGGCGAGCGCGTCGTCGCGGGTCACCCGGCCGTTTTCGCCGGAGCCCTTGATGGCGCTCACGTCGAGGTCGTTCTCGCGGGCGATCTTGCGCACCACGGGGGTGCTCGGCGGCTCGCGCCCGGGCGCGGGCTTCTCCGCGGGCTTCTCAACGGGCTTCGCCGCGGGCTCAGGCTTCGCTGCGCCGGCCGACGCCGCGGTGTCGATCTCCGCGATGGGCGTGTTGACCGGCACCACGGCCTGCTCGTCGGCGAGCAGCTTCGTGACGACGCCGCCGACCGGCGACGGCACATCGGTGTCGGCCTTGTCGGTGGAGACCGTGACGAGGATCTGGTCTTTCGCGATGGAGTCACCGGGCTTGACGTGCCAGCGGGTGATGGTGCCCTCGACGACGCTCTCGCCGAGCTGCGGCATGACGACGGGTACGGCCATGGATGCGATCCTCTTCTCCGGGTGCGGGCTACGGCGCGTCTTTGTGGGGCTGTCGCCCGCGCGCGCCAAGGCCATACCTGCAAGCGTCCACGGACGCAATCGCGCTCAGCGCGAGGCGTGGAGCACGTACCAGAGCGCCGCGCTGGCGAGCGCGAGGAAGCCCAGCGACGCGAGCAGCAGCAGCGCCCCGGAGGGCGACCTCGGCGGCGGCGCGGGCGGCGCGAGCGGCGCCTGGTTGGGCCCCCACCCCGGCGGCATCGTGGCCTGCCCCATCATCGCTCCGCCCATCGGCGGCGGCGCGGGGAAGGGGTCGACCCGCGGCGCCATCGGCGCGGGGTACGGCTGCGCGGGGCTCTGCTCCTGCAGCGTGGCGGCCTCGTCCTGGCGGCCCCGGAGCTGCGCCGGCTGGATGGGGTCTTCGTAGTGCTCGGGCGCCGGCGCCACGAGGTCGCGCGTGGTGGCCTTCGCCTGCGCCACCGCGTCGCGGTAGGCGTCGTACGCGGGCTCCGGGCTCTGGCGCGCGCTCTGGAGGGTGTCGTTGTCCGGCGTCGGGGGCGCCGAGCGCCGGCCGCGGATCTGCGCCATCACGGGCGAGCCGTGGTTGAACAGCGCCGTGTCGCCGTCGTCGTCGTACTCGTCGCGGGCGCGCGGCGGCGCGGCGGGCGCCACCGGCGCGCTGGGGCGCAGGGGCGCGGCGTTGGACGTCGGCGGGCGGGTGCGCACGTTGCCGACCCGCGCGGAGTTGTCGGAGGGCGCGGGCATCGCCATGGTGGGCTGGCGCAGCTTCGACGAGGGCCGCGGGCCCGATCCGTCGTCCTGGCGCACGCGCGGCGCGGAGGTCGACGGCAGGATGCCCCGGGGCACGTCGGGGTCCGTCGCCGTGTGCCGTGCGGGCTCGATGACCGTGGACGACAGCGGGTCCATCTCGATGTCGCTGTTGACGCTCTCGCGCATGGCGCGGCGCTCGCGTTCGAGCTTCTGCGAGGCCACGCCGGAGATGAACGCCGCCACGTCGCGCCCGGAGGCCACCGAGCCCGCGAGGTGCGTCTCGATGGCGTCGGCGAACTCGTCGGCGGACATGAAGCGCTGGTCGGGGTCGGGGTGCAGCGCCTTCTTGCAGATCTCGTCGAGCACCGGCGGCAGCCGCGCGTCGAACTCCAGCAGCGGGGGGTACTCGCCGGTGAGGATGCGACGGGCGGTGTCGAAGTCGTTCTCCCCGGCGTAGAGGCGCCGGAGGGTGACGGCCTCCCAGAGCGTGACGCCCATGCCGAAGACGTCGACGCGCCGGTCGAGCGGCGCGCTTCGCAGCTGCTCCGGGGCCATGAAGTTCAGCTTGCCCTTGATCATCCCCACCTTGGTGGTGGTGACCCGGGACTCGGCCTTGGCGATGCCGAAGTCGACGATGCGCGACACGCCGTCGACGCCGACGACGATGTTCTGCGGCGAGACGTCGCGGTGGATGATCTTGAGGTGGTTGCCCTCGAGGTCGCAGAGCTCGTGGGCGGCGTGCAGGCCCGCGAGGGCGTCGAGCACCACGCGCAGGGTGATGCCCAGGGGGATGCGCCGGCGCAGCGAGATGGCGACCTTCTCCACGTTGGAGAAGCTGTCGCCCTCAATGTAATCCATGATCAGGAAGACGAGGCCGTCTTCGAAGCCCACGTCGATGATGGGCACCACGTTGGGGTGGTGGATGGTCGCCGCGACGCGCGCCTCGTCGAGGAACATGTCGACGAAGGACTCGTCGGACGACAGGTGCGCGTGCATGACCTTGATGGCCACGAGGCGCCGGAACCCGCCCGACCCGGTGGAGCGCGCGACGTACACCGAGGCCATGCCGCCGGTGCCGATCTCCGCAATGACCTCGAAGCGCCCGATGCGGGACCCCACGAGGCTGTTGCGTGCAGCACCGGCTTTCATGCGATCGGTTCGACGAACCTACCACAACGGCCCGCGGCGCCGGAAGGCAACGACGAAACGGGATTCAGATCAGGTGGCGACGCGGATGGGTGCGTAGAGCCCCCGGGCCCGCTCGACCAGCGGGCCCGCGAGGGTGCAGCGGTCGCCGCGCTCGATGCGGCGCTGCAGCCCGATGAGGCCGCGCTCGTCGACCTTCACGAGCTGCGTGGACTCCACGGACGGGGCGGCCTTGTCCTCGAGCACCCGGCCCAGGAGGGCGGCGTCGGTGCCGTGCCGGTAGGTCAGCGTGCGGGGGTACGAGTGCGCCGGGGTGAACGCGGTCAAGAGCTCCAACGGACCAAACCGGCGGTGCATGGTGAGGGCGCGGCCGTTCCACTGGGCGGCGCCGACGAGGGTCCTGGCGCGGAGCACCCGGCACCCGAGGGCCTTGGTGAAGGTGCCGAGGCCCTTGAGCCCGGCCTCCTGCCCGAGCGACCCGACGTTGTGCTCGAAGAACTCCCCCGGGGCGACGGTGGGGATCGCCACATGCAGCGAGAGCGGCACCCAGACCTTCTCCTGCGGCGCGACCTCGAAGCGCTCCCGGAGCATCGGGGAGATGTCCCTCGGGCGCGCCGCGAGGCCGAAGAGGGCGCTCGGCCACTCGGCGCAGTCGTAGAAGACCCAGCGCTCCATGGCCATCGCCTGCGGGCCGAAGGTCTGCGCGTCGAGGCGCTCGATCCAGGTGAGGAAGCGCTGCGAGGCCAGCACCGTGGGGTCGATGCGCAGGGACTTCGGCACCTTGATGCCGAAGGGCGCGAGGTCGAGGTGCTCCCAGTGCACCTGCGGCGCGACGATGAAGGGCCGGCAGATGCGCAGCGCGTCGCGGTAGATCGGGCACAGCTCGGGCGGTTGGGCCATCGTCGGGGGAGCGTAACCCCGGCGGCGGGGGATGTTCCATGGCGAGCGCGTGGGGCACTTCCCACCGGGGTGTCGGGTCTCTACGCTCTGCGTCAAATCAGATGAGCGACCCCCATGTTGTGATCATCGGCGGCGGCTTCGGCGGGCTCTCCGCCGCGCGCGCCCTGGCCTCGTCGCCGGTGCGGGTGACCCTCCTCGACCGGCAGAACCACCACCTCTTCCAGCCGCTGCTCTACCAGGTGGCCACCGCGGGGCTCAACCCGAGCGACATCTCCGCGCCCATCCGGCACCTGCTGCGCGAGCAGGAGAACGTCACGGTGCTGCTCGCCGAGGCCACGCACATCGACCCCGAGGCGAAGACGGTGCACCTCACCGAAGGGTCCATCGCCTACGACCACCTCATCGTGGCCACCGGGGCGACGCACGCGTACTTCGGGCACGACGAGTGGGCCGCCCGCGCCCCGGGGCTCAAGAGCCTGGAGGACGCGGTGGAGATCCGGCAGCGCTTCCTGCTGGCCTTCGAGGCGGCGGAGCGCGAGCACGACCCGGAGCGCCGGCGGGCGTGGCTCACCTTCGTGGTCATCGGCGCCGGGCCCACCGGGGTCGAGCTCGCCGGGGCGATGTCCGAGGTGGCCAGGGAGGCCCTGCGCGAGGACTTCCGCTTGATCAACCCGGCCGACGCGCGGGTGATGCTGGTCGAGGGCCTCGACCGGGTGCTCCCCACCTACCCGAAGGACCTCTCCGCCCAGGCCCTGAAGGCCCTGCACGAGCGCGGGGTGGAGGTGCGGCTCAACACCCGGGTGACCCGCATCGACGACGACGCCGTGATGATGGGCGACGAGCTCGTGGATGCGCGCACCGTGGTGTGGGCCGCGGGCGTGGCGGCCTCGCCGCTGGCCAGGAGCCTCGGGGTGCCGCTCGACCGCGCGGGCCGGGTGAAGGTCGACCCGGCGCTGCGGGTGCCCGGGCGCCCGGACATCTTCGTGCTGGGCGACCTCGCGACCATCGAGCAGGACGGCGCCCCGGTGCCCGGCGTGGCGCAGGCGGCGCTGCAGGGCGGCGAGCAGACGGCGCTCAACGTGATGCGCTCCATCCGCGGCCAGGAGCTCGAGCCCTTCCACTACAGCGACCTCGGGTCGATGGCGACCATCGGCCGCAACGACGCCGTGGCGGTCATCGGCAAGGCGCAGTTCACGGGCTTCTTCGCGTGGCTGATGTGGCTCTTCGTGCACGTCATGGCGCTGGTGGGCTTCCGCAACCGCCTCGCGGTGATCTTCTCCTGGGCGTGGTCGTACGTGACCTTCAACCGCGGCTCGCGGCTCATCACCCGGAAGGTTCCGGCCACCCTGCTCGCCTACGACGACGACGACGACGCCGCCCCCGCGGCGGGCGCGCGCCAGACGACCGGCGACGGGTCGACCGCGCCCACGTCGAAGCCCCCGGCCGAGGCCCGCAGCGTGCCCTGATCGCGCGCCCCGAGGCTCTCCAGCAGCCACCCCCGCAGCCACGCCGCCGGGACGCCCCGCTCGCGCAGCGCCGCGATGCCCATCGACCCGCTGCGCTTGGCGAGGCGCTCGCCGTCACCGCCCAGCACCAGCGGGAGGTGCGCCCAGCGCGGGACGCGCCCGCCGAGGGCCTCGTAGAGCGCCACCTGGCGGGGGGTGCTGGCGAGCAGGTCGTCGCCGCGCACCACCTCGGTGACGCCCATCGCGAGGTCGTCGACCACCACGGCGAGCTGGTAGGCCGCGACCCCGTCGGCGCGCATCACGACGAAGTCCCCGACGTCGCGGTGCACCTGCTGGGTGAAGGGCGCGCTCACGCGGTCGGTGACGAGCACCGGGGGCGCGTCGGGGTCGGTGCGGAAGCGCCACGAGACGCCGCGGCCCAGGGCGCGGGCGCGGGCGGTCACCGCGTCGGGATCGAGGTCGCGGCAGGTGCCCGGGTAGACGGGCTCGGCGCCGTGCGGGGCCTGGGCGGCCTGCTCGAGGTCGCGGCGGCTGCACGCGCAGGGGTACGCCAGGCCGTGCTCGCGCAGCCACGCGAGGGTGGCCCGGTAGAGGGGCGCGCGGTCGCGCTGGGCGTAGGGGCCGGCGGGGCCGCCGACGTCGGGGCCCTCGTCCCAGTCGAGCCCGAGCCAGCGGAGGTCGGCGAGCATGGCGGCGGTGGCGCCGGGGGCCGCGCGGGCGGCGTCGAGGTCCTCGACGCGGAGCAGGAAGCGCCCGCCGACGGACCACGCGGCGAGCGCCGAGGCGACGGCGGTGCGCGCGCTGCCGACGTGCAGGGCGCCGGAGGGCGTCGGGGCGAAGCGTCCGCGGGGGGGTGCATCCATGACGGCAGCCACCTGCGGGGGTGTATCGCATCGCGCGGGGGGTTATGCCCGCCGCCGCGCGACGCGGTACTCATTCCCCCCGTGGACGAACCCGACCCCGCACTCCGCGCCGATGCCCTCCTCCACGTCGGCCAGCTCGCCGCGGGCGTCGCCCACGAGCTGCGCAACCCCCTCGCGGTCATCGAGACCTCGGTGTTCCTGCTTCAGGAGCAGGTGGGCGACGACCCGCGCGCGGCCCGGCAGCTGCGGCGCATCACCGAGCAGCTCCGCCTCGCGGGCGCCATCGTCAACGACCTCCTCGACACCGTGCGCGGGCGCCACGCGCCGCCCTCCCCCACGGCCAGCTTCGACCTCGCGCGGGTCGTCCGCGAGGCCGTCGCGTGGGTCCCGCGGCCGCCGCGGCTCGCCATCGCCCTGCGCCTCCCCGACGAAGCCCTGGTGGTCCCCGGGGACGCGCGGCGCGTGCGGCAGGTGGTGATCAACCTCGTGGCCAACGCGGTGCAGAGCCTCGACGGCCGCGACGAGTCGCCCGGCATCGCCGTCGCCCTGGACACCGACGAGCGCGACGCCCATGTCTCGGTGCGTGACCACGGCCCTGGGATCTCCCCCGAGCTGCTCCCCCGGCTCTTCGAGCCCTTCGTGACGACGCGCCCGCAGGGCACCGGGCTCGGGCTCGCGCTCTCCCGGCAGATCGCCCGGGACCACCGCGGCGAGCTCCGCGCGGAGTCCGTCGACCCCTCCGAGGGCGGCGGCGCGCGCTTCACGCTCACGCTCCCGCGCCACGGCGGCGAAGGCCCCGGCGCCCCGTGACCCCGCCGCCCGACCGCCGCCCGCAGCTCCTCATCGTCGACGACAACCGCGACCTCGCGGAGAACCTCCAGGACATCTTCGAGCCCCGAGGCTTCGCGGTGCGCTTCACCCCGAGCGCCCGGGAGGGCCTCGCCCTGGCCCGCGCGGAGGGCTTCGACCTCGCCATGGTCGACGTCAACCTCCCCGACGCCAGCGGCGCCGACCTGCTCCCTGCGCTGCGCGACGCGTCGCCCCTCGGCGAGGTGGTGCTCATCACCGGCCACGCCACGCTCGACTCCGCCGTCGCGGCCGTGCGCGGCGGGGCCTTCCAGTACGTGGTGAAGCCCTTCAAGGTCGACGAGCTCGTGGCCACCGTGGAGGCCGCCCTGCGGCAGGGCACGCTGCGGCGCGAGCGCGAGGCCCTGGCGCAGCAGCTCGCGGCCTCCGAGCGGCGCTACCGCGACGTGGTCGAGTCGTCCAAGGTGCTGGTGCTCGGCATCGACACCCGCGGGATCATGCACCTCTTCAACCGCCGCGCCGCCGAGCTCACGGGGCTCACGCCGGAGGAGGCCCTCGGGCGCCCGGCCCTCGACCTGCTCATCCCCGCCGACTCGCGCGAGCGGGTGCAGAACCACGTGCGGGCCACGCTGGCGGGCGCGCCGCCGGGGGAGTTCGAGGCGCCGCTGCTCATCAAGGACGGGCGCTCGCGCACGGTGCGCTGGCACGTGGTGGTGGCCAGCGCCGAGCGGCCGACGGCCAGCGACGAGATCGCAGCCTACGCCGTCGGGACGGACGTCACCGACCGCCGCGCGCTCGAGCGCCGCGCCGCCGAGGCCGAGGCGCTCGCGCACATGGGCACGCTGGCCGCGGGCCTCGCCCACGAGGTGCGCAACCCCCTCAACGCGGCGCTGCTGCAGCTCCACCTGCTGGGCCGCGGGATCGCGAAGGTCACCACGGAGGAGCGCGACCCGCTGCTGGGCCGGGCGCGCATCGTCGAGGCCGAGTTGAAGCGCCTGGAGCGCCTGCTGTCGGACTTCCTGGAGCTTGCGCGGCCGCGACCGATGGCGCGCGAGCCCATCGACCTCGCGGGCCTGCTCGACGAGGTGGCGTCCTTCCAGGAGCCGGCGGCCGCGGCGGCGGGGGTGACCCTGGTGCGGCGCATCGCCGTGTCGCGCGCGGTGGGCGACCGGGAGCGCCTGAAGCAGGTGTTCCACAACCTGCTGGTGAACGCGCTGGAGGCGACGCCGCAGGGGGGCGTGGTGACCGTGTCGTGCCACCGCAGCGCCGACGAGCCCGACGCCACGGTGGTCATCTCGGATACCGGGCGGGGTATTCCTAGCGGCACCCTGGAGAGGGTCTTCGAGCCCTTCTTCACGACGAAGGAGGCGGGCACGGGCCTGGGGCTCTCCATCGTGCGGCAGATCGTCGAGCGCCACGGCGGCGCCATCGACCTGGAGAGCGCCGAGGGCCGCGGCACCCGGGTGACCCTGAGCCTCCCGGCCACCGGGCGCTCGCACTAACGCGGCGGCAGGCGGGCGTCGACGGCGTCGCGCAGCCAGTCGGGCACCTCGTCCTCGCGGTCGCAGTTGAGCAGCACGCGCTCGCCGCGGGCGCGGACGTCGTCGTGCGCGGTGAGGGTGAGGTCGCCTTCGGTGGACTCCACCGTGGTGACCGGCGCGCTCACCCGGGCCTCGGCGCGGGCGCGCAGCTCGAAGCGCTCGCACTCGGCGGAGAGCGTGCCCGACGCGCGGAGGGCGATGTCGACGGCGTCGAGGTGCAGCCTCGCGCCGGTGGGGGTGAGCTCGATGGTGAGCTCGAGGGTTCCGTTGAGGGCGCGCACCTCCACGCGCTCGCCGTGGTCGTCGGCGAGCACCGTCACCGAGCGCCCCGAGGGGAGCACCTCGCGCGACGACTGGCGGAGCTGGAGGGCGTGGGCGAGCTGCGAGGCGGTCGGGTGGTTGTTCATGGCAGCGGTCTCCGGGTCGAGGGGGTGTCGGTCCAGGGTTGGGGCCAGTCGATCTCATGGGTCAGGCCGTCGAGGTCGCGGCGGCCGAGCACGCCAGGGAGCGGAGCGGAGGCGGTCCAGACGAGGGCGACGGTGCCGGCCTCGACGTCGACCTCCACCGAGCGAAGCGCGGCCTCGGCAGCGAACGCGCGGTCGCCGAGGCGCAGCGTGACCCGCGGGCGCTCGTCGGGGAGCGTCACCACCACCTGGCGGCGGCGCGGGTGCAGGCCCGTGAGCACGACGGTCTCGTTGCCCGCGAGGGTCTCCCCCCAGAGCCCCGGCGCGGCGGCGTGGAACCACCGCCGGTCGCGGCGTTCGGCGAGCTGCGCGAGGGACTCGCAGGCGACCAGCTCTGCGGGGATGAGCCCGGCGCGCACCTCCGGGAAGTCCGCGGCCGGGAGGCTGGAGCCCGATCCCATCCCGAGCCAGGCCGAGCGGGGCCACCAGTGCGCGGGGACGGCGTCGAAGCCCGCGGCCACGGGCGAGCGGGGCCAGTGGTCGGGGTCGCGCAGCACGAGGCGCGCGGGGGTGAGCAGGTCGGCCGGGTCTTCCACGTTGGGCAGGCGCAGCGCGGCGAGCGAGCCGAGGTCGCCCGAGACCGTGTAGCCACAACCGGCCTCGTTGCGGGGGTGTCGATAGAGGCCTTCGGTGCCGAGCAGGGCGTCGAACTCGTCGGGCACGTGGCGGGCGATGGCGCCCTCATCGCAGCCGCCGTACGCGCGCTCCCAGGTGAGCGGCATCTCCACGAAGGGGGTCGGCTCGGTGAAGCCAGGCTCGCCGGTGAGCGGGTCGAGCACGACGGAGCGATCACCCGTCACGCGCAGTCGCTTGAAGAGCCGGGGGCGCAGCGAGGGGCCCACGTCGTGGACGGCGACGGAGACGTCCATCGAAGCGACCGGGCCGCTGAGGCTGTGGGCGTGGGCGCGCACGATGACGTCGGTGCCGGGGCGCGCGAGGGCCATGAGGTCGCCGCCCGCGCAGAGGGGATCGTCGGCGTCGGCGGGCACCAGCGGCGCGGGTGCCCCGTGGACGAGGGCGCCGTCGAAGGCAGGCAGCGCGTAGACGCGACGGGTGACCACGGTGACGCAGGGGGCGCCAACCTCGTCGCGGTGGACCGTGTGCAGCGAGGGCGCGCTCACGGCGACACCATGAGCGCGTCCCAGGCATCGGCGAGGTCGTCGTCGATGGCGGTGTGGTCGAAGCGGGCCTCTTCGACGTTGAAGATCGAAGCGAGCGCGGCCTCGATCGCGGCGCTCGCCGTGGCCTCGACGGCGGAGACCCCCGCCCGCCGCGCCAGCCGGAGGAGCTGGCGCGTGGCCCCGGTCGCCGCCCGACCGACCGCGCGGGAGAGGTAGCGCGCGAGCGGCCGCGAGATGTGCGCCGCCACCCGCTCGATCAACGTCTTGAGGATGCCGTTGGCCACGTTGGTGATGACCCATGCGACCATGGAGCCGAGCGTGTCGGCCGTCGTCATGCCAAGGAACACCGTGCTGGGTGTCTGCCGGGCGAAGGTGAAGGGGACGTCGGCCGGGTCGCAGCACACCGCGAGGTTGCCCGGCCCCGCGGCCCCGCCGCCCAGCCAGCGGAGGGTGGCCACGTTCGTCACGCCGTCGACGTCGGCCTTGACGTGACGGGGCCCGAAGATCGCGGTGGACTCGCCCTTGTCCTGGCTGACAGGATCGACCCACTCGCCCGGGAGGTGCATCCCGGTGTGTCCCCACACCGCGACGGGGGCGGGCGGCACGAGCGACTGGCCGACCGCCACCAGGAGGTGGTGCTGACGCCCCTTGGCGCTGGCCCCCTGCTTCAGGAGGGCGTCGTTGGCGGCGAACACCGTGGCGGACTTCTTCGAGGTATCGGCCTCTGCGTCCCAGGCGGTGCCGTCGGACCACCAGAGGGAGAGCTCGGCGCTCATGAGGCAAGGGCTGCCGAAGTTGTTGATGCCCGGGCCGAGATAGGTGTGAACCTCGGGCCCGCCGTACACCTCGCAGGACGGTCGCATCACCTGGGTCATCGTGGCGGGCGGGCGGGGTCGTGGCGTCGCTGACATCGGGTGCCTCCGCGGCCACCCGATGAGCGCTCACGCCGCCAGGGCGTAGAGCGTCGCGGCCCGCACCTCGCGGGGGCGCATCAGGTAGCGCCACCTTGATCGGAAGCTCACCACCAGAAGTTGCGTGTCCGCGAGGAACCACAGCGCGGACACCTCGGTGCGCCGCTCGAAGCGCTCGGCGCCGACGGCGACGCGCACCCGGAGGTTCCACCCGGGGAGCTCGAAATCCCAGCGGTCGTCGCCTAGCGCCACGCACACCGACTCGTCGCCACGCACCGCGGGGGCCACGTTCCTCGGGACGGCCGACGCGGGCGTGCACGATCTCGCGAGGCGCAGGAGGTCCTCGCGACCGGGCGCGTCGACCGTCGTCCACCCCCGCGCCCGGACGGCCTCGTGCATCTGCCAGGGCTGTGCGCGCGCGATCGGCCCCCATGCCGCGGGCGTCGGCCCGTCGCTCCACGCGCGGATGGGCTCGGCGGGGTCCTCGAGGTTGGGCAGGCGCTGCCCCTCCGCTCGATCCGCGTCGGGGTAGCTTCCGCGGCCGACCGGGTTCATCGCGTGGACGAGGCGCTCGCCGTCACGCTCCGCGCTGCCGCCGTAGGCGTTGGTCCAGTCGAGCGCCATCTCGGTGAAGGGCTCCGGCTCCGATGGCACCAGCGCGCCGTCCGCGCCCCGCACCCAGCGGCGGTCGCCGATCACGTCGAGGCTGCGAGTGAACCCTCCCACCGTGAACGAGGCGCCGGTGCGCGCCGTGGGCCTCCGGCAGCGGGCGCGGCCCAGCACGACGAGATCGCACCCCTTGTGCATCGGGTAGTTGTCCGATGGGAAGGTCCCATACCGGGTGGCGACCTGCTCGTGAAACACCGGCCATCGGACCTCCGACGGGATGAGCCGCCCTCGCTCCCGGTCGACCTCGAAGGTGGCGCGGGCGACCATCCACCCGCCGATCTGCGCGTCGTCGATCGCGCCGGTGAAGAGTCTCGCGTCCCAGCAGGTCTCGTTGATGAAGTCCATCGGTCTTCTCCCTTGAGCCTCTCCGCTACGAGTTGATGTCCGTGCGCAGCCCGTGGAGCCTGATGTTGGCCCCCGCGTGGCTGTGCATGCGCACGTCCTCGCCCTTCGCCTCCACCATGGCGCCGTGCCTTGTCCCGAGGTGCACGACGTCCCCGCCGATGACCCGCACGCCGCCGTCCGTGATCTCGATGTGGGTCCGTCCCACCTTGAGCCGGATGGACTTCCCGGCCTCGATCACGATGTCCTCCGCGGTGGCCTGCCACTCCCCCACGGTGCTGTCGCCGCGCGTCCGGCAGCTCGTCTGGAGCCGCTCTCCCACCGCCAGCGTGTGATCCACCGCCACGTCGACGGTCTGGCAGCCGCTCGCGGGCGTCTGCCCCTCCACGTCGCCCACCGTCACCGACCGCCGCTCGGCGCCGATCGACTCCCGCTCGATCACCGTCGCCACGCGGCTGCCGTGCACCATCAGGGTCTCGTCGCGGTGCACCACCGTGTCGCGCATCCCCTCGATGACGCTCGCCTCGTCGCGCCCGATGCGCAGCCGGTGGTCGCGGCCGATGGTCTCCACCCGGTCGTGGCCCACGGTCGCGAGGTGGTCGGCCAGCACCTGCTCCCGCAGGTTGCGCTGCGCCCTCAAGAACACCTCCTCCCGGTGCGTCTCGTCGTCGAAGACCAGCTCGTTGTAGCGGGTGACGTCGTCGAGGCTCGCGGTGCGGATCCCGCTGCGCGACCGCCGCTGCGGCAGCTCCTCGGCGTGGCGGTTTTCGCCGGTGTAGATGGCGCCCACCACCACCGGGCGGTCGGGGTCTCCGCCCACGAAGTCCACCGCCACCTCCATGCCCGCCCGCGGGATGAACGTGAACCCGTAGCGCGACCCCGCCCAGCCCTGCACCACCGGCACGAAGCAGCTCATCTCCGCCGGGCGCTCGCCCCACTCGTCCCAGCGAAAGCGCACCTTCACCCGCCCGTGAAACTCCGTCGCCGGCGCGTGCGGCTCCGCGCCCTCCACCCGCGCGAGCTCGACCCCGGACACCCGCGGCCACGCCGTCACCCGCTCCGGCCGGAAGCGCTGCGCCCGCGGAATACACACCGCCGTATTCTCATAGCGCGCCCCGCCCTCCCGTCCGTCGGCGCGGTCGGTGAGCACCTCCGGCGCGTGGCCCGAGTGTGTCACCGCGACCACCAGCGCCGCGCCCTCGTCGTCGTCGACGCCCTCCACCGAGAGCCGCTGCCCCGCGGCGAGGCCGGTCACGTTGCCCGTCGCCGTCGCCACCCGCGACCGCGACTGCGCCGACTCCATCCGCAGCGCCGCCTGGCAGGCCGCGTCGTCCTGCGCGTACGAGTGCGCCCCCCGCTGGCCGTAGGCCCCGAAGGCCAGCGCCGTCCCGCACTCCCGCCGCACCCGCCGCCCGCTGCGCGCCCGCCCCGCCGCGTTGGGGTCGTAGCTCGGCCGGGTCCAGTCGTGGTCGACGACGAGCGCGCTCGTGATCGTCGACCGCCGCGCCCACTGCCACGCGCGGAAGGTCTCCGCCCGGTGCGTCGCGCCCTCAGCGCCCGCCAACGACACCGGGGCCCCGTCGAGGGTCGGGGTCTCGGGCCAGGGCTCGGCGTGGTCGCTCAGCACCAGCACCTCCCCCCGCGCGGCGTCGTGGCGCACGAAGAAGGTGATCCCCTCGCGCTCCAGCCAGCGCTTCACGAAGTCCAGGTCGCTCTCGCGATACTGGACCAGGTATTCGTGCGTCGGCAGCGCGCGGTCGACGTGCACGTCGAGGCGGCCGACGTAGAGTTCGGCGAGGCGCAGCACCTCGCGCACCAGGTCCACCGCCGTGCGGTCGACGAAGACCCTGGAGTCGTAGCGCTCCGAGAGGCACCACAGCTCGGGCGCCAGCACCACCCGCGCCATCCGGTGGCCGTGCGCCACGCCGAGGTCGGTGGCCGCGCGCACGACGCCCGACACCACCCGCGCGTGCCCGCCGCGCTCGATGGTGAGCTCGGCCGCGCAGTCGAGGAGCTCGTCGGGGGAGAGCCCGGTGTCCGTCGCTGCGAGCTCCAGGGTGTACTCGAAGCCCTCGGAGAGCGCCTCGCGGCCCTCGAAGCGCAGCACCTGCCAGCGATCTTCGGAGAGCGCACGGAAGGAGAAGGTGGCCTCCGGGAGGGGGGCGGCGGGGGCACCCAGGGCGTCGATCAGGTGCTGGGCGTTCGGGGGCTGTCGGCTCATCGCGTCCTCCAGAGGGGGGATGTGAGGGAGAGAGAGCGGCCGCGGGCCGCGGCGCTTGTCGGGGGGCACCCCGGGAAAGGTTGCGGGGCGGTGTAAGCGCAGACCCCAAGGCAGCGTTGTGCGTCCGAGTCCGAAGACTTCAGGAGCACGCGACGCCAATGACCTCCTCACCCCGACTCCGGATCGTTCGCCTCGCCCTCGGGCTCCTTGCGATGGGGCTCTCGCTCCTCGGTCAGATGCGCAGCGCCGGGGCCACCGGGCTGCTGCTCCCTGCCGACGGCTCCCTCGGGCCGCTCGCCATCCGCTCGCACCGGGTGAGCGTGGCCATCCACGAGCGCGTCGCCGAGACCCGCGTGGTGCAGGTGTTTCGCAACCAGACCAGCCGGGTGCTCGAGGGGACGTACATCTTCCCGCTGCCCCCCGGCGCCTCGGTCTCGGGCTTCGCGATGACCGTCAACGGGCGGCGGGTGGAGGGCTCGGTGCTGGAGGCCGGCGAGGCCCGCAGCATCTACGAGGGCATCGTGGCCCGCATGCGCGACCCCGGCCTCGTCGAGTACATGGGGGGCAACCTGTTCAGGGCGCGGGTGTTCCCGATTCCCGCGAGCGGCGACCAGACCGTGGAGCTGCGCTTCACCCAGACCGTCGACTACCAGAACGGCACCATCCACTACCGCTATCCCCTGCGCACCGCCGGGCCGCAGGCGCGCACCATGGAGGACTTCACCCTCAGCGCCACCCTCGACGCGAGCGCCCCCATCCGCGCGGTGTACTCGCCCACGCACCGCATCGACACCACCCGCCGCGGCGCCCGCCAGGCCACCGTGGGCTTCGAGCTGGGCAACGCCGTCCTCGATCGCGACTTCGACCTCTATTACACCCTCGCCGACAGCGACGTCGGGATGAGCGTGCTCACCCACCGCGAGGCCGGCGAGGACGGCTACTTCCTGATGATGCTCGCGCCCCGCAGCGAGGCGACCGAGCGCGAGGTCATCGGCAAGGACATCCTCTTCGTCTGCGACACCTCGGGCTCCATGGCGGGCGAGAAGATGACCCACGCCCGCGAGGCCCTGCGCGCCTGGGTCAACCGGCTCAACCCCGACGACACCTTCAACGTCCTTCGCTTCAGCACCGACGTCGAGCCCTTCTCGGAAGCCTCGGTCAACGCCTCGCCCGAGAACCGCGCCCGCGCGCTGCGCTTCATCGACGGCTTCGAGGCCTCCGGCGGCACCGCCATCTCCCCCGCCCTCACCCAGGCCCTCGCGGTGCCCGTGCGCCGCGGCGCGCCCCGCACCATCGTCTTCCTCACCGACGGCATGCCCACCGTCGGCGAGACCAACACCACCGCCATCATCCGCCAGGCCGCCGAGCGCAACGGGGGCCGCGCGCAGATCTTCACCTTCGGCCTCGGCGACGACGTCAACACCACCTTCCTCGACCTGCTCGCCCAGCAGAACCGCGGCGCCGCCGACTACGCCCGCTCCGGCGCTGAGATGGCCACCCTGCTCGACGGCTTCTACAACCGCATCGCCTTCCCCATGCTCGCCGACCTGCGCCTCGCCCTGCGCGGCGCCGACGCCTTCGACGTCTACCCCCGCGACCTCGGCACCCTCTACCGCGGCGGTCAGCTCGTCGTGACCGGGCGCTACCGCACCGCGGGCAGCGCCACCGTCGCCCTCACCGCCACCGTCGCCTCGCAGGAGGCGCCGCGCACCTTCGAGTGGCCCGTGAGCATGGCGGCCCGCGAGCCCGCCAACGACTTCATCCCGCGCGTGTGGGCCACCCGGAAGGTGGGCTTCCTGCTCGACGAGATCCGGCTGCGCGGCGAGAACCCCGAGGTTCGCGAGAGCGTGGTGACGCTCGCCCGGCGCTTCGGCATCGTCACGCCCTACACCAGCTACCTCGTCACCGAGGAGTCACAGCCCGCCCCGGAGGAGCGCGTCCAGCTCGACATGCCCGTGTCGCAGAGCGTCCAGACCGGGAGCAACCGCGGCAACATCGACAGCGTGCAGCGCAGCCCGGCCCCGCGGCCGAGCGCCCCGGCCCGCGCGCCTGCGGCCGACCGCGATGACTTCCGCGCCTTCCAGTCGCTCGGCGGCGCGCCCACCGGGGTGCAGGCCTCCATCGGCGGCGGCTCGTCGGCGGGCTTCGCGCGCCCCGGCACCATGACCACGCCCTCGGCCGCGCCCATGGCCGTTGCGCCCTCTCCCCCGCCCGCTCCGCGGGTCGAGGCCACCGGCGAGGCCGGACGTCGTGTGGCCACGCGGCTGCGCGACATGCGCGAGGCCGAGCGCGTGGACGTCGGCACCGGCGGCGCCCGCTTCGTCGGCGGCCGCTCGCTCCTCCTGCGCGGCGGAACCTGGACCGAGGACAACCTCCCCACGGGCGCCCGCGTGCTTCGGGTGCGCGCGATGTCCCGGAGCTGGTTCACGCTGCTGCGGCTGCGCCCCGCCCTGCGCGAGGTGCTCTCCGTCGGCCACTCCGTGCGCTTCCGCCTCGACAACGGTCGGGTCATCGAGGTGAGCGAGGCCGGGCCCGACACCGCCGACACGGAGATCGAAGCCTTCCTGCGCTGATCGCATAGACCGCCCCGCCGGGCGGAACGTCTCTCCGCAACCTCCAAGTGCTCCGAAGGGTGGATGTCCCATGAAGCCTGCGATCCTGTCGTGTGTCCTGTCGTTGAGCGCCCTGGGCTTCGCCCCGGTGGCCGGCGCCGTCGAGGTGTACGTCTCCGACCCGTCACCCCCGCGGCGCGTGTACGTCCCGTCGCCGCTGGTGTGGTCGCCGCCGCCGTCGCCGCGGGTGGTGATCACCCAGCCCACCACGGTGGTGCACCTCGCCCCGCGCCCGGTGATCGTCGAGGAGCCCGCACCCGAAGACCCGCCTACGCACCCGCAGCCCGCCGAGCGCCGCGACCCCCGCGCGTCGGTCTTCGTCGGCGCCGGCTACGGCGGCATGACCAGCGACCGCGGCACCGCCGGCACCTGGCGCCTGCACCTCGGGCTCGGCCTCGGCGCCACCGAGCTCGGGCTGCGCGCCGACATCGCCGACCGCTCGATGTCCCAGCTCTCCAACCGCGAGGGCAGCGCCTACCGCATCGGCGCCGAGGTGGCCCACCGCTTCCTCGAAGGGGCCACCGTGCGCCCCGTGATCGGGGCCAGCTTCGACCGGTGGCAGTTCGCGCCCGACGGCGCCCCGGGCTCCGGGGCCTTCGGCGTGGGCGCCCGCGGCGGGGTGGAGGTGCACTACCACCTCAACCCGGGCGCCGCGCTCGTGTTCGGCGCCGACCTCGGCTACCACCGCATCCTGGCCGCCATCGACGATGCCGACGTCTCCCGCGACGTGCTCACCTTCGGCGCCACGATGGACATCCGGCTGTAGGGCCCCGATCACCCCATCGGCGAGCACAGCTCGACCAGCACGCCGTCGCGGTCGCGCACGTAGGCCACCGTCTGCCCCCAGGGCTTCTCCTCCGGGGCGCTCACGCTCACGGCGCCGGCCGCCACCGCCACCGCGTAGGCCGCCGCCACGTCGCTCGTCACCAGCGCCAGCTCGACGCCCGCCGCGGGCTCGCCGGGGCGGTTGAAGCGCACCGTGAGCCCGTTGCCCGCGGCCATGTCGTCGTGCGCGAAGGCCAGCACCGTCGCGCCCGTGTCGAGCTCGCCGTACTGGTTGCTCTCATGCAGGAAGCGCCGCTTCAGCCCGAAGGCCAGCTCGTAGAAGTCGAGCGCGGCGGGCACGTCCTGCGAATACACGATCACGTATCCGAGCTTCATCGGGAGAGGTCTCCGGTCGGTGGGGAATGGAGGGGCGGCGACACTACACCTTGCGAGCGAACGCGCGGGCGGGTTCAACTCGCGCTCCCCGCAATGACCACCGCACCGCTTCCCGCCGACGACGGTCACCACCACGGCAGCCTCCGGGCGCTCATGCTCGGCGCCATCGGCATCGTGTACGGCGACATCGGGACCTCGCCGCTCTACGCCTTCCAGGAGTGCGTCGGGAGCCCGCACGGCGTCGCCCCCACGCGGGACAACGTGCTCGGCGTGCTCTCGCTCATCATCTGGTCGCTCGTGATGGTGGTGACGGTGAAGTACCTCGGCTTCATCATGCGCGCCCACAACCGCGGCGAGGGCGGCATCTTCGCCCTGCTCGCGCTGCTGCCCGAGCGCGCCCGCACGCCCGGCCGGGTGCGCTTCACCCCGGTGGCGCTGCTCGTCCTCGTGGGCGCATCGCTGCTCTACGGCGACGGGATCATCACCCCGGCCATCTCGGTGCTCTCCGCCGTCGAGGGCATCAAGCTGGTGGCGCCCGCCTTCGAGCACTGGGTGGTGCCCACCACGGTGCTCATCCTGCTCGGGCTCTTCGGCATCCAGCGGCACGGCACCGGCGGCATCGGGCGCTTCTTCGGCCCGGTGATGGTGCTCTGGTTCGCCGTCATCGGCGGTCTCGGGCTGTGGCACCTCGCGCACTTCCCCGGGGTGCTCGCGGCCTTCTCGCCCCACTACGGCGCCCGCTTCTTCGCCCACCACGGGTGGCACGGCTTCAAGCTCCTCGGCTCGGTGGTGCTCGCGGTCACGGGCGGCGAAGCCCTCTACGCCGACATGGGCCACTTCGGACCGAAGCCCATCCGCTACGCCTGGCTGGGCTTCGTCTTCCCCGCGCTGCTGCTCTGCTACCTGGGCCAAGGGGCCCTGGTGCTCGGCCACCCGGAGTTCGCGCGCGCGCCCTTCTTCGGGATGGTGCCCGTCGGCCCGGCCACCGTCGCGCTCGTGGCGCTCGCGACGCCCGCCACGGTCATCGCCTCGCAGGCGCTCATCTCCGGGGCCTTCTCGCTCACCCAGCAGGCCGTGCGCCTCGGGTACCTCCCGCGGGTGCTCATCCGGCACACCTCGGGCAGCGCCGAGGGGCAGATCTACATCCCCGGCCTCAACTGGGGCCTCGGGCTCGCGTGCATCGCGCTGGTGCTGGGCTTCAAGCAGTCCAGCGCCCTCGCCGCGGCCTTCGGACTCGCCGTCTCCGGCACCATGGCCATCACCAGCGTCGCGTACTTCGCGGTCATCCGTGAGACCTGGGGGTGGTCGCGCGCGAAGTCGTGGGCGATCCTGCTGCTCTTCCTGGCCTTCGACATCCCCTTCCTCGTCGCCAACCTGGTGAAGTTCTTCGACGGGGGATACCTGCCCGTCGCGGTGGGCTCGCTCTTCTTCGTGGTGATGATCGTCTGGAAGATGGGGCGCACCCACCTCGGCGACTACTTCGCCCAGCGCTCGCCCCCGCTCTCGGCCTTCCTGGAGAGCCTCCCCTCGCGGGTGGTGGCGCGCACCCCGGGGACCTCGGTGTTCCTGGCGTCGAGCGCCACGGGCACGCCGCCGGTGCTCTTCCACCACGTCGAGCGCCTGCGTGTCTTGCAGGAGCGCGTGGTGCTGTTGACCATCACCACGGAGCACATCCCCGTGGCGCCGCGCGCCGGGCGGGTGAAGGTGGAGAGCATCGCGCCGGGGGTGTTCCGGGTCGTGGCGAAGTGCGGCTTCATGGAGAGCCCGCAGGTGCCCGCGATGCTGGCGCAGGCCATCGAGGAGGGCATCCTCCCCGTGAAGATGGACGACGTGACCTACTACCTGGGCCGGGAGACCTTCATCGCCGGCAAGATGGGCAAGATGGGCCCGTGGACGGAGTCGCTCTTCGCCTTCCTCAACCGCAACGCCCACAGCGCGCCGCTGTACTTCGGCGTGCCCGCCGAGAAGGTCGTCGAGCTCGGGATACAGATCGACCTGTGACGGAGGATGGCGGGCCGACCTCACCCCCGCTGCCGCGCTCGACCCGCGCGAAGGGCAGGCCCGTCGTGCGCGCCAGCGCGTCGCCCGCCCGCTCGTTCATCGACTGGAACAGCCGCACCGCGTGCCGCCACGGCGTCTTCGGGTACCCCAGCCAGTCGGCGTACTCCTCGCC
>JAUSAZ010000071.1 GCA_030652255.1 Myxococcales bacterium | reverse complement strand
ATCCGCGCCGGAGGCGCCGCGTCCACGTCCGGCGGGGCACCCTCCGTTCGCTCGACAGCGGCCCCGGCGACCTGCGCACAGAGACGGCCGTTCGGAGCCCCGGACACCGTCCGGGGCGGCCCTCCTGTTATTGCCTGGGGTGACGCGCCATCGCGCGGAACCCCAGCCTGGAAGCAGATTGCGCTCGAAGAGGGCAACGATGAGCGCCCCGCGGGGGTGAGGGCGCGCGGCAGCGCGGTGAGGGGGCTCGCGAAACGCCCTGCTCAACCCGTCGGCCCACCGCCCTAGAACCGCCCGCGTAGCCCCACCGTGCCGAGGCCCACCGCCAGCGTCGGCGTGAACACCTCGTCGCTGCGCCCACCGGCCACCAGGAAGGTCACCAGGCCCGCGGCCGCCAGCACGCCGCCGGAGATCCAGAGGGCGTTGGTCGCCGTGACGAGGGTGTTGCCCTCGTCGACGAGCGCGCGCTGCGCCGGGGTGATGCCCGCGCCGCAGCCCCCGCCGCCGCACTGCTCCAGCAGCGTGCTCTCGTTGCCCTGCGCCAGCACCGCGGTGACCACGCCGCCGATGCCCAGCGCCACGCCCACGCCCAGCGCCGAGAGGCCCACCGAGCGCCACGGGTTCGCGCCCCCGTCGGTGGAGACCAGCGTCGGGCGGTTCATGCCCGACTGCACCAGGGTGACCATGGGCTGCGACTCGGTGGTCGCCACGGCGGCGTTGGGCGCCCCGAAGCGCACCACGAAGCGCGCCTGGTGCCCCGCGGACACCTGGCTCGTCCCGCGGTAGGGAACCACCCCCGGCGCCACGGCCTCGACCGCCGCGGTGGTGCCGTCCACCGCCAGCAGGGTGCTGAACTCCTCGTTGGAGAGCACCCGCCCGTTGAGCGTGACCGTCGTGCCGGGGGGCGCCTCGGGCACCTCCACCACCACGTAGGCGATGCGGTCGGTGAGGGCCATCGACTCGGCCAGCGCGGCCTCCGCCGTGGGCGTGAACCGCGGCTCCTGCGCCCGGCGCGCGTTGGCCTCGGTGGCCGCGCGGGACAGCTCCT
The DNA here is from genome assembly GCA_030652255.1 of Myxococcales bacterium. GTDB lineage: Bacteria > Myxococcota_A > Polyangia > Polyangiales > SCUS01. The sequence continues at coordinate 48,968 of JAUSAZ010000071.1, read as the reverse complement.
GCCAGGCCTCGCCGTAGCGCCCGAGCGCGCGCAGGCAGCGGCCGACGTACAGCCGCGTGTTGGGCGACGGGAGCGCCGTCATCGACTGGCGGAAGAGCCCCAGCGCCTCCTCCCAGCGCTGACCATCGTAGGCCGCCCTCCCCTGCTGGAAGAGCGCGCGGCCGTCCATCACCACCTGCGCGTCGGCCGCGGGAGGCAGCGCCACCACGCCGAGCGCGAGGCTCACACCGAACAACGCCGCGCGGGCTCCAGGCAGACGGGTCATGGCTCTTCCGGGTTGTACGCCCGCGGCGGGCTTCGGGGCGGTGGGGCGACGGCAGGCGGCGCCAGCACCATCGGGGCGGGCGAGAGATCGTGCGAGGGCGCGAGCGGGCGCGCGACGGGCGGCGGGCGCACCACGGTCGGGCGGCGATCGACCACCGGCGCAGCGACAGCGGGTGCAGCGACGACGGGCGCGGCGGGTGCGCTGGGCGCAGCGACGGGGGCGACAGGCGCAGGCGCAGCGACGACGACGGGCGCGGCGGGCGCCGGGGCGACGACGGGCGGCGCCGCAGTGGACGCGGCGGCGTGCGGGGCGCGGGCGTCGGGCTCACGCTGGCTGAGCCACGCGGTGAGGCCGAGGCCGACGACGAGGCCCGCGGTGAGGGCCATCACCAGGGTCGCGCGACGCTGCGGCGGGGCGGCGGCGACGGCGCTCTCGCGGCCGTACGACGGCCCCGAGCGGGTGACGGCCTCGAAGGTGGAGCGCGCCTCGCCCCCGGGAAACGAGGGCCGCGGCACGAAGGAGCGCTCGGCGGGCCCCGCGGCGGTGATCGCCGGGAAGGCCAGCTCGGTGGGCGCGACGACCGCCGGGGTCTCGCGGGTGGCGGGCATCGACGCGCGCCCGAGCGACATGGACGCCAGGGCCTCGGCGAGGGCCTCGGCGAGGGCGTGGCCGGTGGGGTAGCGCCCCGCCCGCTCGCGCGAGAAGGCCCGCACCGCCCACGCGTCGACCCCCGCCCCGAGGGCCGGCGCGTAGCGCGTCGGCGGCGGCGCGGTGCCCATGGTGACCGCGAAGAAGAGCGCCGGGAGCGTGGTGGCCTCGAAGGGCAGCCGCCCGGTGAGCAGCTCGTAGAGCATCGCCGCGAGCGACCAGAGGTCGGCCCGGCCGTCGATGTCGGGGTCGCCGCCGATCTGCTCGGGGGCCATGTACGACGGCGTCCCGAGCAGCATCGGACCTTTGTCGCCGTCGTGCTGGGTGAGCTTCATCCCGTCGGCCCAGCGCGCCACGCCGAAGTCGATGACCTTCACCACCGGGGTGTTGTCCTCGGTCACCAGGAAGCAGTTGGAGGGCTTGAGGTCGCGGTGCACGATGCCCGCCGCGTGGGCCGCGTCGCAGGCCGCGCCGACGTGCCGGGCCACCGTGAGCGCCAGGTAGGGGTCGACCTGCCCGTGCGCCTGCAGACGGTCTTCGAGCGACTCGCCCTTGAGCAGCTCCATCACCAGGAAGGGCCGGCCGTCGTCGGTGGTGCCGAAGTCCTCCACCCGCGCGATGTGCCGGTGCCGGAGCTGCGCCGCGATGCGGGCCTCGCGCACGAAGCGGGCGACGAGGTTTTCGTCGCGCGCCGCCGAGTGCTTCATCAGCTTGATGGCGACGTCGTGGCCGAGCACCCGGTGCCTGCCCCGCCAGACCTCCCCCATGGCCCCGGTGCCGATGGGCTCGATGGGCTCCCAGCGGTCGTTGAGCTGGGGGATTGTGGGTTGATCGGCCACCGCGTCGGCACTCTTCGCGGACGCCGCGACCGCTGTCAAACCCCTGCACCCTGCCGCTGACGGACTACGTCCGCGCCCGGGCGCGGGGTGATATCGGCTGACATCGGCCCGAGGGGGCGGGGCGCTCTATGGGTGCGGGGAGATCGGGACGGCGCTCGTGCCGCCCGGAGGAGCCCAGCGCACCCCAATGACCACGCCGACCACCGACCGCATCGTCGTCAGCTCATGGAACGAGTGGGACCCGCTCCGCCACGTCATCCTCGGCGTGGCCGACGGCGGGTGCTTCCCCGTCTCCGAGCCCGCCATCCACTACGACCCCGTCGAAGACCCGGCCTACGCCGGCATGACGGGGAGGCTCCCGCAGGAGCTCGTCGACCGCGCCAACGAGGAGCTCGACCACGTCGCCGACGTGATGCGCCGCCGCGGCGTGCGCGTCGACCGACCGACGCCCATCGCCTTCGAGCGCCCGGTCGTCACGCCGGACTTCGAGCACCCGTCGATGCTCGGCTGCATGCCGGCGCGGGACATCCTGCTCACCGTCGGCAGCGAGATGCTCGAGGCCACCATGTCGTACCGCTCGCGGTGGTTCGAGTACCTCGCGTACCGCCCGCTGCTGCAGCGCTACTTCGAGGCCGACCCCCGGATGCGCCACACCGCCGCCCCGCGCCCGCGGCTCTCGGCGCGCAGCTACAAGCCCGACTACTTCACCACCAGCATCGCGGACTTCGACCGCATCATCTCCAAGGCCGACGCGCTCGATTTCGTCACCACCGAGGAGGAGATCCTCTTCGACGCCGCGGACGCCACGCGCTGCGGCCGCGACCTCTTCGTGCAGCACGGGTTCACCACCAACCTCAAGGGCATCGACTGGCTGCGCCGGCACTTCCCCGAGCACCGGGTGCACCGGGTGAACTTCCGCAACGACCCCGACCCCGTGCACATCGACTGCTCCCTCGTCCCGCTGCGGCCGGGGCTCATGCTGGCCAACCCCAACCGCCCGCTGGTGATGGAGCCCGGCATGGAGAAGCTCTTCGAGCGCAACGGCTGGGAGGTCGTGATGGCCGCGAAGCCCGCGCACGAGCGCCAGATGCCGCTCTGTTACTACAGCGTCTGGCTCTCGATGAACTTCCTCCTCCTCGACCCGAAGACGGTCATCGTGGAGGAGACCGAGGTCTACCAGAACGAGCAGCTCTCGCGGCTCGGCTTCGAGGTCATCCCGGTGCCCTTTCGCAACGTGTACGCCTTCGGCGGCAGCCTCCACTGCGCCACCGCCGACGTGCACCGCGAGGGGTCCTGCGAGGACTACTTCCCCCGGCAATAGCGCCCGCGCGCCGCACACCGAAGAGGTCATCCATGATGAGCCGACACGACGTCCTGCGCCGCGACCCCGCGGCGCTCCTGAGCCGCCACGCCGAACACTGCGAGGGGTATTTCGCCAGCGCGTCCCCCTCGCACCTCCTGGGCATCTCGCTGACCACCGGCGTCTGCCGGAACATGTTCCCGAGCCCGGGCTCGACGAAGCTCGACGAGACCAACGCCTTCGACCTGGCCGAGGTCGCCCGCGCCAACCTCGGCCAGCTCAACGCCATCACCGTGTCGTCCTTCTGCGGCCCGCACGGGCTCATCTGGGGCTACGACGCGTGCCCCCCCGCCGCCGGCCACCGCCGCCTCGGCGACGTCGCCCGCGGCGCCCAGCGCGCGGAGGCCTTCGACCTCGACGGCCTCCTCGGCGCCTTCGCCGCGCTCACGGGCCCGGTCGGCGACCCGCGCTTCCCCTTCATGCCCGGGTCGCACGTCCCGGCCGCCATGAAGAGCCGCACCGCCAGCGAGCCCGGCGTCCTCTACGCGGGCCTGGGCATCGGCATCCCCGAAGACCGCGCCCGCAGCGCCTGCCTGCTGATGGAAGACGTCGGCTTCGTGCCCGGCGCCGACGACCCCGACGCGCACCGCGCCGCGGCCCTGGAGTGCCTCGCGCAGGCCGTGCTGGAGGTCGGCACCAACCAGCGCGTGCGCTACCGCGAGGTCTTCGTCGGCACCGCGGCGACGGTCGTGGGCCCCGGGGAGACCGGCTGCGCCCTGGCCATGGCGCCGTACTTCCTGCTCGCCCGCGACGCCGTCCCCGCCGGGGGCTCGCTCCACGACCTGACCCTCGAGGCCTGGGAAGAAGCCAGCCGCCCCGCGCTTCTCCGCGCGCCGATGAACGCCCCCCCACGGAGGCACCCATGAACGCACCCGACCCCCGCCTGCACGCGCGCTCTGGCAGCGCCGTCGAGGAGATCCTCTCGCTCACCGGCGTGCTGCTCCGCGCGCCCGCCACCTGGACGGACTCGCCCCGGCTCGCCCCGATGCCCTGGGGCGCCGGCCGCATCCCCGCGCCGCCGCCGGATCCCCCGCGCGGCCTCCGCGGGCCGTGGCCGCAGGCGCCGGTGATCGACCCCGGCTTCTACGCCCCGGTGCTCAACGTCCCCGCGGAGGACCGCCTCGACCACGCGCGCTTCATCGTCGCGCGCTACCTCCGGCAGCTGGTGCAGGAGGTCCCCGCGGCGGCGGCGCGGGCGCTGCGGGGCCCCCGGCTCGTCGACGTCGACGACCGCGAGCTCGCCGCGCTGCTCACCGCCACGAGCCTCGGGCAGTTCGTGCAGACCGCCGACGAGCGCCCGCCGCACCCGGACTTCCACCCCGTGATGGCCCGCGCGCCGGGCCCGTGGGCCACGCTCGACTTCTCCATCGTCGCCCTCGGGGAGCTCCTCCCCGGCCTGCACGCCGCTCCGGTGATCGTGCTGGTGCGCCGCGCCGGGGAGGCCTGGGCCGTGGCCGCGGTGCGGGTGCACGAGCGCGTCGTCACGCCCGACGAGGGCGACGCGTGGCGGCTCGCGCGCTGGTACGCCCTGCAGGGCGCGCAGCTCCGGCTGGTGACCGCGGCGCACCCGCGGCTGCACTTCCCCGCGGACGTCATCAACGCCGTCACCCGCTCGGCGCTCCCGAAGCGGCACCCGCTGCGCAGGCTCATCGAGCCGCACACCCGCTTCACCCTCGGGCTCCACGAGTCGGTGATCCATCACCGCCGGTCGGCGATCCACAACTCGCAGCGCGAGCTCTACAACCCCTTCCCGTACACCACCGAGGGGATGCATCGCATGGTGGCCGCCGGGAAGGGCGGCGTCGAGGGCAACACCGCATGGCCCGCGTGGCGCTTCGGCGACCTCTTCACCGGCGAGCACGTCCCCTACGGGCGCTTCCGCCGGGCCTGGCTCGACGCCTGGGTGCGCTTCGCCGGCGAGGCGCTCGCGGGCGTGGCTCCGGGCGACCCCGACGTGCGGGCCTGGGCGGACCACATCGCCGCGTGGCTGCCAGGGTTCCCCGACGGGCGGCGCATCGCGGCGGAGGGCGAGCTCGCGCGCGCGGCGGCCACCTACCTGTGCACGGTGTCGACCTTCCACACGGCGGACCACCACAGCTTCGCCGCCATCGCGCTCGAGAAGATGCCCTGGCGGCTGCGCCGGGCGATGCCCGCGGCGGGGCCCGTGGAGGCGCTCGACCCCGACGCGCTCGTCGCGCCGGAGGACTCCTTCCGGGTGACGCTCGCGCACGCGATGTTCTTCCGCCCCGCGGTGATCACCTCGCTGCGCGACGTGACCTACGCCTTCGACGACCCGCGAGGCCGCGCCGCGGCGCGCCGCTGGGAGCTCGCCATGGACGCCCTCGACGCCGCGTGGGCGGGCCGCGGCTTCCCGGCCTCCCGGGAGATCGCCTCGGGCGTGCACTACTGACGCCGCCGCGCGCGGGGTGGTAGAGACCCCAGCGGACGCATGCGAGACCGCCAGGCGCCGCGGCAGTACTGGTTGCAGGGAGAGCTCGGTCGCGTGCTGGTCCGCCACGGCGGGCTGCTCCTCGGGCGCAGCACGGACTGCGATATCGTGCTGGCGGACGCGCGGGTGAGCCGCCACCAGGCGCTGGTGCGCCCGGTCGACGACGGGGTCGAGCTGCTGGTGCTCGGCAGGGCCCCGGTGCGGGTCAACGACGCGGCGGTGCAGGCCGTCGCGACGCTGCGGGACGGCGACGCGCTCGCCATCTGCGGGCGGACCTTCCGGGTGGTGAGCACCGCGGCGTCGCGGGTCGCCCCGGCGGAGTGCGTGTGGGGCGTCGAGCCGGGCGCGGGCGCGCTCTATCGCATCACCGAGAGCCCCTTCACGGTCGGCGGCGACGAGCGCGACGACCTGCACGTGCCGTCGTGGCCGCCCGCGACGCTCACCCTCACCGTCGTGCAGCGCGCGCTGGTGATGGAGACCGGACCGTCGGGCGTGGACTGCGACGGCCCCCTCCAGGCGGCGGCGGTGGTGCCCGTGCGCACGGGCGCGCGGGTGCGCTTCATGGAGCGCGAGCTACGGCTGGTGTCGGTGTCCGTCGGCGACGAGGCCGCGACGGCGCCGGAGCCCGACCCCGCGCTGCCGCGGCGGGCGCGGCTGGAGTTCCTCCCGCGCGGGGGTCGGCTCACGGTGGGCTACGCCGGGTGGGAGCGCACCCTCTGGCTGGCCGACCGCCGCTGCGACCTCGTGGCCACGCTGCTCTTCCCCCCGGCACCGTACTCCGCCGGCGACCTCATCCCCGATGAAGCGCTCATCCCGCGGGTGTGGCCGGGCGGCCGGCAGGGCGGCCGCGTCGAGCTCAACACCCTGGTGTTCCGCACCCGCAAGGACCTCGTGCGCGCCGACGTCGACGGCGCCGCGCTGCTCGACCGCTACGACGGCGGCGTGCGCTTCCGCCTCGCCGACGGGGCCGACGTCGCGATGGTCCCGCCGGGCTGAGGCCCCCTTACCGGGGGGGGACGCCCTTCACAGCCCGACGACGCGGCGCGGGAGCGGCGACACGACGGCGCGGCCGCGGCCCGTGACCCCGTGGTTCACCGCGCCCCAGCACCAGAGGGTGCGGTCGTCGCGCACCGCGCAGACGGTGCCGATGCCCGCGCGCACCCGGGTCACCCGGTCGAGGGGGGCGCCGGCGGAGAGCATCACCCGCCCCGGGGGGTTGTACCCGTCGGCGTTGGAGCGCCGCGCGTCGCCGAGCTCGCCGCTGCGGTTGATGCCCCAGCACGACACGCCCCCGTCGTCGTGGCGCGCGCAGCCCGTGCCCGACGCGCTCCCGGAGATCTGCGTGACGCCCTCCAGCCCGAGGTCGACCCAGCGATCGGGGAAGGGGAGGTTCTCCCCGAGGCAGCTCACGCGGCCGTCGCGGCGGCGCGCGCAGAGCTGGCGGAAGTTGTGCGGGGTGAGCAGCGCGAGCTCCACCGCGTCGGGCAGGTCGGGCAGCGCGATGGGCGACGGGCTCGACGTCGCGCTCGGGAGGATGCCCGCCGAGCGACCCCAGAGGCGCATCGAACCGTCGCGGCGCAGCGCCACGGAGACGTCCGAGCCCAGCGCGAGGTCGACCACGGCGCCGAGGCGCGCGACGGGCACCGGGCGGGTCGCGCCCGAGGTGCTGCCGTCGCCGAGCTGACCCGCGTCGCCCGAGCCCCAGCACGACACGGTCTCGTCGAGGAGCACGGCGCAGGCGTGGTTCTCCCCGACGACGAGGCGCGCCACGTCGGCGAGGGGGCTCGGCGCGGCGGGGGTCGCGCGCGACCGGGAGCTCCCGTCGCCGAGGGCTCCGCGGGATCCGTTGCCCCACAGCCGCACCGAGCGGTCGCCCAGCAGCACACCGAAGGTCTCGTTGGTGGTGGACCCGAAGCCGGGCAGCGCCGCGACCCCGCCGAGGCCCGCGACCGCGGTGGGCGTGGGCTGCCACGACGGCCACGATGCGATGACCCCGGCGGCGGTCCCGCCGTTGGCGTGGCAGCCCCAGCAGCGCACGGTGCCGTTGGCCATCAGCGCGCATTGCGCCTCGCCCGACAGCATGGTGTCCACCACGTCGGCCAGGGGCGCGTCGTCGAGCGGGTCGTCCGGGTGCGCGAGCACCGGGAGGGGGGTGTGCTCCACGCCGCCGCGCACGCCGAGCTCGCCCAGGCCGTCGTCGCCCCAGCACCAGCCCCGGCCGTCTTCGTCCACGGCGCACACCCGCAGCTCCCCTTCGCCCTCCGCGAGGGCGCGCGCGGTGAACGACGGCACCTCGAACGCGGTGGCCGAGGCGGGGTAGGTGCCGTCGCCGCGCGTCCCGTGCGGGCCGGCGCCCCAGGTGAGCACGCGCCCCTGCGTGGTGAGCGCGGAGTTGGGCGTGAGGGTGCGCACGTCGCGGGCGCCCGGGATGGCGACGGGGCGGCCGGTGTTCACGTCGGCGCCGCCGTCGATGACCGAGCGGCGGCCCCAGCAGACCACCGCCCCGAGGTCGATCGCGGCGCACGCGCTGAGGCGCCCGACGGCGATGGCCGTCGCCGTCGACACCCCCGGGACCATCACCGGCGCGCTGCTCGTGCGCGGGCTCGCGGGGACGTCGAGCACGGCGCCCACCTCGCCCCAGCACCAGACCGTGTGGTCCCGGCGCAGTGCGCAGTGCAGGCGCCCGTTGCCCGCGAGGTCGACCGCGTCGGTGAGGTCGACGGGCGCCGCGCGGAGGTCGCCGAGCTCCCAGCACGCCACGCCGCCGTCGGCGAGGAGCGCGCACCGGCCGGCGATGCGGCGCGCCCGCACGCCCTCGACGACCACCGGGTCCGTGCTCCCCACCTTGCAGCGCACCGTACCGTCGGCGTGGCGGGCGCACACGACGAGCGGGTCCTGCGAGGCGCTCGACACCTCCGCGACGTCGGTGAGGCCGCGGACGGCGATGAAGGTGTTGCGGTGCCCGGACTCGACGCCCTCGAAGGCACCGGCGCCTTCGCCCGCGGCGAAGACCGTCCCGTCGTCGCGCAGCGCGTAGGTGGTCCGCGCGGTGGTGACGAACTGCAGCACGCGCCCGGACGGCGGCGTCGCGTCGGCGACCGCGGCGGCGTCGCCTGCCTCCGGCGCGACGGAGGCATCGTAGGCGCGGAAACGCCACGCGTCCCGGGTGCAGCCCGCGAGCGCGAGGCAGGCCACGAGCGCGGCGCTAGAACGCAAGGTCGACCCCGATGCGGTTGGCGGTGACGACCGGGCGCGGCGCCGCCTCGGGGCGGCCTGCGATGCGCGCCGCGACGTACCAGACGAGCGCGCTGGCGAGCAGGGTGCCGCCCGCCACGAGGCCGACGTTGGTCGCCGCGAGCCAGTCGATGTAGCGGGCGTCGAGGTCGGCCGCCTCGGCGTGGCAGCCGGCGGGGAAGCAGAGCGCGTCGCGGCCAGAGCGCGCGTCGAGGGCGACGCCGTATGACGCGCCCGCGAAGGCCAGGGCCGCGACCCCGACGCCCCCGGTGACCCACGGGCCGACGCCCGACCCGCGGCGCGCCCTCGGCGCAGGGAGCGACGGTGGCAGCGGCGACGCCAGGGCGGCGGGGCGCGCGGGCGGCGGCGGCGGCGCCTCGGGCGGGGGCTCGCGCTCCAGGGTGAGCTCGATGCGCAGCAGCGCGCCCGCGGCGACCACGCCCTCGCGCACGGCGAGGCGGAAGCCCGGCGCCGCGGCCTCGACGCGCACCGCGCCCGGCATCACGGGCATCGCGACGCCGCGGAGCGCGGGCACCAGCACGCGCCCGTCGAGGCGCACGACGAGGCCGTCCGGGGCGTCGACGGGGACGGAGACCTCCACCCGGCCGAGGCGGGGCTCGACGCTCGCGCGCACGGCCTCGCACGCCTGGCGGATGGTGTCGCGGTTGCGGAGCGCGGCGTCGGCGTCGGCCTCGCGGACGCAGGCGCGCGCCAGGTCGAGCGCGTCGACGAGCTGACCGAGCGCGCGGTGCTCGCGGGCCATGAGCCAGGTCAGCGACGGCGACGGGCGGATGGAGGCGGCGCGGCGGGCGAGCTCCAGCGCGCGGGCGTGGTCGGCGGCCGCGGCGCGCTGCTCGGCCTGGGCGATGAGCTCGCGCCGCGCGGTCTCCTCCTGCGCCTCCTGCGCCACCGCAGCGGGGCCCAGGGCCCACAGGGCGAGGGCGAAGCCGCGGGAGCGCGCGTTCATTCGACGACCACCGTAGGCTCGACGGCGGCCGCGACGGCAGCGCCCGCGTCGGGCCGGACATCGACCCGCGCCGGGCGACGCACCGCGAGCCTGACGGGCCGCGACGACGGAGACCTCGGGCGGACGATCGGCGCAGCGGGGAGCGGCGCCGCGGCGACGACCGGGGCGGGCGGCGGTGACGGCGGCGATGGCGGCGATGGCGGCGAGGCGATGGGGGTCGCCACGGCCGGGACCGGCTGCGCCGCGCGGGCGGTGGACCAGCGCCCGGCGACGGCGGCGAGGCCCGCGACGGCGAGGGCGGTGGCGAGCAGCGGGGCGCGCGAGCGCGGCGGAGGGGACGCGGGCGCCGTCGGTCCGGCATCGACGCGGGTGACGGCGCTCGACGCATCGACCGGGGCGACGCGCGAGCGGGGCGAGGCTGCCCACGCGGCCTGCGCCTCGTCGACGCTGCTCGCGAGCTCGGTCCAGAGGGCGGCGGCGGTGGCGGGGCGCGCGGCCGGGAGGCGCGCGAGGGCGCGGGCGAGCACGGGCTCCCAGGGGCCGACGTCGACGCCCCACCGGGCGGGCGTGGGGCGCGGCTCGCGGAGCACGGCCTCGACGAGGTCGGCCCCGGACGCGTCGCCGTACGCGCGGGCCCCGACGAGGGCCTCGACGAGGACGAGGGCGAGCGCGTGCACGTCCGTCCACGGGCCGGTGCGGGTGCGGCCCACCTGCTCGGGCGCGGCGTAGGACGCGGTGAAGGCCCCGACGGGCGACGCCGTGCGGGTCGACCCGCTGCCCGCATCGGGCTCGGCCTCGTCGATCTTGGCCACGCCGAAGTCGATGACCCGCAGCGCCGGCGCGCCGCGGGGCGCCTTCACGCGCATGAGGTTGGACGGCTTGATGTCCCGGTGGCTCACCCCGGCCTCGTGGGCATACGCGAGGGCGTCGAAGGCCGGGCGCAGCAGGTCGAGCGCCTCGCGCGGCGAGCGGCCCACGCCCGCGCGGCCGCGGAGGTCGTCCTCGAGGGTGGCGCCGTCGAGCCACTCCATCGCCATCCACGGGCGGTCGCCGTGGGTGCCGAAGTCGAGCACCCGCACGAGCGCCGGGTGGTTGAGCGCCGCGAGCGTGCGGGCCTCCTGACGGAAGAGCGCGAGGTGCGACGCGCGCGCCTCGCCGGCGTAGCGATCGACGGCGGTGAGCACCTTCACGGCCACCGGAACGCCCAGCTCCAGGTGGCGGGCCCGGTAGACCACCGCGAAGCCCCCTTCGGCGACGCGCTCCTCCACGCTGTAGCGGCCCAGCAGGGTCTCGCCCGTGAGGGAGTCACGTTCGGGAGGTCGATCCGACAGCACGGAATTTCGGAGAGCTAAACTACTGCAATCAGGCAGGTCGGATCGAGCGAACAATGCATCGCCCCCGCAGCAGTGGGGGGTCGGCCCCGCACCTCGGCCTTGGCAACGCTGCGTTCAGGGCCGCGCGGAGAACTCCTCCGCCACGTCGGCGCGCTCGACCGGGCCGAAGTGCCCCGTGAAGAACAGCTCCGCCCGCGGAGCGATCTCCCGCAGCACCCGCTGCACGTCGGCGCGGTTGCCCGGGAGGTCGCACATGTAGAAGTGGGTCTCCGCGCCGTCGCCCACGATCGCCCCGCGAAACAGGTCGCCCACGAACACCGCCGCCCCCGCCGTGACCACCAGCGAGCCCGGCGTGTGCCCGGGCAGCGCGGTCACCGTCGCGTCGACGCCCGTGAGCGGCGCCAGCGGGAGCGTGGACTCCACCGTCACGTCGACGGCGGTGGGCGTGTAGATCGCCCCCTGGTCGGACGAGCGGCGGCGGCGGGCGATGAAGCCCGTCGGGCACAGCGGCGCGTTGCGCCCGGTGGCGAACATCCCCTGGTCGCCGGCGCCCGCCACCACCCTCGCCCCGTAGCGCCGCTGGAAGTACCGGGCGCCGCCCGCGTGGTCGGCGTGCCCGTGGGTGAGCACCACGGCGCGCAGCGTGGACGGGTCGAGGCCCTCGTCGCGCAGCGCCTCGTCGAGCGCGGCGGCGTGGCGCTCGTAGCCGCTGTCGATCATCACGAGCGAGCCGCCCTGCGCGATGACGTGGGCGTGGGTCGAGTCGCGGGTGAAGGTGTGCACCGTGAGCCCCCCGACGCTGCGCTGCGAGTGGGACGTGCCGCACCCGAGCAGCAGCGCGACGAGCAGCAGGAACAGGGTCGCAGCGGTGGGTCTCATCGGGGTGATCTCGCGGCCAACGTACACGAAGCGCCGCGCGCCCCGCACCCCGCGGGTTCCGTCACTCCAGGGCCTCCGCCTCGTCGGCCCACGCGCTCAGCCACGCGTCGGTCGTCTCCGCGTGCTCCAGCAGGCCCTTGTAGTACCGGTGCCGCGCCATCAGGGCGCCGTCGCCCAGCACCATCATCCAGCGCCGCGCCCGCGTCAGCGCCACGTTCATCCGCCGCACGTCCCGCAGGAACCCGATCTCCCCCTCGTCGTTGCTGCGCACCAGGTCGACCACGATCACCAGCTTCTCCCGGCCCTGGAAGCCGTCCACCGAGCTCACCTCCAGGCCCGCGTCGACGAGCTCGCTCAGCCGGTCCCTGATCTCCCGCACCTGCGCCTGGTACGGCGTGATCACCCCGATGTCCGCGGCCCCCACCCCCCGCGACACCAGCCGCCGCACCTCCGCCGCCACCCGCTCGGCGTTGCCCGGGTTTCGCGTGCTCGGGTCGTCCCCCGTGCGCTCCTCCTCCCAGCCCCGCCCCACGGCGTCCAGCAGCACGAAGGGCCCCGCCCGGGACGGGTCCTCCCGCACGCCCTCGACCTCCGTCAGCAGCGCCCGCGCGACCTCCGCCGAGGCCCGCAGCGCGCCCCCGTAGGTAGCAGCGTTGGGGTACGCCATCAGCGCCTCGTGCATCCGGTGCTGCACCCGCAGCAGCGTCACCAGCTCCCCCGCGTGGGGGCCCGCCGCGAGGCGCTCGAAGAAGGTCTCGCCCAACCCCAGGCGCTCGGCCTCCTCGCCGATCACCGTCGGCGGCAGCTGGTGCGGGTCGCCCGCCAGCACCGCCGCGGGCGCCTGCTGCAGCGCCACCAGCGCGATCGGGTCGGGCGCCTGCGTGGCCTCGTCGAGCACCACCCGGTCGAAGCGCTGCCCGGCGACCTGGCCCGACTCCGATCCCGCCGCGGTCACGGCGATCACCGCCGCGCCGTCGAGGATGCCCCGCTGCGCGTCGCGCGTCGCCCGCTTGGCGCTCGCGTAGAGCCCGTTCACCTCGGTCATCACCTCGCGCCGCTCGGTCCACGTGGTGGCCTTGCGCTTCTCCCGCTGCCGCAGCTTCTGCTTCATGGCCTCGGCCTCGCGGATCCACCCCCGCGCCAGCTCCGACGCGTCGCTGCGCTCCAGCATGGCGTCCAGGGTGTGCGCCTCCATCTCGGGCGACACCCGCGCGGGGTGCCCGATGCGCACGAGGCGCACGCCCGCCCGCACGAGGCGCTCGGCGAGGTTGTCCACCGCCGTGTGGCTCGCGGCCGTCACCAGCACCCGCTCTCCCCGGGCCACGGCCTGCTGCACCAGCTCCGCCAGCGTGCGGGTCTTCCCGGTGCCGGGGGGCCCGAGCACCAGCGACAGGTCGCGCCCGAGTCCCCGGCGCACGGCCTCGCGCTGGTCGTCCTCCAGGCGCGCGTCGAACCACTCCGACACCGGCATCGGGGCCTGCTTCGTCGACGGCGCGCTCACCCCGAAGAGCACGTTGAGCCGCTGCCAGTCCACGCTCCCCGGCGGCTCCGCGGCGGCCGCCTGGAGGGCGTCGCGGCCGCGCGCGAAGGTAACTTCCGGCGCCTCCCGGTCGATGCGCCAGCCGGCGTCCCAGAGGTCGTCGCGGGCGTCGGCGGTGACCATCACCCCGACGCGGTCGGGGCTGCGCCGGGTGAGCACCCCGTGCACGGCGCCGGGCTCGTCGGGGGTGACCCGCCAGAGCAGCACCGGGTCGCCCGGGCCCAGCCGCAGGTCGCGCAGGTTGGTGCCGCGCTCGGGGCGAAACCACAGCAGCAGCCGCTCCCCCGGGGCGGGCAGGGCCTCGTCGAGGGTGAGGCCGCGCAGGGCGATGCGGGCCTCGACGCGGTCGGCCAGGGTGGTGTTGGTGCGCTCCTCGGCGTAGCGCGCGCGGGCGGCGTCGCGCTCGGCGGACCACGCGCGGGAGAGGCGGGAGAGCTCGGTCTGGAGGTCGCTCACGACGCCGGAGGGTAGCGCCCGCGGCGCCCGCGCGGGTGTACCGTGGGCGCGACCGGGAGGCGTCGAGACCCACCATGACCTTTCGCAAGGTTCGCTCCATCGCCCATCTGGCGCTAGGACTCGCCGCGCTCGGCTGCGCCGCCGAGGAGACCTCCGTGGTCGAGCCCGACGCGGGCCGCGCGCCCCGCGACACGGGCCCCGCCGTGATGGACGTCCCGGTCCCCACCTTCGACGTAGGGCCCCTCGATCGCCCGGCGGCGGAGGTCGCGACCGAGCCCACGGACACGGGCCCCGACACGCCGGAGGTGAGCCGCGCGATGTTCTGCGAGGGCTCCGGACCGCCCGTGACGGTGGGGCCGCCGGGGGCGATGCGCTGCGCGGGTCGCCTCGCGGAGACGGTGTTCCGCTACTCGCTCTGTAGTTGCAGCGACCTCGGGCTCGCGGGCTTCCTGCGCACCGACTCCTACGACTCGGCGCGCGGGATGATGGGCCGCGAGCGCGGCGGCGCCGTCGGGGTCAACGGCAACTACACCATCGTGGGCTACAGCCAGATCGGCGACACGCTCACCTCGTCGGGCATCGCGCCGCTGCGCCTCGTCGGGGCGCACAACCTCGACGGCGACTTCAACCTCGGCGGCCCGCTGGAGGTCGTCGGCACCCTCGACGTCGCGCGCAACTCCCGCATCCGCAGCAACATCACCGCCCTCGGCCCGATGCGGGTGCGCGGCGACCTGCTGCACCAGAGCGGCGCGCTCGCGCTCGGGGTCATCCGGGTGGACGGGCGGCGCTCCAGCGGGGCGGTCACCGTCGACCCGCCGTGCGCCTGCGGCACGGGCGAGATCTTCGACGTGGCCGCGGCCGTACGCGACGCCCAGGCCCGCAACGACAACGCCGACGCGGCCTTCGACCCGACGCGCTTCAACGCCGTGCTCGGGCGGCAGGTCACCACCCTCCCCTGCGGGCGCTTCTACGCCGACCGCGTGGCGGGCCTCGGCAGCGTCGAGCTGCGGGTGGAGGGTCGCACGGCCCTCTTCATCGGCGGCGACTTCGACCTCGGCGGCTTCTTCGACGTGCAGCTCGGCCCCCGCGGCGAGCTCGACGTCTTCATCGCGGGCTCGGTGCTGGGCGCCGGGTACCTCCGCATGGGCGGCGCCAGCCGTCCGTCGGGCGTGCGCATCTACATCGGCGGCGACCGCGGGTTCACGCTGCTGGGCGCGTCGCGCTTCGTGGGCAACGTCTACGCGCCCCGCGCCGCGGTCACCATCGCGGGCTACATGAACCTCCACGGCGCCCTCTTCGCGCAGAACATCATCACCGGCGGCGACCTCGACGTGCACTACGACCGCTCGATCCTGCGGGCGGGCGACGACTGCCCCGAGGAGCCGATGCCCACGGCGTGCAGGCGCTGCGGGTCGTGCCGCGCGAGCCAGGCCTGCGTGGGCGGCGCCTGCGGCGTGTGCCGCACCGACGCCGACTGCTGCGAGCCGCTGGTGTGCGCGACGGCCACCGGGCGCTGCGAGTCCATTCCCCCGTAGCGGCTCCCCTCTCCCCTTCCTCCCCCGGGCCGACGCCCTCTGCGCTGGCTCGTGCCGTGCAGACCCCTCAGGGCCTCGGCTCTGCCGCGTCGCAGGGGGGGAGGATGGCGAAGGGAGCACCGCAGGAATCCCATGGGAGCTGGCCGTAGACGGAGGATGGTTCGCGCGGCGCTGTGCGCGGCGGCGCTGTGCGCGGCGGGCAGCGCGCGGGCGCAATCGACGACCGACGGTGCGGCAGAGCAGATCGCGCTGCGCAGCCGATGGCGTCTGACCTTCGACCTGGGACTGCAGTTGACGCCGTCGGTCGAGGTCGGGCTGTCGGACCGCTTCTACTCGTACAACAACCCGCAAGGGCGCCTGGCGCTGGGCGTGTCCCTGTGGCGCGCGGTGCACCCGCGACTCGACCTGGGCGGGGGGGTGAGCGGCATGGGCCCGTACTCGGCCTACAGCAGCGACCTGCCGCTGCGCTGCGCGTCCGGAGAGCGCGAGGTGGACGCCCCCTTCGGGACGGCCCTTGACGGGTCGCTGGGCAGTGTGTCGGGGGCCACCGTCCAGGCCGTGGCGGGGGTCCGCTGGCGCCCGTGGGGCCCACGGATCCCCATCCATCTCGTCGCCACGGCGGGGGTGTCGCTCCGCGCGCTCTCCGTGCAATCCCGCAGCACGGGGTACTGCGGTCAGGTCGACCCGGTCACCGAGGAGGTGCTCTCGCGCCGCGCCGTCAGCGCCTCCATCGACGGCGCCCGGGTGCCCGCCCTCGTGTGGAACATCGGCGTCCAGAGCCACTTCGGCCCGCGGGAGGAGTGGGTCTTCGGCACCACGGTGTGGGCGCACCACGATGGCCCGCTCTGGGTGCGGGCCAGTGGGGAAGCACGGCAAGGGCCCAACCTGTCGGCGGTGTTCAGCCTCGGGTACACGCTGAGCGCGGGCCCCGCGCTGCCCGAGGCAGCCCAGGCGCGCGGCCGTCGCGTGCGCAACACCGTGCTCATCGTCGTCGGCAGCGTGGTGGGCGGCATCGCCCTCGTCGCGGGCGGCCTGCTGTTGCTCAACCCACCCTGAGATCACGGATGCGGCGCCCGACGACCGTTGCAACGATGTCTCGCAGCGTGGTGTGAGCGCGACGCTCTTGCGGAAGAATCGACCGTGATGACAGACTCTCGCTCGCCGCCGCGACGGCGGGATGATGAGCGAGATCGCTTCTCCACAGACACCACCGTCGGGGCGTAGCTCAGCGCTCGTGGCAGAGCGCTACCAGATCGTTCGCGAGCTCGGGCGGGGCGGCATGGGCTCGGTCTATGAAGCCCGCCACACGTGGACGGGGCGCAAGGTGGCGCTCAAGACCCTGCTCGCGCACCTCGCCAGCGAGTCGAGCGCGGTGGAGCGCTTCCGGCGAGAGGCGCGCGCGGGGGTGGTGGGCGCCCACCCCAACATCGCCGAGGTGCTCGACATGGGCGTCGACCCGCTCGACGGCACCCTGTACCTCGCGCTCGAGCTGCTCGACGGGGAAGACCTCGCGCGTCGCCTCGGGCGCGACCGGTCCCTCACCCCCCACGAGGCGCTGGCGCTGCTGGTGCCTGCCATGATGGCCCTCGACGCGGCCCATCGCGCGGGGGTGATCCACCGCGACATCAAGCCCAGCAACCTCTTCGTGGCCCGCAGCGCCGACGGGTCAGCCCGGCTCAAGGTGATCGATTTCGGCATCGCCAACCTCGCGGACGCCGCCCCGCTGACCCGCTCTGGCGCCCCGATGGGCACCCCGCAGTACATGGCCCCCGAGCAGGCGCGCGGCGAGAGCGACCTCGACGCGCGCGCGGATGTCTGGTCGATGGGCGTGGTCTGCTTCGAGGTGCTCGCGGGCCGGCGCCCCTTCGAGGGTGCGCGCTACCACGACGTGCTGGTGCAGGTGCTCACCGCGCGGCCTCCGTCGCTACGAAGCGTGGCGCCGCACCTCGACAGCGACCTCTGCGCCATCGTCGATCGGGCGCTCGAGCCCGAGCGCGGGCGCCGCCATCCCTCCATGGCCGCGATGGCCGCGGCCCTCGCTGCGCTCCCTGCCTTCGAGGCCGAGCCCTGGGCCGTCGCCCTCCGATCCGCCGCGGCCCCGCAGGCCCCGCACGACGCGGCCGTCGCGACCCGCGAGGGTCCCGTCACGCTGGAGCTGCAGCCCGACGAGGCCGCCGTGGGTGCCGCGTCGGATGCCAGCCTGCCGCCGTCGTGGGCGCCCGCGACCCCGCCCGCGACCCCCTCCGAGGCCCCGCCCGCGACCGTACGTCGGCGCGGCTGGCGCTGGGCTGTCGTCGTCGCGCTCGGGCTCTCGCTGGCCGTCGGGCTCTCGCTCGGCGCGTCGCGAAGTCGGGGCGACGTGACCGCGACCCCGCGACCGCCCCAGCGCCTCGTCGGGTCTGCGCCCCCGGTCGCGCCGCGCGCCGGGCCTGCGCCACAACCGCCGCCGCCCTCGCCGCCGCCCTCCCCCCCCGCGCTGTCGGTGGTGGCGCCCGTGGCCGGCCCGCCTGTGCCGGCCGCCGCGCCGTCGCCGACCCGGCCCGGGATCTCCTCGGACCTCCGCCGGGCCGTGGTGCGGCGGGCCGTGCGTGTGGAGCGGGAGCCGGAGGCGCCCGTCAATGGCGCGCCGGTGCTCGAGCCGTGAGGGCCGCGTGGGCGTTGGCGTGCCTGCTCGCGTCGGGCACCATCGGGGCGCAGCCGCTGCCCGGGGACCCTCTGGAGGCGCGGCTGCGACGCGGGGTGGAGCTGCGGCGGGCCGGGCAGGACGAGGCGGCCTTCGCGGAGTTTGAGGCGGCCCACGCGCTCCGTGCCGAGCCGCGCACGGCGGCCCAGCTGGCCCTGGTGTGCCAGGCCACGGGGCGTTGGATCCGGGCCGAGGTGCTGCTCCGGGAGGCGCTCGCGGCGCCCGACGACCCGTGGGTGCGGCGCAACCGCGTGGCCCTGGAGCGCGCGCTCGCGGTGGCCGAGCGACACCTGGCGACCCTGGAGGTCGTGGGCGGGGCGGCGGAGCAGGAGGCCCACGCGCAGGTGCGCCTCAACGACGAGGCCGTGGGCGCGCTCCCGCTCACGCGGCCCGTGCGGGTGGTGGCCGGGGCGGCGGTGCTGGAGGTGCGGGCCGAGGGCTTCGACCCCTTCGTGCGACGCTTCGAGATCGCGCCGGGAGAGCGGGTTCGGGAGCGGGTGAGCCTGGTGCGTCGGCGCCCCGTCGCGCCCGAGACCGCGCGGGTGCCGGTCGAACCCGTCCCGTCGGCGCCTCCGCCCTCCCTCGCGGCGCCCGCGGCGCCCGCGGCGCCCGCGGTCGTCACCCCGCGAGGGGAGCGGGTGTCCGCCGCGCCCTGGGGCGGCCTCGCGCTCGGGAGCTTCATCGGTGCGGGCGTGGCGCTCGGGGTCGGGGCGGCGGCGCTCGTCGTGCGCGAGGCGGCGGCGGCGTCCTTCAACGACGCGTGCGAGCAGGGCGCGACCGCGGGAGACTGCGGCCCGCTGCGCGACCGGACGGCCTTCAGCGAGGGCGTCGCGGCGACCGCGCTCCCCGTGGGGCTGCTGCTGTCAGCGGCGGGGACGTACTTCGTGGTGCAGCGCGCGCGGCAGGCGTCGGCCCTCCGCGTCGCCGTCACCGGGCGCGCGTTCGTGGTCCAGTGCGACTGGCGCTTCTGATAGCGTCGCCCGGGTGGGCGCCCCGGAGACCAGGCTCAATCCCGATCGCGTGACATCGCGGCAGGTCCGTCGCTTCGTGGTGCGCGTGCTGTCGGGGCCCGACCAGGGGGCCGAGCGACAGTCCGACGGCACCCGGCTCTCCATCGGCTCCGCCGACGACGCCACCCTGCGGCTCAGCGACCCCTACGTGAGCCGCTATCACATCGAGGTCGAGGCCACCGACGAGGGCGTCACCGTGCGCGACCTCGGCAGCCGCAACGGCACCCGCGCGGGCGCCCTGCAGGTGCGCGAGGCGAGCCTGCGCGGCGAGGTGGAGTTCGCGCTCGGGCGCACGCGCATCCAGGTGGTGCCGGGCGACGGCGCGGTGGAGGTCCCGCTGAGCGAGCGCGGGGCCTTCGGGCGCCTCGTGGGCGCCTCGCGGCCCATGCGGGAGGTGTACGCGACGCTGGAGCGCGCGGCCCCCACGACGGTGCCGGTGCTCCTCGGCGGCGAGTCGGGCACGGGCAAGGAGCTCGCGGCCCGGTCGCTGCACGAGGCCTCCCTGCGCCGCGTCGAGGCCTTCGAGGTCATCGACTGCGGCGCCCTCCCGCCCACGCTCATCGAGGCCGAGCTCTTCGGCTACGAGCGCGGGGCCTTCACCGGCGCCCGCGACGCCCACCCGGGCGCCTTCGAGCGGGCCGACAAGGGCACGATCTTCCTCGACGAGCTGGGCGAGCTCCCGCTCGACCTGCAGCCCAAGCTCCTGCGGGTGCTGAGCGAGGGCGAGGTGCGCCGCCTGGGCGCCACCAAGGCCCGCAAGGTCGACGTGCGCGTGGTGGCAGCGACCAACCGCGACCTGCGCCGGGAGGTCAACGACAAGCGCTTCCGGCTCGACCTGTACTACCGCCTCGCGGTCGTGCGGGTGCAGCTGCCCGCGCTGCGCGAGCGCCTCGACGACCTCCCGGCGCTGGTCGAGCACCTCGCCGCCGCCGTCGTGCGCGAGCGGGGCGTGACCGCCGAGGGCGCCTTCGACGAGGCCTTCTGGGAGGCCGCGCGGCAGCACCACTGGCCCGGCAACGTGCGGGAGCTTCGCAACTACATCGAGCAGTGGCTGGTGCTGCGCGAGGCCGCGCCCCTGGAGGCCGCCGGCGAGGGCGCCGAGAGGTCGCCGCTCGGGGACCTTTCCCGCTACCTGGCGATGCCCCTGCGCGAGGCCAAGCAGAGCCTCTGCGACAGCCTCGAGCGGGCCTACGTCACGCGGATCCTGGAGGACACCCACGGCAACGTGGCGGAGGCCGCGCGGCGCGCCGGCGTCGACCGGGTGACCCTGTTTCGGGCCATCCGCCGATACGGCCTGCGGGGCGCCGAGGGATGAGCGACGCCGAGGCCCGACGCGCCTCGGACGGTCACATCGAATAGCGGGTCAGCGTCAGGCGCTCCCTCGACGGCGTCACCAGGAGCACCTCATGCGGCGTGACCGCGGTCACGAAGGACGGGTAGGTGCTCGTCGTGAGGATCATGTGCGGCGGACCCGCGAGGTACCCGCTCGCCGACACGTCGGACCTCCATCGGCCGCTCGCGTCGAAGACCTCCACGAGCGGCTGGTAGAGGTTGCTCAGGCCGAGGAGGACACGATCTTCGCAGGCCGTCGCGAGCATGCCTCTCCCGCTGTAGGCGAAGGAGTTGCGCCCGTTGAGAGCGACGGCCATGCCTTGCCCGGCGAAGGAGCGGTCGAGGGTGCCGTCGGGGTGATACCGCACGACGGCGGCGGGTCCAAAGCGGTCGTCGTATCGGGGCGAGATCATCCCTCCGACGAGCCAGCGCCCGGCCCCGTCACGCTCCAGCGCCCGAACGTGGAAGCCTCGGGGCAGCCCAGCCGGCGCGTCGCCCTGCTCGCCCCAGGTCGGGTCGCGCCGCCCCTGCGCGTCGAGACGCGCGAGCGCCGGCCGGTCTTCGACGTCCATGCACGCGAGCACCCAGCCGTCGCGGTCGGGCAGCGCGTCGAAGCAGCCGCGCAGCGTGCTGTCGCTCCACAGGCCCCGCTGCGCGAAGTCCGCGGAGAGGTTGCCCGCAGCGTCGAAGGACAACGCGAACGCCCGCGACAGCGGACGGTCGCTGACGGGCGCGTCGCCGCCGACGACGAGGCCGCCGTCCGGGCCCAGCGCGACGCCGTAGGGATAGACGCCCGGCGTCGCGACATGCCACGCGGTCGGCGGCACCACGAGGCGGCCCGCGACGCCGAAGGTCGGGTCGATGACGCCGCGCGCGTCGAGGCGCTGGACGATGGTCGTGACGGCAGCGCCGTTGACCTCGAAGCCCGCGAGCACGGCGCGCTCGTCGGAGTCGAGCCGGAGGGCGAACCACGCGGTGACGGATGGCCTGGCCTCGGCGTCGAGCGCGCGCCCCTCGACCCCCCAGGTCGGGTCGAGGGTGGGCGAGTCGGCCTCGAAGCGCCACACCGCGCCGCGAAACGTGGAGGGACCCATCCGGTCGTAGAACCCGGCCAGGTACACGCGGCGCGCGCGGTCGGCGCTCACGGCACGCACGTTCACGCGCAGGAGCGGCGTGTCCGCGAAGATGTCCAGCGAGGTGGTCCAGCGCTCGATGGGGCGCGGGATGTTGCCGTGAATGCAAGCAGGCGCGTCGCTCGGGAGCGCAGCGTCCGCAACGTGCGCGGCGTCGCTCGCAGCGTTCGCGTCGCTCGCGGTGTCACCCGCGCCTCCTGCATCCGCCGGGGCGCGACCGGCCAGCTGGGTGCACCCCAGCACGCCCGCCAGCACACAGACCCTCGCCACGACCGGCATCGCGCGGGATCGTACCAACACCACCCACGACGGACGAGCGTTTGGCGGGCCCCACGCTGCCTCACGGGCGATGCCCACGAGCGAGACAGCGCCTCCACGCTGCGTGGCGCGACTGCAACGGTCCCCGGCGCCTCGCCCCGCGACGAGACCCGCGGCGTGCGGGCCGATCGCGCATGGCACCACGGGTGCAACCGCGCACCGACGCGGCCCATCAGCGCCGCACCCCCGAAGGAGCACCCGATCATGCGCACTCGCCTCGCCCTCTCATCCATCGTCCTCGTGTCCATTGGTTCCATCGGGTGCCTCGGCGAAGCCTCGCCGGAGGGCACCGCACAGACCGTGGCCGAGCTGCAGGTGATTCCCACGGGGGTCGGCTGTCTCCGGGTGGTGTTTCGCGCGCCCGGCGCCACCAGCGACACTACCCGCAACTTCGGCGTCACGCCGGGCCTGCCCGCGACGCTCGACCTCGGCTACCTCGCCGCGGGCGCATACGCCTTCCGCGCCAGCGCGTTCAACGCGGCGTGCAGCGGCGTCGGAGGCAGCACCGTGGCCTCGTGGGTGGGTGAGCCCGTGGCGGCGACCATCACGCCGGGCATCCCGACGCGCCTCGCGTTCACGCTGCGCCCCAACGTCACGACCACCAGCGCGGTAGACTTCGTGCAGCCGGTGCGGGCGATCTTCGCGGGGTCGGCCGCCCACACGACCTTCGCGGTGATGCAGGACGGCACCGTGCGCGCGTGGGGGCGCAACGAGCTGGGCCAGATGGGAGACGGCACCAGCGCCACCAGCCCGGCGCCTCGCGTGGTGATGGGCCTCACCAACCCGACGCAGATCGAAGCCTCGGAGGAGTTTGGCTGCGCCACGACCGGCGGGGGCCTCGCGTGCTGGGGATACTTCCGCGGCAGGCTCGCCGACGACGGGCCGCTGCAGAGCCTCATCCCCCGCTTCAACCCGGACCTGGAGCCCCAGTCCATCTCCATCGGCGCATCGGGCATCTGCGGCGGCTTCGGCGAGCATCTCTCCTGCTGGCACAGCGTGGAGACGCTCGGCGGGCCGACGGTCGCCGCGACGTCGTTCGCCGCTGCCGCCAGCAGGACGGACTACTGGTGGACGCGCGACCTACTCTACGTCTCGCCGGCGGGGCAGCTGATGCGAAGCGGCTCTGGGCGCCTCGCCCATGACCACCAGCTGCTGCGTGATCGGGTGCTGGCGGTGTCGATCAGCGGTACCTCGTACTGCGTGCTCGCGGTGAACGGCGCCGTGTCCTGCGCGGAGCTCGACGGAAACGGCGACGCGGGCAGCGAGACCACGGTCGCCATGGGCCCGGCGACGGCGGTGCGGGCCGGGGATGACCACCGCTGCGCGCTCCTCGCCGATCGCACGGTGCGCTGCTGGGGCTCCAACGCCGCCGGACAGCTCGGCGCCGCGCTCGACCAGCATGGGTCCACGGTGCCCGTCGACGTGGGCCTGACCGACGTGACCCAGATCGCCGCAGGCTCGATACACACCTGCGCCCTGCGCGCCGACGGGAGCGCCTGGTGTTGGGGCAACAACCAATACGGTCAGCTCGGCGACGGGACCCGGATCACCCGCTTCTCGCCGGTTCGCGTGCGCTTCTGAAGCGGCGCGGGTGGCGCGATGATGCCCAGCGGCTCCCGGCACGCGGGTCGCGCCGGCATCGCCGGTCGACGAGCCCTCCCAAACCCCCTGAAGCAACCGCCGACCAGACCACGTACCATCCCTCCCCAGCCGATGATCTCGCGCCTCGTCGCCCTGCTCGTCTCCTGCGCAGCCTGCACCGGACTCAACGGGCGCGCGCCCGCCCCCGATGCCTCCGACGCCGCCACCTCCGACGCGGTCGTCTCCGAGGTCGCGCTCGACACGCGACCGGTCGCCATCGACGCCGGGGACCTGCCGCTCACCCCCTGCGCGCGGGGCGACCTCGCAAGCGTCGACCCCATGCGGCGCGCGGCCTACTCCACGGCCACGGCGGGCATGACCTTCACCGAGGTCGCCACCCGCATGGCCTTCGCCGACCGCGCGGGGCGGATCGTGGCGCTGGGCTCCTGCGCGGGCTGCGCGGCAGGCCAGGCCCCGGGGACGCACGCGGGGGCCTGGCGCTTCGACGGTGACACCCTCGCCCTCGACCGGGGCTTCGGGATCGCTGGGCTCGCGCTCGATCGCTCGGCCGACCCCGTGACCGAGTGGCTCGCCGGGACTACGGTCAGCGCGGGGAGATCGATGCTCGCGGGGCATCGGACGCTCGGCGTGCGCTCGGAGCCCGTCGTGGCGCGCCTGGACGATGACGGATCCTTCGACGAGACCTTCGGCGCAGGCGGGAGGGTGACCCTCTCCGTGGGCGAGTCGGCGTCGCGCCTCGTGCCCTTTGCCATCCAGGCCGACGCCGACGGCGTCTTCGTGGTGATCTCCGACGCCCTCGCGTTCGAGCGACCCGCGACCCGCGCCTGGGTGGTCCGCCTCGACGCGGCGGGCACGCCCGACGCCACCTTCGGCGACCGCGGCGTGCTCGCCATCGATGGCGTGCACGGCTGCTACGACGTCGAGCGCGACGGGGGAGACTACGTGCTCGCCTGCGTGAGCCCGCGCGCGCGCCCGGAGCTGGTGCGCGTCGATCGCACCGGGCGCCGCGGCCGCTGGCCCTCGGGCGACCGCGCCGAGAACACCACCGTGCTGCCGCGCTTCTTCGCGCGCTCGCTGTCGCGCGACACCGCGGGCCGATGGATCGTCGCCGGGGCCGTGTCGCAGCGCTTCGACGACTCCAGCGCGTCGCCCGCGGTGGTGCGCTTCCTCCCTGACGGCACGCCCGACCTCGCCTATGGCCAGGGCGGCATGGCGCTCGTCCCGGGACCCCGGCACGTGTACACCTACTCCTTCTCGTCGTCGGCGCTGCTCGGCTGCGAAGACCGCCTGCTGGTCGGCGCCAACTACAACCAGAACGGCGTGGTTGTGCCGCTCGACCGGCACGGACGCCTCATCGAGGACATCGGTGACTACGGAACCATCCTGCTACCGGCCCAGGCCGGCACCTTCTCGGCCGTGCTCAGCGGCATCGTCGCGCTCCCTGGCACCTCCGACGTGGTGGCCGTCTCCACGCACCTGCCACCGATGATCACGCTCCACCGCATCAGGCTCTGACCCGCCCCTCGCCCGCTCAGAACCACACGCCCCGCAGTACATACGGCGCGAGCGGCGCCACCGCGAGCCACGCCGCCGCGGTCAGGTGCACCCACCCCGCGTCCCGCGCCGCGTCGAGCTCCGCCAGCACCATCGCGGGCGTCCCCGCGCGCACGTCGTCCGGCGCCAGCGTGACCATCGCCGGTCCCTCGCGAAAGGGCCCAGGCCCGCTGCGCGCCGCGGGCGCCAGCACCACCACGGGCCCCGGCGCCAGCGCCGCGCCGTAGGAGAGCGCCGCGACCACGCCGTCCTCGAAGCGCACCGCGCCGTCGGCTTCGAGCGTCGCGGGCCGCCACTGCGCCTGCGCCTCGCGCCAGCGCCTCGATCCGCGGCGCGAGGCCAGCGCCAGCGCGCCCAGCCCGAGGATCACCCACGACGCCCGCACCCAGCCCTTCGGCGGCGCCAGGCGGTCGGCGTAGTCCCCGAGCTTCGCGCGCCCGCCGGAGAGCCGCGCGAGCGTGGCCCCGTCGAGCACGAAGGCGCTCCGGTACGGCGCCGCGCGACCGACCAGGACGTACTCCCCCGTCGCGGGCAGCGAGCGCAGCGTCAGCGCGCCGCACCCGACGGGCACCATGCGATCGGGCGCCATCGAGGCCACCAGCGCCGCCTCGCTCCGCGCCACGCTCACGTCGCAGTAGGCCGGGTACTGCGCGCTCCAGAAGCGGCGCACCCAGAGGTCATCGCCCAGGCGCTGCGTGGA
Organism: Myxococcales bacterium; assembly: GCA_030652255.1. Classification (GTDB taxonomy): domain Bacteria; phylum Myxococcota_A; class Polyangia; order Polyangiales; genus SCUS01. The sequence continues at coordinate 23,130 of JAUSAZ010000071.1, read as the reverse complement.
GTTCGTGCCCTGCGAGCGATCGACCGGCGGAAGCGTGGCCACCACGGGCAGGTGGTCGAGGAGGGTCCAGGGCTGGGCGCCGCGGCGGAGGCGCAGCTCGGCGCCCACCAGCACGACCAGGGCCGCCACCACGGAAGCGAGCGCGCGCAGCGGCAGCCGCGACGGGACGTTGCGCCGACGCACCACCAGCGCCGCCAGCAGCGCCCCCAGCGGGACCATGAAGTGCTCGGGCTCGAGCTGCTCCCAGCGGCTCGACGCGCCCGAGAGGTACGACGGCCGATCGAAGAGGGGCGAGAGCTGGAGCCACGTCGCGAGCCCGAGCAGCACCGCCGCGAACTGCACCGCGCGCCACAGGTCGACCCGCGCCCGCGGCCCGTAGCGACGCGCCGCGAGGGCCTCGGTGAGCGGCCCCGCGAGCAGGAAGATCGCCGCGCCGAGCGACCCCGCGTAGAGCCGGTCGGGGCTGAGCGGGCCGTGGTTCTCCGCCGCGAAGGCCGCGACGCCGCCCGCGAGCATCACCGTCAGGCCGACGTGGAAGGGGAAGCCCGCGGGGGTCTTCGGCGCGCGGGCGCGCGGCGCCTCGGCGCTCACACGCGGCGCGACCACAGGCTGCCCGGGATGCGCGACCCGCTGCCGTCGATGTACTCGACCGTGAGCGTGCGGTCCGAGGGGTCGGCGCGGAACACGGTGTAGTTGTGTCGATCGCCGACGTACACCGGCCAGCGGTCGCGGTTGACGTCGGGCAGCTCGCGGCGGTCTGCGCCGCCGGGGCCCATGAGCACCTCCCAGGCGTCGGTGGAGGAGGGGTCGACGCGCACCACGCCGCCGACGTGGCTGTCACCCGACAGCCAGACCACCCCGCGGAGGTTGTTGTTGGCGATGTGGTTGAGGATCTCCCGGCGCTGCGACGGGTACCCGATCCAGTTGTCCGAGCCGACGCCGCCGGGGCGCTCGTAGATGGGCACCGAGTTGACGATGAACTTGAAGGCCGCGGGCGAGGTGCGCAGACCCGACTTCAGCCAGTCCATCTGCGCGCGGGAGATGTAGACCGAGTCGCGCGACGGGGTGTTCGATCGCGTCGACGGGCGCCGCTCGCTGCGGCAGTCGAGGATGAACACCTCCGCGGTGCGCCCCCACCGGAAGCTGCGCCAGATGCGGTCCGGGGCGGACGGATTGCGCCGCGTCGCGCGGTGCTCGAAGAAGGCCTGCCGCGCCGCCGCGATGCGCGCCGGGGGGAAGCTCTCGGGGTCCCAGTTGTTGCGCACCTCGTGGTCGTCCCAGGTGAGGTACATCCCCGTCGAGCGGTGGAGCGAGCGCAGCCCCGCGGAGGTCCAGTTGGCCGCGTACTTCGCCCGGTACTCCCCGATCGACTCCGAGGGCGAGCCGTGGTCGGTGTACACGTGGTCGCCGGCGTGGATGAAGAAGTCCAGGTCGGTGCGTGACCCGGCGTGCACGAGCGCTGGGAAGGGCCGGTGGTTCTGGTTGGTGCACGCCGTGCCCGCGAAGACGATCGGCTCGCGCGAGTCATCGGCGATCGCCGTGCGCGCCCGCCCGATCAGGCTGCGCCCGTTGGGCGTACCCGACGGGGCCACGAGGAAGGCATAGCGGTGCAGTCGGTTGGGGCGCAGGCCCGTGACCACCACCCGCACCACCCCAGCGCCCGACGGGGTGACCCGGCCGTCGAAGCGCAGCGCGGCGATGCGCCCGCCGTCCATCTCCAGCACGCGCAGCACGAGCGGCGCGGTGCCCTCGTACTTCGTCCAGAAGATCAGCGAGGTGTCCGCGGCGTCGCCGGCCATGACCCCCAAGGGAAACTGCGCGGGCCGCTCGGGCAGGTCCTGGAACTCGGCGTCGCGCAGCGGGGGACCAGTGTCCCGGCCCACGTCGCGCACGACCGGCACGTCCCGCCGCACGTCCACCGCCACCGGCACGTCCCTGCCGGCGTCCCTCCCGACGTCCATCGGCACACCAGCATCCATCGGCGCCCCGGCGTCCATCGGCGCTCCGGCGTCCACCGGCGCTCCGACGTCCACCGGCCCCCCGGCATCGACCGTCGGCACCTCGACGTCCTCAGGGAACTTCAGGTCGCTTGCGTCGAAGGTCTCGTCGGGTGCGGCGTCCTCCTCCAGGCCGTCGGGTGCGTCGACCGGCTCGGCGGTCCCGCAGCCCACGAGCGCCGCGGCCCCGGTCACCTTGAGCATCTCCCGGCGCGTGAGTCGGTCCATGGGCCGCCACCCTATCACCAGATCGTCGGCGGGCCCTGCCCCGCGGCCGCGCCCGATCAGCCGTCGACGCAGCGCAGCAGCGCCTCCTCGAAGACGCTGACCTTGCGCATCGAGCGCCCCAGCAGGATGCGCGCGCACTCCTGCACCCCCTCGGTGATCGCCGGGTGCGGGTGCACGCACCGGTCGATGTCCTCCAGCGTCGCCCCGTGGTCGATGAGGAAGGCGATGCCCTGGATGCAGCTCGACGCCTCGGGGCCCACCACGCGCAGCCCGAGCACCCGGTACGGCGGCTCTGGCGACGCGAGCAGCTTCACGAAGCCGTCGGTGCAGCGCATCGCGACGCAGCGGTTGATGAGCCGCCCGGAGAGCACCGCCGCCCGGTAGGGGATGCCCTTCTGCTTCGCCTGCATCTCGTTGAGCCCCACCGACGCCACCTCGGGCTCCAGGAACATGATCGCCGACAGGGCCTCGTAGTGGATGTCGCTCGCCGGGAGGCCGCACGCGATCTCCGCCGCCTGCCTGCCCTCCATCTCGCCCACGTTCACCAGCGCCACGTCGGCGGTGAGGTCGCCCACGGCGTGGATGTGCGGCACCGACGTGACCGAGCGCGTCGCCTCGATGCAGCCGCCCCTGCCGAGCGCCACGCCCGCGGCCTCGAGGCCGAGGTCGCCGGTGTTGGGCACGCGCCCGATGGAGATGAGGGCCCGCTCGACGGTGATGGTCTCCCGCCCCTTCGGCGACTCGATCTCGTACTCGACGTGGTCGCCCACCGCGCGCAGCGACAGAAGCTTCGCCTCGCGGTGGATGACCACGCCCATGCGCTCGAAGGAGCGCGCCACGCAGGCCGCCACGTCGTCGTCCTCGAAGGGCAGGATGCGCGGCTGCCGGTCGATGATGTGGATGCGCGTGCGCCCGAAGTGGGCGAACACCGTGGCGTACTCGCAGCCCACGACGCCGGCGCCCACGATGACCATGCTCTCGGGGAAGCGGTCCCACGACTCGATGTGGTCGCTGGTGACCACCACCCGGCCGTCGACCGTCACGCCGTCGAGCGCCCGCGGCCGCGAGCCCGTCGCGACGATGAAGTGCCCGGCCTCGTAGCGGGTGACGCTCCCGTCCGTCGCGCTCACCTCGATGGCGTGGGGGCCTACGAAGCGCCCCGTGCCCCGCGCGGTGACCACCTGGGCGCCGCTCGCCAGCGGGGCGGCGAGGCGCTCCAGCTGCCGCTCGAGGTGCCCGCGGCACTCGTCGACGGCGCGGCGCACCGTGGCCATCACGTCGGGGTACGACACCGACACCTCGTCGGCGCGGTAGCCCCGGTCGACGCGGCTCGCGGTGGCGTAGTCGTTGGCGAGGTGCCACAGGGTCTTGCTCGACAGCGCGCCCTCGTGGATGCCCGCGCCGCCCACGCGCCCGCGCTCGACCAGCAGCACGCGCCGACCCAGGTCGTGGGCCCGCATCGCCGCGGCGTAGCCCGCGGGCCCGGCGCCGATCACGCAGACGTCGAAGCGCTGGTCGCTCATGACGAGAGAACTACGCCCGATGCCCGACGGGCGTCGAGCGACCTGTTTGCGCCTCCCCACACCCGGCCGCCGCGGGTTGAAAACCCACGGCAGCGGGGCGCGGTGGCGACCTACTCCGCGGATTCGCGGCGGGCGGGGCGGAACGACGCCGACAGGATGGCCTTGCGCACGCGCACGTTGAGCGGCGTGACCTCGACGAGCTCGTCGCGGTCGATCCACTCCATGGCGGTCTCGACGGTGAGCACGCGCGGGGGATAGAGGGCGACGTTCTCGTCCTTCCCGGCCGTGCGGACGCTGGTGAGCTTCTTCTCGCGGATGATGTTCACGTCGGCGTCGTTGGGGCGGTTGTGCTCCCCGACGATCATGCCCTCGTAGACGGGCGCGCCCACGCCGACGAAGAACTCGCCGCGCGGCTGGAGGTGGAAGAGCGCGTAGGGGGTGCACGTGCCCGCGCGGTCGGACACCATCGCCCCGTTGGTGCGGCGCATCATCGGCCCCGACCACTCCTTCCAGCCCTTGAACTCGGTGTTGAGCAGCCCCGTCCCGCGCGTCGACGTCAGGAACTCCGAGCGGAACCCGATGAGCGCCCGGGACGGCACCTCGAACTCCACGCGCGCGCGGCCCTTCCCGGGGTTGCCCATGTTGACCATGATGCCCTTGCGCTCGCCGAGGCGCTGCGTGACCACGCCCACGTAGGCGTCGGGCACGTCGCAGATCACCAGCTCGAGCGGCTCGTGCAGCTTGCCGTCGATCTCCTTGGTGACCACCTCGGGGTTGCCGAGCGAGAGCTCGTAGAGGTCGCGGCGCATCGTCTCGACGAGCACCGCCAGGGCCAGCTCGCCGCGCCCGTACACCAGGAACTGGTCGGCGCTCTCCGTGTCCTCGACGCGCACGGCCGGGTTCTTCCGGGCCTCGCGGTGGAGCCGCTCGCGAATCTGCCGCGACGTGAGGTACTTGCCCCCGTCCTTGCCGGCGAAGGGCGAGGTGTTCACGCCGAAGCGCATCTTGATGGTCGGCTCCTCGACGTGGATGCGCGGCAGCACGTTCTGGTGGGCCGGGTCGGTGAGGGTGTCGCCGATGGTGACCTCCTCGATGCCCGCGATGGCGATGTTCTCGCCGGCGCCCGCGTCGGGGGTGCGCTTCCGCGCGAGGCCCTCGTAGTTGTAGAGCACCGCGATCTTCGCCTCGGTGGTCTTCTCCGCGCCGATGACCGCCACCCGCTCGGCCTCCTTCACGGTGCCCTGCACCACGCGCCCGATGGCGATGCGGCCCACGTAGTCGTCGTGGTCGAGGCTCGTCACGATGATCTGCAGCGGCGCCTTCGGGTCACCCGTCGGCGCGGGCACGCGCTTGACGATGGTGTCCATCAGCGGCGCGAGGTCGGTGTTGGTGTCCGAGAGGTTGTACCGGGCGATGCCCAGCTTGCCGATGGCGTACAGGGTCGCGAAATCGGCCTGCACGTCCGAGGCCTCGAGGTCACAGAACAGGTCGAACACCTCCGAGAGCACCTCGTCCGGGCGCGCGTCCTGGCGGTCGATCTTGTTGATCACCAGCACCACCGGGAAGCCGCGGGCCAGGGCCTTGCGCAGCACGAAGCGCGTCTGCGGCAGCGGGCCCTCGGCGGCGTCGACGAGCAGCAGCGCCGCGTCGGCCATCATGAGCGTGCGCTCGACCTCGCCGCCGAAGTCCGAGTGTCCGGGGGTGTCGATGATGTTGATCTTGTACTCGCCCCAGCGCACCGAGGTGTTCTTGGCGAGGATGGTGATGCCGCGCTCACGCTCCTGGTCGTTGGAGTCCATGACGCGGTCGACCATCTCCTCGTTGGCGCGGAAGACGCCCGACTGGCGGAGCATGAAGTCGACGAGGGTGGTCTTGCCGTGGTCGACGTGCGCCACGATCGCGACGTTGCGGATCTTGTCTTGGGGATGCATTGCGGGCGGCGCCCTACCACGGCGCGCGCCGCGGGTCGATGCCCGGTACGGAGAATGCTCAGCCCCGGGTGGGCACCGGACCGGCGTCGTAGGCGGGGATTCCGGTCACTTCCTGGCCCAGCACGAGCGTGTGGATGTCGTGCGTGCCCTCGTAGGTGATGACCGTCTCGAGGTTCATCAGGTGCCTGGCGATGGGGTACTCGTAGGTGATCCCGTTGCCGCCGAGGATGTCGCGGCACTTGCGCGCGGTCTCCAGGGCCATGTGCACGTTGTTGCGCTTGGCGAGCGACACCTGCCCCGGGGTCATCTTCTTGGCCTCCTTGAGCTTGCCCAGGCGCCACGAGATGAGCTTCGCCTTGGTGATCTCCGTGAGCATGTCGGCGAACTTCGCCTGCACCAGCTGGTACCCGGCGATGGGCCGGGAGAACTGCACCCGGTTCTTGGCGTAGTCGACCGCGCAGTCGAAGCAGGCCTCGGCGGCGCCGATGGCCCCCCAGGAGATGCCGTAGCGCGCCTGCGTGAGGCACCCGAGCGGCCCCTTGAGGCCCTTCACGTCGGGGAACATCGCCGACTCGGGGACGTGCACGTCCTCCAGGATGAGCTCGCTGGTGACCGAGGCCCGCAGCGAGAACTTCCGCTCGATCTTCTGCGCGGTGAAGCCGGGGGTCTTCGTGTCGACCACGAAGCCGCGGATGACCCCGTCGAGCTTCGCCCAGATGATGGCGACGTCGGCGAGGTTGCCGTTGGTGATCCAGCGCTTGGTGCCGTTGAGCACGAAGCCGGTGGCGGTGCGCTCGGCGCGGGTGATCATCCCGCCGGGGTTGGAGCCGAAGTCGGGCTCCGTGAGCCCGAAGCAGCCGACGGCCTCGCCCGTGGCGAGCCGCGGGAGCCAGGTGTTCTTCTGCTCCTCGGTGCCGTAGGTGTAGATGGGCCACATCACCAGGGAGCTCTGCACCGAGCAGAACGAGCGGATGCCCGAGTCGCCGCGCTCGAGCTCCTGGGCCACGAGCCCGTAGGCGATGTCGCCCATGCCCGGGCAGCCGTAGCCGTGGAGGTTCGACCCGAGCATCCCGAGGCGCCCGAACTCCGGGATCAGCTCGGTCGGGAAGGTGCCGGCCTCGTAGTGGTGCGAGATCGTCGGCAGGATCTTCGCGTCGACGAAGGCCCGCACGGTGTCGCGGACCATCCGCTCTTCTTCGGTCAGCAGGTCATTGAGATCGTAGAAATCCACGGACATTCAGCACCTCTCAGTGCGCGGGACGCTAGCACACTGGCCCCGGGACATAGCCGCCCCCGCGCCCCGCGGGTAGAGGGCTCCCCTTCGCCGGGAGGAAGAAATTTTCTAAAGCCCACGCTTGACACCCCAGGGTCGATCGCGTTTATTACGCGTCCCTGAAACGGGGCTGTAGCTCAGCTGGGAGAGCGCTAGAATCGCACTCTAGAGGCCGAGGGTTCGATCCCCTTCAGCTCCACAAAAACAAGGTCCCGAAGGCCGGCTCGCTTCACCGCGGGTCGGCCTTCGGCGATTTGGGCCTTGAGAAAATCGGGGCGCTGCGCCAAAGGGTGCGCGCCCGATCGGCCCGAGAATCTGCCGCTGGCACGCAATCACCCGGGGCTTGCGCGGTCGATGCGCGTTCTGCATCATCGCGACTTCCTCCGGGAAAAAGGGCCTTTTACGCAGGATGTGTCATGGCGACCCGCGCAAACCTCGAAGAAAAACTGAAGGTCCTGGAAGAGCACCTCGCCGCGCAGGATGAGTCCGTGCTCGCGCAGTTCCAGGAGCGCCTGGACATGTCGTGGATCTTCCACGACACGGCCCTCGAGGGCACGGTGCTCTCCTTCCACGAGCTGAAGAGCGCCATCGACCGCGACGTGGTCTCCGACGTGTCGCTCATCCCGACCTACGACGAGATCCGCGCGCACAAGGCCTCCATCGACCTCGCGCGCGAGTTCGCGGCCAACAAGAAGAAGCACCCGATCACGGTCGAGCTCCTGAAGCGCCTCCAGTCGACGCTCTCCCCCGACGACGCCGAGGCCCGCGACGGCACCTGGCGCAAGGAGACCCCCGTCCACCGGCTGTACTTCCACGACATCGCCGTGCCCGACAAGATCGCCGGCGAGATGAAGAAGCTCGACGACTGGTTGCAAGACCCGGAGACCCGCAAGGCCAACTCCCTGCGCACCGCGTCCAAGCTGCACTTCAAGCTGATGCAGATCTTCCCCTTCACCAAGCACACCGGCAAGCTGGCGCGCCTGGGGATGAACCTCGTGCTCCTGCGCGCCGGCTACCCCCCGGCGATCATCCACTCGACCGAGCGGCAGCGGTACTACGAGGCCCTCAAGGGCCCGAGCCTCACGCTGCACAACCTCATGGTCGACTCGCTGGAGAACTCCATCGAGAGCGCCATCAAGCTCTTCGCCGAGCAGCGCACCGGCCGCCGCGCGATGGCCTGACCGACCTCACCCTCCCCCCCCCCTCCGACTCCCCCTCTACCGCTTCTCCCGGGCCCGCTGCCGGCGCACCTCGTCGCGCACCGCCCGCGCGCCCAGCGTGTACCCGATGAACACCCCGAGCAGCAGCACGCCCGGGATGAACACCACATGCTCGGGCGTCGGGATCACCGCGGATCGTCCCCGCCCGTGCGGCTCGCCAGCGCGTCCTCCAGCTCCCGGACGTCGTCTTCGAGCTTCGCCGCGCTGCGCGCCACGAAGGCGACGTACCCGCCGATGGCCAGCAGCACGAAGCCGTAGGCCAACGCCACCAGCCGCCCGCCCGGCACCCGCTCCTGCGCGGCCTCCCCGAGGCCCGGCTCGAAGGCCATCGAGCGCTGCCCCGCCGCGTCGTTGGCCGGCGCCGGCTGCGCCGCGGCCCCGGTCGCCAGCAGGGACACCAGCAGCCCCACGAATACACACTTCTGTAAAAACCGCGCGCCCATCACTCCGCCACCTCTCCGTCGAACAGTCCGCGCGACACCGCGTCGGTGCGCAGCGCCTCCAGCTTCGAGCGCTGCATCACGAGCCGCGAGCGCAGGGTGAGCAGCACCGCCGCCAGCAGCGTGAAGGCCAGGAAGCTCAGCGTGAGCGTGTGGGCCATCGCCGGCGCGAGCCCGCCGCCGCGCGAGGTGATCACCGTCGGGTGCTGCCCCCGCCAGAGCTGCACGCTGTAGTGGATCACCGGCATCACGCACGCGCCCATCACGGCGAGCGCCGCGGAGAAGCGCTTCTCGGCCTCGCCCGACCCGGCGCCGCCGCGCAGCACGAGGTACGAGACGAAGATGAGCGCGCCGAGCAGGGTGGTGGTGAGCCGCGGATCCCAGGTCCAGTAGGTGCCCCAGGCCTTGCGCGCCCAGAGCGGACCGGTCACGAGCACGATGCCCGCGAAGAGCACCCCGAGCTCGGCCCCGGCCTGCGCGAGCGCGTCCCAGCCGGGCGTACGCTGCGCGAGGTACCCCACCGAACCCGCCACGCAGGCGGTCACCCCGATGTACATGACGTACGCGCTCGGGACATGGACATAGAAGATCTTCTGCGTGAGACCCCCCGCCGAGAGCTGCGCCACCGGCGCGTACCCGAAGGCAAGACCCACGGTCACCGCGAGGCAGCCGAAGGCAAAGATGGAAAGCACCGAGAGCCACCGCATGATCGCCGCGGACCCTAGCACCCACCTCCCCGCCAAACCATCGCCCGGAGCAACGCCATGAGCGCGTGGCTCAAGCCCGTCGAGCCGGAGTGGGGGCCGGTGCTGGAGCGCGCCCTCGGCCGCGCCGTCCCCCTCGAGGCCCTCGCGGTGATGGTGGCCCGGCAGTCGCGGCGCTACCTCGGCGAAGACGTCGCCCTCGCGCCCGCCGACGGGCTGGCGGCGCGCACGCTGTTCTGGTTTCCGCGCGACGTGCTGAAGGTGGCCCGCGCCGTGGGCGAGCTCGCCTGGGCCGACGCCCTGCCCGACCGGCCGCTGCGCGTGCTCGACCTCGGCGCTGGCGTCGGGGCCACCAGCCTCGGGGCCCTGCGCGCGCTCCCGGCCTCCGCGAGGGTCGCGTCGGTCACCGCGGTCGACAGTGACCCGGCCGCGCTGGCCATCCTGCGGCGCGTGGCCGACGGCGCCCGCGGTGCCGGGCTGCTGCCCGGGTCCACGCCCGCGGTGAGCACCGCCGTGGTCGACCTCGCCGCGCCCGGCTGGGGCGACGCCCTCGGAGTACACGACCTGGTACTCGCCGGGCTCACGGCGGTGGAGTTCACCCGCGCGCGCGGCGACGAGGTGGCGCGCGGCGCGGCGGTCGCGGCCTTCCTGCGCGTGGCGCTGCGGCGCGTGGCCGACGACGGCGCGCTGGTGGTGATCGAGCCCGGGTCGCGGGCCGAGAGCCGGGCGCTCCACGTGGCGCGCTCGATCCTGCTGGCCGAGGGGGCGACGGTGTTCGCGCCGTGCCTGCACGCGGCGGAGTGCCCGATGCTGCGCGACGCCCGCGACTGGTGCCACGAAGACCTCGCGGACGTGGCGCTGCCGCCGTGGCTTCAGGGCGTGGCGAAGGCCGCGGGGCTGCGCTGGGAGGGGCTCACCTGGTCGTACCTGGTGCTGCGCCGCGACGGGCGCACGCTGCGCGGGGCGATGCCCGCCGCGACGCCGATGCGGATGGTGTCGCTCCCGGCGGTGACCAAGGGCAAGACCGAGGCGTGGTGGTGCGGCCCCCTCACCGGGGCGCGCGGCGACCTGCGGGTGGTGGAGCTCGACCGGGTGGCGAAGGGCGCGGCGGGGACGCGGCTGCGCGACGTGGCGCGCGGGGCGCTCATCGCGCTGGAGGAAGATGGGGTGACGGAGGCGGGGTCGGAGGGGAAGGCGCTGCGGCTCGACCCGGCGCGCTGGCGCCCGGTGTGGCCGTAGCGGGCGGTCAGATGGTGAAGGGCAGGACGAACTCCTGGCGGTCGTAGGTGAACGTGAAGCTGTACGCCCCGACGATGCGCCCGCCGACGGCGATGGAGAGGGTGACCGGGGTCGCGGCGGTGCGGCACATGTCGTAGGCCACGAGGCGGATGCGGTAGGTGCCGGGCGGGGGCTGCGCGCTCCAGAAGACGTTCTCGACGGTGGGGGGCGCCACGCTGCAGGCCGCGTTGGCGTCGCGGTCGAGCACGCCGCCCGACGAGCTGTTGCGGTGGGCGTAGTAGATCTCCTCGTTCATCGGGTCGATGACGTGGAGGTCGATGTCGGAGGAGGAGTTCCAGGCGGCGGTGACCTGGATGTTGCCGGTCTGGTAGCCGCAGCCCTCGTCGATGACGCCGTTGCAGTTGTCGTCGAGGCCGTTGCACTGCTCCGCCGACCCCTGGATGCACTGCTGCTGGATCACCGTCACGCCCGTCGGCACCGACACGTTGGCGGTGATCGTGGGGGCGGTCACCACCGGCGTGGGCACGGTGATGTTCGACTGCACGCCGACGCGGCCCTGGCCGCGCACCACGCAGCCCGAGAGAGCCCACGCGCCCAGCGCGACAGCGACACACGACGAGAGAACCCGATACTTCATTTGATGCGCTCCTGTGATGGTTGACCCGCACGGGTCGATCGCGGCGAGTCCGGAGGCTTCTACACCAGAAGGCCATCGGCCGGAAAACCCGGTCGCCGACCGTGATACGTTCGCCCGCGCCATGCCTTTCACCCGAGAGATCAACGTCGCCCTGGCGGCCGCGCGGGCCGCCGCCGAGCGGGTGAGCGCCGTGTACGCCGGCGGCTTCGAGGTGTCCTGGAAGGGCCACGACGACCCCGTCACCGCCGCCGACCGCGAGGCCAACGCCATCATCGTCGACATGCTGCGCGGGGCCTTCCCGGGCGACGGCCTCTGCGCCGAGGAGAGCGACGCGGGCGAGTCGTCCGCCGCCGCCGCCCGCGGGGGCCGCTGCTGGTTCATCGACCCCCTCGACGGCACCAAGGACTTCGTCCAGCGCAACGGGGAGTTCTGCGTGATGGTGGGCCTCGCCGTCGACGGCCGCGCCGCGCTCGGCGTCGTGGTGGTCCCGGTCACGGGCGTGGCGCTCGTCGGGGTGCCCGGCGAGGGCGCCTGGTCCATCGACGCCGACGGCGTGCGCACCGCCCTCAGCGTGCGCGCGGCCCCGGCGTCCTCTGCCGACGCCCGCATGATCGGCTCGCGCTCGCACCCGCACCCGCGCGTCACGGCCCTCGCCCAGGCCCTCGGGGTCACGGACATGCGCGCGCGCGGCAGCGTCGGGCTCAAGGTCGCCGCGGTGGCCACGGGCGAGTGCGACCTCTACGCGCACTTCGGCCGCGGCCCGAAGCTCTGGGACGGCTGCGCCCCGGAGGCCATCGCGCGCGGCGCCGGCGCCCTGGTCACCGACACCCTCGGCCGCGCCATCGCGTACGACACCGCCCACCTCGGCCTCGACGACGGCCTCGTCGTGGCCGCCGCGCCCCTGCACGCGCTCAGCCTCGTCGAGCTGGCGCGGCTGGCGTAGTCGACGCTACCCGCGGGGCCCGCGGGTGGTATCGTGCGGCGGTGACCTCACCGTTCGAGCGACCGCTGACCTGCCACGCGTGCGACGCCGAGATCGTGGGCGAGCCCGCGGGCCACGGGCTGATGCTCTTCGTGCGCGGCGACGAGGTGCTGCGGGAAGAGCCGCCGCTGTGCGAGCGCTGCGCGCTGGCCATCTCGATGACCGCCCTCGACCGCATCTTCTTCGAAGAGGAAGAGGGTTAAGCGCGCGATGTGGCCGGCCCGCGCGGCGATACGCCCCATCGCGACCTGGGCGATGGTCCCCCCCGACGCCATCGCCGCCGCCGACGAGGCGGTCTCGGACGACGGCGACCTCGAGGCCCACGTGCTCGAGGCCTTCGCGGCGCTCGAGCGCGCGCAGCCGCCGCTGGGCCGCTGGCTCCGCGGGGTCATCGAGCCGGTGCGCGACGACACCGCGCAGGCCCTCGGGTACTTCCTGGCCATCGTGGTGTTCCGCGCCTTCAGCGGGGCCTTCGGGGCGCGGATGCGCCGGGTCGACGACGACGCGCTGGCCAGCGTGCAGGCCACCTTCGAGTGGGACGAAGAGCTCCGCCGCGGCGCCGCCGACGAGGTGCTGGAGAGCGACGACCTGGTGGCCATCGGCCAGCCGCACCTGATGGCCTTCGTGCGCGAGCAGCTGGAGGCCGCCCTCGAACCCGACGAGGACGGCGACCCGGTGGAGGTCGACCTCGACGCCGTCGCGGGGGTGTACCGCGCGGTGCTCATCGAGATCCTCGCGCTGGGCCAGGTGCTCACCTCGCCGAAGGGCGAGCGCGCGCGCGACCTGCTGGCCTAGCGGCGCTTGATCTTCGGGCCGAGGAAGGTGACGCCCACGACGCGCTCCTTCTGGAGGCGCTCGCAGGTGGCGCTGAGGTCTTCGGTGGTGGTGCGGCCGGCGCGCGCGACCACGATGTACTTGTCGATGAGCCCGTGCCAGGCGAGCGTCTCGGCCGTGCCGAACACCGCCGCCGAGTCGACGATGATGTAGCGGAACTCCCGGCGCAGCTGGCCCATGAGCACCGCCGCGGCCTCGGAGGAGAGGGCGGCGTGGGCGCTACCGACGGCGGGGCCCGCGGGCATGAGGTTGAGGCTGGCGGTGATGCGGATGACATCGACCGGCAGCGACGGGTCGTTCTGCCGGGCGGCGAGCACGCTGGTGAGGCCGAGGTCGCCGTTGACGCCGAAGAGCTTGTGCTGCGCCGGGTTGCGCAGCGACGCGTCGATGAGGAGCACCTGGATGCGCCCGCCCTCCGCGAGGGAGAGCGCGAGGTTGGCCGCCGTCACGCTCTTGCCGTCGCCGTCGCGGGCCGAGGTCACCACGATGACCTGCAGGTCGGGCTCCTGCTCCAGGCGGTAGCGCAGCGTGCGAAACTGCGCCGCCGCGAAGCCGTCGGGGTGCGAGAGCAGCACCAGGTCTTGCGAGAAGTTGTCGACGTGCTCCGCGGGGTTGATGCGGAGCATGGAGTAGCTGGGCGGGCTCCACGAGGGGATGGCCTCGCGCTCTGCCCCTTCGCCGAAGGGCACCATCCCGTACTCGCTCGCAACGGGCTCGTTGGGGTCGACCACCGAGCCGTCGACGGCGTACTCGTGCGCGCCGTAGCCGTAGTCGTCGAGGCCGCCCTGCGGGCCGTACTGGTGGGTGCGCGCCTCGCCGTAGCCCTCCATCGGCGGGAGGTGCGCCCGCATCTGGTCGGCGTTGAGGGTCATCGCCTCGGAGGAGTCGTGACCCACCGGCTGCCAGCCGCCGGGGTTGGTGGGGAAGCCCCCGGAGGCGTCGTTGTAGCCGCTGCCCTGGAAGAGCGACGCGGAGTCAGCGACCCGCGTCGCGGCGTCGGAGTCGATGAGCTCGTGCGCCGGCGCGGGCGACGGGCCGTGCTCTGAGAAGTACCCTGCCAGCTCGTCACGCACCGGTGCCGGGCCGCCACGGTTGGGCGGCGCGTTCATCGTCGGAAACCGCGCTGGCGGCTTTCGGGAAGACTGATCGGCCATCGTTGACGCGCTGCCTCGTTTCGGAGCCGGAACCCTACGCGGGCACGTTGCTCCGCGTCAAACCTCTTGCGGCGCACCGACCGCCCTCCCGAAGAGAGGTCAGCGACCGCGCGCGCCCAGCATCACCGCGGGCGTGCGAAGCATGATCTCCAGGTCGGTCTTCAGGAAGCCCCAGAAATCTTCCAGGCGCGCGGCGTACGCGAGGTCGTAGAGGAGCTTGGTGCGCATGTCGTCGGCCACCGAGCCTTCGAGTTCCTCGAGCTTGAAGGGGTTGAGCAGCGTGCTCTTCAACGTGGCGATGGCGGAGTCTTCGGGCATGCGACCGAGGTAGTCGAGGGAGATCTGGGCGAGGCCGGTGATGCCCGGCCGCACCATGCGCGTGCGCTCCTCGAACATGGGGATGGCCGCGCAGAGCGTGCGCACCAGCTCCGGGCGCTCGGGCCGCGGGCCCACGATGGACATGTCGCCCTTGAGCACGTTGAAGAACTGCGGGATCTCGTCGAGCCGGGTCTTGCGGAGAAACTTACCGACCCGGGTAATACGGTCGTCGTCGGTGCTGGCCAGCTTGGCCCGCCCGTCCTTCTCCGAGTCGATGCGCATCGACCGGAACTTCCACATCCGGAAGGTGGGGAGCGCCCGCGCGTTCTCCCACGGGGCCGTCGGGTGCGTGCGCCCGACCCGCTCCTGCGAGTAGAAGATGGGGCCGGGGTTGTCGAGGTAGAGCGCCGCGGCGATGACCGGGTACAACGGCGCGGTGACGCAGAGCGCGGTGCTCGCACCCACGACGTCGATCGCTCGTTTGACGACAGAGACCTTCCAATCCATCGGACGTGGCGACGTCATACCAACGCCCCGGCGATGTCGGCAAGCAATGCGATCGCCGGACGCGCGACGCGGCGCGATGGTGTTGTGGGAGGGCGTCTTGACATGCCTCCGCGGATCAGTAGTCTCCCGCGCTCCCGACACCCCCCCCTTCGAGGGGACGTCGATGATTCGTTTTTCCATAGAACTCCAGCCCCAGGTCGAAATCCTCCACGATGGACACGTACACCGCTCCCGCCAACGCCGAACGCTCCTGGTACATCGTCGACGCGACCGATCGCCCCCTCGGGCGGCTCGCGAGCGACATCGCCCGGGTGCTCCGCGGCAAGCACCGCCCGACGTTCACCACGAACATCGACACCGGTGACTTCGTGATCGTGATCAACGCCGAGAAGGTCGCGCTGACCGGCTCCAAGCTGACCAAGAAGTTCTACTACGCGTACTCCGGGCACATCGGCGGCCTGCGCAAGCGCGCGGTCGGCGACATGCTCAAGCACAAGCCCGAGTTTCCCGTGGAGAAGGCCGTGAAGGGCATGCTCCCGCACAACAGCCTCGGCCGCGCCCAGGGCCTCAAGCTCAAGGTGTACGCCGGCGCCGAGCACCCGCACGCCGCGCAGCAGCCGGTGGCCCTCCCCCTCCAGTTCTGATCCTACCGAAGGCACCTACGATGCAGACCGCCGACCGCCACTTCTCCACGGGCAAGCGCAAGACCGCCGTCGCCCGCGTCATCCTCCGTCCCGGCTCGGGCAACATCCTCGTCAACCGCCGGCCGTACGACCAGTACTTCCCGCGCCAGGCGTCGCAGCTGCTCATCCTGCAGCCCTTCGAGATCGTCGAGGCCATGGGCCGCTACGACATCGAAGCCAACGTCGCCGGCGGCGGCCTCGCGGCCCAGGCCGACGCGGTGCGCTTCGGCATCGCCCGCGCCCTCACCTCGGTCGACGCCGAGCGCCGCACGCCCCTCAAGCGCGCCGGTCTCCTGACCCGCGACGCCCGCAAGAAGGAGCGCAAGAAGTACGGCCAGCCCGGCGCCCGCAAGCGCTTCCAGTACTCCAAGCGCTGATCCGCTCCGCCTCCGTCCCCCTCTCCTTCGCCTCCGCCTCGTCACTCCCAACCACATCCCCCACAGAGGTTCTCTCCATGGAACGTCCTCGCGCTCGCGTCGCGATCGTCGGCGCCACGGGCTACACCGGCGCCGAGCTCCTGCGCCTGCTGCTCGTGCACCCCGCGGTCACGGTCACCGCCCTCTACGCCCGGGAGAAGCTCACCCCCCGCGTCTCCACGGTGCTCCCCGCGCTCACGGGCCTCTGCGAGCTCCCCATCGAGCCCTTCGACGCCGACGACCTCGCCCGCCGCGCCGACGTGGCCTTCTGCGCCCTGCCCCACGGCGCCTCCATCCCCTGCGTCGAGGCCCTCCTCGCCCGCGGCCTCCGGGTGCTCGACCTCTCCGCCGACTTCCGCCTGCGCGACGCGGCCCTTTACAAGACCTGGTATGGCGCCGAGCACGCCGCGCCCGGCCGCCTCGCCGAGGCCGCGTACGGCCTGCCCGAGCTGCACCGCGACGCCATCCGCGCCGCCCGCCTCGTGGCGGTGCCGGGCTGTTACCCCACCGCGAGCACCCTCCCGCTGCTCCCGCTGCTCGCCGCGGGCATGGTGCGCCCCGATCGCATCGTCATCCACGCCCTCTCCGGGGTGTCCGGCGCCGGGCGCACCCCCGCCCCGAGCACGCACCTCCCGGAGGCCGCCGAGGGTGCGCGCAACTACAAGGTCGCCGGGACGCACCGGCACACGCCCGAGATCGAGCAGGTGCTCGGCGACGTCGTCGGCTCAGCGCCGACGGTGACCTTCACCCCGACGCTCGCCCCGATGACCCGGGGCATCCTGTCGACCCAGTACGCCGACCTCGCCCGCGAGGGGGTCACCGTCGAGGCGATGGTGGCCGAGGCGCGGCGCTACTTCGCCGGGTCCCCTTCGGTGGCGGTGCTCGACCCCGGGCTCAACCCCGACACGCTCTGGGTGCGCGGCTCCAACCGCGCGCACGTGGGCTACGCCCTCGACGCCCGGGCGGGGCGGGTGGTCGCCATGGGGGCCATCGACAACCTCGTGAAGGGCGCCTCCGGGCAGGCCATCCAGTGCATGAACCTCCTGCTGGGCATCGACGAGGCGGAGGGGCTGCGCGGGGCGGGGATGTTCCCGTAGAGAGTGTGTATGCTGGCGCGCCATGCCCGTGGACATCGAGATCGTCGAAGACCTCACCGCGCAGACGCCCAGTGACAAGGGCTACCTCAAGGTGCGCCGGCTCAGGCTGCGCACCCGCAACGCCGACGGCACCGCCAGCGAGGCGTACCGCTACGACGCGGTCGACCGCGCCGCGCTCGACGCCGTGGTCGTGCTGATGTGGGCCGCGCGCGAGGGGGCCCCGCGCGACCCGCTGGTGTGCGTGCGCAAGCAGCTGCGGCCCCCGCTGCTGCTGCGGCGCGAGCGCGAGCTGGTGGTGCCCGACGCGAGCGCCGAGCTGGAGCTGTGGGAGCTCCCCGCGGGGCTCATCGAAGTGCACGAGCGCGGCGAGGAGGGGGTGCTCGAGTGCGCCCGCCGGGAGACCGAGGAGGAGACCGGCTTCGCGCTGCCCCGGGAGGAGTTCGCGCGCCTCGGCGTGCCCGTGTACCTGTCGCCGGGGATGTGCGCGGAGAAGATCCACCTGGTGAAGGTGCGCGTGCCCGACCCGACCCTGGCCGTGGAGGCGAAGGGCGACGGGGTCGTCGAGGCGGGCTCCACGGTCGCCTGGTGGCCGCTCTCGGAGTGCCTCGCCCGCGCCGACGAGGGCGTCATCGAAGACGCCAAGACCGAGCTGGCCCTGCGGCGGCTGCGCGCGGAGCTGGAGCGCGGGGCCTGAGTCCGATGCCTGGCCTGCGCCGCGTGCTGGTGTTCGCCAAGCGCACCTCCTACGACCGCTACATCCGCCAGCAGGGGGTGCCGCGGGTGAAGGAGCTCCTCGCCCGCGGGGACGTCACCGTCGCGCGGATGATGCGCGCCGACGAGCACCACCACCGAACCGTCGAGGAGGTGCAGCGCGCGCTCGACGCCGTCGGGGCGAAGTCCACCCTGCGCTACCGCGACCGGCTCGAAGACCTCGACGCCTACGACCTCGTGGTGACCGTCGGCGGCGACGGCACCCTGCTCTGGGCCAGCCACGGCGTCGGCGACACCCCCATGCTCGGGGTCAACTCCGCGCCGCAGGACTCCGTCGGGTTCCTGTGCGGCACCCGCATGGGCGAGGTGCTGCCGCACATCGAGGCCATCGCGAAGGGCACCGCGCCGCGGGTGAAGCTCGCCCGGATGCAGGTGTGCGTCGACGGCGAGGTGCTGCACCGCCGGGTGCTCAACGAC
The DNA here is from genome assembly GCA_030652255.1 of Myxococcales bacterium. Classification (GTDB taxonomy): domain Bacteria; phylum Myxococcota_A; class Polyangia; order Polyangiales; genus SCUS01. Next base: position 4,759 of record JAUSAZ010000071.1, on the reverse strand, counting down.
GTGCTCTTCGCCAACCCCCACCCGGCGCACACCTCCCGGTACCTGCTCTCGTTCCGCGGCACGCTGGAGGAGCAGAAGTCCTCGGGCCTGTGGGTGTCCACCGGCGCGGGCTCCACCGCGGCCATCCGCAGCGCGGGCGGGCGACTGCTCTCGCTGCGCTCGCGGCTGCTGCAGTTCGTGGTGCGCGAGCCCTACACCCCCGACGGCGGGCCCTACGCCCTGCCCCGGGGCCTGGTGCACCCGGGCGAGCGCCTCGAGGTCCTCAACAAGATGCGGGAGTGTCGGCTGTACGTGGACGGCCCGCGGCTGTCGCTGCCGGTGGAGCTCGGTCAGCGGGTGACCTTCTCCACCTCCGACGAGCCGCTGACCGTGATGGGTGTGTCGACCCGCGCCGTCTCCGAGCGCCAGCGACACACCACCGTCGACGACGAGGTCAGTGACGCCGGCGACGACGCCCGCGCGCCGGGGCCGGGGCCGCGGCGTTCGCTCCCCCCGACACGATGACGAACTCCACGCGCCGGTTGCGCGCGTGGGCCTCGTCGGTGTCGCCCTGCATGGCCGGGCGGGTCGAGCCGTAGCCCACCGCGGTCATGCGCCGCGCGGCGATGCCCGCGCGCTGCAGGTAGCGCATCACCGAGCGCGCCCGCTCGCGGGAGAGCGTGAGGTTGTGGTGCGCGTCGCCGGTGTCGTCGGCGTTGCCCTCGATGCGGATGCGGGTGATCTCCGGGTGCTCGCGCAGGGCCGCCACGACGAGGTCGAGGATGGCGTTGGAGCGCGCCTGGATGGTCGCCCGGTCGGTGTCGAAGAAGATCGACTGGTTGATGGTGATCGCCTCAGCGGTGACCACCGCGGCCGCGGGGGCCTCGTCGGGGCAGCCGTCGGTGTCCTCGAACTGGTTGATCACCTCGGCCTGGATGGGGCAGCGGTCGGCCGTGTCGGGGATGCCGTCGCTGTCGTTGTCGGGGTCGGGGCAGCCGTCCTCGTCGAGGTACTGGTCGCGGTCTTCGGGCTCGCTGATGCAGCGGTCGTCGGGGTCGCGGATGCCGTCGCCGTCGGTGTCGGGGTTGTCCGGGCAGCCGTCGGTGTCCTGGTAGTCGTTGACCGTCTCGGGCTCGGTGACGCAGCGGTCGTCGGTGTCGAGGATGCCGTCGCCGTCGGTGTCCGCGGGCGGCGGCGGCGGCGGGGGCGGGGGCGGCGGGGCGGCGCGCTCGCCGGGGAAGTGCAGCTCGATGGCGAGGCCGGCGTTCCAGTACATGGCCGAGCCGCGGCCGAAGTTGGTGTCCTCGGTGCTGCCGAGCACCTGCCCGTAGCGCACCTCCGGGCCGAAGGAGAAGATGGGGCCGATGGGGAAGAGCCACCCGAGGCCCGCGCCGAAGGCGAAGCGGGTGCGGGTCACCTCGGAGTCGCCGGTGAAGGCCGCGCCCGCGTCGAGGTCGACGAAGGGTCGGCCGCCGCGCCCGAGGGAGAAGGGCGTGAGGCGCAGGCCCGCGCCCACCGTCCACGCCACGCCGCGGCGCTCGATGGGGGGGTTGGGCGACCACGACGAGCCCTCGGCGGTCAGGTGGATGCCGATGGCTCTCACCGGGCGAAAGCCGACCCGCAGCCGGCCCGTGAGGCCGAGGCCGAACTCGTCGCTCTGGGGCGACGAGAGCATCGTGCCCGCGGCGCCCTCGAGGCCGATGTAGAAGCGCTCGGCGACCTGCGCGTGCGCGGTCTGCGCTGCGCCCGTCACCGTCAGAGCGCCCGCCAGCGCGACCAACGTCGCGCCGTAACCCGATCGAAGCCGGTACCTCACCATAGGCCCCGGACGATACGGGAGTTCGGGTGCGAACCGCCAGAAGCATGACAGGCAACGTTGCCGCGCCTTCAAAGGCTGAGCGATGGGCGGGGAGGTCTGTTATCGTCGCGCGTGATGAGGTCCATTTCATTTGGTTTCGCCGTGCTCACCGCGGTGCTCCTCTCCGCGTGCGCCATCGACAATCCCACGGACAGGCCCCTCCCCGACGCGGGCCCCTGTGGGACCATGGGCGCCGCGTGCTGCCCGCAAGTGGCCACCGCGCCGGGGGGAGCCCGGACAGTCTGTCGAAGCGCGGGCCTCACCTGCCAGGCGAGCGTGTGCGTCGCCTGCGGCGCCCCCGGGCAGCCGTGCTGTACCGCCTCCGCGACCGGTGACGGCGGCACCTCGATGGACGCGGGCCTCGCGGGCGCGTGCACCGGCGTCGGCGTGACCTGCCTCGCCAACGTGTGCGTCGACTGCTCCGGGCCCGACCGCGCGGTCTGCAACGGCGTCTGCGTCCCGCTCACCACCGACCAGAACTGCGGCGCCTGCGGCAGCACCTGCGCGACCACCTCGGGCGAGCGCTGCGTGCGCCCCTCGGCGAGCGGCGTCGACGGCGGCGTGACCGACGCCGGCACCACCGCCGACGGCGGCGCGCGGGTGGCGTTCTGCCAGATCCAGTGCCCGCCGGGCCAGGTGCTCTGCGGCAGCACCTGCCGCGACCTCACCAACGACCCCAACAACTGCCGCACCTGCGGCAACCAGTGCATCGTGCCGGGTGCCGTCGCCGGGTGCGCCGCGAGCATGTGCACGCTGGCGAGCTGCCGCGAGGGCTTCGGCAACTGCGACGGCAACGCCGCCAACGGCTGCGAGACCACCACCTCCACCGACGCCGTGAACTGCGGCGTCTGCGGCAACCGCTGCAGCTTCGCCAACGCCACGGCCACCTGCGGGTCGGGCGTCTGCCAGCTCGGCGCCTGCAACGTGGGCTTCGCCAACTGCGACGGCAACGCGAGCAACGGCTGCGAGACCAACGTCGCCATGGGCGACATCACCAACTGCGGCGGCTGCGGCACCCGCTGCCCGGCCCCCCCCACCGGCGCCACCGCGCTTTGTAGCGGAGGCATGTGCACGGTCTCGACCCTGATGTGCCCCGGCGATCGCCGCGATTGCAACGGGATGCCCGGCGATGGCTGCGAGGTCTTCAACCTGACGGACGTGAACAACTGCGGCACCTGCGGCAATCGTTGCTCGAGTATGAACGGCACCGCGCGCTGCGTTGGTGGCGTCTGCGCGATCACTTGCAACACCGGCAGCGGCGACTGCGATGGCATGGTGAGCAACGGGTGCGAGACCAACACCGTCATCAGCACCACTCATTGCAACACGTGCAACCGCGCTTGTTCGCTCCCCAACTCCGCCCCGAGTTGCGTGGCGAGCGCGTGCGTGTTGGGCACTTGCAACGCCAACTTCGGCAACTGCGACGGCATGGCCGGCAATGGCTGCGAGACCGACACCCGAACTTCCGTCGCTCACTGCGGCGGGTGCAATCGTCCCTGTCCGGGCGGGCAGATCTGCACCAACGGCACCTGCACCATCAACTGCTCCGAGTCGCAGGTGAACTGTTCGGGTAGCTGCGTGAATCCGCTCACGGACAACAACAACTGCGGCACCGTCACGATGGGGATGGCGGTGTGCGGGCGAGTCTGCCCGGGCGGCCAGATCTGCCGAGCAGGGTCGTGCGCCATCAACTGCTCAGCGGGCCAGGTGGCGTGCGGCAACACCTGCGTGAACCCGCTCACGGACAACAACAACTGCGGCCCGACCACGGGGACGACCGCGTGCGGGCGCACCTGCACCGGCGGCTCGGCCTGCGCGGCCGGCACCTGCGCCTGCCCCTCGGGGCAGAACGCCTGCTTTGGCACCTGCCGCTCGCTCCAGACGGACAACAACAACTGCGGCGGCTGCGGGACGGTGTGCGCGGGCGGTCAGACCTGCACCGCGGGGGTGTGCACCACCACCTGCTCGGCGGGCCAGACCGTGTGCTCGGGCGTCTGCCGTGACCTCCAGACGGACAACACCAACTGCGGGATCTGCGCCCGCACCTGCACCGGCGGCACGGCCTGCGCGGCGGGCAACTGCGCCTGCCCGACGGGCCAGACTGCGTGCTCGGGCACCTGCCGGGCGCTCCAGACCGACAACGCCAACTGCGGCGCCTGCGGCAACGTCTGCGGCGCCGGCACGGTGTGCTCCGGCGGCATGTGCACGGCGTCGTGCGCGTCGCCCACCACCAACTGCTCGGGCGTCTGCCGCGACCTCCAGAACGACGCCAACAACTGCAACGCCTGCGGCACGGTGTGCAGCCGCGCCAACGCGGTGGCGGGCTGCGCCAGCGGCGCGTGCACCCTCGCGGCGTGCAACTCGGGCTTCGGCAACTGCGACGGCAACGCCGTCAACGGCTGCGAGGTCAACACCTCCACCAGCGTCACCAACTGCGGCGTGTGCGGCAACAGCTGCCAGTTCGCCAACGCGGCCGCGAGCTGCGTGGCCGGGCGCTGCACCCGGGGCGCCTGCGGGGCGGGCTTCGCCAACTGCGACGGCGTCGACTCCAACGGCTGCGAGGTCAACACCGTCGCCGGCGACATCAACAACTGCGGCGCGTGCAACAACCGCTGCCCGACGCCGCCCATCGGCAGCATCGCGGTGTGCGCCAACTCGACGTGCACCACGTCGAGCGTGAGCTGCATGGCCGGCTCGGCGGACTGCGACGGCGCGCCCGCCAACGGCTGCGAGGTGGCGATCACCACCGTGACCAACTGCGGCGCCTGCGGCCGCGCCTGCGTGAACACCAACGGCACCGCGACCTGCGTCTCGCAGCTCTGCGGCATCAACTGCAGCGCGGGCTTCGGCAACTGCAACGGCCTGCTCAGCGACGGCTGCGAGATCAACACCAACACCAGCCCGACCAACTGCGGCGGGTGC
>JAUSAZ010000064.1 GCA_030652255.1 Myxococcales bacterium | reverse complement strand
CGCGACGACATGCACGCCACCGCCGGGGCGCAGCGGTTGGCCTGGCAGACCGGCGTCGAGCCGCCGCACTGCGCCGCGGTGATGCACTCCACGCACACGCTGCGAACCCGGTCGCACACACCCGCGCGCGCAGTCGCGGCTGGAGCGACAGGTCGTAGGCATGATCGGGATGTCCGCCGGCACGTCGGGGTTGGTCACCGCGTCGTCGGGCGCGGCCGTGTCGTCGGGCGTCACCACCACGTCCGGGGCGATCGTGCCGTCGGGGACGACGGGGCTGTCGATGCCCGGCGGGACGTCGGTGGGCACCGCGCCGTCGAGGCGGGGCGGGGTGTCGTTGACCGCGCTGGGCGTGCAGGCGATCGCGAGGGTCGAACAGAGAAGCAGGGCTAAGGGAGTTCGCATGGGGAGGTTCGGGCGAAGCGTATACGAGCAGCGCGGGGGAGGTTCAAGCGGGGCTCTCCCCCGGGCGCATCCCGGCGTCGACGCTGCAACCGCGGCCGGGTGGATGTCCATCGCGCGGACCTTCCTTCACCCACGTGTCGCCGCGCGTGTCGGGCGTCACGCGCGCGGCGAAGCGCCCCGCTTGTCGGGTTGAGTAGGCCCCATATCCTCGTGGTGAATGGGGCCATGAAGCCCCTCCACTCCACCCTGCTGCACATGCTGGCGGTGATCGCCTTCGTCGCGTCGTGCAGCGAGGACACCGCGCTCTCGCCGAACGACGCGTCCGCCGATGCGAACACCGCCCACGACGCGGCGCCCGCCGACGCCCCGCGCCGCGGCTGCGGCCTCGTGACCTGCGCGAGCGCGGGCGCCACCTGCGGACCCATCGGCGACGGCTGCGGGGGTGTGCTCCATTGCGGCACCTGCGCGGCCCCGCAGACCTGCGGCGGGGGAGGGAGGCCGAGCCAGTGCGGCGGGGCGTCGGGCTGCGTGCCCCGCACCTGCGCGGCCCTGGGCGTGAGCTGCGGACCGGCGGGCGACGGCTGCGGCGGCCCCCTCGACTGCGGCGGCTGTCCTGACGGGCAGACCTGCGGCGGCGGCGGGCGCGCCGGGGTCTGCGGCGCGGGCGGCGCGACCGACGCCGCGGCGGCGTGCGCCCCGCGCACCTGCGCGAGCGCCGGGGCGACCTGCGGCGCGGTGGCCGACGGCTGCGGCGGGCTCCTGTCCTGCGGCGCGTGCCCGGCGGGACAGACCTGCGGCGGCGGCGGCGAGGCCAACCGCTGCGGCGGGAGCGCGTGCGTCCCGCGCACCTGCGCGAGCGCCGGGGCGACCTGCGGCCCCGTGGGCGACGGGTGCGGCGGGCTGTTGATGTGCGGCACCTGCGCGAGCGGCACCTGCGGCGGCGACGGGCGGCCGAGCGTGTGCGGCGCCCCGGGCGGCGGCAGCTCATGCGTCCCGCGCACCTGCGCGAGCGCGGGCGCCGGCTGCGGCCCGGTGTCCGACGGCTGCGGCGGGCTGCTGATGTGCGGCGCCTGCCCGGCGGGGCAGACCTGCGGCGGGGGCGGGCGGCCGAGCGTGTGCGGCGTGGGCGGCGCGGCGGACGCGGGCGGCGCGTGTGTGCGGCGCACCTGCGTGGGCGTCGGGGCCAACTGCGGCCCGGTGTCCGACGGCTGCGGCGGGCTGTTGATGTGCGGCGCGTGCCCGGCGGGCCAGACCTGCGGCGGCGGAGGGGTGCCCAGCGTCTGCGGCGCGCCCCGCTGCGTGCCGCGCACCTGCACCGCGGCGGGCGCCAACTGCGGGCCGGTGGCCGACGGCTGCGGCGGGCTCGTCGAGTGCGGGGCCTGCGCGCCCGGCACGACCTGCGGCGGGGGTGGGAGGCCGAGCGTGTGCGGCGCGCCCGGCGGATCGACCGCGTGCACCGGCCTCTGCCTGCGCCGCGCCACCTGCGCGGCCGGCGCGACCACGACCATCTCGGGCACCGTGGTGACCCCGGCGCTCGTGGCGCCCGACCCCCTCTACAACGCCGTGGTGTACATCCCCAACGCGGCGGTCGCGCCCTTCACGGCGGGCGTCTCGTGCGACCGCTGCGGCGCCGCCACGTCGGGCGCCCCGGTGGTGAGCGCCGTCACCGGCCCCGACGGTCGCTTCGTGCTCCGGGACGTGCCCGTCGGGGCGAACATCCCGCTGGTGATCCAGCTGGGGCGCTGGCGCCGGCAGGTGACCATCAGCAACGTGGCGTCGTGCGTCGACAACGCGCTGCCCACGACGCTCACCCGGCTCCCGCGCAACCGCACGGAGGGTGACATCCCGCTGATGGCGATGGTCACCGGCAACGTCGACGCCCTCGAGTGCGTGCTGCGCAAGATCGGCATCTCCGACTCCGAGTTCACCACCCCGGCGCGCGGCGGGCGCGTGCAGATGTACGTCGCCAACGGCGCCGACGCGGGGCGCAACACGCCCCCCGCGAGCGACCTCTACAACACCCCCGCGACGCTCTCGCGCTACGACATGGTGCTCTTCGCCTGCGAGGGATCGCACATCACGAAGCCCCCCGCGGCGCAGCGCAACCTGGTCGACTACGCCAACGCGGGCGGGCGCGTGTTCACCACGCACTTCAGCTACACGTGGCTCTACAACGTCGCGCCCTTCTCCAGCGTCGCGACGTGGCGCACGCGCCAGTCGACGCCGGGCGACCCCCTCACGGGGATCATCGACACGTCGTTTCCGCGAGGCCAGGCCTTCGCGCAGTGGCTGACCCTCGTGGGCGCCTCCACCGGCCTCAACCGGATCTCCATCAACGAGCCGCGGCACGACGTCGACGCCGTGGTCGCCCCCACCGCCCGCTGGATCTACTCGTCCACGCCCTCGACGGTGCAGCACCTGACCTTCAACACCCCGGTGGCGGCGCCGCCCGACACCCAGTGCGGTCGCGTGCTCTTCAGCGATTTCCACGTGAGCAACGGGCGCACGAGCGGGCGCACCTTCCCCGCGGAGTGCTCGAACACCGCGCTGACGGCCCAGGAGAAGGTGCTCGAGTTCATGCTCTTCGACCTCGCGTCGTGCGTGACCCCCGACCTCCCGCGCCCCACGGCGTGCGTGCCGCGCACCTGCGTCGCGGCCGGCGCCACCTGCGGCCCCGTCGGCGACGGCTGCGGTGCGACGATCAACTGCGGCGTGTGCCCGGCCGGGACCACCTGCGGCGGCGGTGGCGTACCCAGCGCGTGCGGCGCGGCGACCTGCCGCCCGCGCACCTGCATGGCCCAGGGCCTGAGCTGCGGCCCCGCGGGCGACGGCTGCGGTGCGACCCTCGACTGCGGCGTGTGCCCGGCCGGGACCACCTGCGGCGGCGGCGGCACGGCTGGCGTCTGCGGCACGCCCGCGTGTCGCCCGGTGTCGTGCTCGGCCCAGGGCCTGAGCTGCGGCCCCGCGGGCGACGGCTGCGGGGCGACCCTCGACTGCGGCGCCTGCGCGACCGGCACCTGCGGCGGCGGCGGTCGCCCGGGGGTGTGCGGCTCGCCCTCGTGCGCGCCCACCACCTGCGTGGCCCAGGGCCTGCGCTGCGGCCCCGCGGGCGACGGCTGCGGCGGCACCCTCGACTGCGGCGTGTGCCCGACGGGCACGACCTGCGGCGGCGGCGGGACGCCGGGCGTGTGCGGCTCGAGCGCGTGCCGCCCGCAGAGCTGCGCGGAGCAGGGCCTGAGCTGCGGCCCCGCGGGCGACGGCTGCGGGGCGACCCTCGACTGCGGCGCCTGCGCGTCGCCCCTGACCTGCGGCGGCGGGGGCACCCCCGGCGTGTGCGGCAGCTCGACGTGCCGGGCGCAGACCTGCGAGTCGCAGGGCCTGCGCTGCGGCCCCGCGGGCGACGGCTGCGGGGGGGTGCTGGCCTGCGGCACCTGTCCGCCGGGGACGACCTGCGGCGGCAACGGGACGCCCGGCGTCTGCGGCTCCGGCTCGTGCCGCCCGCGCACCTGCGTCGACCAGGGCATCCAGTGCGGCCCGGCGGGCGACGGCTGCGGCAACCTGATCCAGTGCGGCGCCTGCGTGGCGCCGCAGAGCTGCGGCGGGGCCGGGATGCCCGGCGTCTGCGGCCGCGGGCCGTGCACCCCTCGCTCCTGCACCGCGCTCGAGGCCGAGTGCGGCTTCGTGGCCGACGGCTGCGGCGGCCTGCTCGACTGCGGGGGCTGCCCGGCGGGCCTTGCGTGCGGCGGCGGCGGCGTCGCCCACCGCTGCGGCGCCCCCGGCTGATCGCGCGCCCCTCGGCCGTCGCCGACGGTCAGTTCCAGTCGCGGAGCCGCGCGAGGCGGTGGCGCACCTGCTGCTCGTACAGCACCCCGCCCACCAGCAGCCCGACGCCGAAGCCCACCAGCCGCACCGACAGCGGGAACACCCCCAGCAGCCGCACGAAGTACTGAATCCAGAGGTGGATGATGAGCGCCGTCACCGAGGCGAGCAGCACCGCCGCGCGCCGCGTGGCCGCGCCCAGCGCGAGCAGCGCCGCCGAGGTCACCAGCGCCGCCGCCGCGGGCGCGGGCGCGTCCCGGGTGGTCAGCACCTGTAGCGTCAGCAGGCCGTAGAGCTGCGCCAGCGCGGCGCCCTCCAGCAGCCGGCGTCGCGCTCGCCCCACCCGGGTGGTCACCGCGTAGGAGAGGGCGAGCAGGCCCGCCGTGGACGCCGCCACCACGGCCCACGCCGCCGCGTCGTGCGCGAGCCACCGGCCGTCGCGCGAGGCCTCGATGGCGCGCAGCACCCGCATCGTGGGCGCCGCCATCACCCCGAACAAACCCGCCAGCAGCGCCTCGGTGCGCGCGTCGTCGCGCTCGCGCAGGGCGCCCCAGGACACCGACGCCACGAGCACCAGGGCCCCGACCACCGCCGCGCCCGCCGTGAAGGGCAGCTCGTCGCGCACCATCGCCTCGGCGGTGGGCGCCAGCGTCACGATCGAGCCCGCCGTGAAGGCCGCCATCGAGCGCATCGGCGCGGAGGCGCGCAGCAACGCCGCGGCCGCGGCCGCCACCACGAAGGGCCACGCCGCGCCTGGCAGGCCGTGGGTGTCCCAGTGCTGGTCCATCACCAGGAGCCCCGCGACGGCGCTGACCGCGGCGGCGGCGACGGCCCCGAGGCCCAGCGGCACCGCGGCGGCGCGCGCGTCCCGCCACGACGCGACCAGCGCCAGCGCGGCGTAGCCCCCCGCGACGGCCAGCGCGTAGGCGGCGGTGCCCATCACCGAGCCCGTCTTCAGGTGCACGCCCAGGGTCCCGAAGAGCACCACGAGGTCGAGCGCCGCGAGCGTCCCGAAGGGGCCCGACCGGCGCCACACCGCGAGCCCGAAGGTCGGCGCCGAGACCACCGCCGCGAGCGCCGCCACCACGCCCGCGCTCGCGTAGGTGTCGGTCATGTGGATGACCTGCGCGCCGACGGCCCACGGGAGCTGGGAGCCCAGCGCGACGAGCGCGGCGCCGCCCAGCGGGGCGCTGCGGCGCTCGACCACGAGGCCGCCGACGAGGGAGAGCGCGGTGAGCCCGATGAGCAGCCCGAGGCGCCCCGGCTCGTGCAGCAGCGCGAAGGTGTACGCCACCGCCACGGTCGCGAACACGCCCGCCAGCCCGCGGCCCACGGTGGCGCCGGTCTCGAGCCCGCGCCGCGCGGCGATCGCCCCGGCGCCCCAGGCGAGCGCCGCGAGCCCCGCGAGGATGGCCACGCGCCCGTACTCCCCGACCACGTCCCAGCCCGCGACCACCAGGAGCACCGCGCCCACGAAGGCGCAGAACCCGCCGAACACCAGCACCATCGCCAGCACCGGGGACATCTCCGTCGAGCGCGCGCGGACCTCCGCCGCCTCCGCCGCCGAGCCCGGCGCCGACGTCCGGTACGCCGCCGCGCGCGGCGCGTCCGCCACTGCCTCCGCCGCGGCCGCCGCCACGGCCGCCGCGAGCGCCGCCATGGTGGGGCGCATCGCGGGCACCTGGTTGAGCGCCGCCTCGACGCACGCCGCGAGCGCCCCGGCGGGGCCCGCGGCGTAGGGCCGGAGGTTCACCTGACCCAGCGGCGCGTAGCCCGTGAGGGCCTCGTACACCGCCGCCGCGAGGCCGTAGACGTCCGTCGCCGGGGTCGCCTCGTAGGCCGCGGCCGCCTCCGGGGCGGCGTAGCCCACCGCCGTCGCGGGCGCCCCGCCCGGGTGCAGCCGCGCCCGCAGCGCCGCGCCCGGGGCCGACGCGCGCGCGGGGAAGAGCAGCACCGGCGCGTTGCCCGCGTCGAGCCAGATCATCTCCGCGCGCAGGTCGCCGTGCACCAGCCCGCGGCCGTGCAGCCGCGCCGCGCACTCCGCCACCCGGCCCAGGACCGCCAGGGACGCCGCGGTCGGGAGGGCCGCCTCGGACCACGGCCGAAGCGAGGTGAGCGCGCCCTCGTAGGTGACCCCCTCGCCGAAGGAGAAGAACACCACGTCGGCATCGGCGGCGCGCGGCCACGCATGGGTCTGCGCGGCGGCGAGGGCGGCGGCGAGGGGCGCTGGCAGCGCCTCGCGGGTGACGCCGTCGGTGAGCGCCAGGTCGCCGCCGAAGGGGCCCTTCATCGCACGTACATGGGGCTGCTATAGACCCACGGCACCTCGCGCATGAGGCGCTCGAGGCCGGGGAGGTAGGGGCGCAGGTGGTTGGGCGTGATGCGCACCTCGGCGCGGTACACGCCCGCCGCGGTGGGCGTGTAGCTCAGGTCGCCCGCGTCGGCGACGGCCACCTCGGTCCAGGTGCCGGCGGCCTCGGCGCGCAGGATGCGGAGGCGCGTGGTGGGCGCCGGGAGCAGCGGGTTGAGCTGGTGCACCTGCGGCCGGGTGACCCGCAGCACCGGGGACTCGGAGAGCATGATCTCCTCGCCGATCTCGCGGGTGCGGTCGCCCGTCTGCGCGGTGTACGAGAAGCCCACCGGGGTGCCGAAGGCCTCGAAGGTGACGAACACCCGGCTCTGGCGGATGGCCTCCATGGCGCTCTCGCGGGTGAGCTCGCCCTGCACCCAGAGCTGGTTGTTGAACCACCGGAACACCCGGCGGTAGCTGTCGCCGCGCTCGCCGTCGGTGAGGGGCGCGGGGAGCACGTTCTCGTGCGCGTCGCTGGCGCCGAAGCCCGGGATGCGCCGGCCGTCGGTGAGCAGCTGCGCCCACTTGCCCAGGTCGTTGGCGCTCTCCTGGAAGAACACCATGAACAGCATCTCCGGGTCGAGCCCGGTGCCCGCGCGCTGGAACCGCAGGATGTCCGCCAGCGCGGGGCCCACGTTGTACCCGAGGTGCGGGCCCGCGATGCGCGGGTCGAGGTTGGCGTGGACGTTGTAGATCTCCACGAGGTCGGGCCCGATCTCCCGCAGGTGCGCGATGGGCACCTGCTCGACGTGGGGGATGGCCACGAGGCCCCCCGCGGCGCGGAAGCGGGCCACCGCCGCGGGGTCGTTGGCGTTGTACGAGCGCGCGAGGCTGCCATCGAGGGGGTCGGGGTGGCGCGTGAGCCCGATGGGCATGAGGTCGTTCTCGGCGCCCGGCAGGAGCAGCACGCGGTGGCCGTCGGGGCACCCGATGCGCGAGCCCACGAGCCGCCCGTCCTGCATCACGGGCTCGTCCCCGGGGCGCATCTGGAGCACCGTCTCGAAGGGCACCGTGGCCATGAGCGAGTCGTGCTCGGTGAGGAAGATCACGTCGATGCGCGTGCGGCAGAGCGCCGCCCGGAAGCTCTGGAGGCACGGCTCGTTGGGCCCGCCGTCGACGTAGGGGTTGCCGTCGCACGCGTCGTGCGAGTGCACCGAGTGGGCGTGGATGATCGAGCGCACCGCGCGGTACCCGCGGGCCTCGCCGATGATCCGCGCCGGCGGGAGCTCGCGCGGCCACACCGGCGGCGGCGGCACGTCCTCCTCCTGGATGTCGATGGTCGCGCCCGCGTCGCTGGCGTCGACGACGCCGAGGTCGTTGACCGCGGGCACGTCGGCGACCGGCGCGGAGGGCGTGTTGGAGTTGCACCCGAGCGTGAGCGCGAGCACGAGACCGAGGGGATGGAGCTTCGTCACGGCCCGGGAGACTATGACGGAATCAGTTGAGTTGCTCGCACGGCAGGCGCACCCGCATGACCCACCCGAGGTCGGCGCGCTTGACCTCCGCGCTGCCGCCCAGCGAGGCGACGCGCCCGCGGATGGACGCCAGGGCCTTGCGCGACCGGCCGCCCTCGTTGCCCGTGCCGTCGTCCTCGACCTCCAGCACCAGGCCCCCGTCGGCGCGCCGGAGGGTGACCACGATGCGCCGCGCCTCGGTCTCGCGCAGGGCGTGGTTGGCGGCCTCCTGGGTGACCTTCATCACCCCCTGGCGCATCTTGCTGCTGGGCGGCGCGAGGCCCTTGAGCTCGGCCTTCACCGTGGAGGTCACGCCGGCGTCCTCGCAGAGCGTGGTGATGCTGGTGCGCAGCCGGTCGACGAGGCCGTCCCAGCCCGCGTCGTCGGCGGCGGCGGGGTCGGGCTCCTTGGGCTCGGCGCTGCGCAGCGCGCGCACGGTGCCGGCGGACACGGCCGCGCCGGTCGACGAGGCCCGCTCGCGGTGGCGGGCGGGGCGCTCGCGGCGGTCGTTGAGCAGGGCCTCGCGCTCGGCGAGCACCCAGGCGAGCGAGTGCGTCGCGCGCGCCAGGAGCACGTGCGCCGCGAGGAGCACCGTGGAGAACAGCGCGTGGGCCAGCACCGGCCCGCCGGTGCGCCCGGCGATCGCGCGCACCACCGTGGCGAAGAGCACCGTCACGACCGCGGCGACGACCATGCGCACCGGCGGCACCCGCAGCGCGAGCAGCAGCAGCGCCGCGCCTTGCAGCACCATCCCCGCGGTGACCGGCGCCGCCCCGAGGGCGCCGATGGCGCCGAGGGACACGAGCGCGACGGTCCACATCAGGTCGTCCACGAGCGTCCACCGGGACGAGCGGCCGGACCACACCGCCGCGGCCGCGGTGCTCGCGAGCGGGAGCCCCGCCAGCAGGATGTGGAATACCGATGGGCGTAGGAGCCACGGCTCCCAGCGCGGCGCCGCGCGGGCGAGCAGCGGCAGGCTGAGCCCGATCGCGGAGAGCACCGCGAGGACCCAGCGTCGTTGTCGGGCGCGTCGGAGGTCGAGCAACACCGTCACCATGGAAGCGAGGGCGCAGCGTAGCCCAGGACCGCCGCCGCCGCGAACGCCGCCTGCGCCGCCTCGTCAGCGCGCCTGGTGCAGGCGGGGCACGGCGCGGCCTGGAAAACGCCGCGCCACCTGATGCGACCTCACTACGGGCGGCGGGAGCGAGACCTGCGGCGAGCCCGTCGATTGGGCGCCGCAGAAGAGGCCCTGGAGAGGCGAGACTCCCAGGGCGCGAGACTATCGAGCGCGATGAACTGGCCGCGGGTCGAGAGGAGCGTCGAAAGGTGATCGAGTACCTGACGGGCCTCAGAGGTCCGCTGGTCCTCGACGAGGCGCGGGAGGAGATGGTTGGCGACCGTAACGAGGAGCGCCGGGTCGGACGTCGCCTCGGCGCGCTGAAGCGCGGCGCGGAGCTCACGAGCCGCGCCTGACCGATCATTGCTCTGCCAGAGAACCTGCGAAGTCAGAATCCGCACTTTGAGGACTTCCCGGGGGAGGTCTTCTCGTTCGAAGAGTTCGCGAGAAAGGTCGAGTTCGCGCACCGCTTCCATCCTTCGTCCGGTGGCAAGCAAACAACGACCTAGGTCTCGACGAGCCAGGGCGATATCTCCAATTGACCCAATCTGCAGCAGCGCAGGTAGAGCCTTGTCGCGAATCATCTCCAGCGCGACATGGACCTGCCCAGACTGCAAGTGGTCGCCCGCCATCTGCCAGTATGTAATCGCCCAGGAGTGAAGATCGCCAAGCGCAGAATACACGGGCAACTCTTCTTCACGACGAATCCGCAGGGCCTCCTGAAGCGCCCCGCGCGTCTCGAGGACGTTCGCAAGAAGCCCGCGTCCGTGGGCAATCATGCGCAGATCGCCAAGGCGCTGCGCAGTGGGCAGGATCTCTTCGATGCACAGCTTCTCGACCTCGATGTCCTTGCCTTGGCGACCCAGGATCGATGACTTTTCAAACAGTACGACGAGCTCTCCTCGTAGCTTGCCGTGAGCGTGGAATATACTCTGCACATCAGCCAGCGAATGCATCGCATTCTTCAGATCGCCGCGCCGCGCCATGGCACGAGCACGCCACAACTGGACTTCGGCCTTTCCCGCAGAGCTTGAGCAAGAATCGAATAAGTTGGCGCTCTGAGCCCAGGACTCATCAGCTTTGCTGACGTCGCCTTGTCGCCAGTAATTGGCTCCGAGCAACATCCAGAATTTTGCGAGCGTAGCTGGGCGACCGCGCCCATCGGCCCGATGGAGTGCGCCCACGAGACGACTCACATGGTCAGCGTGCGATGTCACATCGATGACATCGATGAGTTCAGCTTCCAGAGCCCAATCCGCGGCATCACTGGACATTCGGAACTGCGCGAGTCGATCCCGCAACTCGTCGGTGTGCAGATGCTGCAAGGCCTGATCCGCCTCTCGCAACAGCGACGGCCAGTCCGACTCAGACAGCCCCAGCGAAGCGCTTGGGCCCAGCGAGTAGAAGCTCGCTCGGCCCTCCCCCGCCGCGGGCGCCTCGGGTTGGAGCCTCACCAAGGCACTGAAGTAGTCGCAGAAGTCAGGCGCCACCAGCCGCAGCTTCAACATCGCCGCCGGGTGCGCGCAGAGCAGGCAGACCACCGGAACCTCTCGCACCAGCTGGTCGCGCTGGAGGTTCAGCTCCATGAACACCGCCGGGTGTGACTCCTCGATAGCGCCCGCCACCTCCTCCAGGTCGGTCCATACCAGCACCAGATCAGCGGCCGGACCTCCCGCCTCCTCCAAGGCCCGATTCAGGGTCTCAGCCACTCTCTGACCAACCGGCGCACGGAGCGAGACCTCCCGCCAGCGCTTCTCTGGCAGGTTACGATGAAGCCAGCCTATCAGCGTCGTGCGCTCTGCCGACGATGAGACCTCCACCGCCGCAAGTTGGAAGCGCGTGCTGTCCGCCAACCGAAGGTACCGCAGCAACACCGATCGGTCTTCGTCGCCGTAGCGACGCGCCACGAGCTCATCGTCGCTCGCCTCGGGCCTCACCGGACTCACTGCTCCTCAGATGACCAGGGTAGGGGTCAGCGCCTTGAAGGCGGTTTGCACTTCGGGAATCTCCGACACCAGCGGGTGCACGTCGTACCAGCCGTCCCCATTGTACTTCAACGCCAACCGCTGAAAGAGGACGTCCATGCAAGCCGGCGAGCTGTGGATCTGCTTCGTCTTCGCGATGATCGCCAGCGTCTCTGCCCATCCATTGGCATTGATCCTGTCGCGCATATCCACGCGCAACCGCCGCGCCGCTGCGTCGATGGTCGGCCGATCGAGCACGGCCCCCGGCGCGAGATGGATCGACTCGCGAACGAGACGCAGGAGGTCACGAATCGCGCCCCCGCTCGCGCTCACGATCCGATCCCGGGCCCTGGGATCAGGCATCAATCGATCGAGGTCCATCCGCCGAGAGAGAGCCTCAAGCAACAACCCCCGCCCCGGTCCGCTGTTGAACTGATCGTATGGCTGTTCGGGGTCCCGAAGCCGGATGGTATTCATCACCTCGGCCTGGAAGTGCGACGCGATCGGCTCGCCAACGGGCTTGTAATGCAGTGAGATCGGCGGCGTCACGATCATGTGGCAATGCAACTCCTTCAGCATCGCACCGCCCTTGATCAGAAGCTCGTCCACCACCCTGGGGTCGTAGCGGTCGAGGTTGTCGATCACCACGAGGAGCTCGCGGTCCCTGCCCTCCGTCTGGAGCGCAAGCCGCGCCGCGTCGAGGACCTTGTTCACCACTGCCAGCAACGTCGTGGGGTACTTGCGAAAGGCCTCTCGCACCTGCGTACGGTATTCACTTTCCGTGCGGATCAAGCCCTTCAGCTCGGTCTTGAGTGTCGCGATGAAGGGCACCCCTCCGCCGATGCCCACCTGGGAGCCCATCTCTCCGCTGAGCTTCTTGCCCCAATCGGTCTGCTTCGTAACGTCGGAGAACCAGTCGTGCACTTGCTTGATAAGCTCTGGCGACAGTTGCATCTCCGCGGCGGCGAAGTGATCCTCCAGTCCCATCACCAGCGCCAACAGCAGGTCTTCCGTGGTCACATGCCGGGGATCGAGCTGGACGTTGGCCTCGAAGTAGTACGCAAAGAAGTGATGGCTGAGGTCTTCGCAGATCCGATTGAGCTCGGTGGTTTTGCCCGCGCCCCGATGACTCAAGAACGCGACCTGGACGAAGCGCCCCTCATCGCGGCGGGTGAAGCGCCCCTTCAGGATCCGCGTCGTGTCGTCACCGCGCCCCTTGGAGAAATCTTCGTAACGAGGATCACCGCTCTGGAGCGGACGCTCGTGGTCGCAAGCGCGGTACGCGTCATCGAGCGTGGTGGCTGGAGTCAGGGCAGGGTTGGGTTGGGTCATCGCGCCTCGCGGGAACCGATATCTAGCAGAGTCGCCCTTCGGATGGTGCATCTCGGGCTAGGCGTACGCGCTTCGCTTACGCTCCGCACAGCGTCACCCCCGACGACCCATCCCCTCCCGCGCGCCTCGTCAGCGCGCCGCGGGCATGCGCACCACCCGCGGGTCGAGCGTCGCCGGGGCGTCGCGGCGCAGCACCACCAGGGCCTCGTCGCGGTAGAGCGCCCGCACGCCCTCCCGCAGCTGCGCCGCACGCGCCGGGGCCGTCACCACGAACACCCGCCCCCGCTGCGAGGCCTCCACCAGGAGGTTGAAGTCCCCGATGGCCTGCGCCTCCCAGCGGATCACCCGCCACGGCGGCACCCGCAGGAACACCTCCATCCGCCGGATGTCGCAGAACACTCGCGCCCGCGGGGTGAGCCCGGCCCGCAGCGCCGCCCCCGCGGCCAGCTCCCGCGCGTAGAGCCCGCGGGCGGCGCGGGCGGTCCAGCGCATCTGCTTCTCCAGCGGTCCGCGGGCGACGTGCTGGAGCGCCGCGAGGCACAGGCCCACCGCCGCCAGGCGCGCGAGCCGCGGGCGGCCGAGGGCCCCGGTGACCCGCTCGGCCGTGGCCGTCATCCCCGCGGCGACGAGCGTCGCGTAGAGGGGCACCAGCACCATGAAATGCCGGTCGAGCCCGAGGTTGGCGCGCGCGACCCACACCGCCGTGACGAACGCGAGCAGCGCCGCCCCGGTGGCGACGAGGGCCCGCGGCGCCCGGCGGAGCACCGCGGGGACGCCCGGGATGACGAAGAGCAGGACGGGCCCGAGCGAGCGCCACGGGATGCCCGCGAGGTACCAGACCGGCGCGAGGCGCAGCGACGGGGGCCGGCGCTCGACGAGGGCCATCTCGCGCCACGCCTGCGCGATGTACCGGCGGTTCTCCCGCATGAACCAGAGCCACTCGCCGGACTGCGCGCGGTGCAGCAGCGCCCACGCTGCGATGGCCGCGCCGGGGATGATCCACGCCCAGGCCCCGCGCCGCGCCCTCCCCTCGACCCACCACAGCGCGAGGAACACCCCCGGCAGCGCCCACGCCTCGTAGCGCAGCAGCGCCGCGAGGCCCAGCAGCGCCCCGGTCGCGACCGGCTGTTTACGCTCCAAGGTAAGACACGCCCCCAGCACGAGGAGCTGGAAGACCCCCTCGGGCTCGGCGGTGCCGCCCATCACCACGTTGAGCGGCCAGAGGGCGCAGAGCACGCCCGCGAGGAAGGGGGTGGCGGTCTCGCGGTCGCGGCGGCGCAGCAGCGCGGTGAGCGCGAGGGGTGTGACCGCGGAGGCCAGGAGGGAGAGCGCGCGCTGGCCGACGAGGTCGCACCCGAGGGCGGCGCAGAGGGCGCCCACGACGTGCCAGAGGGGCAGCCAGACCCAGTGGATGGTGACGTCGCGCCACTCCTCCAGCATCCGCCGGCCGATGGTGGCGTGGGCGAGGGCGTCGACGTCGAGGTCGGGGCCCGCGAGCGCGAGGCGCACCCGCAGGAGCGTGGCGACGAGCGTCGCGAGGACCACCGCGAGCCACGGGGCGCCCCGGAGCGGAGGGCGGTCGGCCGCGGCGGTCACGCGCGCTCAGACGTCGATGTGACGCAGCTTCATCTGCACGTCGCTCGACCAGTGGTTGGCGAAGCCGCGGACGCAGGTGGAGAGGTAGCGGTCGTAGTCGTCGAAGACCTGGTCGCCCCACTTGGCGCGGATGGCCGTCTCCTGGAGGCGCATGCGGCGCAGCCACTCGGCGGTGGTCTTGCCGTAGTCCACCCGGCGGGTCTTCAACTCCACCACCTCCCAGTACGGGTTGACGGCCTGGATGAGCTCCTCCAGCCGGGGGTTGAGCCCGCCGGGGAAGATCACGTCGGCGGTGAACTTCAGGTCGGCGATGTCCTGCCGCACGCGCGGCACGCGGTTGCGCAGGATGGCCTGGAACCCGAAGCAGCTGCCGGGCTTCACCCACGACGCGCACTTCTTGAAGTACTCGCGGTAGATCTCCACGGCGAGGCCCTGGTTGGCCTGCGCGGGCGAGCACAGGTGGTCGATCATCTCGATCGACACGAGGGCGTCGTACTTCTCCTTCGGGGCGTAGTCCCGGTAGTCCGTGAGGAAGACCTCGACGCCGGGGATCTTCCGGGCGTTGAGCTCGTCGAACTGCGCCGACGAGAGGGTGATGCCGTGGGCGCGCTTCGTCTCCCGGGCGACGCTCAGGTACTCCAGGTTGGCGCCCCAGCCGCAGCCGATGTCGAGCACGAGCTTGTCGGGGTTCATCTCCGCGTACTCGTAGAGCACGCGGGACTTGTTCACCTGGGCCTGCTCCAGGGTCTCGTTGTCCCGCTCGTAGACCGCGCAGGTGTAGTGCATCCGCTCGTCGAGCCAGAGTCGGAAGAACTCGTTGGAGACGTCGTAGCTGACCTCGACCTCGTGCTTCGTGCTCGTCATGTCGCGGACGGATACTCCCGTCCCCCGAAACCCGTCAACGCCACCCGGGTTACGCGCCCCCGTCACCCAGGGCGGCGGCGCACACCGGCCGCCGGGACTCCTGCTCGGCCAGCGCGTTGAGCACGTCGACGAGGCGCTGCACCCCCACCGGCGCCGGGGTGCACGGCCCGCCCATCCCGGTGCGGCACGGCGCGCCCACGTAGACGAAGCGCCCGCCGCGCTCGAGGAAGAACAGCGGCCCGTCGAAGGCCCGCTCGTCGACGCCGTAGAGCACCGTGCCCGCGTCGCTCGCCGCCGCGCCCTGGAAGGCCGCGCCCACGTCGGCGCTCGCCAGGGCCGAGGCGAGGGTGTCGACGGTCACGTCGTCCGCCGCGCCGCAGGCGGGGATGGTGGTCTCGCAGCGCGCCGGGGTCGCGTCGGGGAAGGTGCGCTCCAGCAGGAAGCGCCGCGGGGCGCTGAGGGAATACGTGGTGCTGTAAGGCCGGCGCCCCCCTTCGGTGCCGAAGCGGTAGCTGTCCGGGAGGGTCTCGGCGCAGGGCCCGTCGCGCATGCCGCCGTCGGTGAGCGGCGGCACGTCCGTGAGGTCGACCACCTCGGGGGTGGGGCCGCGGTCGACCCGGGGCACGTCGCGGTTGCTGGAGACGTCGAAGCCTAGCTGCACGTCGGGCGTGGCCGCGTCGAAGGGCGCCGGCTCGCTGCTGCACGCCGCGAGGAGCGCGCCGAGGGGGAGGAGCGATCGTTGGAAGGGGTTCACGGGTGTTCTCAGGGTTTCTAGTACCTCATCGTGGGGGTACGGTCGCGCGCGATGCGCCCCGCCGCGCCCCTCGCCCTGCTGCTCGCCGCCATGCCCGCCTGGTCGCAGGTGTGCGTCCCGACCTCGTCCGGAGGGCGCGCGTACCGCCCCGCGATGACCCACCGGGGGCAGGGTCCGACCGCCGAGGGCATCTCCGTGGCGACGCTCCAGGCGTGGTCGCCGCCCGACGGCGTGGAGGACGAGCGGGTGCGCGCGCGGGACGCCGCGATCGACCCGCGCGAGGAGCGCAGCGTGACGCTGGAGGCCGACCTGTGGCGGGTGAAGGTCGGCGACGACGGCTGCGCCCTGCGCCTGGAGCTGGCCGCGACGCGGGCGGGCAACGACTCGCCGCACGTGGTCGCGGTGATCCCCTCGGGCGAAGGCTACGACGCGGCGCGCGCGGCGATCTGGGCGGCGGTAGGGAGACAGGCCCGGCGGCGCCCGGGGCGCGTCGACCTCGCGGCGCCGGTGCACGTCCGGCTCACGGGGCGGCTCTTCTGGGACGGGGAGCAGTGGTGCCCGGAGAGCCCCGCGCGCGGGTGCGGACGGCGGGCCGAGGTGGTGGCCTCGCTCTGGGAGCTGCGCCCGGTGTGGCGCGTCGAGGTGACGGGCGCGGCGGAGCCCGTCCCGGTCGAGCGCGAGGGCGACGACACGACGGGGCACCACCGCCACCACCGGCATCACCACCGGCGCCACCGTGACGAGGCACCCGCGCGAGAGCGATGACCCGGCGCGAAGCCGCCCGATGGTACGGTCCCCGATCCACCCACCGGAGCCGATGATGCCCACCGTCAGTCCCCGCTCTCATACCGCAGCGCAGTGCATCGCGATCGCGGCGCTCGCCATCGGCTGCACCGAGGCCCCCGCGCCCGCGGTCACCCCCGACGCGGCCGCCGTCGCCGATGCGCCCGCCGTCACCGATGCGCCCGTCGTCGCCGATGTTCGCGACGCCGCCGACGCGGGCCCGCCCGCCGACGCGGGGCCCTTCCGTGATCAATACCCGCTCGGCGCGCGCTTCCCCGAGGGCGGAACCTACGACCCCACCTCGCGCTCGTTCTTCGTCGGCAGCCTCGGGGACGGGTCGGTGCGCCGCGTGGACGCCGCGACCGGCGCCGAGACCGTGCTCTTCTCCGAGACCGCCCCCGGCCGCTGGTGGACCCTCGGCATGGACGTCGACGACGCCCGGCGGCTGCTCTGGGTGTGCGCCATGGACGACCGCTCGCCCTCTCCCCGCGCGGGCTCGGTCTGGGTCTTCGACCTCACCACCGGGCTCCGCGTGGCCAACCACGCCCTCTCCCTGGCGCGCCCCGACGCCACCTGCACCGACGTCGCGGTGGCCGCCGACGGGGTCGGGTACGTCGTCGACCGCGAGCAGCCCAACGTCTATCGCGTCGAGCGCTCAGGGCCCCCGAGCCTCTTCGTGACCGACCCCCTGCTCGCGGCCGGCGTCGTCGGACAGAACGCCGTCGTGGTGCTGCCCGACCAGTCGGCCCTGCTCAGCCTCGTGTACCTGCCGTCGAGCCTCGTGCGCATCGGGCTCGCCGACCGCTCGGTGCGACGGGTCGAGCTCACGGGGCCCTTCCGCGACACGACCCTGCTCGCGGGCGCCGACGGGATGACCCTCGCCCAGGGCAGCGCGTGGGTGGCCTTCACCAGCAAGGTGGTGCGGGTCACGCCGTCGAGCGGGCAGTGGTCCGCCGCCACCACCACCATCGCCGACGTGCCCAACGGGCTCACCGACCTCGTGAGCACGCCCCGCGGGATCTACCTGCTCAACGGTCAGGCCGTGCGCTTCGCGCTGAGCACGCCGCCCGACCCCTTCGCGCTCACCCTCTTCACCGAATCACTGTGATCCGTTGCCGTTCCACGGCGCGACGGGGACGGGGCGGGGCGTGCCCGGCGCCGCCTCGGGGAGCGTCGGGGCGAGCAGCGAGCCCGGGCCGAAGCTCGCGAACACGGTGTCCTGCGAGAGCCCGCGCCAGGCGCCGGTGACCGCGTCGACCACGACGCCGATGATGCTGGTGACGAGGAGGTCGAGCACCAGCCAGCCGGGCTCGAAGCTGCTCTCCAGGCGGTGGAGCTGCACCTGCTCGCCGCGGCGCACGACGATCTGGTGCGAGACGGTGTGGTCGATCATCGTCACGAGGGGCGTGACGCCGCGGGCTTCGCCGTCCACGAAGACCTCCGCCTGCGGCGCGTCCGAGCGGATGGTCACCGCCGTGTGGGTTCCGTGCAGGATCGTCGCGCACCCCGCGGTGCTGGTGAGGAGCGCCGCGAGGAGCAGGGCGGCGGTGCGGTGCGAGGGGCTCTTCATGGGAGCGCAGAGCTATCCGCGATGGGCGCCGCCCGCGCAATGACCGGGGACAACGGGGTGACGCCCGGCGCGGGGGGTGTACGCTCCGACGCCAGGAGGCAACGCCATGGAACGACGAAGCATGTTGGGGGTTCTGGTTGGGGCGATGGTCGTGGGGGCGCTGGGCGGCGGCGGTCGCGCGGAGGCGCAGCACCCCATCGTCGACGTGTCGGGCGAGTGGAACTCGGTGTTCGCAGGCGGCACCTCGACGCTGCGGCTGACACAGTACGGGGCCACCGTGGTGGGCGTCTACGGCAGCAGCTCGTCGATGCCCGGCGCGATGTCGGGGCGCATCAACGGCCGGGTGATGATCGGGCGATGGACCGACGCGTCGTCGTCCGGGGGGTTCCGGTTGGAGTTCTCGCCGGACGCGCGGCGCTTCGTCGGCACCTGGGGGCGCACGGTGGACTCCAACACCTCCGGCGGCCCCTGGATCGGCAGCCGCTGAGCCGCTCAGAGGTTCTCGGGGTCGGGTGACCACGCGCGCACGGGCGGCGGGTCGGGCGTCGCGGGCTGGCCCAGCGCGTGGCGCAGCCGGATGAGCAACGGGGTGAGGCTCTTGATGTCCCGCGCGTCGACGGCCACGCCGTGCTCGGCGCGGGCGAGCGCCGCGGCCACCCCGGGCAGCGCCAGGTCGCTCTTGTTGAACACCATGATCCGCGGCAGGCGGTGCAGGTCGAGCGCCTCCAGCAGCGACTCGGTGGTCTCGATCTGGTCTTCGTAGCGGGCGTCCGAGGCGTCGATGACGTGCAGCAGCACGTCGGCCTCGGCGGTCTCCTCGAAGGTCGCGCGGAAGGCCGCCACGAGGTCCTTCGGCAGGTCGCGGATGAAGCCCACCGTGTCCGTGAGGATCATCTCCCCGGGCAGCCCGTCGCCCTCGCGCACCCCGTGCTCGGCGCCGAAGGTGAGCCGCCGGGAGCGCGGGTCGAGCGTCGCGAAGAGCTTGTCCTCCGCGATCACCCCGGCGCCGGTGAGGGTGTTGAGCAGGGTGCTCTTACCCGCGTTGGTATAACCGACCAGCGCGGCCACCCGCAGCCCGGACTTCACCCGCCGCTGGCGCCGCTGGCGCCGCTGGCCGGACAGCTCCTTCAGCTGCGACTCCAGGTGCGTGATGCGGTCGCGCGCGCGGCGGCCCGCGATCTCCAGCTTGGTCTCGCCGGGCCCGCGGCCGCCGATGCCGCCGGTGAGCCGCGAGAGCGCGTCGTCCTTCTGGCCGAGGCGCGGGAGCATGTACTTCAGCTGCGCCAGCTCGACCTGGAGCTTGCCGTCGCGGGTCTCCGCGCGCTGCGCGAAGATGTCCAGGATCAGCTGCGTGCGGTCGATGACCTTCATGTCCGTGGCCGCGGAGATGGACGACACCTGCGAGGGCGCCAGGTCGCGGTCGAAGATGAGCACGTCGGCGTCGCGCTGCAGCGCCCGGAGCATCACCTCGTCGAGCTTGCCCTTGCCGAGCACGAAGCGGGGATCGACCTGGTCGCGCACCTGGGCCACCTCGTCGACCACCAGCACCCCGGCGGTGCGGGCGAGCTCGCGCAGCTCGCGCAGGGAGTCCTCGATGAAGTGCGCCCGGCGCTTGTCGGTGACGTGCACCAGCACCGCGCGCCCGTCGTTGGCGACGGCCTTGCGCGAGCGGGCGAGGCGCGAGAACTCCTCCTCCACGGCGCGGATCATCGCCAGGAAGTCGGTGTCCATCGCCCCGTGCAGGGAGACCGGGCCCTCCTCGCGCCAGAGCTTGCCCGCGGGGTTCTCCGGGAGCAGGTGCGCCCAGAAGACGTCGCCGATGGAGCCGTCGGGCTTCGCGTGGATGGCGGCGACGAGGTCGAGGCGCAGTCGGCTCAGGTCGACGAGGTCGTCGCGGGTGAGGGCCTCGCCGCGGAGGTGGGTGTGCACGAGGCGCAGCGCCCGGAAGCGCCCCTCGGCGCCGCGCAGGCGGCCCACGTCCGGGAGCATCAGCTTGTGGGCGTCGCCGACGATGACGTGCTCCACGGCGCCCGCGCGGTTGACCAGCACGCCGACCTGCCGCCCGGTGGCGGCGGAGGCCTCGGCGAGCGATCGCGCGAGCTCGGGGGAGACGATGCGGTCGGGGGGAACCCGTCGGCGGTAGATGCGCTCGAGGGCGCTCTTGTCACTGGGGGAAAGGCCCGTGGTGTTGCCGTAGAGCTCGATGATGCATCTCCTTCTCGATCGTCGTAGGCCCCAGTATGACCCGAACCGGCGGGGCGCACCCAGAACTTGCCGCGTGGCGCCCGGCGGTAGGCTACAGCCACGGTCGCAGCCATGCGCGAGCCCACGGTCATCAACGCCCTCCTCGGGCCCACCAACACCGGCAAGACCCACCGCGCCGTCGAGCGCATGCTCGAGCACGCCACGGGCATGATCGGGCTGCCGCTGCGCCTGCTCGCCCGCGAGGTGTACGACCGCGTGAGCACCCGCGTCGGCGAAGGGCGGGTGGCCCTCATGACCGGCGAGGAGAAGCGCATCCCGCCGCGGCCCGACTACTGGGTGTGCACCGTCGAGGCGATGCCGCTCGACCTGCCGGTGGACTTCCTCGCGGTCGACGAGGTGCAGCTGGCGGCGCACCCGCAGCGCGGCCACGTGTTCACCGACCGGCTGCTGCACGCGCGCGGCGAGCGGGAGACGTGGTTCCTCGGGTCGGACACGGCGACGGCGGTGCTGGGCGAGCTGGTGCCCACGGCGAAGGTGTCGAGCGCCCCGCGCTTCTCCAAGCTCAGCGCGGCGGAGACGGTGCCCCTCGCGCGCGTCCCGCGGCGCAGCGCCGTGGTGGCCTTCTCCATGGAGCAGGTCTACGAGCTCGCCGAGCGCCTGCGGGTGCTGCGCGGCGGTACGGCCGTGGTGCTCGGCGCCCTCTCGCCGCGGGCGCGCAACGCCCAGGTGGCGATGTTCCAGTCGGGCGAGGTCGACTACCTCGTGGCCACCGACGCCATCGGCATGGGGCTCAACCTCGACGTGCGCCACGTGGCCTTCGCGTCGCTGCGCAAGTTCGACGGGCGCGTGGCCCGCGAGCTCGACCCCGCCGAGCTCGGCCAGATCGCCGGCCGCGCCGGGCGCCACCTCCAGGACGGGACCTTCAGCGCCCTCGCGCCGCACGTCATCCCCGCGGACGTGCGCGCCCAGATCGAGAGCCAGCGCTTCGCCCCGCTGCGCAAGGTGGTGTGGCGCTCCAGCGCCCTCGACTTCAGCTCCGTCGCGGCCCTCACCGCCGCGCTCAAGTCCCCGGCGCCCAGGAGAATACTCTCACGCGTAAACCAGGCCGAGGACGAGGCCGCCCTCGCGGCGCTGCTGGCGCGCGACGACGTGCGCGTCCGGGCCGTGGGCGAGGCCCGCGTGGCCCTGCTCTGGGAGGTGTGCACCGTCCCGGACTTCCGCCGGCTCCTCTTCGAGGACCACGTGGGGCAGCTCGCGGCGGTGTTCGTCGAGCTGTGCGACCACGGGCGGCTGCGCTCGGACTTCGTCCGCGCCGGGGTCGCCCCCCTCGAAGACCTCACCGGCGACGTCGACACCCTCGTCGCGCGCATCGCCTCGGTCCGCACCTGGACCTACCTGGCCAACCGCCCCTCGTGGCTCGACGCCGCGGCGCGCTGGCAGGAGCACACCCGCGACCTCGAAGACCAGCTCAGCGACGCCCTGCACGCCCGCCTGGTGCAGCGCTTCGTCGACGAGCCCGCGCCGAAGGCCGGCGCCGCCCCGCGCCCTCGCCGGATGCGCACCGAGGCGGAGACCAAGACCGTCGACCCGCGGCACCCCTTCGCGGGGCTCAAGGGCCTGCGCGCCGCGCTCGCCCCGAAGGAGCCCCCGACGACGGCCTCGCCGACGGCGTGGATGGAGTCGCTGGTCGACGCCCCGCACGCGCGCTTTACCCTGAATGGTAAAGGCCAGGTGCTGCTGTCGCCCGAGGGCGAGGTGCTGGCGCGGCTCGTGGCGGGCTCGTCGGTGACGCTGCCCGACGTGCACCTGGAGACCTCCCCCGCGCTGGCGGCGCTGGGCGGCGGGGCGAGGGCGCGGCTGCTGCGGCGGCTGGTGGCGTGGTCGCGCGACGAGGTGCACGCGCTGCTCGAACCCGTGGAGGCCGCCGCGGGCGAGGCCGTCGACGCGGCGTGGTGGCGGGGGCTGAACCACCAGCTGGCGCAGGGGCTCGGGTGCGCGCTGACGGCGGAGGTCGACGGGGTGCTGGCGGAGGTCGACCGCGAGGCGCTCGCGGCGCGGGGCCTGGTGCTGGGCGCGCGGGTGGTCTTCGCGCGGGCGCTGCTGGCCCCGGAGGCGGTGGCGCGGCGGGTGACGCTGGTGCGCGTGCGCTACGGGGCGGGCGTGGCGGCGCCGGCGGAGGGCGCGGCGTCGATGGCGGCGACGGGGGGCGTGTCGCCGCGGGCCTACCTGGCGATGGGCTACCCCGTGATGGGGGGGCGGGCGGTGCGGGCGGACGTGGTCGAGCGCATCGCGGCGGCGTGCGCGACGGAGGACGGGCGGCGCTCGCCCTTCGCGCAGTGGCTGGGCTGCGGCGCGCGGGAGACCGCGGCGGTGGTGGCGGCGATCGCGCCATAGGGCGCGCGGCGGGTATAGGCTGCGGCGCCATGAAACTCCGCGGAGCCTCCTTCGCCGTGTACTGCGGCTCGTCGCCGGGCCACGACCCGGCCTTCCTCGCGCTCGCGGCCGGGCTCGGCCGGGCGCTCGCCCACGAGGGGTCGACGGTGGTGTACGGCGGCGCCTCGGTGGGGCTCATGGGCGCGGTGGCCGACGCCGCGCTGGTGGGCGGCGGCCGGGTGGTGGGCGTGCTGCCGGAGAGCCTGCGGGCGCGCGAGCTGGCGCACATCCGGCTGAGCGAGCTGCACATCACCGACGACATGCACGCGCGCAAGCTGATGATGGCCACGCGGGCCGACGGCTTCATCGCCCTGCCCGGCGGCTACGGCACCTGGGAGGAGGTGCTGGAGGTCGCGACGTGGCGGCAGATCGGCATCCACCGCAAGCCCATCGCGGTGGTCAACCACGCGGGCTACTACGACCCGCTGCGCGCGCAGATCGACCGGGCCGTGGACGCGGGCTTCATGCACCCGTCGCTGCGGGGCTTCATCGGCTTCGTCGACGACGTGGAGGGGGCGCTGGATTACCTGCGCAGGTATGAGCCGGCCGAGGACGAGCTGGCGAAGTTCGCGAAGGTGTGAGCGGCCCGCCGTCTCCCTACGCCGTGCGCCGACCCCACTGCGCCGTCATGCCCAGCGCCGCCGCGGCCGCGAGCGCCGCGCCCACCCCGAAGGCCACCCGCGGTCCGTACCACCGCAGCAGCTTCCCGAACATCACGCTCGCCGGCAGCGCCACCAGGCCCGCCACCAGGTTGAAGGCCCCGTAGGCCCGCCCCAGCGCGCGCTCGCCCGCCAGCGTCGCCACCAGCGCCCGCTCGGTTCCCTCGGTGAGCCCGTAGTAGGCGCCGTAGGCCACCAGCGCGACGCCCGCCATCCACGGGCGCGTGGCCAGCCCGAAGCCCAGCCACGCCGCGGCGTAGAGCCACCAGCCCAGGGTGAGGGCCCGCGGGCGCCCGATGCGGTCGGCCACCCAGCCGCCCGGCACCGACGCGACGGCGCGCATCAGCGACAGCGCGCCCCAGGCCACCGGCAGCCAGCGCACCGCCACCCCGAGCTGGTGCGCCCGCAGCACCAGGAAGCCGTCGCTCGCGTTGCCCAGCGAGAATACACCGACCAGTATGAGGAAGCGCTTGAGCTCCGCGGGCAGCGGGCCGCGCGCGTCGTCGGCCGCGGCCTGCTTCGACGCCTCGGTCTCGACGACCGGGGTCTCGCGCACGAAGAGCACCACCGCGAGGAGTGAGAGCGTGCCCGGGACGATGGTGGCCGCGAAGACCATGCGCAGGTCGTCGTGCGTGGCCGCGAGCACGGCCATCGCCGCGATGGGTCCGAAGACCGCGCCGAGGTTGTCCATCCCGCGGTGGAACCCGAAGGCGTAGGCCCGGTGCCGCGCCGGGGTCTCGCGGGCGATGAGCACGTCCCGCGGGGCCGTGCGGATCCCCTTGCCCACGCGGTCGACGAAGCGGATCGCGAGCACCTGCCACGGGGCCACGGCGAGGGAGAGCAGCGGGCGCGCGAGGTTGGCCACGCCGTACCCGAGCAGCACCAGGGGCTTCTTCCGGGGCATCCGGTCGGACACCCTCCCGGAGATGTATTTCACCACCGCCGCGGTGGCCTCCGCGACGCCCTCGACCAGGCCCACCCAGTCCGTCGACGCGCCCAGCGTCACCGTCAGGAAGAGCGGCAGGTAGGGCACCACCATGTCCGCGGCGACGTCCGTGAGGAAGCTCACCGCGGACAGCGCCACCACGGCGCGCGCCAGCCGCGGCCGCGCGTCCGTGACCGCGCCGTCGGTCACTCGTCGACGATGGGGGTGACCATCTCCTCGGGGCCGAAGAGCGAGAGCTGCAGCCATTTCGCCAGGCCCTTGCCCTCCATCCGCGCCACGAGCTGCTGCGCCGCGCGGTTCATCTTCTGGAGCTCACGGAGCCGGAGGTTGCGCTCCGTCGGCAGCGGGTCGGCGAAGCGCCACGCCGTCCGGCCCTCGGGGAGCGCCACGAGCTTCACCCAGGTGCGCCACTCGTGCGCCGCCGCCTCGGACATCACCCGCCGCGTCAGGTCGTGCAGCGCGGGCGTCGCCAGCTCGTTGCCGTGGGTGTTCTCCAGGAGCATGCCCGTCGTGAGCGCCTGCGAGCCGCGGGTGAGGCACGCGCAGGCCTCGGTGAGCACCACCCGCGCCACGTCGTGGAGCTTCGAGGTCTCCTTGAAGGTGCCCCGCTCGGCGGCCACCGGCAGGGCCAGTTGCAGCAGCGGTTCGGGGGAGATGAGGTCGTCCCGGACGTCGGCGTTGACGTGGTACTGGAGCGCCGACACCACCCGGATGGCCGTCGACGCGGGCGTGCGGGCGCCGAGCTCCAGCGAGAGCCCCTCCCGGTCGACGGTGAAGAGCGCCACGCGCCCCACGTCGAGGTCGACCGCGCGCATCGAGAAGCTCTCCGGCCCCGTCTGCTCGGGGATGCCCCACAGCCGGAAGGGGTCCGTCCCGGAGAACATCCGACCCACCCCGTAGGCCAGGTCGTCGAGGGTCCACTTCACGGGGATCATCACCCGCCGCGGGGTCTTCTGCGCCGCCTCCAGCGCCGTCACCAGGGTCTCGTGCTCGTCGAGCAGCGCCTGCACGATGCGCTCGTGCTCGGTGAACGACGTCCCGATCGCCGTGATCTTCCCGCTGTGGAACACCTCCGCCAGGCAGTACTTCTCGTCGTCCCCGACGCGCACCCGCACGCTGTACACGCTGGTCGCCATCGGCAGCACGTCGCTGTGCCGCAGCTTGTCGAGGGTCTCCTTGGCGCGCGGCCCCCAGAAGCGCAGCGTCACCGAGTCGATGCCCTCCAGGTCGGGCGTGCGCCGCAGCGGCCGCCGGTCGTGCCGCAGCGAGAACAGCACCATCCGCGACGCCGGGTCCTTCGTGAGCGTCTCGAGCGCGCGCGGCGGCAGCCACACGCACTCCAGCAGCCCGGAGCCCGAGACCAGCATCTCGTGCACCCGGTCGGCGTCCTTCGCGGTGCCCACCGTGTACAGCCGGTGGATGCGCCCGCCCGCGGTGTCCATCCAGAGCTGCACCTCCTCGCCGAGCCACAGCGCGATGAGCTGCGGGTCGTCGGTGCGCTCGACCGTGATGCCCAGCGGGCCGCACAGCTCCTGGAGCGCCGGGAAGGGGTCCGAGCGCATGCGCCCGTGGGCCTCCAGCAGGAAGGTCTTGAGCGCGGTGCGCGCCTCGATGTCGTCGTCGATGGCGGGCCCTCCGCCCCGCGACGACGCTGCGGTCATCTGCCGCTCCAGCAGCAGCGAAAGGTCGCGTCGCGAACGGATCGTGAACATGGCGCGCGGGAGCTTAACCCCCGCGGCGCCGCGCACAGGAAATTCCCGGCACGCCGCCGCGCGGGGGCGCATCGGCGGGTGGCGCCCCGGGGCCCGATCGGATAGAGCCCTCGGCCAGAAGAACCACCGATGGGCCGACGCCGCCACCAAGCCAGACAGCGCTCTCAGGCCCTCGCGTACCGCGCGGCGGCCCTGCTGGCCATCGGCGCCGCGGTCATCACCGGCGCGCTCATCGCGCTCTCCTCCGCCCCGCGGCCCCGCTTCGACGGCACCCCCCTGCGCATCCCGATCTTCCCGCGGCTGCTCGCGACGGTCGACGACGCCGGGCGCCTCGAGCCCCTCGGGATGGTCATCCCCCCCGACGCCGCGGCGCGCCCGCCCTCGTGGCCCCCGGCGCTGCTCAACCCCGAGGCCCGCCTGCGCTGGGGCTGGGACCTCTCCCTGGGCCGCCCCGGCGCCCGCGAGGTGCTCTTCACCTTCGACGACGGGCCCAACCCCGGCACCACCGACCGGCTCCTGCCCATCCTCGCGCGCGCCAACATCCACGCCGCGTTCTTCGTCTGCGGCTGGCGCCTGGAGTCCCACGAGGAGCCCCTGCGCACCCGCGCCCGGCAGCTGCTGCGCGACACCCTCGCGGCGGGTCACGTCATCGGCAACCACACGGTGCACCACTACCAGCTCCCGACGCTCCCGCCCGAGCGCGTGCGCTACGAGATCGAGCACAACGCCGACCTCATCGAGGAGGTGATCGGCCAGCGCCCGCACCTCTTCCGCCCGCCGTACGGTGCCTACAGCGAGGACGTCCGGCGGCACCTCGTGTCCAAGCGCAACGAGCTCTGGATGTGGTCCATCGACCCGCACGACTACCTGCTGGTCAACGACGCCGAGGCCGTCGCGCAGCGCATCATCACCAACCTGGGCAACCACGCCGGCGGCACCGTGCTCCTCCACGACACGCACCCGTGGAGCGTCGCCGCGATGCCCAAGATCATCCGCTGGCTCGACCGCGAGAACGCCGCCCGCGAGCAGGCCGGCCGCGCCCCCTACGTGGTGCTCGACCCCGCCCGCTACCTGGAGGGCGCCCGCACCCGGCTGCCGCTCATCCAGGCCGCCGAGGCGCTCGCCAACACCGGCCGCCCCCGCACCCGCGACGCGGGCTCGACCGAGGCCGCCGTCGAGCCGACCACGGGCGTGGCGGGCGAGGGGCCCGTCGACGCCGGCGCGCCCGCCGCCATGGACGCCGGGAATACACACCGACGTATGTCGATGGACGCGGGCGCGCGCGATTGACCCTCGCGCTCGGCGCCGCGTAGGGTGATCGCATGAGCGCTACGAGCGGGTTTGAGACGAAGACGTACCGCGTCGCGAGGTTGCTCGAAGCGATCCGGAAGGGGGAGGTGCGGGTCCCGCTTTTTCAGCGGAGCTTCGTCTGGACAGACGAGGACCGGCGGCTCCTCTTCGATAGCATCCACTCCGGGTATCCGATCGGCACGCTCCTGCTCGCGCGCGGTCCGGCCCCGGCGGGTACGCTGCGGCTCGGCGGATATCACGCCGAGGTTTCGGAGACCGACGACGCGCTCTGGGTCGTTGATGGTCAGCAGCGGCTGTCGACCCTCGCGATCGCGCTCCTGGGCGATTCGACCGGCGCCTATCGACCCATCTATTTCGATCTCGAGAAGAACGTCTACCTCCTTGGGCCGCGGCGCCGGACGCCACCCGCGCACTGGGTGCCCACGCACCTGCTCGGAGCCCCGGTCCTGCTCAATCGATGGCTGCGCGAGGCGAACCTCCCCGAGGAGCTCAGCGATCGGGCTGACGAGGCGGCGGGTAGGATCCGCGAATACGAGATACCTGCGTATCTCGTGCCCTACCGCGGTCCGGACGATCAGGTCCCCAAGGAGATCTTCGCGCGGGTCAATCGGCGCGGGCGGGCGCTGAAGACGAATGAGGTCTTCGATGCGCTACATATCAGTACGGCGGGCGTGAAGCCGATGGAGAGCGTCGAGTCGTCCCTGGCGGTCCTGGGCTTCGGCGCGATCGGCCGCAGCATCATCGAGCGCTCCGCCATCGCGGTCGCGAGCCATACCCCCCAACGAATCGAAGATGCGATCAAGGACGCGAATGTCCCCGAGCTGTTCAACCGCGTCGCGGCGGCGCTCTCCGCGACGATCGCGTTCTTGTCCGAAGAGGCAGGGGTGCCCCACGTCGAGCTGCTCCCATACGACGGCGCGATCCCGACCCTGGCCCGCTTCTTCTCGCAGTTCTCCAGGCCGAGCCCGCGAAACGTCGAGCTGTTGGGGAGGTGGTTCTGGCGCGGGATGCTGAGCGGTGACAGCCAGACCAACAACGCCGTCGATGGAAGGCGGTGGAAGGCTATCGAGGGGGACGAGAGCGGGGCGGTGCAGCGCCTACTGGGGCTGCAGCCGGCCGAGTTGCGATGGGCCGATCGGCCGCTGAGTGATTTTCGGCGAGGCACGGCGAACTCGAAGGTGGAACTCTGCGCGCTGTCCGCCTTGATGCCTCGGGTGTTGGTCGGCGGCGAGGACGAGCAGGGGACAGAGGTCCCGATCGCTTCGCTTCTCAACGACGCCGAGAGGCAGTTTCCGATTCAGTTCATCGAACCCTCGGGGGATGGCAAGCCGACCCTCGCGATGTACCTCGCTCATGGCTCCATCGGGACCAGGGACAAGGTGGCGCACATTGCTGACGCGCTCCGTCGGGCGTCCCCTTCGGCGGAGTCCCTGGCCACCCACGGCATCGATCCCGTCGCCTGGGAGGCCTTCGTCCGCGGCGACACGCTGACCTTCCTCGCCCGGAGGACGGAGCGTCTGACCAGCCACGTGAGAGCCTTCCTGGCGGCGCGCGCCGGGGTCGGGTCGGTCGATCGCGATCGACCGCCCCTGGATTCGTATTTCGAAGACGAGGGCGCGTGAGCTTCGATGTGCTTCTGCATGATCGTCTGATCGGACGGATCATCGAAGAGCCCTCCAACGGAGTGATCGCCTTCTCCCTGCGCGACGACTACCTGGACGACCCGGCTCGGGCGGTGCTGGGCCAGCGCTTCGAAGACGGTCACCGGGTCCAGACGTTTCGCGTGGCGAGCCACCCGGGTCGGCTGCCGAGCTTCTTCGCCAACCTGCTCCCCGAGGGGGCGTTGCAGGCGATGGTCCGCAGCCAGCAGGCGACCGCCGGAGACCTCGGCACCCTCGCCCATGTCGGAGAAAATCTCCCGGGCGCCGTCGTGGTTCGCTTCAGCGCCGGGGAGGTCGAGCCGATGGCGCGCGGCGTCTCCTTCGACGAGCCCGCGCTCGGTCCCGTCCTGGCGAGCGAGGCCCCGCGGTTCTCGCTCGCGGGCGTTCAGCCGAAGCTCTCTGCCGATCGCCTGGACGACGGCCGCTTTGTGGTGCGCAGCCGTACCGGCGACTGGATCCTGAAGTTCGGCTCGACGCCCTTCGAGACTCTCCCTCGCAATGAGCACACCGTCATGCGCTGGGCTTCCCTCGCAGGGATCGAGATCCCAGTGCACCATCTCGTGCGCGCTGGTGACATCGACGGACTCGACCCCCGCTTCGCCAGCGGTGACGACCCGGTGTTCGCCATCAGGAGGTACGACCGCCTCGCGGGCGGCGCGCGCGTCCATCAGGAAGACTTTGCTCAGGTGCGGGGCGCCCACCCCGACGGGAAGTACAAGAACGCCAGCTACGAAGCCCTCGCCCGCCTCATCGGCGACCTCTGCGGCGAGGAAGATCTACGCGAGTATCTGCGCCGCATGGTCTTCATGATCCTCTCGGGCAACTACGACGCCCACCTGAAGAATTGGTCATTGATCTACCCCGACCGCAGGCAGGCGCGGCTCTCTCCCGCGTACGACCTCGTCTTCGTGGCTGAGTATCCCTTCGAGCCGACGCTCGCGTTGACCCTTGCCAAGGAGGTGCTGCCGTCCCGCATCGAGTGGAGCCACCTCCGGCGCATCGAGCGCTATCTCCACGACCGCGGGCATCCCATGGCGGTCGTGGCCGAGGCCCGCACCTTCGTCGCCCGGACGATGGATGCCTGGAGCACGCTGCGCCCCGAGGCCGACCCCTCCCTGCGCTCCCGCATCGACCGCTACCTCGAATCGATCCCGCTCTCGAAGCCGTAGCGATCGCGCGGGTTCTTCAGCCCGCCTTCGGGGTCGCGCCCTGGCCGAAGAGCACCTTCTTCGCCTCGTCGTCCATGGGCGCGCTCATCTCGGCGGCGACCTTCAGGCCCCGCTGCACGGCGGGGCGCTCGCTGACCCGGGCGATCCACGCGAGCGCCCTCGGGAAGCCCGTGACGTCGAGCTTGAGGCGCTCGTGCCCGCGCGCCCACGGCACCGCCGCCATGTCGGCGATGGAGTACTCGCCCGCGAGGTAGTCGCGGTCGGCGAGGCGCCGCTCCAGGACCCCGAAGAGCCGCTCGGACTCCTTCATGTAGCGCTCGATGGCGTAGGGGATCTGCTCCGGCGCGTAGGCCGCGAAGTGGTTGGCCTGGCCCAGCATCGGCCCGAGGCCCCCCATCTGCCACATCAGCCACTCGTGCACGGCGGTGCGGCCGCGGAGGTCGTCGGGGATGAAGCTGCGGGTCTTCTCGGCGAGGTAGAGCAGGATGGCGCCGCTCTCGAAGACCGAGACGGGCGCGCCGCCGCCCGGCGGGTCGTCGTCGACGATGGCGGGCATCCGGTTGTTGGGCGCGATGGCCAGGAACTCGGGCTTGAACTGCTCGCCGCGCCCGATGTTCACGGGGATCACGCGGTAGGGGAGGCCCATCTCCTCGAGGGCGATGGTGATCTTCCACCCGTTGGGGGTGGGCCAGTAGTGCAGGTCGATCATTGGGTGCGCGGGAGGTTACGCCAGCGCGCACACGTACGCGATCATCGCCCCGCGCTCGTCCGGCGCCTCGTCGTCGAGCTGGCGCCGCGCGAGGTCGTTGGGGAGCCGCCAGCGGGTGGTGCGCCAGCGGAGGTCGAGGCCGTGGGCGGCCAGCAGGGCGCGGGTCTCCTCGGGGAAGAACTGCCGCTGCGAGATGCTCCAGCGCTCGGCGGCGGAGGGGTCGAGCGCGGGGGTGAGGGTGAGCTGCGTGGTGAGCACCTGCGAGAGCGCGTCGTAGGAGAACTCCTCGCGCAGGGTGACGGGCTCCCGGGTGCGGGGATCGGGGAAGCGCCCGCTCTCCAGCACGTCGCCCCGCAGCAGCCGCGGCTCCGGGATCCACACGTCGAAGGCGAAGAGCCCGCCGGGCGCGAGGTGCTCGCGGACCCGGGCGAAGAAGGCCGATTGTTCGTCGGCGCCGTGCAGGTGGGCGAGGCCGTTGAAGGGGAAGAGCACCAGCGCGAAGCGCTCGTCGAGGGAGAGGGCGGTGGCATCGGCGGCGACGGCGGTGACCCGGGCGGCGACCTCGGCGGCCTCGACGGCGAGCCGGGCGCGGAGGCCGTGGAGCATCGTGGGCGCGCGCTCGACGGCGACGACGCACGAGCCCGCGCGGGCCATGGGGACGGTGACGCGCCCGGTGCCCGCGCCGTACTCGAGCACCCGGGCGTGGCCGCGGGCGAGGCCGGCGTAGAAGCGCACGTCGTCGACGCGGTCGTCGAAGAGGAGGTCGTAGACCATGGGCGCGTCGTAGAGGTCGGCGGGCATCGGGAGCGGCTCATACCAACTGGGTGTCAATCTTGCCGCTTTGGTGGCCGCCCGTTGGTGAGACACGCCGCCCGTTTGACGCTGGGGTTCGCGCGTTGGCGCTCACCCCAGGCTATCGCACGAGGGCGCCCCCGCAGTCGCGGGGGCTTCCGGACCGACACTCGATGGACCTTCCTGAAGGCTGGGCGGACAAGGCGGGCACACTCGAAGTGATGTTCCTGTTCGAAAGCCCCCGCGACTGCGGGGGCGCCCTCGTGCGATAGCCTGGGGTGAGCGCCAACGCGCGAACCCCAGCGTCAAAC
>JAUSAZ010000024.1 GCA_030652255.1 Myxococcales bacterium | reverse complement strand
GTTATTGCCCGGGGTGAGGGCCAACGCCCGAACCCCGGCCCGCAGCGGGTTGCGCCACTCCCGAACGACACCCGTTGCGCATCTCGTGGGCCTTGTCCGCCCGGCCTTCCGGAAGGTCCATCGGGTGTCGGTCCGAAAGCCCCCGCGACTGCGGGGGCGCCCTCGTGCGATAGCCTGGGGTGAGCGCCAACGCGCGAACCCCAGCGTCAAACGGGCGGCGTGTCCCACCAACGGGCGGCCGCCAAAGCGGCAAGTTTGACACCCAGTTGGTATCAGTCGCTCCAGCGGGGATAGGGAGCGTGCGGCGGAGGCGCGGGGGTAGAGGTCACCGAGGCCGCCGGGGCGCGGCTGGTCGAACGGCGATGGGAGCGGTGGCGATGGGCGCGCCGTGTGACCCCCGGGGCGGGCGGGGCGACGACGTCGGCCGCGGGCTCGGGGGCGGGCTCGGGTTGAGGGAGCGCTGCGGCCACCGGCGCGGGCGGCGCGGGGGCCACGGGCGCGGGCGCGCTGAGGGGAGGCGCTGCGGGCGCGGCGGGGGTGACGGGGGTCTGCGCGCGGCGGCGCAGGGGGAGGGCGGTGAAGAGCGCGATGCCGAGCCCGAGGAGGAGCGCGAGGACCGTGGCGGTGCGGGTGGCGGTCACCCTCGGGTAGCGGGCGGAGCCGGCGAAGGGCCCGCTGGTGAGGCCCGGGCGGGCGCCCTCGATCGGCAGCGCCTCGATGGCCCGGAGGAAGTCCTCGGCCGACGCCGGTCGATCGCCCGGGCGCTTCTCCAGCGACGAGGCGACCAGGGCGTCGAGGGCGGGGTGGATGTCCCCCGCGGGGTTGAGGTCGAGCACCCGGGGCGGCGGGGTCATGATGTGGTGGGCCATCACCACGACGGCGTCGTCTTCGCCGAAGGGCACCGCGCCGGTGAGCATCTGGAAGAGCATCACGCCGACGGCGTAGAGGTCGCTGCGCCCGTCGAGGGCCCGGCCCTGCGCCTGCTCGGGGGACATGTACCGCGGCGTGCCGAAGACCGTGCCCTCCTGGGTGGAGAGCGGGTCGATGGGGGCGTCCACCCCGCCGGGGCGGATCTTCGCCACCCCGAAGTCGACGACCTTCACCAGCTCCTCGGCGTCGGCGTGCGCCTCGACGCGCGCGAGGAAGATGTTGTCGGGCTTGAGGTCGCGGTGCACGATGCCCGCGCGGTGGGCCTCGGCCAGCGAGCGCAGGATGCCCGTGGTGATGCGCAGGGCCTCGGCCACCGGGAGCGCGCCGTCGCGCCGGAGGCGGGTGGAGAGCATCTCGCCCTCCAGGAGTTCCATCACCAGGAAGAGCAGCCCGTCGGGGGTCTGCCCGAAGTCGAGCACCGCGACCGTGTTGGGGTGCCGCAGGTTGGACAGCGCCTGCGCCTCGCGGTGGAAGCGCGCCACCGTGTCGGGGTCGCGACCGAGCTCGCGGCGCAGCACCTTCACGGCCACGTCGCGCCCGAGCGCCCGCTGCTCGGCGCGGTACACCGTGCCCATGCCCCCGACGCCCAGCCGGTCGAGGATGTCGTAGCGCTCCGCCAGCACCGTGCCGATGAGGGCGTCGTCCATCGAGCGCTCGAAGGCCGCCACCGTCAGCAGGCGGCGGTTGTCATGCGCGCACCGCGTGACCGATCCGTCGTAGCTGATCTGACAGGCGGGGCAGATGCGCATGCGGTGTCTCGGTGATGCTCCGTCGCTACGGGACGTGATAGGTTCCGCGGCCTGCCGTGGACTCCGTCGACTCGGCCGCGATTCACCGCTCGAGGCCTCCGGCCCCACGATGGTATGCCATCACACTGGGTCTCGTCTGTGCGCTCGGCATTCACGATGCCACCGCCCTCGCCACGCCGCTAGCCGAACCCTGGCGCATCGCCCGGGCCGACCCGATCTCCCGGCTGCGCAGCACCGACCTCGCCCGGCGGCGCGGCGGGGCCTACGCCATCCTGCGGTCGCGGCTCGGCGGCGCGGGGGTCGCCTCCGAGGCCGATCGTGCCGCGGAGGACGACGCCCTCCTCGCACTCCTCGCGCAGGAGACCGACCTCTCGGCCCGGCTCACGGCGCTCACCGCCCTCGCGCTCCCGGCCGGTCGCGACACCCGCTCGCTCGTGGCGCGCGTCGAGGCCCTGCGCCTCCCCGAGCTCGCCCCTCCGGCGCTGGCGCTCGCGGCCCTGCACGCCCTCGGCACGCCCGAGGCGCAGCTCGACGCGGCCCGGGCGCGCGGCAGCGTGGTGCCCGACGACGAGCTCGCGGCGGTGGCCCTCGACGCCCTGGCCGCGCGGCCCGACGCGCCCGTCGAGGGGCGGCCGGTGGAGGAGCCGCTGCGGTGGCGCATCCTGGCGCGCCGCGGAGACCCCTCGGCGGCGGCGGCCATCGTCGGTGAGCTCAGGCGGGCCGCGGAGGAGATCCGCGGGGGGAGGGGGCTCTCGGCCATCCGCGCGGCGCGGGCGCTGCGTCTCGCCGAGGCGGCGCCGGCGCTGCTGGCGGTCGCGCGCACGGGCCCCGAGCGCGACCTGCGGCGGCAGTCCATCGAGGCGCTGGGCGACATCGGCGGCGTCACCGGGGAGGAGCTCGGCGCGCTCGTCGACGACCCGGTGGCGCGCGGCCCCGCGCTGTCGGCCATCGCGCGGCTGCGGGCGCTCGGGGCGCTCCCGGCGGTGCGGCGCTGCGTCGCGAGCGACGACCCCGGTGACCGGCGGGACGCGGAGGCGGCGCTCGCGGCGCTGCTCGGCGGGCCCCGGCGGGAGGACGTCGCCGTCGTGGCCGCGACGGGGAGCACCCCGGCGCTGGAGCGCACGCTGCTCACCGATGTGGACGAGGCGCGGAGGCTCGGGGCCGCGATGGCGCTCGCGCGGAGGGAGGGCGGCGCGGCGCGGCCGGCGCTGGAGGCGGCCCGGGCGGTGGCGTGGAGCGCGCGGCTGGCGGACGGGCTCTCGCTCGCGCTGCAGGTGGCCCGCGGCGCGGCGGAACCTTGACCCCGGCCGCGGGAGGGTGTCATTCCCGCCCGGCCATGGAAGCGCAAGAGAGCAACGGGACGACGGTGGAAGAGGCGATGCCGCTCGAGGCGATCCTCAAGCGGCTCGACGAGGTGGTGCTCCAACTCGAGAAGGGTGACCTGGCCCTCGAGGAGTCGCTGCGGGTCTTCGAGGAGGGCGTGCGGCTCACCCGCGCCGGGCAGCGCAGGCTCGACGCGGCGGAGAAGCGGGTCGATCAGCTGGTGACTGGCGAGGGGGGCGAGACGGTGCTCCAGCCCATGAGCCGGGGTTGATCCCGGGGCCTCTTCCTGTGGGCTTCGATCCACAGCAACGACGGCCCGTCCCGAGTCTGGACGTTTCGAGAACGCGGATGGTATGACCGCGCCGCCGCGAAGGCGGTGTTGGATTTCGGCGGGCCTCGTGACGAGCACGAGCGCGGGATTCCCGATGGCTTAGGTGGAGGAGACACGACGATGCGGCACTCTCGATGGTTGGCTTTGATCCTCGTGGCGCAGGCGGTTGCGCTGCCCCTGACGGCCCTCGCGCAGACCCCGCCCTCCGGCGGTCGCTCCGCGGCGTCGGCTGACGAGGAGGGCGACGACGAGGGCGACGAGGAGGGCGACGAGGAAGAAGCCCCCGCCGCCGGCACCACCGCGACCCCCGCCGCCACGCCGACCCCCGCCGCCACGCCCGAGCAGCCCGGCACCCCGGAGACCGACGAGGCCCGGCGCACCCGGATGCTCTCGCGCTACTCCACGCTCGACGGCTCCATCGGCCTCCTGCACACCCGCGCGGCGCAGACGGGCGCGGCGGGCTCGTTCCGCTTCGGGCTCATCGGCGAGTACTACGGCGGGTCGGAGTTTCTCCGTCCCCCAGGCCTCGCGGGCACCGCGGCGGTCGGCACCGACAGCGCGCAGCACGTGGGCGGCACCGCCACGCTGTCGTACTCGCCGCTCGACTTCCTCGAAATCTTCGCGTCCATCCGCGCGTACGCCAACTCCAACGACCGCGAGCGCCCGAGCCTCTTCCAGGTGCTCGGCGACACCACCTTCGGCGTGAAGGGCGCGGCCCGCGTCTGGCGCGGCCTCTACGTCGGCGGCTTCGCGTCGCTCTACCTCCTCAACCGCTCCGGTGACATCGGCCTGCTCGGCGGCTCGACCAGCGCCAACTTCGGCGTGCTCAGCACCGTCGACCTGCGCGACTTCGGCGCCAGCGTCCCGCTGCGCTTCCACGTCAACGCCCACTACTACCTCGACAACAGCGCCGCGATCGTGTCGCCCACCGAGGAGCGCCGCCGCGCCGCCCAGCCGGGCTACGACGCCGCGCGCTGTGCCTCCGGGGCCATCGACCCGACGTGCTTCCTCGAGGTGTCGCGCATCGAGCGCCACGCGCTCGGCATCAACCGCGTCGACCGCTTCGGGGTCAACCTCGCCGCCGAGGTCGAGCTCCCGTGGGTGCGGCCCTTCCTCGAGTGGTCCGTCGGCGTGCCGGTCAACCGCCAGGGGTACTCCTGCTTCGAGCCGGGCACGGGCATGTCGGGCCCCGGCGGCGCCGCCGACGACGACGCCTGCCTCGCCCGCGAGGGCTTCTCCTCGATGCCCTCGCGCCTCACCATCGGCGCCCGGGTGCTCCCGCCGGTCCGCGGCCTCGCCGCGCTCCTGGCCTTCGACATCGCCACCAGCGGGAGCTCCACCTTCGTGCGCGAGCTCGCCCCCACCACCCCGTGGCAGCTCTACTTCGGCGCGTCCTTCGCGTACGACATCCATCCGCCAGTGCAGCGCGTCGAGGTCCCCGGGCCGGAGCGCGTGGTCGACCGCGTGGTCGACCGCACCCCGCCGGGCGGCCACGTGGTCGGCATGGTGCGCGACGCCGAGAGCCACAACGCCGTCGGCGGCGCCATCGTGAACTTCACGGGTCACCCCGAGCTGCACATCCTCGCGAGCGCCCCCGACGGGCGCTTCCGCTCCGGGCACCTCGTGCCGGGCGAGTACCGCCTCGCGGTCACCGCGCCGGAGTACAACCCCGGCGAGTGCACGTTCACCGTGCCCGCGCCGACGCCGCCCGCGGAGGGCACCACCGCCCCCGCGGCCAACGCCGACCCCGAGGTCAACGTCAACTGCGACATCCGGCCGATGCCCCGCCGCGGCGGGCTCGCCATCCACGTCGTGTCGTCGCAGGGCGGCGCCAACGTCGCCAACGCCAACGTGGTGCTCTCGCCCGCGCCGGGTCTCAACGTCCCGACGGGCCAGCAGGCCCCCGCCGAGCGCACCCTCACCACCGACGACCAGGGTCGCATCACCGCCGAGGAGCTCCTCGCGGGCCCGTACATGGTGCGCGTCGAGTCGAGCGACCGGCACATGGGCTCCACCGCCCAGCAGGCCACCGTCGAGCCGCGCGCCAACCGCGCGGTGGAGGTCACCGTGACCCGCCGCCCGGCGCGCCCCTCGGTGGCCATCCGCGGCAACATCCTGGCGATCATGCGCCAGGTGCACTTCCAGACCAACTCGGCGGAGATCCTCCCGGACTCCAACACGCTGCTGGAAGAGATCGCCGACACGCTCAACCGCCACCCCGAGATCACCGCCGTGGAGATCCAGGGGCACACCGACAACGTCGGCACCCCGGCGGGCAACATGACCCTCTCGCAGAGCCGCGCCGAAGCGGTGCGCGAGACCCTCATCCGCCTCGGCGTCGCGGCCGACAAGCTCACCGCGCGCGGCTTCGGTCAGGGCCGCCCGCTCCGCCCCAACCTCACCGCCGCCGGCCGCACGGCCAACCGTCGCGTGGAGTTCCACCTCACGCGCACCCCCGCCGCCGCTGCCCCGCGCCCCTGATGCGACCGCGCGCGATCGTCCCGGTCGCGCTGCTCGCCCTCTCCTGTAGCGCCACCGCGCCCCCGCCCCGACCCTCCGCACCCCGCACCCCCGACGACGCCGGGCCACCCGCCGTGGTGACCCCCGCCGCAACGCCAACCCCTCCGCCCGACGCGCGCCTCGTCGTGGCGGGCGCCCTCGCGGGCCTCGAACCGGTCGCCGCCGAGGCCGCGCCGTGGGTGCCGCCCGCGGTGCTCGGCGCGGTGCTGCGGGCCTCCGGCGAGCTCCCGCTCCCGGGCGCCCCCGAGCGCCACGACGACCGCGTGACCTGGGCGCTGCTCCTCCCTGCGAGCGCCCCTGCCACCGCGGCCGCGACCGCCTGCGCCGCGGTCACCGCCGACCCGCACCTCGCCTGCGCCAGCGACCGCGTCGAGCACGTCGGCCGCCTGCGCGACCGCGTTGTGGTGGGCTGGCGCGAACCCACCGCGCCGTCGGCGGTCTCCCGCTATCAACCGCTGCGGGCGCTCGCGCGGCTCGGCCGCGGGGTGTGCCTCGTGTCCGCGCAGCAGACCGCCGAGACCCTCGACCTCACCGTGCGCGCCGACGACGCGCCCGCGCTCGGCGAGACCCTCGCGCTGCTCACGGTGTCACCGGGGCTCCGCGCGCTGATCACGGTGCGCATCGAGCCGCAGGGCGAGGCGCTGCTGGCGACGCTCTCCTGGCCCTCCGGTCGGGCGACCACCG
This sequence comes from Myxococcales bacterium, assembly GCA_030652255.1. Classification (GTDB taxonomy): domain Bacteria; phylum Myxococcota_A; class Polyangia; order Polyangiales; genus SCUS01. The sequence continues at coordinate 27,147 of JAUSAZ010000024.1, read as the reverse complement.
CCGACCTCGGCGACGACCCGTGGCCGACGCGCTGCAACGGCGCGGCGGAGATCGGCGCGGCGCTGCCCGCGGGCACGCTGCCGGTCGCGCGATCCTTCGTGGCGGGCTCGCGCGCGCAGGGGGCCGTGCTCACCGCCGGGCGCGCGGCGTGGGTGGTGACGGTGGGTGACCGGGTGGCGCGCTCGACGGTGCGCGCCATCGACGCGACGGGGGTGACGGTGCAGCGGCCGGGCGTGGCGCGCCCGCTGCGGCTGCGGTGGCGGCCGTAGACGGGCGTGGCGGAGGCTCCAGGCGGGGTGGCGCAGCCCCGTAGCGACGTGGCGGAGCCTCCGGGCGGCGTGGTGCAGTCCCGAAGCGGCGTGGCGCAGCCCCGAAGCGGCGTGGCGCAGCCCCGAAGCGGCGTGGCGCGGCTCCGAAGCGGCGTGGCGCGGCTCCGAAGCGGCGTGGCGCGGCTCCGAAGCGGCGTGGCGGGTGATGGGAGTGGCGTGGCGGGTGGCGGGAGTGGCGTGGCGGGCGATCAGGGCGTCGGCGCTGGCCCCGGCGACGTCGGCTCGGCCCGCCGCGTCCACGAGCGCAACGACTGGTAGCTCAGCCGCGGCACCGCTGGCTCGAGGTCGTGGGCGCGCTCGAAGGCGGTGACCATCCGATCGAGCAGCGTGAGGTTGATGCCGTCCCAGAGGTCGACCTCCGACTGGGGGATCTGTGCGACCCCCTGCACGGCCGCCGCCCGCTCGTCGAGGCGGCGCACCTTCTTCGCGGTCGTCCGGATCGCCTCCAGTTCGCGCTCGTCGTAGCTGCCCGGCTGGAGGTCGGCGCGGAGCTCGGTGTCGAGCACCTTGGCCTCCAGCATGTCGACGAGGTTCTCCAGGGCGATCGACAGCGACTCGCCGGTGCTGGCGTTCCCCGCCGCGGCTTCGATCTCCGGGCGCTCGCCCAGCAGGTCGATCAGCACCTCCTGGAGCTGCGCGCGCAGGGCGCGGGCCTCCTCGCGCACGATCGCGGCGTCGAGCTCCGCGGCGTCCTTGCGCGTGCTGCGGAGCCCGAGCTCGGCGTCGCGGCGCTCGCGCAGGGAGTCGCCGTGCGCCAGGGCGCCGATCGCAGCGGCGAGGCGGCGGGCGGTGACCGTCGGCAGCCGGGCGCGCTGCGCGGGCGTGAGGCGGTCGAGCGCGTCGAGGGCGGTGCCGTAGAGGCGTCGGCCGTCGACGGTGATGCGCGGCGTGGCGACACGGCGCCCGAGGGTGATGAGGTCCTCGTCGGAGAGGCCGCGGACCAGGGTGCGGGCGCCGGTCTCGTCCGCGCCGCCGACGCGGGCCACCAGCTCGTCGAGCGTGTACACGCGCTCCGCGGTGGTGGGCTTCTTCTTCGCGGCTGCGGCGGGCTTCTTCTTCGCGGCCGCGGCGGGCTTCTTCTTCGCAGCCGCGGCGGGCTTCTTCTTCGCGGCTGCGGGCTTGCGCGCGGGAGCCTTCTTCTTCGCAGCGGCGGGACGGGCGGCGGACTTCTTCGTGGTCTTGCGGGTACTGGCCATGACGGTTCACTCCTTGGGGTGACGAGGCAGGGGCAGCGACAGGGACGACTCCGCTGAGGCTCTCATCATTCGAGCGCGATGTGGATCGAGCGTCGCTTGACCCTTCGGGCGCGTCCCGGTACCTGACGAGGCCCTCACCATGGACAAGCCCCGCGTCCGCTTTGCGCCGTCTCCTACCGGCTACCTCCACATCGGCAGCGCCCGCACGGCGCTCTTCAACTGGCTATGGGCCCGCAAGACCGGCGGCACCTTCGTGCTGCGCATCGAGGACACCGACCAGGGCCGCTCCACCGAGGCCTCGACGAAGGTCATCATCGACTCGCTGCACTGGCTCGGCCTCGACTGGGACGAGGGCCCGGAGGTCGGCGGCCCCCACGGCCCCTACTTCCAGATGCAGCGGCTCGACCTCTATGCCGAGTACGCCAACCGCCTCGTGAGCGAAGGCAGGGCCTACCGCTGCTACGCGACGCGCGAGGAGATCGAGGCGCTGCGCCAGAAGCTCCCCGAGAAGAAGCGCGACGGTTTCGTGTACCCGCACCTCTGGCGGGACAAGACCGAGGCCGACTGGATCCCCGGCGCGCCCTACGTCATCCGCTTCAAGACACCGCTCACAGGCACCACGGAGTTCGTCGACCGGGTCTACGGGGCGATCAAGACGCAGAACAGCCTCATCGACGACTTCGTCATCATTCGGTCGGATGGCGTGCCGCTGTACAACTTCGGCGCCGTGGTCGACGACCTCACGATGGGCATCACGCTCGTGGCGCGCGGCAGCGACCACATCATCAACACGCCCAAGCAGATCCTGATGTACCAGGCGCTCGGCGCGGCGGTGCCGGAGTACGCGCATATGCCGATGATGCTCAACCCCGACGGGAGCAAGATCTCCAAGCGGTCGAGCGGGCAGCATGGCGTCGACGTTGCGATCGAGGACTATCGCCTGCGCGGTTGGGTGCCGGACGCGGTGCTGAACCTCGTCGCACGCTTCGGCTGGTCGGCGGGCGACCAGGAACTCTTCACCCGAGCCGAGCTGGTCGAGAAGTTCGACTGGGCGCAGTGCGGCTCGGTCGATGGCCGCTTCAACGTCAAGAAGGCGCTCTGGATCAGCGGCGAGCACCTGAAGCGCCTCACTGACGAGGACTTCGCCGCGCGGGTGCACCCCTTCCTCGCGGGCGCCGGGGTCACCGTCGCCGCCGACGACCCGCGCCTCCTCCCCGCCGCGCGCACCGTGAAGACCCGCTCTGCGCGGCTCATCGACGCCGCCGAGGCGATGGCCTTCTACTTCCGCGACGAGATCACCCTCGACCCGGCGGCGGTGGAGAAGTTCCTCACGCCCGAGGCGAAGGCCAACCTCCGGGCGATGGCCGACGTGCTCACCGGCGTCGCCGACTTCAGCGATGCAGGCATCGGCGCGGCCATCGAGGCCTGGCTCGCCGAGCGCGGCTTCGACATCAAGACCGTCGCGCAGCCCGCGCGCGTGGCCCTCACCGGGCGCACGGCGTCGCCCGGGCTCTACGAGGTCATCGCGGTGCTGGGCCGCGAGGTGAGCGTGCGGCGCCTGCGCGCGGCCGCGGGCGAGTGAGCCGGGCGGCGCGGTGAAGGTCCTCCTCGTCGGCGCGATCCTCTATGTGCTCATCGTCGCGGTGCTCGCGCGCAAGAAGCTCCCGGAGCTGCACCCGCGGCGCTTCTTCCTGGAGACCTGGCGCGAGGTCGACCGCGAGGCCACCGCCGCGCGCGCCCGCCGCGAGGAGCTCGGCCTCGGCTACGACTACCGCCCGATGGTGGCCTACCTCGTCGCCGCGGTGGTGCTCACCTTCCAGGAGTATTTCGGCGACCGCGTCACCTTCAACCTCCTGCTCTCCCGCGGCTGGGTCATCGACTGGGGCGGCGGACCGCGCGGCCCCGCCACGCACCACCTCCAGCTCCTGAAGCCCCTGCGCTGGGCCGCCCCGGCGGGCTACGAGGAGCTCGCGGGCCTCGCGTACTGGTCCTTCACGCGCACCTTCGGGTACTTCGTGGTGCCCGCGATCATCCTGATGTTCTGGCGCCGCGAGCGCTTCCGCGACTACGGCCTGCGCCTCCGCGGCTTCCTCTCCCACGCGTGGATCTACGCGCTCTTCTTCGGCATCGTGCTGGTCGCGGTGGTGATCGTCTCGCAGACCGGCGAGTTCGCGAACTACTACCCCTTCTATCGCCTGGCCAACCGCTCGTGGCGCGACTTCTTCATGTGGGAGGCGCTCTACGCGACGCAGTTCCTCACGCTGGAGTTCTTCTTCCGCGGCTTCCTGGTCTTCGCGGGGCGCGAGGCGATGGGCTCCTCGGTCATCCTCGCGATGGTCGTCCCCTACTGCATGATCCATTTCGGCAAGCCCTGGGCGGAGGCGCTCGCGGCCATCCTCGCGGGCGTCGTGCTCGGCACCCTCTCGCTCAAGACCCGCTCCATCTGGTCGGGCTTCCTCATCCACGTCACCGTGGCCGTCTCCATGGACCTCGCCGCCCTCCTCCAGACCCGCGGCCTGCCCGGCAACATCCACCTCCCGCCCTCCTGGGGCTGGTAGGCAACCGCTCCCGCGGCGGGCGCCGACAAGCGCCCATGAAGCGCAACCCCGCCCTCCTCCTCGCCCCCGCCCTCGCCGGCTGCCTCGACCTCGAAGTCCCCTCCCGCGCCGACAGCCCGCAGCTCACCACCCTCCAGGCCAACGCCGACTCCCTCGACGCCGTGCCCCGCGTCCCCGAGCTCCGCGTCGCCTTCGACCGCGCGATGGCACCACCAGAGCCCTCGTCCGTGATGCTCTTCCGCGAGGCCCTCACGCCCGCGCTCGTCACCGACGCGCGCGACGGCGTCGTGTCCATCGGGCGCCTCGCCAACCGCGTCCCGCTGCGCGTCCAGCGCGACCCCGCCGACCCCGCCCGCTGGACCCTCCGCGCCGCCGAGGTGCTCCCGCCGTCCATCCCGCTCACCCTGGTGTTCAGCGAGCGCGCCCGCTCGGTGGAGGGCCGCGCGCTCACCGACGACGGCGACGGCGGTGTGCGCTCCACCGGCGTCGCGCTCCAGGTGATCGACGCCCCCCGCGCGGGGCCCGTGCTCACCCCCGCCGTGCTCGACACCGTCGACGCCGACACCGCCGTGCTCTGGCTCCGCGCCGACCGCCCGGTGCGGGTGCTCTCGCCCGACGGCGTGGGCCTCGCGGGCGACGACGGGAGCGCCATCGCGGCGCGCGTGGAGGCCGACGAGCGCACCTCCGACGGCGTGACCCGGGTGCTGCGCGTGAGCCCGACGCGGGCGATGCGCCCGGGCGTGACCTACGGCTGGCGCGTCGAGGGACTGAACTCCCGCGGGGCGGTCGCGGCGGAGGCCATCCCGTGGCGGATGCTCGCGACGACACCGATGGTGGAGCCCGTGCGCTTCGTCGACGGGGTGGTGTGCGCCGCGGGCGAGACGCTGACGGGCGGCGCGTGCGTCGAGCCGGGCGACCGGGCGATGGTGGTGCGCGCGGCGACGACCACGCCGGCGGTGACGCGCCTCGCGGTGACGAGCGGCGCCGAGCGTCGGGTGGCGGTCGGGGCGCGAGGGACCACCCACCGGCTGCGGGTGACCGGCCTCCCGCCCGCGAGCGAGGTGCAGTGGCGCATGGAGGCGTGGGACCCGGGCGGGCGCCTCCGCGACGTGCGCGAAGGGTCGTTGCGCACGCCCGACGCGGCGCCGCGGGTGCGCATCGTGGAGGTGCTGGCGCGGCCGCACAGCACGAGCGCGCAGGAGTTCGTGGAGGTGCTCAACGAGGACGACGCGGCGGTGTCGGTGGAGGGCTGGGCGCTGGAGTCGGGCGGGGCTCGCTCGGTGCTGCCCGCGGGCGCGTCGGTGCCCGGGCGGGGCAGGGCGGTGATCGTCGGGGCGAGCTTCGACCCGCGGGGCGTGGCGAGGGCCAACGACCCGGCCGTGCAGGCGGGGGCGCGGATGATCGTCGTGCGCGCGAGCCTCGCCGGGCGGGGGCTGCGCGACACCGGGGCCGAGCTCTCGCTCATCGACGCGGCGGGGCTGGTGGTGAGCCGCTACCCGGGCACCGCCCCGGAGCTATTGCCGCAGGAGGGCGTGAGCGTGGTGCGCGCCGACCCCGAGCTCGACGAGGAAGACCCGGCGGGGTGGGTGCGCTCCCGCGACGGGGCCTCGTCACCCGGGGGCGACAACACCACGCGCTGATCCTCCATTCACTCGACCGAAGACCTTGTCCGGAGGGTGCGGTCGGTGGGGTGACCGGGCGCCCAGAGCCCGCGGCGGTTGGCGCGGGCCTCGGCCTCGGAGAGCAGCAGCGCGGAGTGCAGGGGCTCCGGGGGGCAGCCGAAGTCGGTGTAGTAGGGGCTCAGGCCCTCGCGCACGATGCGCTGTTGCAGCAGCTCGCCGTCGACGAAGACGAGGCCGAGGGTGCGGCCGAAGTTGTCGAGGTCGGGCATCGTCGGCATGCGCGGCGAGGCGTGGCGCACCACCACGAACTCCCGCCCCGCGGCGAGGTAGCGCGCCACGGTGGCCGCGGTGGCGACGCCGAAGGCCGTGTTCTCCGTGCGGTCGCGGGAGTTTGACTCCTCGGTGTTGACCCACTCGAAGCGCACGGTGGTCTCGCCCTGGATGGCGAAGCTGAAGATGGCCGTGTCGCCGTCGATGGCGCGGATGAAGCGCACCGACGAGGGCGCGAGGAAGCCCGAGGGTGTGTCGCTCACCGCGAGGCGCTGCGGGCTGGGGCAGCCGCTGTCGAGCACCGGCGGGCCGCTGTCGACCACGGCCACGGGGACGTCCATCGGGGCGCCCGCGTCGACGACGACGGGGCCTGCGTCGAAGGGGGTGTTGTTGATGGGCGGGTCGTCGCCGCACCCGGCGAGCGCGACCACGGAGGCAAACATCGGGAGGGAGAGGCGCATGAAGGGAGTGGGGACGAGTATCGCCCCGGGCGGGGTCGGCACAAGCGCGCCGCGGGGAATGGACAGGTTATGACCGCATCGGAGAACCCGCCGGGCGCGGGATGTGGCAAGAATCAGGGCGCTCGAGACGCACATGACGACGCGCAACGACCCCACGCCCCTGCTCCCCCACGCGCTTCAGCTCCCCGACGGGGTGGTGACGGTGCGCGGCGTGGTGAAGGGGGTGGTGTACCGCACCGACGACAAGCGCTACTCGGTGCTGCGGCTCACGCAGACGCACGGCGAGGAGACGGTGATCGTGGGCGCCCTCGGGGACGTGGCGCCGGGCGAGTCGCTGCGGTTGACGGGCCGCTGGGAGCGCCACGCCTCGCACGGCCCGCAGCTGAAGGTCGAGACGTGGATCCCGGAGATGCCGACGAGCGCCGACGGCATCGCGCGGCTGCTGGGCTCCGGGTTCGTGAAGGACATCGGCCCGAAGCTGGCGCAGCGCATCGTCGAGCGCTTCGGGGCCTCGACGCTCGACGTCATCGCCGACCACCCCGAGCGGCTGAGCGAGGTCGAGGGCATCGGGGGGCGGCGGGCGCAGCGCATCCAGGAGGTGTTCCGGGTGCGGCGCGCGGAGGTCGAGACGCGGAGCTTCCTCGCGGGGCTGGGCGTGGGCACCGGGCTCGCGCGGCGCATCTGGGAGCGCTTCGGGGTGGAGTCGTCGGCCGTGGTGCGAGAGAACCCCTACCGGCTCGCCGAGGAGGTGAAGGGCATCGGGTTCCTGACGGCGGACGCCATCGCCCGGGCGCAGGGCGTGCTCGCCGACGACCCGCGGCGCATCGCGGGCGCGGTGCTCTTCCTGCTGCTGGAGGCCGTGGACGACGGCCACACGGCGCTGCCGCCGGACGAGCTCGCCGTGCTCGCCGACCGCTTCTCCATCCCCCCGGAGGCCGTGCACACCGCCCTGCACGAGCTCGCCGCGCACCGCACCATCATCCGCGACCAGCAGCTGGTGTACCCGCCGCCGCTCTACGACGCCGAGGTGCGCCTCGCGCACGACCTCGCCGCGCAGATGCGCCGCCCCTTGAAGCCCGTGCGTCGCGAGGCGCTCACGGTCCCGGAGGTGCGCGAGGCCCTCGAGCGGCTCAACGCGAAGCAGCGCGCGGCGGTCGAGGCCACCATGACCGCGGGCGTGGTGGTGATGACCGGCGGGCCCGGCACCGGCAAGACCACCACGGTGCTCGCGCTGGTGCGGCTGCACCAGGCGGCCGGGCACAAGGTGCTCCTCGCGGCCCCGACGGGGCGCGCGGCGCGGCGGCTGTCCGAGGCGACGCACCACCCGGCGTCGACCATCCACCGGCTGCTCGACTGGTCGCCGCGCATCCAGCGCTTCTCGCGCGATCGCAGCTCGCCCCTCGACGCCGACCTGGTGCTGGTCGACGAGGCCTCGATGGTCGACGTGCAGCTCGCGTCGCACCTCGTGGCCGCGGTGCGGGCGGGCGCGCGGCTGGTGCTGGTGGGCGACGCCGACCAGCTGCCCCCCGTCGGCCCGGGCACCGTGCTGGCCGACCTGCTCAAGCTCCCGGAGGTGACCTCGGTGCGCCTGACCGAGGTGTTCCGCCAGGCGGCCGAGAGCGCCATCGTGCAGGGGGCCTACGAGGTGCTGCGGGGTGAGGTGCCGCGGAGCTCGCCGCCGCGCGGCCCCACCGCCGAGGGGGAGGGGCCCCGGGCGCCGAAGGGGGAGCTCTTCCTGGTGCAGCGCGACGACGGCGAGGAGGCCGCGCGGGTGCTGGTCGAGACCGTGGCGCGGCACATCCCGCGCTCCTTCGGGCTCGACCCGATGCGGGCGGTGCAGGTGCTGGTGCCGACGCACCGCGGTCCCCTCGGCGCGCAGAAGCTCAACGAGGCGCTGCAGGCCGCGCTCAACCCCGAGGGCACCCGCGGGCGCCGGGGCTTCGCCATCGGCGACAAGGTGATGCAGCTGCGCAACGACTACGACCTCGACGTGTCCAACGGCGACGTCGGGCTCATCGAGCAGCTCGACGACAAGGGCGTCACCGTGCGCATGGAGGGCCGCGAGGTGCGCTACGCCGAAGACGCGGTCGACAACCTCACGCTCGCCTACGCGGCTACAATCCACAAAGCGCAGGGCTCGGAGTACGACGCCGTGGTGCTCGGGCTGCACACCTCGCACTTCGTCCTGCTCAACCGTGCGCTGCTCTACACGGCCATCACCCGGGCACGGCGGCTGGTGGTCATCGTCGGCAGCCGACGGGCGCTGGAGATGGCCGTCAGCACCCGCCGGGTGGTCGAGCGCCACGGGGCCCTGCTCGAACGCCTGCGGCTGGAGTTCGCGCCGGCTCGTTGACAGCGCGGGCGCCGGTGATGACTCTCCCCCCGATCGCTGGTCTCCAACGCCGCTACGCGTCAAACTGAGCCCGACTTGCTTCGACCGACCCTCATCGCCCTCGCCTCGCTGATGCTCGTCGCCGCGCCCGTGGCGTCGCACCCCGTCCCGTCTTCGGGCGACGCCTGCCGCCACGTCACCACCCTCGTCGACGGATCGACCGTGCAGGGCAGCACCGAGGGGCTCGTCGACCGGGCCCACGCCTCGTGCGCGCGGCAGGCCCTCTCGGGCGAGCGGGTGTACGCGCTGCACCTCGACCAGGCGTCGCACGTCTCGCTGCGCGTCGCCGCCGACTACGACGTCGCGCTCTACGTGCGACGCGAGTGCGCCGACGAGGTGACCGAGATGGCCTGCAACGACGACCTCGAAGACGCGCGCCACGCGGGCGTCGACGTCGACCTCGCCGCGGGCACCTGGTTCGTGTTCGTCGATGGGTACGACAGCGACAGCAGCGGGCGCTTCTCGCTGAGCGTGAGCGTGCAGCCGACGGGGCCGCGGCTCACCCGCGCGCCGTCCAGGGCGCCGGTGGCCACGCGCGCGCCCTCCCGTCCGACGTCGTAGGCGACGCCTACGGCGACGAGGCCCGGGTGCGGTAGAGCACCTCGACGCGGCTGCCCGCCGGGGGGAGCTGCGCGGGGTCGATGGTGAGCCGCCGCGCGGTGGGGTCGTAGCTCCAGCCCGTGGTGAGCTGGGTGCGGGTGCCGTCGGCCGCGACGATCCACACCTGGAGGGTGTCGGGGCGGGCGTCGGCGTCGATGGTCCAGGCGTTGGCGCGGCTGGTGATGTCGCGCGCGAAGGTCGTGAAGATGGGGGTCCAGTCGGTGCTGCACACCCGCGCGGCGAGGCCGCGGGTGCGCGAGGTGAGCGTGAGGTACTGCCCGCCGCGGCGCGCGAGGGTGGGGCAGTCGGTGCGGGACTCGTAGCCGACGATGGAGTGGAACACGTACGTCGAGAAGCCCGGCCAGCGGATGACGGCGGTGTTGAAGGCGTCGGCGGTGACCGAGCTCTCGTCGTCGGTGACGGCCACGAAGAACTTCAGCGCGTCGGGGCGCGTGAAGCTCTGCCACATCGGCTGCGTGGACATGAGCCGCGCGAGGCCGTCGGTGCTGTTGACGGTCTGGTTGATGTGCCGCAGCCGGGGCGAGTCGGCGCAGGCCGCGCCACCCAGCGGCGCGGGGATGCACACCTGGAGGCGGGCCGTGCCGCGGCGGGCGACCATGATCACGTGGTAGTCGAGGCCGCTCGCGCCGAGGATGGAGGCGAGGCGGTTCATGTTCTCGTTCACCGCGATGGTCTCCTCGGTCATCGACCCGGAGGTGTCGACGAAGAGGATGATGTCCACCGGCGCGCGGGTCGCGGTCATGCCCATGAGGTCCTGCGCGACCTCGCAGCGGTTCATGGCCTCGGCGATGGGAAGCCACGAGCCGCCGCAGGCCGACCACATGCCGAACTCTCCGCTGCCCTCGCAGCGCTGGCGCCCCATCCGGCACATGCCCCGGAAGGCGTCCTCCGGGCGCTCGAAGCACATCTGCTCGGTGCCCGGCGTGCAGGGGCAGTTCTCGTTGGCCACGCCGTCGTCGTTGTCGTCGAAGGGCGTCGCGCAGTTCTCCCGCGCCACCCCGGTGTCCGTCGGACCGATCACGCCCCCGTCGCGCGGCGTCGGGATCACCCCGGTGTCACCCGGCGCGACCCCCGTGTCCCGCGGCGCGACGCCGGTGTCGCGCACGACCGGGCGGTCGGTGACGCGGGCGTCGACCCGGTTGCCGGTGCCGGAGTCACCCGTGGTCTGGGTGAGCTCCTCGGGGGCGCAGGCGCCCAGGAGTCCAAGGGGGAGGGCGATCCATGGCAGGCGCATCGCTCGAAGGTAGCAGAGCCATGGTCCCGGGAGCGAGCGCCCCCGGGCTGACGGATCACAGCGGGATGTTGCCGTGCTTCTTGCGGGGCAGGGTCTCGCGCTTGTCCTTGAGCAGGTCGAGCGCGCGGGCGATGCGGTGCCGGGTCACCCGGGGGTGGATCACCTCGTCGATGAACCCGAGCTCCGCGGCCTTGAAGGGGTTGGCGAACTTGGTCTGGTAGTCCTCGATGAACTGCGCGCGCCGCGCGGCCGGGTCGGCGGCGCGGTCGATCTCGTGGCGGTGGATGATGTTCACCGCCCCTTCGGAGCCCATCACGGCGATCTCCGCGGTGGGCCACGCGAGGTTGAGGTCGGCGCGGATGTGCTTGCTGGCCATCACGTCGTAGGCGCCGCCGTAGGCCTTGCGGGTGATCACCGTGATCTTCGGCACCGTGGCCTCGGCGTAGGCGAAGAGGAGCTTCGCGCCGTGCTTGATGATCCCGCCGAACTCCTGGTCGGTGCCGGGGAGGAAGCCCGGCACGTCGACGAAGGTCACGAGGGGAATGTTGAAGCAGTCGCAGAAGCGCACGAAGCGCGCGGCCTTCACGCTCGCCGAGATGTCGAGGCACCCGGCGAGCACGGCGGGCTGGTTGGCCACGACGCCCACCGGGCGGCCGTCGACGCGGGCGAAGGCGCACACGATGTTCATCGCGTAGTTGGCCTGCACCTCGAAGACGTTGCCGTGGTCGACGACGGCGGCGATGACGTCGCGGATGTCGTAGGGGCGGTTGGACTCCACCGGGACGAGGGTGTCGAGCGCGGGCGCCTCGCGGTCGGCCGGGTCGTCGCACGCGCCCCGCGGCGGGTCTTCGGTGTTGTTCGACGGAAGGAAGCCGAGGAGCTCGCGGAGCTGCGCGAGGCAGGTGCGGTCGTCGGGCGCGGTGAAGTGCGACACGCCCGAGCGCGAGGCGTGCGTGGAGGCCCCGCCGAGCTCTTCCTTGCTCACCGACTCGTGGGTGACGGCCTTGATGACGTCGGGGCCCGTGATGAACATGTAGCTGGTCGTGTCGACCATGAAGATGAAGTCGGTGATGGCGGGCGAGTACACGGCGCCGCCCGCGCAGGGCCCGAGCACCGCCGAGAGCTGCGGCACCACGCCCGAGGCGAGGGTGTTGCGCAGGAAGATGTCGGCGTAGCCCGCGAGGCTCTCGACGCCCTCCTGGATGCGCGCGCCGCCGGAGTCGTTGAGGCCGATGACCGGGGCGCCGACCTTCATCGCGAGGTCCATCACCTTGCAGATCTTGGAGGCGTAGGCGCTGGAGAGGCTGCCGCCGAAGACGGTGAAGTCCTGGGCGAAGACGAACACCTTGCGGCCGTCGACGGCGCCGTAGCCCGTGACCACGCCGTCGCCGGGAAACCTCTGGGTCTCCATGCCGAAGTCGGTGCAGCGGTGGGTGACGAGCCGGTCGAGCTCGACGAAGGAGCCCGGGTCGAGCAGCAGGTCGATGCGCTCGCGGGCGGTGAGCTTGCCGGCGGCGTGCTGCTTCGCGACGCGGTCGGCGCCGCCCCCCTCGAGGGCGCGGCGGTTCAGGTCTTCCAGGCGTTGGAGAAGGTCTTCACGCGTTCGGGCCATAGGCCTGCGCGGATACCACAGGTGGGGCCCGCCGCGCGATCGCGGCGACGGGCTTTCACGGGACGAAGGCGAGCACCATGTACGGGCTCGTGGCCGAGCAGGCGGTGCCGGACGGGGCGCTGGTGGTGTGGCTCCCGCTGCGGGTGGCGGCCACCGTCGCGCCGCGGAAGGCCTGGAGGCTGTAGCTGGTCGTGCTGGTCACCCGGAAGGGGATCACGCAGACGTAGTAGGTGCCCGCGGGCGCCGCGCTGGTCCAGTAGATCTGCTCCGGGCCGGTGGCCATGCTGTCGAAGTCGATGGTGCCGCCCCCGGCGGTGCGGTTGGCGTAGTTGATCACGACGCCGCTCGGGGTGAGCACGGCGATGTCGAGGTCGGCGGTGACGTTCCAGCTCAGCGAGAAGCGCAGCGGGGTGGAGACGCAGGTCGAGGAGGTGCACAGCTGGCCCGCCGCGCAGGCGCGCCCGCAGGCGCCGCAGTTGGCCTGGTCACGAGTGAGGTCGCGGCAGGTGCCGCCCGCGCAGAGGGTGAGCCCCGCCCCGCAGGAGTTGTTCACGCAGACGCCGGCCTGGCAGGCCTGCCCCGCGGCGCAGGCGTTGCCGCAGGCGCCGCAGTTCGTCGGCGAGGTGAGCAGCGACACCTCGCAGCCGTTGTGGTTGGAGAGGTCGCAGCTGCCGAAGCCCGGGGAGCAGTAGATGCCGCACACCCCGCGGACGCACGCCGGGACAGAGCCCGGCGGCACGGGGCACACGGTGCCGCAGGCGCCGCAGTGGTCGACGCTGCGGCTGGTGTCGGTCTCGCAGCCGTTGGACGGCACGCCGTCGCAGTCGCCGAGGCCCGCGGCGCAGGACGCCACCACGCAGGTGCCCGACACGCAGGCCGGCGTCGCGTTGGGCAGGCTGCACGCGCGGCCGCAGGCGCCGCACTGGAGCACGTTGGAGTTCAGGTCGACGCAGGCGCTGCCGCACTGGGTCTGGCCCGACGGGCACCCCGTCGCCTGGCATACGCCCGCGGTGCAGCTCTGGCCCGCCGCGCAGGGGCTGCCGCAGCGGCCGCAGTGGGCGTTGCTGCTGGCGGTGTTGGTCTCGCAGCCGTTGGCCGCGCTGCCGTCGCAGTCGCCGCGCCCGGCGCTGCAGGTGAGGGTGCACACCCCGGCGGCGCAGGCCGCCGTGCCGCCCGCGCTGGGGCAGACGTTGCCGCAGCGGCCGCAGTTTGCGGCGCTGGTGGCGGTGCTGGTCTCGCAGCCGTTGGCGGCGCTGCCGTCGCAGTCGGCGAAGGTGGCGTTGCAGGTGGAGGCGCACGCGCCGTCAGCGCAGCGCGAGGCGCCGTTGGGCACCGCGGGGCAGGGAGAGAGGGTGAACATGCGCCCGTCGGCGGAGCACACCCGGCGGGTGCTCTCGTCAGCGCAGGTCGTGGTGCCCGGCGAGCAGACCCGCGCGGCGCAGTTGCCGTCGGGGTCGCAGTAGCTGCCGTCGGGGCAGTCGACGTCGATGTTGCAGTCGACGCAGGTCATCCGGGTGGTGTTGCAGACCTGCATGCGGGCCGAGCAGTCGCGGTCCGAGCGGCAGGGCGGCGGCGCGGCGACGCAGCGGTTGCTCGAGCACACGTCCGTGCCGGTGCAGTCGACGCTGGTGAGGCAGTCGACGCAGAGCCCGCTCACCCGCTCGCACACCTGCGAGCGCACGCCGCACTCGCGGTCGGAGCGACAGGGCAGCGGCGGCACGTCGGCGGGGACGTCGGCCGGTGCGTCGGCGGCGGCGTCGGCCGGCACATCGTCGGCGGGGGCGTCGGCCGGCACATCGTCGGCGGCATCGACCGGCACATCGTCGGCGGCGACGTCGTCCGGCGTGCCGGCGTCGGGGACATCCTTCTTGGCGGGGACGTCCGGGCTGCCGAGGTCGGCGGGCGCGTCGATGAGGCTGCCGACGTCGACGCCGGTGTCAGCCGTGACGTCCGTCGACGCGTCGGCGGGGTCGGGGTTGTTGCCCGAGCTCCGCGGGGACGAGCACGCCGCCACGAGGGTGAGCGCGACGAGGGAGAGATGCCGAAGCGAAGGGAGTGCAGACCGCATGACGGCGGTTCTCAGGGATCGCCCGTCGGGTGTCAAACCCACGGCAGGGCGCCCGCAGGGAGGCGCAGGCTACGGGGTGGTGCTGAAGAGCGACACGGTGCGCGAGCCGGTCACGTAGACGCGGCCGTCGGCGACGACGATGGGCGTCCACTGCCGGACGCTGGGCGGCGCGCCCGCGAAGATCTCCATGCCGTTGGAGATGTCGATGGCGCGGAGCGTCGCCGGGGACGAGCCGGCGACCCAGAGGATGCCGTCGTTGTTGCCGTTGGACGACACCGCGGGGGGCGACGGGTTGGACACCGTCGCGCTGCACCAGGCCGTCGCGAGGGCGGTGCCGGAGACGCGCAGGGCCATCACGCCGCCGCTGCCCGCGCACCCCGAGCGGCTGCCGCGGCCGGGGGCGAACACGAAGGTGTCGGCGCCGTTGGACCACGTCGCCGCGGCGCCGAAGTTGCCGCCCGAGAAGTAGCGCATCTGGAAGACCTGCGAGCCGGTGCCCCCGAGGTTGTCGCGGTCGAGCAGGTAGCTCACGCCGGCCTTGCCGCCCTGCCACACGAGACGACCCGCAGCGCCCGCGACGGGGGGGAGCACCATCGGGGAGACCGAGCCGATGTCGAGGTCCTGGAGGTCGAGCATGCGGGCGTCCGAGGCCTCGAAGAACGACGTGGGATCGGTCGACCCGGTGGGCCCCGTCGGGCCGCCGCCGAGGCGGATGACCCGCTCGCCGAAGGAGCCCGGGGTGTGTCCGCCGAGGGGGGTGCTGTTGCCCGTCGCCACGAAGAGGCGCCCGGTCTCGTCCATGGCCGAACCGCCCACCGCCCAGATGCCCGAGCCGCGGCCGGGGGTGGCGTAGGCGGCCTGCTGCGAGGGGTTGGCGGCGTCGATGCCCACCACCCAGCCGTGGTACATCCCGCAGTCGCCGTAGAGGCCGCCGAAGGGGACGAAGACGCGCCCGTCGGCGAACTGGAGCGCGCCGCGCTGCCCGGTGGCGCGCACGTCGAAGGACGATCCCCCGGTGGTGGGCGGGCTGATGTTGGCGGGGTACCCCGCGCGCTGCTGCCCCGTGGTGACGTCGAGCGCGTTGAGCTTGAATTGCAGCCCGCCGTCGTTGGTGAACGCGACGGCGTAGAGGGTGTTGGTCGCCGGGTCGATGACGCCGGTGCTCACGACGCCGATGGGGTTGATGTTGCCGCACTGCTGCATCGAGCGCGGCACCGGCGTGCCGAGGGCGGTGCGCCAGAGCTCGGCGCCCGTGGCGGCGTCGAGCGCGTACATGGAGTTGCCCTGCGTGGCGACGAAGAGCACATCGCGGCGCGCGCCGCCGACGGTGACGCCCGGCAGGTAGAGGGGCTGCGCGTACACCTCGCCGTCGAGCGCCGGCGCGAACGCGGCGACCCGCCCGAAGCCCGCGGTGACGGCGGCGACGGTGAGGCGGGTCTCGCTGCGGTTGGCCCCCGAGCGGCCGCGGTCGAACTGGAAGGTGGTGACCGCGGTGGTGCCGCCCACCGGGGTGCCCGCGTCGGGCCGCACGACGCCGGTGTCGGTAGCGACGACCACGTCGCGTCCGACGCCCGTGTCCGTACCGCCGCCGTTGTCCGTCGCGACCACCGGCGTGTCCGTGGTGACCGCGGCGTCCGTCGGCGTGACCGGGTCGGACGAGCACGCCGCCGAGGCGAACGCGACCGTGAGCACGAGGGGACGAACGAGCGAGGAGGTCGGGGAGGTGCGCATGCAGCAGGTCTTCTCTCGGGGCCGGTGTAGGGGGAGCGCATCCTAGCCTGTTCGTCGCGCCCGCCAAGCTGCTGTGTGCGGGGGGGGCGGCGGCGCGGCGGCGGTGGCCCCGGGGAGGCGCTTGCGTGGATGGCGCTCGTGGGGATAGAAGCCCTGCGCTCCCACTGATCCGCCGAGAGGGCGACTACCAGTTGTGTCGCGGGCCGTGTTGACCCCGCGACGACGCCCTCCGCGCCACCCGTTAAGGACCCTATTCCATGGACCGTGCTCCCTCCGACCGTGACCTCCGCGACCTGCTCCTTTCCTTGCGCGATACCTTCAAGGAGGCCGCCGCCCGCATCGACGACGTGCTCGGCACCGCCCCGGCGCCGTCGGCGTCGCAGGGCTTCCGGCGCGACGACGAGCGCCGCCCGGCGCGCGATTTCAACGCCACCCGCGACGTGCGCGGGCCCCGCGACTTCGGCGCGGCGCAGGCGTACCGCGGCGACAACCGCGGCGAGGGCCGCGGGCCCCAGCGGGACTTCCAGGGCGGCCGCGAGCCGCGTGACTTCCGCGCCGCCGACCCGGCGCCCTTCCGCGGCGACGCCCGCGGGTCCGACCCGGGGGTGCGCAACCCCCTCGAGCGCCTCCGCGAGGAGGTTCGCACCATCAGCAACGACGCGCCGGGCATGGACCCGTCGCTGCTCCGCTTGAAGATCGAGGCGGTCACCGCGGAGACCCGCGTGCTCCAGCCGCGCATCAACGACCCCGAGGACAACGACATCGCCGCCAAGATCATGCGGTCGCTCACGGCCATCGTGAGCGAGCACCGCCCGGGGCACGTCTACGGCCTCGCCCGGCACCACCAGGCCGACTGGAACGACGTCTCCCGCCGCGCCCGCGACGAGCTGCGTGCGCTCGAGGGCCCCGGCGGCGCCGAGGTCAACCACGCCCCCAAGGGCGAGCCCGACCTCGACGCCTGAGCGTCACCTCAGCGACGGCGCACGAGGTCGGCGATGCCGGCCTCGATCTGCCGCTGCTCGGACATTGAGAAGCCCTCCCGCTCGCGGGTGATGATCCCCGCCCGATCGATCCACACTGAAAACGGCGCCGCGCGGCGCGGGTTGTAGACCGAGACCACCTGGGTCTCGAGGTCGGTCACCACCGGAAAGGTGATGCCCAGCCGCCGCGCCGTGGCGCCCGCCTCGGCCACGGTGTCGGGGCCGTCCATCGAGACGGCGACCACCTGGAGCTGCCCCCCGTAGCGCTGGTAGAGGCTCTGGTACACCGGGAGTTCCTGCATGCAGGGCTGGCACCACGTGGCCCAGAAGAGCACCACGACGGGCTTGCGGCGCAGCGAGTCGGCGAGCCGGAAGCGCCCGCGGGTCGGGCCGCCGGGCGCGGCGGGGAGCGTAAACTCCGGGGCCTCCGTGCCGACGGAGGCGAGCACGGGCTGCGCGGCGGTGGCGAGCGCGGCGGCGAGGAGGGTCGAGGCGAAGGCGCGTCGGTTCATGGCCGCGTACGACACCTCACCTGGGCGAAATGTTCAACGTGCTCCGGGGTCTTCGGGCCTGTGGTACGGTGCCCGCGCGATGAGTGCGAGGTGGTGTTGGATGGTCCCGCTGGCAGGGGCGCTGGTGACCGCAGGCTGCACCGAACCCCGCAGCCCGACCGTGGGGCGGCGCTTCGAAGACCGCTTCGAGCGCGCGGAGCTCGGCGCCGACTGGCGCGTGACGGGCGAGGGGTGGCGCATCGAGGGCGGCGCGCTGCGGGGACAGGGCGCGCGCAATCACCCGCTGTGGCTGCGGCGCAAGCTACCGCGCAACGCGCGCATCGAGTTCGACGCGTGGAGCGACTCTCCCGCGGGGGACATCAAGTGCGAGGTGTGGGGCGACGGCAGCTCGCACGCCGTGCAGGCCTCGTACACCGCCACCAGCTACGTGGTGATCTTCGGCGGCTGGAACAACAGCTACAACGTCATCGCGCGCATGGACGAGCACGCGCCCGACCGTCGGCAGCGGGTGGGCCCGCGCGTCGAGCTGGGGCGGCACTACCACTTCACCATCGAGCGCCGCGGCCGGGTGCTTCGCTGGCTCATCGACGGCGAGCCGATGCTGGAGTGGGACGACCCTGACCCCCTCGCGGGGCCCGGGCACGAGTACTTCGCGTTCAACAACTGGGACGCCGTCGTACATTTCGACAACCTCGTGATCACGCCGCTGTGAGCGTGCGGCAGCCCCGGAGGTCGCGGTGACACCAGCGGAGATCCAGAAGGAGCTCGACGAGCTCGAGTCGCGGCTCGAACGCCTGCGGATCAAGTACGACCAGTACTTCATCGGCATCGAGAAGATGCTCCCCTTCGTGCAGCGCAAGGACGTCGACCGGCGCTTCGCCCAGCTGCACAAGGAGCAGTTTCGCAACGGCGGGCTGCGCTTCCGCTTCCAGACGATGGTGCAGCGCTTCACGACCTACCAGACCTACTGGGGCCGCATCATCCGGCAGATCGAGGAGGGCACCTACAAGCGCGACCTCATCCGAGCGCAGCGCCTCGGGCGCACGCTCCAGCAGCGCGCCGGGGCGCCCGCCGAGGAGGCCGCGCCCGACCCGATGGAGCTCACCGACGACGACCTCGCCGACGCCACCCCCGACGACCCGACCCCCGCGCCGATGCCCGTCGCGCAACCCGCCCGCCGCCGCGACGTCGAGGCCTTTCCCGACCTTGGCGCGTCGCCGCTGCGCGCCCCCACCCCGGCGCCCGTCCCCGCCGCGGGTCGCCCCGCCCTCGGGGCCCTCGGGTCCACCGCCCCTCGCGGTGCGGGCGGCCTGGCCCCGCGCCCCGCGCCCGCCGCGAGGCCCGCGCCCGCGCCCGCGCCGAAGCCCGCCGACGACGCGCAGCTCCGCGCGCTGCACCAGCGCTTCGTCGAGGCGCGGCGGATGACCGGCGAGAGCACCGACGTGCAGTACGAGTCCGTCGCGCGTCAGGCCCGGGAGACGCTGCCGAGGCTCGCGCAGAAGTACCAGGGCGCCGAGGTGCGGCTCGACGTCTCGATCAAGGACGGCAAGGCCGTGCTCAAGCCGATCGTGACGATGCCGAAGAAGGCCTGATCGGTCAGCGCAGCGGGTAGCGGCCCATGCAGGCGCCGATGATCCCGCGGTTGGAGCCGGGCAGGCTGCGCTCGATCACCCAGCCGGTGTCCGTGCACTGGTACCAGTAGTCGTCGAGGCGGCTCTGGACGCAGCTGCCCTCGACCATGTCGCGCCCGAGCGTGAACGACGAGCAGGTCGCGTTGCGGGCCGCCGAGAGGGGGTTGGTGTTGACGCACGCGCCGTACGCGTTGGCCCCGAGGCGCCACACGCCGTCGACGCACTGGTACCAGTCGCGGTCGTAACGGCTCTCGACGCACGAGCGCGGCGTCATCCAGCGCTGGAGGGTGTTGGAGTAGCACTGCGCGCCGGTGAGCGAGGCCCCGCCGCCGGTTCCGCCGGTCCCGGTGCCGCCGGTTCCGGTTCCGCCCGTCCCGGTTCCGCCGGTCCCGGTGCCGCCGGTGCCGGTGCCGCCGCTGCCCGCGCTCGGCGGGGCGCCGTTGAGGCGCACCGGCTGGTACACGTTGCGAATCTGGCTGCCGCGCGCGTTGTCGTAGATGGAGTGGTGGAGGATCGAGGCCGGGCGACCCCAGTTGTACTCCTCCACGGTGCAGAAGCGGGTGCGCCGCTCATCGAGCCAGCCCGCGAAGAGCATGATGTGGTGCTGCGGGTTGTTGAGGGCGTCGCCGGGCTCGAGGTCGCTCCAGTCGATGCGGTGCGAGCGGCGGTTGTCCCAGGGGCCGCCCGCGAAGGAGTGCGTGGTGTTGCCCGGCGCGGGGAGACCCCAGGCCATCGAGACCAGGCCCGAGCAGTCGGTGCGGTAGCCGCCCCAGCGCGACTGCGGGGTCTGCGAGTACATCACCCGGTTGTCGACCCAGTTCATCGCGCGCTCGATCATGCCGCGGCGGTTGGCCGGGGTGCCCGCGAGGATCGACGATCGCGTACACGCCGCGACGATCTCCTCGACCTGCCAGTCGCCCCAGGGCTCGTCGAAGTTGACGTCGTTGGGGTCGCCAACACAGCCCGGGGCGGCGGCGAGGGAGCCGGCGGTCGCCACCAGAACCAACGTGAACATCGAGCGTCGCCAGCCGGTGGGTCCCATGGGACATTCCCCCTTCCACCATCCGTGCCGCGCCCCAGACGCCCACGAATGGCTTGATTTCCCGATGGGCGACCCGAGGCGCCGCCTGGTCCCGGGCGTGCGCGGCGGGATGTCCGGCTGATCACTCCCGTGACCAGTCCGAGCGGGCTGAGGGCTCCCGCCCCGTCCCAGCGCCCGACCCCCGACGGCCCCGGCTCCGTCTCCATCGGGGTGGCATCGAAGCCGCGCGATATGTCCGTGATCCCTGGGCAATTCGATGGGGCTTGTGCTGTCCGATCGAGGGCGCGGAGTATGCCCGACGGCCCCCTGGCGGGGACCTCGGCGGTTGCGCCAGGGGTCTCGTCGCCAGCGGCCCCAACACCCAGGAGGTGGATGACGTGATGGAAACGAAGCGAAGCGCTCAACGATGGGTGGCGATGCTCGCTGCGGTCGGGATGTCGACGGCGTGCAGCCCCGACCCGGTCGGCGGCGGGCAGGATGTGCCGACGGCCGACGCCCGCGCCGACGGCGGCGACGGAGCGGTGACGGTGGATGTCCCGGGCGACGACCGCACCCCCGTCGACGTCGGGGCGCCCGACGGCGGCTTCGACGTGCCGACGCAAGACGCGGCCGAGCTCGACGCGCCGGCCGACGACACGGTCGACATCGACGCGCCGGCCGACGACGCGGTGGACATCGACGCGCCGACCTGCAGCACGGGCCTCACGGCCTGCGCGGGGGCCTGCGTGGACACCAACTCCAGCGACGCCCACTGCGGCGCCTGCGGCAGGAGCTGTACCGGCGGCACGACGTGCGCGGCGGGCGCGTGCGCGTGCCCGGCGGGCCAGGTCGCGTGCGGCGGCGCGTGCGTCGACACCAACAGCAGCGCCGCCAACTGCGGCGCGTGCGGGACGGCGTGCGCGGCGGGGCAGGTGTGCTCCGCGGGCGTGTGCGCGGGCACCTGCGGCGCGGGCCTCACCTCCTGCGGCGGCGCGTGCGTGGACACCCAGTCGAGCGCGGCCCACTGCGGCGCGTGCGGCACTGCCTGCGCGGGCGGGTCGAGCTGCGTGGCGGGCGCCTGCGTGTGCCCGGGCGGGCAGTCGCTCTGCGGCGGCGCGTGCGTCGACACCCGCAGCAGCGCGGCCCACTGCGGCGCGTGCGGGACGGCGTGCGCCGCGGGCCAGGTGTGCGCGAGCGGCGCCTGCGCCGCCACCTGCGCGGCGGGCACCACCGACTGCGCGGGCGCCTGCGTCGACACCGGGTCGAGCAGCGCCAACTGCGGCGCGTGCGGCGTCGCGTGCACCGGCGGCACCACCTGCGTGGCGGGCGCCTGCGCGTGCCCCGCGGGCCAGACCCTCTGCGGCGGCGTGTGCACCGCGACCTCGACGGACTCGCGCAACTGCGGCATGTGCGGCCGCGCCTGCGGCGTCGGCCAGGCCTGCGCGGGCGGCAGCTGCGTGGTCGAGTGCCCCGCCGGCACCACCAACTGCGGCGGCGTGTGCTTCGACCTCAACACCAGCGGTGCCAACTGCGGCGCGTGCGGCGTGGCGTGCACCGGCGGCCGCGTCTGCGCGGCGGGGAGCTGCGCCTGCGGCGCGGGCCTCGCCAACTGCTCCGGGGCCTGTGTCAGCACGCAGTCCGACGTGGCGAACTGCGGCGCGTGCGGCAACCGCTGCGGCGCGAGCCAGAGCTGCTCGGCGGGCGTGTGCACCCTCGTCTGCGCGGCGGGCACCACCAACTGCGGCGGCTCGTGCGTGAGCACGCAGACCGACAGCGCCAACTGCGGCGCGTGCGGCGCGGCGTGCACCGGCGGCCAGGTCTGCGCGGCGGGCGCGTGCGCCTGCCCCGCGGGCACGCTGCTCTGCGGCGGCGTCTGCATCAACCCCCAGACCAACAACACCAACTGCGGCCTGTGCGGCAACCTGTGCGCCGGCGCGACCAGCTGCCGGATGGGCGTGTGCGCGTGCCCGGCGGGTCAGATGCTCTGCAACGGCGCCTGCACCGACGTGCTCAACAGCCGCACCAACTGTGGGGTCTGCGGGCGCACCTGCAACTTCGGCCAGGTGTGCAACGCCGGCACCTGCGGCAGCACCTGCGCGGCGGGCCTCACCAACTGCAACGGCAACTGCGTGAGCCTCCAGACGAGCGCCGCCAACTGCGGCGCGTGCAACCGGGCGTGTGGCGGCGGGGCGACCTGCGCGGCCGGCGCCTGCGCCTGCCCGAGTGGGCAGAACTACTGCGGCGGTGGCGGTGGCGCGGGCTGCTTCGACTTCCAGACGAACAACCTCCGCTGCGGCAACTGCTCGACCGTCTGCACCGGCGGCAGCGTGTGCACGGCGGGCGTCTGCGCGTGCCCGGCGGGCCAGACCCGCTGCGGCAACACCTGCATCAACACCCAGACCAGCACCGCCAACTGCGGCGCCTGCGGGCGCAGCTGCAGCACCGGTCAGGCCTGCGTGGCGGGGGCCTGCGTCTGCGCGGCGGGCAACACGATGTGCGGCTCGGCGTGCATCAACCTCCAGACCAGCAGCACCAACTGCGGCGCCTGCGGCAACACCTGCGCGGGCGGCACCGCCTGCACCGCCGGCCGCTGCGCCTGCCCGACGGGCACGATGCTCTGCGGCTCGAGCTGCGTGAACACCCAGACCAGCGCGGCCAACTGCGGCGCCTGCGGCCGCGCGTGCGGCGCCAACCAGGTCTGCACCGCGGGGGCCTGCGCGTGCGGCGGCTTCGGTCAGACCCTCTGCCCCGCCACCGACGGCGGCGCGGGCGGGTGCTTCAACCTCAACCTCAGCGCGTCCAACTGCGGCGCCTGCGGGCGGGCCTGCAACCCCGGCCGCCCCTGCCTCCTCGGCGTCTGCCGCTGACCGTCCGCTCGGCGTCCCTCCCTCCTCTCTCCCATCGATAGCGCGACGCGTCTGTCGCCCGGAGCCGGGCGATCGACACGTCACGTTGTTGGAGGGGGAGGGAGGGGGAAGGGCGATGGGGGGAAGAGCGGAGACGATCAGCTCACCGGAGGCACTGCCACATCACGGTCTGGCAGTAGATGCCGCCGTTGGCGTCCGAGCCGCAGTTGGGGCCCTCGCTGCGCCCCATGCGCTCGCTGCCCGGCGAGCTGCACGACGCGGACGGCTGGTTGTACCCGCAGACCGAGCCGAAGGTGCCGTCCCAGTTGCCGATGGTGCGGTAGCCCAGCTGCTGGCAGATGTACGCGGCGTGGTACTGCCCGCTGTTGTTGGCGTTGACCCACGCCGAGTTGCAGTCCGCGCGGCAGACCACCCAGGGGCTGCCGGTGAAGGGGTCGGTGCCGGTGCGGCAGGCCGCCGGCGGCAGCAGGCCCCCCGTGAGGCAGCCGCAGGAGCCGGCGTTGCACGACCCGGTGCAGCGGTTGCCGCAGGTGCCGCAGTTGGCGGCGTCGGTGTTGAGGTTCACCTCGCAGCCGTTGGCGGCGTTGCCGTCGCAGTTGGCGAAGCCCGGGTTGCAGGTGAACCCGCAGAGGCTCGCCTGGCAGGTGGCCGTGGCGTTGGCGCGCGCCGGGCACGCGTTGTTGCACGCGCCGCAGTTCGCCAGGCTGGTGGTGGTGTCGACCTCGCAGCCGTTGACGCCGTTGCCGTCGCAGTTGGCGAAGCCCGTCTGGCAGGCGATGCCGCAGGTGCCCGCCGCGCAGGTCGCCCGCGCGTTGGCGCGCGCCGGGCACACGCTGTTGCACGCGCCGCAGTGGCTCGTGTCCGTCGCCGGCGTCACGCAGACGCCGCCGCACACCAGCTGCCCCGCGCCGCAGACGCCCACGCACGCGCCGCTCGAGCACACCTGCCCGCTCGGGCACGCCGTGCCGCAGGCGTTGCAGTTGCTGGAGTCGTTCTGGAGGTTGACGCAGCGGCCCGCGCACACCGTCTGGCCCGCCGGGCAGTCGAGCACGCACACGCCCGCGGTGCAGATCTGCCCCGCGGCGCACACGTTGTTGCACGCGCCGCAGTTGGCGCGGTCGATCTGCAGCGCCCGGCACGCGCCGCCGCACTCCGTGAGCCCCGCGGCGCAGGAGAGCACGCAGCGGCCCGCCTGGCAGATCTGCCCGGCGCCGCAGGCGTTGTTGCACGCGCCGCAGTGCAGGCGGTCCGTCGCGAGGTCGCGGCACGCGGCGCCGCACGCCGTCGTCCCCGAGGCGCAGGAGAGCACGCACACCCCGCTCGCGCAGATCTGCCCCGCGCCGCACGCGTTGCCGCAGGCGCCGCAGTTCGAGCGGTCGGTCTGCAGGTCGCGGCACACGCCCGAGCAGTTGTTGAGGCTGCCGCCGCAGCTCACCGCGCACACCCCCGCCACGCAGGCCTGGCCCGCCGAGCACACCCGCCCGCAGGCGCCGCAGTTGGCGCCGTCGTTGTTGAGGTCGCGGCAGACGCCGCTGCACACCGTCCCGCCCGCCGAGCAGCTCACGATGCAGCGCCCGGTGGAGCAGATCTCGCCCGCCGCGCAGGCCGTCCCGCACGCGCCGCAGTGCGCCCGGTCGGTCTGCAGGTCGCGGCACGAGCCGGAGCAGTTGGAGAGCCCCGCCTGGCACGACAGGGTGCAGGCGCTCCCGACGCACACCTCTCCGTCCGCGCAGGCCCGCGCGCAGGCGCCGCAGTTGAGCCGGTCGGTGCGGGTGTCCCGGCAGGTGCCGCTGCAGTTGGTCGTCCCGGCGCCGCACGACACCGTGCACACGCCCGCGCTGCACACCTGGCCCGAGGCGCAGGCGTTGCCGCACGCGCCGCAGTTCGCCCGGTCGGTGCGCGTGTCGCGGCACACGCCCGAGCAGTCCGTCGTCCCGGCGCCGCAGGACACCTGGCAGGCGCCGCGGTCGCAGATCTCACCCGTCGCGCAGGCCGTCCCGCACGCGCCGCAGTTGGCCCGGTCGGTCTGCAGGTCGCGGCACACGCCCGCGCAGTTGTTGGTGCCCGCGATGCAGCTCACGCCGCACACGCTGTTGGCGCACACCTGCCCGCTCGGGCACGCCACGCCGCACGCGCCGCAGTTGGCCCGGTCGGTGGTGAGGTCGCGGCACACGCCCGCGCAGTCCGAGGTGCCCGACACGCACGACACCTGGCAGGTGCCGCGCGCGCACACCTGGCCGCCCGGGCACGCCGCGCCGCAGGCGCCGCAGTTGCCCCGGTCCGTCGCGAGGTCGCGGCACACGCCCGAGCAGTTGCTCGTGCCCGCGACGCACGACACGGTGCACACGCCCGCGCTGCACACCTGCCCCGAGGCGCACCCGCGGCCGCAGGCGCCGCAGTGGTTGGTGTCCGTCTGCAGGTCGCGGCACACGCCCGAGCAGCTCGTGGTGCCCGCCACGCACGACACCGCGCACGCGCTGCCCGAGCACACCTGCCCGCTCGGGCAGGCGGTGCCGCAGGCGCCGCAGTGGTTGGTGTCCGTCGTCAGGTCGCGGCACACGCCCGAGCAGTTCGTCGTGCCCGACAGGCACGACACGGCGCACGCCCCCGCGCTGCACACCTGGCCCGACGGGCACACCACCCCGCACGCGCCGCAGTTGGCCCGGTCGGTGTCGAGCGCCCGGCAGGTGCCGGCGCAGTCCGTCTGCCCCGCCACGCAGGTCGTCACGCAGGCGCCCGCGGTGCACACCTGGCCCGAGGCGCAGGCCGTCCCGCACGCGCCGCAGTTGAGCCGGTCGCTGCTCACGTCGCGGCAGGTGCCCGCGCAGTTGGTGGTGCCCGCGCCGCACGACACGGCGCACGCCCCCGCGCTGCACACCTGGCCCGCCGGGCAGGCCATGCCGCACGCGCCGCAGTGGTTGATGTCCGTGGTGACGTCGCGGCACACGCCCGAGCAGTTGGTCAGCCCCGTGAGGCACGACACGGTGCAGGTGCCGCGCGAGCAGAGCGTCCCCGACGGGCACACGTTGCCGCACGCGCCGCAGTTGTTGACGTCCGTGGCGAAGTCCCGGCACACGCCCGAGCAGTTGTCCGTGCCCGCGACGCAGGTCACGGCGCACACCCCGTCGACGCACACCTGCCCGGCGCCGCAGCTCGTCCCGCAGGCGCCGCAGTTGGCCCGGTCGGTGCGAACGTTCGTGCAGAAGCGCTCGCCCGCGCCGCCGTCCATCCCGCCGGTGCCGGCGCCCTCGCAGGCCGTGAAGCCCGCGGCGCAGGTCAGCGAGCACGCCCCGTTGGAGCACACCTGCCCCGCCGTGCACGCGGTGCCGCAGGCGCCGCAGTGGGCGCGGTCGGTCTGCAGGTCGCGGCACGAGCCCGAGCAGATGGTCGTGCCCGCGGCGCAGGTGAGCACGCAGGCGGAGTTCTCGCAGACCTGGCCCGCGGCGCAGCGCACGCCGCAGCCGCCGCAGTTCTCGCGGTCGACCCGGGTGTTGGCGCAGTAGCGCGCCGCGCCCCCGTCGGCGCCCGCGTCGGCGTCCGCCGGCGGGGCGCAGGTGGCGAGGTCGGCCGCGCAGTCGACCGCGCACGCCCCGTTGGAGCACACCTGGCCCGCCGCGCAGGTTCGACCGCAGGCGCCGCAGTTGGCGCGGTCGGTGGTCGTCGTCACGCACTGGTTGCCGCACAGGCTCTGGCCCGACGGACAGCTGATGGCGCAGCTCCCCATCACGCACACGAGCCCGCCCTGACAGACGGTGCCGCAGGCGCCGCAGTTGTCGCGGTTGCCCTGCAGGTCGACGCACACCCCGCCGCAGGCGGTCTGCCCCGTCGTGCACTGCGGACCGAGGTCCGTCGGCCGGTCGAGCGCGCCCGAGTCCCGCCCCCCGACGACGCTCTCTCCGTTTGTAGAGAAGCCGTTTCATTGAGGTTGGGCCGCGCCGACTGATCGATGTCCATCGTCACAGAGCACGGTGGGCGCGCCAGCACCGTGATGGCCATCACCAGGAGGCGCGGCGCCGTTCTCGATACGGTGATGTCCATCGCC
>JAUSAZ010000022.1 GCA_030652255.1 Myxococcales bacterium | reverse complement strand
ATCGAGACGAAGCAGGCGCGCCGCCAAGCCGATGGTGAGTCGACGCGGTCGACGCGCCGACCTCGCTCAGCGTGGCCGAGGCCCGGCGCACCTCATGCGTCCGGCTTCTCCCGCGAGCCATTGATCCACACCTCTTGAGCGGCGCGTGCACCCCGCCGCTCCGACCGCGCCCCGCCCCCCGACGCTCCGCCCCGCGGCGCGCGCCGCCCGCGCGGCCCTCGCGGGCGTCGCCTTCGCCGGTCTCGGCGCGTTCGTGCTGCTCGACGTCCTGGCCAATCGCCGGCTCGACCTCCCGACCTTCCCGGTGCCCCCGGGGGGCCGTGGCCGAGGCCCGCGAGGGTTGCGAGCGCGGCGTCGCGGCCGCCTGCGTGGCCCTCGGCACCTTCGAGCGCACCGGGCGCGGCGTCCCGCTCGACCGCGCCCGCGCGGCGGGGCACTTCGAGCGCGCGTGCACCGACGCCGAAGCGGCCGGCTGCGCGCCGCTGGGGCGGCTCCTCTTCGAGGGCCTCGACGCCCCGCCCGACCTCGCCCGCGCGCACGCGCTCTTCACCCGCGCCTGCGCCCGGGGCGACGCCGCCGGGTGCAGCGGCCTGGGGTGGATCGCCCAGGTCGCCCCGCCCCCCTGGCGCGACCCCGCAGGCTCCTTCGGCCGGCTCACCGCGGCCTGCGCGGCCGGCGACCTGTGGGGCTGCGCGGGCCTCGGCCGGGCGCACATGTACGGTCACGGGACGGCGGTGGACCCCACACGCGCGGCCTCCCTGCTCGAGCGCGCCTGCTTCGGGGGCGAGGCCCGCGGCTGCGTCGGGCTCGGCGCCGCGTACGAGGAGGGTCGGGCGCTCCCGACGCTGGTGCAGTGGTAGCGGTGTAGGCGCGAGCGTCGAGGTCGGCGGCGACCACGTTCTCGTTCCCGGGAGGTGGTGTGCCGCGCGCTACGGCAGCATGCGCACGAAGAGGTCGGGCAGGCGGTTCGCGTCGCCGGGCGCAAGGTTGGTCGCGTACGACACGAACGCCACGAAGCGCCCGTCGGCCGAGAGCGCGGGGGCGTAGCTGTTGTCGTCGCCCGGCGCCCCGGCGGCGTCGACGCTCACGCGGACCGTCCGGCCCGTCTCGGTGTAGCGGACGAAGACGTCGTAGCGGTTGTTGTCGTCGCCCTCGGCGAAGTTCGACGAGGCCGACTCGAAGGCCACGACGCGACCGTCGGCCGAGATGGCGGGGCGCCGGGAGTCGCGGTCGCCCTGCGCGCCGCCCGGGCCGAGGCTCGCACGAAGCAGCGCGCCGGTCGCCGTGTCGCGGAGGTAGACGTCCGTGGCGCCGTTGGTGTCGTCGGGCGCCAGCGCGGCGCTCCATTGGAAGGCCACGAGCCGGCCGTCGGCCGAGAGGGCGGCGTACAGGGGGTTGGTGGGGTTCGCGCCGGGCACCTGGGCGCCGGCGGCGGTCAGGCTCACCCGCGCGGTCGAGCCCGCGGTGAGGTCCCGCACGAAGCCGTCGCGCCCGGCGTTGGTGTCGCCGGGCGCGAGGTTGCGCGCGTCCGACGCGAAGGCCACGAAGCGCCCGTCGGCCGAGAGGCCCGGCGCCATGCTGGGGGCGTCGCCGGTCGCGCCCGCCGGGTCGACGCTCGCGCACACCGTCGCGCCGGTCACCCGGTCGTGCACGAATACGTCGCTGCCCACGTTGACGTCGCGGGTGGCGATGTTCGACGCGCGCGACTCGAACGCGACGAGCCGGCCGTCGGCCGAGAGCGAGGGGCGGGCGCTGTACTGCTGCCCCTGCGCCCCGGACGAGGCGATGCTCACCCGCGTCGTCACGCCCGCCGCCACGTCGCGCACGAACACGTCGTCGGCGCCGTTGGTGTCGCCTGCCACGAGGTCGGGGGCGCCCGACGAGAAGGCCACGAAGCGCCCGTCCGCCGAGACCGCGGGGTCGGCGCTCCCGCGTAGCCCCGTGGCCTCGACGCCGGATGGGCCGACGCTCACCCGCGTCGTGACGCCGGTGCGCCGGTCGTACAGGAAGACGTCGACGGCGCCGTTGGTGTCGCCCGGCACGAGGGCATCCGAGCGGGAGGCGAACGCGACGAAGCGGCCGTCGGCCGAGAGCGCCGGAGGGATCGGGTACGCCGTGCCGGGGTCGGTGGTCGCCGCGGCGTTCAGGATGCGCTCGAAGGCCGGCGCGCAGTAGTCGCGCAGCGTGGCGTAGCCCCGGTCGCACACGAAGCCGCACGCGCCCCCGGCGCAGGTGGCCGCCGCGTGGATGGGAACGGGGCACGCGGCGGCACACCCCCCACAGTGGGCCGGGTCGCTCGCGAGGTTGACGCACGCGTCGCCGCAGCGCGCGAGGCCGTCCGCGCAGGGGACGACCGCGTCGGCGGGGCCCTCCGACGCGACGTCGGCGGGGACGTCGGCGATCACGTCGGGCGGGACATCGGGCGCGGCGCCTGCGTCGGGCGGCGCCGGCGGTTCGACCAGCACGTCGCGAACCGTCGCGATGTCACGCCCGGCGTCCACGAGCGGAGCGCCATGGCTGCAGGCCACGAGGCCTGCGCAAACGACGAGAGCGGCTCGGTCCCCGGTGCGCATCGGGGGATGAAGCACACGAACCGCCCGGGTGTCGACCGAGGCGATGCTGCTCGGCCGAGGGCACGTGCTCCTCGACACGGCTGAAGGGCCGCTCGCTCACGATAGGGCACGAGCTGAGTCCAACCCTCTCCGGGGGACCCACGATACGGTGAGCTTGAGTCGCGTCCGTAGGCGGCTGTGAGCGAGAGCGCTCGGGGCTTCGGCCGCGATGCAGGGGCACCGTCTGGGTGAGCGGCAGGGCAGAGGGACGCTCAGCGGCGCGGCGTCGGGGCGGCCTGGCGGGCGCTCTCCAGCACGCGCACGAGACCGAGGATCTCGTCGGCGGGCATCGGCGGCAGGCGCGGCGGGACACGGGCGAGGTGCGCGCGGAAGTTCACGACCGCCTCGGCGGAGAGCCCCGCGCGTCGGCAGGCCTGTTTATAACGGACGGTCGCCGCGGCGGAGGCGAGCAGCATGACGCCGAGGGGGAACCCGTAGACCAGCCCGAGGGCGAGCAGCGGCTGTCGTTCGGCGCGGCAGTACCGGCCCGAGAGGACCTGCCCCAGGATGCCAACCGCAAGGGCGGCGAGGCCGACGCGTAGGCCCTGACCGCGGCGCATCGCGATGAGCCCGCGCAGGGAGGCGTCGTCGGTCTGGTCGAGGGAGCGGAGGGGCGCGTCGTGGCCGCGGCCGTAGGGCGTTTCCATCGCGGGATCCACTCTCGCACGGGTCGTGGGCGATCGGGTCTCCCGGCAGCACGTCCGCCGCACCGACCCCGCCGCGCGATCATCGCGACGTGCCATTGCTCGTCGTTCGTCACGTCGTCGAGCCCGAGCTGGGCCCGCCTCGTTGCCGCCCCAGCACCACGCCGCGCCGTCGTCGCAAGCCAGCATCGCGCCGGCCGCGCCTGCGGTGGGCGCAACGCCTGGTCGCTTCGCGCCTCACTCGTCCGGGCCGAGCAGATGGACGGTCTCCACGCCGGTGGCGAGGAGGCCTCGTAGGGGGTCTCGACGAAGACGCTCCCTGCAGGAACACCTGCACGCCACGGGCGGGCTTGAGGCTCCGCCTGCCCGTGTAGGATGCTGGAATGAAGTGGGCCCTGGTGCTCTGGGTGTTCGCCGCGACGGGGTGCGGGGCGCGTGCGATACGGCTCGTACCGATGGAGTCCGATGTCCCATCGGACTCAGACGCAACCGCGGCGGCGGACGTCCCGGAGCCTCACGACGCACAGGACCCGGCCGAGGTGACCGCCGACGCGCCCTCGACCTGCGGGGCGTCGGGTCAGCCGTGCTGCCGCGTCCCCGGGGAACTGCGCTGCCGCGCGGGCCTCCTCTGTGGCGCGCTGGGCGCGAGCGGACCGATCTGTCGCTGAGGGGCAGAGCGCAGCGGCGGCAGAAGCGCGATGCCCCGCCGACCAACGTGCTGATCACACGACTCCGACGTCAATCCTCGTCGGTGGCCGCGCCGGAATGCCGTCCGCCTTCGTAGGTTGCAGCTTCATGCCTGACTCCAACCCCAGTGAGCCGCTCGGCCGGGCGACCGTCGATGCCGTCGCGCTCGTGGCGAGGTACCCACCCCGCCTCTCGCATCCCAACAAGCGCGCGATCTACGAGATGGCCTGCGGCGCTGGGACACGGCACGCCGGCGCCATCACCGTCTCGCGTTGGCCTGAGGCCCCGCTCCC
Source organism: Myxococcales bacterium (assembly GCA_030652255.1). Classification (GTDB taxonomy): domain Bacteria; phylum Myxococcota_A; class Polyangia; order Polyangiales; genus SCUS01. Next base: position 5,761 of record JAUSAZ010000022.1, on the reverse strand, counting down.
CGATGACGCGCGCTGGGCTTCGGCGAGCACCCGCCTCGAGTTGCGCGAGGACGCCTTCACCTACGGCCCGCCCACGGGAGACGGGACGAGCGCCGTCGTCGAGTGGCACCTGAACTTCGCCCACACGATTCTGTTCGTGGCCTACGGCGGACCGCTCTTCGCGCAGGACGAGATGCAGGTGGCCGAGCACCCCGCGCTCGGATCGGTGCGCGAGTGGCTGACGAGCGAGCCTGTTCCGGGGCTGCGGCCCGTGACGCGCGAGGGGGGACAGGCGACGCCGGTGCTGCTGCGCGGCGTCGAGCGGCGCTGCGCGGTGGCCACCGACGCCGACCTGGACGAGGGGCGGCCCTACGGCCTCTACGGCGCTGCGTTCGGGCGGGCGAAGGTCGAGGCGGTGCGGCGGGCGACGCGCGTGCTCGACCCGCCGACGGTCACAAACCTCGTAGCGATGGAGGCCCCATCGGGGGCGACCGGGCGCTACACGAAAGCGCACATCATCGACGTGCTGGCGACCGCGTACACGGGCTTCCGCGCGGCGCGGATCGAGTCGGCGAGCGTGGCGGGACCCGAGGCCGCGGTCGTCGTTCACACGGGCCACTGGGGCACCGGCGCGTACGGCGGAAACCGCGTGTTGATGGCGATGGTGCAGCTCCTCGCGGCGAAGGCGGCGTCGATCGATCGGCTGGTGTTCCACACGTACGACGCGGCCGGGGCCGCGCCGTGTCGGGAGGCCGCGGCGCGGCTGGAGGCGCTCGCGGCGTCGGGCGCCACGGTGGACGAGGTGCTCGCCGCGATCGAGCGCGAGGGCTTCGAGTGGGGGACCTCGGACGGGAACTGACCACGCAGGCGCGCACGAGGCCGAGGCCGCCGCCGGGGTCTCCGCCGCCCCAGCACCCCTCAGTCCCCGCCGACGAAGGCCTGACTGGACACGCAGGCGATCTCGGACGGGACGTTGTGTGATGGCCCTGGACGCTCGACCAACTCGTCGGGGATCAACCGATCCAGTCCGGCAGTTCGATCTCCGACTCGGGCACGTCGAGGTAGTCCCGCTCAACCCGATGGAGGTTTCGGACGTAGCGCGGTAGATCGTCGGCGCGGGCGCGGCGGCCTCGCGCCGCAGGGCGCGGTGCTCGAAGAAGGCCCCGCGGGCCGCCGCGAGCGTCGCAGCGTCGTGGCGCTCGGGGTCGAAGTTGTTGTCGACCTCGTGGTCGTCCCAGGTCGAGTAGAACCCCGTCGACGCGAACACCGCGCGCAGCCCGGCGGACGTGAGGTTCTCGGCGTACTTCTCGCGGTACTGGGCGGGCGTGCGGGCGCCGTCGCAGTAGGCCAGGTCGCCCAGGTGCGCGAAGAAGTCGAGGTCGCGCCGCGCGCCCGCGTGCAGCATCGTCGGGAAGGACCGCGCCCGCTGGTGGGAGCACGACGTGGCGCCCATCGTGATCGGCACCATCGCGTCGTCGACCATGTCCCCGGCCATCACCCCGTACGGAAATCGGGCCGCGTCCTCGGGGTACCGGAACGCCCCGAGCGTACCCCCCGTGTCGGCCGGCGGCCCCGCGTCCAGGGGGCCCGCGTCCGTGCCAGCGTCGAGCGCGACGTCCGTCGCCGGGGCGTCCGCGGGCTCGCGCGCGTCCGACGCTCCGGTGAGGCTGGACCGGGCAGCGGCGAACGCCGGGGGCTTCGCCGGGGCGCGGCTACGGCAGCGCGCGGAGGCGGATGTTGCGAAAGGCGACGCGGCCCGTGTGCGTCTGGAGCCCGATGAACGCCGGCGCGCCCGGGACGCTCGGCGCGCCGCGCGCGGGGTCCGGGTTGGTGAAGCGCGTGACCTGTCGGCCGTTCAGGGTGACGGTGTACGCCTGCCCCTCGACGCGGATCGCGTAGGCGTTCCACTGCCCGGGCGGGTTCGCGACGACGCGCGAGAACGTCTGGTTCGCCTGCGCGTAGATCGAGCCGGTCGTGTGCTCGGGCGCGCCGTCGGGGACGCCGGGCTCGTTGATCTGGACCTCGAAGCCGAAGTTGATCGCCACCCACGCGGTGTTGTCGTACCTCCTGCCCTCGGGATCGGGGAAGCGGAGGAAGACGCCCGAGTTGTCGTCCGGCGCCGAGAGCTTCCACTCGAGCTCCAGGACGAAGTCCGGCGGCGTCGGGCGCGCGTGCCAGAGGAGGCCGAGGTCGGTGCCGGGGTGCGCGACGAGGGCCCCGCCCTCGACGGTGAAGTGCCCGGGGTCGTCCCGACCCGGCTGGTTCGCGATCGTCGACATGCGCCAGTCGGCCGAGCGCGTGCCGTCGAACAGGACGACGGGCTCCCCGCCGTCGGCGCGACCCGCGTCGGCGGCCCGGGCCGCGTCCGCGGTCGAGGCGTCCGGCGCGGTCGATCCGGGAGGGGGAACGGTCGCACCCCCGTCGAACGCGGGTCGATCCGCGCTCGTCGTCGAGCAGGCGAGCGAGACGAAGCCTGCCGCGATCGGTCCGAAGGCTCTCACGTCCACGCCCGCGGCCTAACACGCAGGCCACGCGCGCGACAACGCCGCGCCGACGGCGTGACGAACCACGGCGCGACGTCGGCGGGGGTCGCGGCGAAGCTGGCGGCCGTGCGCCGCGCGGGTTCGGCCGTCAGGTCGGAGACGAAGGAGGGGGTGAAGGCCCGGCGCGGCAACTTTCGCTGCGCCGGAGCCTCGTCCCGAGACGGGGGCTGGTGGGTGGAACGGCAGGTCGAGGCTACGGGAGGTGACCGCAGGCCGACTGCCCCGCGGCCGAGACGATCACGCCTCGCCGTCGTCATCGCGTGCCCAGCCTCACGCAGCGCCACGCGGCGGTCCACACCTGCGACCGCGTCGGCGGAGCGATGGCGCTGAACACGGCCACGAAGCCCTGCGAGGTGTCGCGCAGGAAGAGGTGGCTGGGGTAGAGCGCCGTCGCGACGTCGACCGTCGGCGCGGGGGAGAGCGTGCGCGGGTCGAGCGTCGCGAGGTGGAGCACGCCGCCGTCGTCGGAAGGGAAGGCGGCCCAGAGGAGGGCGGGGACGCCGCCCGCGACGGCGAGGCCGAGCTCGGGCGGGTTTCCGATCGCCACCCGGACCTGCGCGACGACGCGGGGCGCTGCGATCGGCGCGCCGGTACGGGACGTGCGGGCGATGACGAGGTCGTAGGAGGCGGCGCCCGGGGCGAGCTCGTTCCACGCGATGAGGAGCGTGTCGCCGTCGGGCACCACGCGAAGGAGCTGGACGAGCGAGCCCGCGCGCGCCGGGGCGAGGCTGCTGGTCGGGACCGTCTGGCGACCCTGCGCGTCGTGGATGAGGACGGCGATGCGGTTCATTCCGCCGGGCACGCCGGCCCACACGTAGACGAAGCTGCCGTCGTCGTAGACGTGGCGCGCGGCGGCGCTGGTCCCGACGTCGGGCGCGAGCTGCCGCTCAGACAGCGCCTCGCCCCGCAGATCGACCGCGTGGAAGCGGGGATACACGCCGTCCTCGCGAGCGAGCTGGCCGAGCTCGCGGGTGAGGTAGCTCCACCCGTCGGCGCGCCGCACCACCCCGGCGCAGTTGTCGTCGTCGAGACGCACGGGCTCGCCGGTGGGGAGCGCGTTGTCGTCGAGCAGCACGGCCTGGCACCCGAGCCCCTCGGTCCAGGCGGCGGCAGCGTGGAGGCGACGGACGGGGTCGGTCCAGAGGGAGAGCGAGCCGTAGTTGGTGAACAGGCCGGGGGAGGGGAGCACGGGGAAGGCGGTTCCGAGCGGGACGCCCGCGGCGTCGGCGAGCTGGACGAAGCGCCACTGGCTGCCGGGAGGATTGGGGATGGTGCTCTGGAGACCGACCCAGAGCCGGTCGTCGAGCACGCGCACCGCGTGGGCCACCCGGTCGCGGTCGCCGAGGGTCAGGGCCCGCGGCGCGAACGAGGTCCAGGCGCAGGCGGGCGCGCCCACGGGAGGCGGCAGCACGCCCGCGTCGGGCGTCCCCGGAAGGTCGACGGCCGGCGTCACCCCGTCGACCAGCGGGCTCCCGGCGTCCGCCTCGGGCCCGGCGACGGCGACCCTGCTGCCGCAGCCGAGGAGTGCGACGAACGAGGCCACGGCGGACCAGGGAGCGAGGCGGGAGGTGGACGGCATCGTTTCTCGGTGGGGCTTTGAGAGGTCTGGGGTTGGCTCACGGTGGCACGAAGCACGCATCGAACGGGGACCCGCGACTGATGGAGCAGGGGCCGTGCCGCGCGGGTCTCGTCAGCCTGCGAGGCGATCGAACGGCACCGGATCGCGGGCGCAGAACCCCGTGACCTCGCCGCCCACCGCGCGCGACGTAGGCGCGGTGGGCGGCGAGGTCCATGCGGATCGCGCCCGTGGTGCCGGTCATGGCCGAGATCACGTTGCTCGCGGCGAGCTGCGTCGGGCGGAGCGGGTCGCGGACGTCGAACACCCAGACATACCCGATGCCGCAGAGAAGGCGTAGCGGTCGCTCAGCGCGATCCCGCGGGCGGCGAGGCGGACGGTGGCGAGGGCGCCGGGGTTGGTCGGGTCGCGCAGGTCTTCGATGCCGAGGCCGCGCTCGCTGCGCGCGAGGTAGGCGAGGGAGTCACGCACGACGCTCCCGGTGATGTAGTCGTCGCTCGGAGGACTTTGCCGAGACGACGCGTCGGCTTCTCACGCGGATGACGAAGCCGCGCGGGTTGCGACAACTTCTCAAGCCACGCCGTAGGGTGGGAAAGAATTTCTGAGGTCCTGCTTGGCAGTTCAGACCCCCCTTCGCAGGGATGGACGCGCACGTTGGTTCTTCACGATTTTCGCTCCGTTCTTTCGGAGATCTCGGCGCGTTGTTCCGAGGATCGAAAGAGTAGAGTTGGCGGCGCAACACCGATAAGGGGTCTGGACTGTTACCCGCAGGTGGTCTGTCAGGCGCTGCAAACATCGAGAGCGAGACGATCTCACCAATGGGCAGTGCCCTGTCGCTGGGCACCAACTGCACGCGATCGACGCACGCGGGGTCGCCTCTCCGCATGGGCGTGCGTGCCTCGGCCCGGTCGAATACGCCGCGCGGTTCGCAGGGACGGGGGCGCGCCCCGCAGTCCCGTCGGATCGATCGTTGCAGTAGTCCCCCACCGAAGGAGATCACCCAGATGCTGGTTTCATGGACGCGACGCCTCGCGTTCGGCGCACTGCTGGTGGTTGCCTGCCACGGCAACGAGCGGCGCTCTAGGGGGAGCGTCAACTCCCTCGATGTCACTCCCGCGACCCCGCATGCCACGACCGGCGCGCCCAACCTCGTGAGCGCGCTCGCCGTGTCCTTCACGCCTGCTGCGCCTGCTCCGACGGCCGCGCGGGCCGCACCTGTTACGACGGCCGTGCCTGTGGCGACGGCCGCGCCCGCCGCGCCCGCCGCGACGGCCGCGCCTGCTGCGACGGCCGCGCCTGCTGCGACGGCCGCCCGGGCGCCGACAGCCGCCCTTGCTCCCGTCGTCGCGGCACCAACTCCTCCAGCTCCAGCGCCTGACTCCGCAGACCAGGGCGACGCGTCGGCGGAAGTCGCGAGCGCGGCAGACGATGCGGCGGTCGCACCGGTCAACACCGCTGCGCCAGCGGGCGTCGCGTACCTGCCGGTTATCGTGCCGACGACGGTCGCACCGGCGTCTCCGACTGTAGAGAAGCCGTTTCATTGAGGTTGGGCCGCGCCGACTGATCGATGTCCATCGTCACAGAGCACGGTGGGCGCGCCAGCACCGTGATGGCCATCACCAGGAGGCGCGGCGCCGTTCTCGATACGGTGATGTCCATCGCC
>JAUSAZ010000018.1 GCA_030652255.1 Myxococcales bacterium | reverse complement strand
ACTTCGTGTTCAAGAAGGTGTTCGGCGTCGAGGAGCACAAGGACATCCTCATCGCGCTGCTCAACGCGCTGCTGTCGCTGTCGGGCGAGCGCGCCATCGCGGAGGTGACCTTCCTGCGCGAGGAGGAGCGCCCTCGCGTCGAGGAGCTGAAGTTCTCGGTGGTGGACGTGAAGTGCCGCGACGGGCGGGGCACGGTGTTCGTCGTCGAGATGCAGGTGCTCAACGTGGCGGGCTTCGAGAAGCGCGTGGTGTACAACGCCTCCAAGGCCTACGTGGGTCAGCTCGCCGGGGGCGACGACTACCCGAAGCTCAACGACGTCATCGCGGTGACCATCTGCGACTTCCTGCTGTGGCCCGACGCGCCGGGGGCGCCGGTGGTGCCGCTGGTGAGCCACTGGCGGATGCAGGAGCAGCACGGCGGGCGCGTGGGGCTCTCGCAGGTGCAGTACGTGTTCGTCGAGCTGCCGAAGTACCCGCTCGACCGCCTGCCGTCGGGGTCGGTGGAGGAGTGGGCGTACGTGTTCCGGATGGGGTCGAAGCTCGACGTGGTGCCCGAGGCGCTGCACGACGCGGCGACGCGCAAGGCGCTGGAGGCGGCTCGCTCGGCGCGCTTCACCGCCGCCGAGTGGGAGACCTACGACCGCGCGAAGGTGGCCGAGCAGGACGCCCGCGGCGCGCTGCAGTTCGCGGAGGCGCGGGGCGAGGCGCGAGGCGAGGCGCGAGGCGAGGCGCGGGGCGAGGCGCGAGGGAAGGCCGAGGGGAAGGCCGAGGGGCTGCGCGCGGCGATCGGGTCGGTGTGCGGGCTGCTGGGCATCGCGCTCGACGACGCCCGGCGCGCGGAGGTGAAGAGGATGTCCGCGGAGGCCCTCGATGGGCTGCTCGCGCATCTGACGCAGCATCGAGCGTGGCCGGGCTGACCGTCCGCGGACGGCGACGCGCTACGGGGCCGCATGGGAGCAGCGGAAGCCCGTGTCGCCTGAGCGATACGTCGGAGCGATGCCGTCGCGGTCCGTCGCTCGAACGTTGGGGGAATTCCACGGTCCGCCGCGAAGAACACGGGAGACGCCGCTGGCGGGGCCCGAGGGATTCAGCGCGTAGGAGCTGGTGTCACCCGTGTAGGGACCGAGCCAGTCCAGTGTCCACTCGAAGACGTTGCCGGCCATGTCGAATAAGCCCGACGGCGAGTTGCCCGAAGGGAATGATCGGACGGCGCAGGTGCTTGTACGCGTGACCCCGCCTCCGCTCCAGCACAGCTGTGACCCGGCAGCGTCATTGCCCCAGGGGTAGGCCCGACCATCGGCTCCTCGCGCGGCGAACTCCCATTGGGCCTCGGTCGGCAGGTCGCCCCCGCGTGACTGGCAGTACGCCCTCGCCTGGCTCCAATCGACGCAGTTGATCGGGTGGTCTCCGCGACCAGGAACCATCCAGTTGCAGAACATGTCCGTGGCGGGCGACGTGCACGAGCCCACCATCACGCACAGCGCGTACGCCGACGTCGTCACCTCCGTCTCATCCATGCAGAACGCCGTCAGCTGAACCCCGTGCACCGGCCGGGCGTTCGTGTCTCCCATCGTCGGGCTCCCCATGAGGAATCTCCCCTCCGGGATGAGACGCATTCCGCTCGGGCAGGCGATGCTCCCTTCGTCCAGCGGGCGCACTACATCAGCCGTCGCAGGACCATCGATCGGGATTGTCACATCGATGACCGCTACAGCGTCCGCGACATCCGCCGCGGCGACATCCATCGATGCACCGACGTCACCGCCTACGTCGACCACACCGCCCGCGTCTACTGTCGCGTCGAGCGGCGTCGCCGTCCCCGCCTCGGCCCCGATGAAGGGCCGCACCATCTCCTGCGCGCGCGTCGCCGCCTCGCATTGTCCGCCCGTCGTACAGCGCTCATCGAGTGCGCAGGTCACGCCCACGCACGCCGACGCCAGCAGCAGCGGCACCTCCTCGGTGCGCCCGCGGGTGAAGCGCACCACCGCGCGCTGCGCCACCACCGCCTCCGCCTCCCTGCACCCGTTGGGATCGCCGCAGCCCAGCGCCTCGATCCACACCGGCGTCTCCACGTCGTCATCGCCCGCGATCACGCCCACGTACAGCGGCAGCGCCCGCCGCCCGTCGCCCGCGCCCAGCGCCGTCGTCCGCGCGCTGCGGACCAGCCCGCTGGCGTCGCCCCGCCGGATGATGAGCACCACCGACTGTACCGATTGGCCTTGCCCCCACGCCACCTCGGAGTCGACGCGCACGACGAACTCGGTGCGCGGCTGCTCGCAGCCCGCAGCCACGACAGCCGCCGCCCAACCCCACCCCGCCCCTCGTCGCATTGGGCCGACGCTACCAGACGGACCTCGATGCCGGTGCGACGGACACGCACCGACCCTCCTGCGACCGCTCCAACCGTCGACGTGCTCGGGTGCTCGCCCCCCGCGGCTCCCCTGATCTCCCCCGCTGCTACCGCGCCGCGTCCGCGGGCTGGCACACGCCGCCGCAATCGCGCCCGCCGCGAGCCGGGTCGCACTCGTCGTCCGGGTCATCCACGCAGCGCCCGCCGTCCGGGCAGCGGATCGCCCCGATGCCCCCGCAGAACACCCGCCGCGGCCGCATGATCGGGACGCAGCTCGCGACGCCGCGGGTCTCCTCGCAGCGCGTCTCCGGGCCGCACAGCACCACGGCGCAGGCCGACGTGCGCGCCCCCGCGTCGGGGACGGCGCCCACGGGCGGCGGCGGCGTCGGCGCGGGCGCCGGGCGGCCGGAGCAGGCCGCAGCGAGGACGAACACCACGGACACGAGGCGGGCGCGGGAGAGCATCGCTCGCATCGTAGCAAACACCCGCTACGCGAGCGCCGACTCGATCGCCGCGACGAGCCCCTGGAGGGTCATGCGCTCGGCGTCCTGCAGGCGACCCTGCGCGTCGCAGCGCGCCTGGAGCGCGTCGATGCGATCGAGCGCCGAGCGCGCCAGGTCGACGTCGCCCGCCAGCGGGCGCAGCAGCGCGCCCATCGCGTCGAGGGTCGAGCGGTCGTCCTGGCCGTCGGCCAGGAAGCGCACCCGCGCCTCGGGCCGCGCGCACTGGTCGCGCACGAAGCCCTCGAGCCAGCGCGAGATCGCGCCCACGCGGCCCCAGTCGAGGCGGTCGGGGGTGTCCCAGGGGGTGTGGTAGGTGCTCGACCGGGTGCCCGTGAGCAGCATGAAGGGAACCCCCGCCTGCCAGAACGCGAGGTGGTCGGACAGCGGGGGAATGACCTCCGCGTCGCAGCGGCGGATGGTGATCCCGTCGACGGCGGAGGCGAGGGCGTCGACCCGGGCGGAGGTGCCGGCGCTGCGCTCGGCGCCGAGCGCGAAGACCGACCCGCGGACGGCGTCGGGCAGGACCTCCGGGCCGATGGGGTGACCGAGCAGCTCCATCGCGACCATCATGTCGATGCGGTCGAGCGGGACCGTGGGCGTGCGCGCAAACTGCTGCGAGCCCATGGCGCCGGTCGCGTAGTACGGCGACTCCTCGCCGTCGAAGGCCACGAAGATCACCCCGCGCCCGTCGGGGCGGCGCGCGGTGAGCGCGCGGGCCACGTCGACGAGGATGCCCACCGAGGCCGCGTTGTCGTCCGCGCCGCGGTAGATGACCTTCCCGCTCGCGCCGAGGTGGTCGTAGTGCGCGCCGACGAGCACCCAGCGATCGATCTCCCCCGGGATCGTCGCCACCACGTTGGCGCCGCCGCAGCCGGGCGCGGGCTGCTCGGTCGGGTCGAGCCCCGCGGCGCGCAGGGCGTCGACGACGAGCGAGCGCGCGAGCAGACCTCCCGGCGTGCCCGGCCGCCTGCCGGCGCACGCATCGGAACACAGCGCCTCGACGAGCGAACGGGTCGGGTGGGACGGCTCCATCGCCTCGTTGTAGCCCGATCGTGCCCCCAGTGTGACCTCCCCGCCGCAGATGGCGCACGAACGACCCCCCCGGGGCGACATCGCGCGTGGCGTCCCGGCGCGACCCTCCCGTACCCTCCGGCTCCCTCCCGATGCGCTCCCTCCTGCACCTGATGTTGTTCGCGGCGGCGCTGCCGCTCGCCTGCGCCTCCGCCCAGCGCCCTGCGTCCGCCGCGCGCCCCGCCGCCCGCTTCGTGCGCGTCCGCGAGGGCGCCACCCTGCGCATCCGCCCCGACGACGGGGCGCCCGGCGTCACCGTGGCGGCCGGCGCGACGCTGCGTCAGGTGCGCTCGCACGACGGCTGGGTGGAGCTCGAGACCATGCCCACCTCGGCGCGCCAGTGCGCCCCGGTGATCGCGCCCCCCTGGGGAATGCGCCTGCGCTTCTTCGTGCGCGGCGCCGACGTGGGCCCGGTGCTCGCGGCGCCGATGACCCTCTCCGGTCCCCACGGGGCCCTCGCGGTGCAGCCCGGGGTCGCGGTGCGGGGCGGGGCGGAGCTCGTCCACGCGGGCCTGCGGATCACGTTGCCCTCGGCGCCCGCCACGGCGAGGGAGCACGCCCCGCCGGAGGTCTCCCGCCCCGCGCCCCGCGCCGAGCGGCTCGCGCCCGGCACCCGCGCGGTGCTGCCCGACGGCGCCACGGTGGAGGTCACCCGCGACCCGACGGTGTACGTGCTCTCGCGCCGCGCGACCGGCGACGGAGCGCGCGTGGTGGTGGCGACGCCGTGCGTGCGCTTCGAGGCCGTCGTGGCCGACGGGGCCGTGCTGCCCGCGCTGGAGCTCGACGTCGAAGACCGCGGGGACGATCCGCCGGGCGCGCGCTGGGTGCTCCGCCGCGGCGCGCGGCTGCGCTGGTCGGACGGCAGCCCGGCGGGGCGGGCGGCGGCCAGGGCGCGGCTGATGGACGGCGGTCGGGTGGGGGAGGGCGGGCGGTGCTTCCGGGTGCCGCTGCGGGTGATCGGCGGCCCGAGCGGCGCGGCCCCGCTGGAGGTCGAGCTCTGCGCCGACGCAGGGGACGTCACCGAGGCGACGCGCTGACCTGGGGGCTCTCGGGACCGGAGCGCGAACGCCAGCGGCTCCGGTCGACGCTGACAAGCCGGGCCGCGTCGTGTAACCGCTTCGCGTCATGGCCCCCGCCGTCCCCGAGATCGTGGCCGATGTCCTCACCGCTGCCGAGGCCCGCGCGATGCTGCTCGACGACGCCCACGGTGACTTCGGGAAGATTCCCGTGGCCCGACTCGTCGATCACATCCTCGCGGTCACGGAAGACGCCGACTGGCCGGTTCGCAAGGCGGCCCTCGCGGCGCTCTCGCGGCGCTACAGCTTCGCCGTCCGCGACGGGCTCGCCGTCACGCGCTCGCCCGCACGCGGCGCCGTGTTCGGGGAGTACCGTACCGGACGCGTCGCCAAGGAGAAGTCGAAGGACTCCGCGCGCCCCTACGTGACGGCCCTCACGTCGCTCGCGCCGCTCCGGACCTCGTGCGGGTGCTCGGACTTCCTCCGGTCGTCGCTCGGGCTCTGCAAGCACGGACTCGTGGTCATCGAGCACCTCGCGCGCAGCAACGCCTTCTCGAAGGCTGACCGCCGCCGCGCGCCGGAGCCGAAGGCCCCGCGCCTCACCTGGGATCCGGTGCACCCTCCGCGTGCGCCCGACGACCGGCTGCTCCGCGTGCGCTACGGGAGCGTCGCGGGCGCGCGGTCGCCTACGGGATTCCGGGGCGCCACGCCCGACGCCGCCACGCTCGCGGACGCCTCGAAGCGCCTTCGATTCATCAAGCGTCTGCGCAGCGCGCTGGCCGACGGAGCGCTCCGCGGTGACCCTGCGGTGCATCGCCTGCTCGACGAGGAGCACGCGAGCGCCACCCGCCGTCGCGCGGGAGAGGCCGCGCTCGGCCGCGCCACGAAGTGCCTCGCGAGCCTCCGCCGGAAGCTCTATCCGTACCAGGTCCAAGGGGTGGAGCGCTTCCTCTCGCGCGGGCGCCTGCTGCTCGCCGACGACATGGGGCTCGGCAAGACCACGCAGGCCATCGCCGCGTGCCACGCGCTCCACGGGGCCGGCCTCGCGAGGCGCGGGATCCTCATCGTCCCGGCGTCGTTGAAGCCGCAGTGGAAGCGGGAGTGGGACGCCACGACGGACATCTCGCTGACGCGCGTCGACGGCTCGCCCGAAGAGCGCAATCGCATCTATGCCGACACGAAGTCGGGCTTCCTCGTCATCGGATACGAGCAGCTCCTGCGGGACCTCGACGGGGTGCGAGGCTTCGCGCCGGACATCGTGGTGCTCGACGAGGCGCAGCGCATCAAGAACTGGGCGACGAAGTCGGCGGCGTACGTGAAGTCCCTCGAGGCGCCGTACCGCCTGGTGCTCACCGGCACCCCGATGGAGAACCGCTTCGACGAGCTCGCGTCGATCATGGACTTCGTGGACGACGTGGCCCTCGAGCCGAAGTGGCGGCTCACCCCGCTGCATCAGCTCGACCGCGGCGACGGGTCCGCCGGGCGCGGGGGCGCGCGCAACCTCGACCTCCTCCGCGGGAGGCTCGCGGGGTCGATGCTGCGCCGGGTGCGGCACGACGTGCTGTCGCAGCTGCCTCCCCGCACGGACACGCGCGTGCCGGTGGAGATGACGCCCGCGCAGGTCGAGCGCCACGACGAGTTCCTCCAGCCCATCGCCCAGATGGTGCATCGGAGCCTGCGGAGGCCGCTGTCGCAGCCCGAGTTCTTGAAGCTGATGTCCATGCTGACGATGCAGCGCATCCTCTGCAACGGCGTCGCGCAGGCCGATTTCGCCGATCACTGGCCGCGGATCCAGGCGGCGGCGCGGCCGACCCCGGCGCTGCTCGAGGGGATGTTCGCGCCGAAGCTCGCGACGCTGCGCGGTCTGCTGGAGCAGGTGGTGCTGGGGCAGCGGCGCAAGACGGTGATCTTCAGCCAGTGGCGCTCGATGCTACGGCTCGCGGAGTGGAGCGTGCGGGACCTGCTCGCGGACGCCGGGATGCGCGCGGTCTTCTTCACCGGCGCGGAGTCCTCGAAGCAGCGCGAGCACTCCATCGTGGACTTCCACGACGACCCGGCGGTGACGGTGATGTTCCTGAGCGACGCCGGGGGCGTGGGGCTCAACCTCCAGCACGCGGCGTCCTGCTGCATCAACCTGGAGGTCCCGTGGAACCCCGCGGTGCTCGAGCAGCGCATCGGGCGCATCTACCGCCTCGGGCAGTCCCAGCCCATCGACGTGTACAACCTCGTGAGCGAGGAGGGCATCGAGGCGCGCATCGCGATGCTGGTCGCGCAGAAGAGGGCCGTGTTCTCTTCGTTGTTCGATGGGACGACGGACGAGGTCCGCTTCGAGGGGAGCGCGTCCTTCCTCGAGTCGGTGCGGAAGATCGTCGAGCCCATCGACGTGCCCGTCGCCGACGCGGAGACCGAGGCCGAGGGGTCCGCCGCGGAGGCCGTCGCGGAGGCCGCCGCCGTCGCCGCCGAGACGCCAGCCGCCGAGACGCCAGCCGCCGCGCCCGCGCCCGAAGCACCTGCGGAGCCGGCGGAGGTGGGTCCGCCCATCACCGCGCCGAGGGTGACGAGGCACTCCGATGGCAGCCTGCGCATCGACGTGCCCCCCGCGCTCGCAGCACCGCTGGCGGCGATGCTCGAGGCCCTCGCGGCGTCGCTGCGCGGGACCGCGGAGCCGCCGATTCCCTGAGCGGGCCCCCCGGCGCACCTCTGCCCGTCGCGTGTGCCCGATCAGGGAGTGGGCGAATCCCGGCTCAGATCATCGGCAGCGGGCGAGGCGCGCCCAACGGGAAGGCCTCGTCGAGGCGTCGGAGGTCGTCGTCGGTGAGGGTGAGGTCGCCCGCGCGGGCGTTGTCCTCGACGTGTCGGACGTCGCCCGCCTTCGGGATCGCGAACACCGACGGCCGCCGCAGCAGGAACGCCAGCGCGACCGCGCGGGGCGTCGCGCCGTGGCGTGCGGCGACCTCCGCCAGCACGCGCCCGCCCCGGCTGCGCGCGGCGGGGAACTGGCCCGATCCGAAGGGGCTGTAGGCCACGACGCTGACGCCGCGGGCCTCGCACCAGGGGATCACGGCATGCTCGATGGCGCGCTCTTCGAGGTGGTAGAGCACCTGGTTGCAGGTGATGCGACCGTCGTCGCTGACGGCGCGGAGCGCGTCGAGCTCGTCGACGTCGAAGTTGCTCACGCCCCAGGCGAGGATCTTCCCGCTCGCGACGAGCTGCTCGAAGGCCGCGACGGTCTCGGCGAGGGGATGGCTGCCGGGCCAGTGGAGGAGGTAGAGGTCGAGGCGGTCGGTCTTGAGGCGCCGCAACGAGGCCTCGCAGGCGCGGAGGGTGCCGGCGCGCGAGGCGTTCGAGGGGAGCACCTTGGAGACGAGGTAGACCTCGTCGCGGCGCCCGGCGAGGGCCTCGCCGAGGAGGGTCTCGACCGCGCCGTCGCCGTAGAGCTCGGCGGTGTCGACGTGGGTCAGGCCGAGGTCGAGCCCGCGGCGGAGGGCGGCGATGGCGCTGGGGCGGTCGTCGAGCTCGAGGTTCCAGGTGCCCTGTCCGAGCACGGGGAGCGGGACGCGCGATGGGCCGAAGGGTCGTCGTTGCATCGCCAGTGCATGGGGCCCGCGGACGGCGGGCGCGAGGGGGTTGAGCTACGCCGCCGCGAGGCGCGCGTCGCGGTAGAGCGACGCCGGCATCGCCCGTCGCAAACGCCAGGTGATGGCCATGGGCCGCTCGCCCTCGTGCCGCACGTAGTCCGTCGCTCCGAGGAACACATACGGCAGCGTCGTCACCCCGCGCTCGTCGTGGCGCGCCTCGCGGACGAAGAGCACCACCGGGCAGGTCGTCTTGCGAGCTTCGCGGTAGCGCCGTCCCGCCTTCGAGTCGGCCGCCGTGGTGCTCTGCGACTCCCAATGGAACATCGTGGGCGAGATCGCGAAATCGCGATACATGGTGCGCGGCGAGTACTCCTTCTCCGACTTGCGCAGCGTCACGAAGAGCAAGTCGCAGCCCGTCGCTTCATGGAAGAAGACGCCCTCGCGGATGGGCGTCGGCCGCTCGGGGGTGAGCGCCCCGAAGGCGGCGAGCGCCTCGTCGCGCGAGTACCGCGCGTGCGCCCGCAAGGGCACCGACTCCGGCGAATCCAGCGGGAAGGTTACGTGGTCGAGCGCGTCTTCCAGGCACGCAAACACCGCCCGGAGCTCATCCACCACGGCGGGGTGTTGCCACAGGCGCGCCATCGAGGTGTGCAGATCGCCGGGCGCGTCCCGCGTCGCCCAGAGGTCGAAGTGCAGCATGGTCAGCAGCGTGCGGCGGCGCGCATCGAGCTCACCGATCGAGGGTGGCTTGTCGCGCGCGAGCAGCTCCCGCCAGAGCGAGAGCCGCTCGGGGTCGTCGACGTGGAGCGTTCGACCCACCGCGCGGGCGAGCCGTGTTTCGTCGTCACCGGCGGCCCGCGTCTCGGCGCCGGCCTCGCGCCGCAGCCACGACCATCCCCTGCCGGGTTGTCGGTACAGCTCCTCCAGCGACAACCCGGTGGCCTCCATGAACTCCCGCAACGACGGCTCGCGTCCGAGCTCCCGCCGCAGCTCGATGAACTCCCCGACGAGGTGACGGGCCCCGCGGCGAATGGAGCGGCGGACGTTCTCCAGCACGACCCGGCTGGCCTCGCGGTCGAACTGGATCACGCACCCCGGCGGCAGGTAGGGGAAGCCCTCCTCGACGCGGCGTTCGATGCCCTGCCGGGTGCCGCCGACGAGCGCGCGATAGCGCACATCGAAGCGGAAGTTCTCGTGGGCCTGTCCGATGAAGTCGAGCGCGGTGAGGCACGCCTTGCCGTCGGCCAGCCGCAGCCCCCGCCCGAGCTGTTGCAGGAACACCGTCGCGCTCTCGGTCGGTCGAAGCAGCAGCGCCGTGTCGATCTCGGGCACGTCGATGCCTTCATTGAAGAGGTCGACGGCGAAGAGCACGTTGACCTCGCGGTCGCGCAGCCGGCGGAGGGCGCCGTCGCGCTCGACCGCGGGCGACTCCGCGGAAACCGCCAGCGAAGGAATACCGACGCGGGTAAATTCCGCGGCCATGAAGCGCGCGTGGGCGACGCTCGCGCAGAAGCCGAGCGCCCGCATCGCGCGGGGGTCGGCGACCTTGTCCCGCAGCGCCTGCACGACGAGGCGCACCCGCGCGTGGTTGCCCGTGTAGAGGTTGTCGAGGGCGGCGGTCTCGTAGCTCCCGCGGGTCCAGCGGGCGCTGGCGAGGCTTACGTTGTCGTGTACGCCGAAGTACTGGAAGGGGCACAGCAGCCCGCGCTCCAGGGCGTCCCACAGGCGCAGCTCGGCGGCCACGCGCCCGCCGAACCAGTGCAGCACGTCGACGCCGTCGGCGCGCTCGGGGGTGGCAGTGAGGCCGAGCAGCAGCGCGGGGCGCAGGTGCGTGAGCAGCCGCTCGTAGGAGGCAGCCCCGGCGTGGTGGAACTCATCCACCACCACGACGTCGAACGCATCCGCGGGGAGGTCGGTAAGGTCGACGCCTGCGAGGGTCTGGATGGACGCGAACACGTGGCTCCAGACGACGGGGCGGTGCCCGTCGACCCAGAGCTCGCCGAAGGCGCCGTCGCGCATCACGGCGCGGAAGGTGCGCAGGCTCTGCTCGAGGATCTCCTTGCGGTGCGCCACGAAGAGCAGGCGGGCGTTGCCGCGTTGGGTCCAGACGCGGCGGTAGTCGAGCGCGGCGACGACGGTCTTGCCGGTGCCGGTCGCGGCGACCACGAGGTTGCGCCAGCGCCCGTGGAGCTCGCGCTCGGCCAGGAGGCGATCGAGGATCTCCTGCTGGTGGGGGAAGGGGCGCACCTCCAGGAGCGCGTCGCGGAAGACCTCCCCGCGCTGCTCGGCGCGGGCGGCGAGGTCGAAGCGGGCGCGGTCGAGGCCTGGGTCGTAGGGCTCGAACTCCGGGTCTTCCCAGTAGCTCTCGAAGGTGGCCGCGAACTTCGTGAGCACGTCGGGGACCTCTGCGCGCGACACGCGGACGTTCCATTCGAGGCCGTCGAGGAGCGCGGCCGACGAGAGGTTGGACGAGCCGATGTACGCTGTGGCGTAGCCGGTGTCGCGATGGAAGAGCCACGCCTTGGCGTGCAGCCGCGTGCGCCGGGTGTCGTACGAGACGCGCACCTCGGCGCCCATCCGCGCGAGGGCGTCGAGCGCGCGGCCCTCGGTCGCGCCGAGGTACGCCGTGGTCAACACCCGCAGCCGGGCCCCGCGTTCGCAGAGCGCGCGGAGGGCGTCTTCCACCACGCGCAGCCCGCTCCACTTCACGAAGGAGCACAGCAGGTCGACGGCGTCGGCCGAGGTGAGCTCGCGGCGGAGCTCGTGGCCGATGCGGTGCTCGTCTCGTGCGTTGGTCAGCAGGGCGCTCACGTTGAGGGGGATGCCCGGGCGCTGGGGCGGCGCGGACGCGGCGATGCCGCCCGTGCGGGGGGCGAGCACGGCGAGCAGCTCGGCGGGTCCGGGGGCGACCGTGGCGCGGGCGGCGAGCTCGTCGCGGGCGGAGGTTCCGCGCAGGGCGGCGAGCACGCGGTTGGAGAGGTCGACCTGGGCGTCGAGGCGCTCGCGGTCGTCGCCGCGAAGGGAGGCGAGCGCGTGGGCGAGCGCGTCGGAGAGGTGGCGGGCGAGGACGAGGTGGGCTTCGGCCTGGTCGACGGGGGCGCGCTCGACGACGTAGTGGTCGCGCTCCAGCGAGGCGAGCTGGGCGGCGAGCTCGGCGGTGATCAGCTGCTCGTAGAGGCCGAGGGGAAGCGGCGAGGGCATCGGGGCTGCGGCGACGCTACCAGGTGGGCGGAGTCGCAGCGCACGATCGGTGACGGCAATGTCCGGACGCGGTTGCGAGCGCTGCGTCCCCCCCCGGGGTCCCCGGCCCGAAGCCCTCCCGACGTCGACCCACGGCGGGGAACCGGCGCTCTCCATGCGAGCCCGGAGCGCGGTAGGCTCCCGCGTCGTGCCGTCGCCCTTCCTCGCGATGCCGGAGAGCGCTCACGTCGCCGCGAACGCCCTCGCGTTCGCCGTCGAGGATCGTTACCCCGTGTCTCCGGGCCACACGCTCGTGATCCCGCGCCGCGAGGTCCGCACGTGGTTCGACGCGACCCGCGACGAACAGACCGCGATGCTCGACCTCGTCGACGTGATCAAGCAGGGGCTCGACGCGCGGAGCCCATCGCCCGACGGCTACAACGTGGGCTTCAACGCGGGTGAGGTCGCGGGGCAGACGGTGATGCACCTGCACGTCCACGTCATACCGCGCTACCGCGGCGACATGGACGACCCGCGCGGCGGCGTCCGTCACGTGATCCCCTCGAAGGGCAACTACCTCGCGGGGGTGGGTGACGCGCCCCGGGTGGTGGCCGACCCGGCCTTCGTCGAGAAGCTCCTGACGCTGCTCGACCAGGGGCAGTTCACGGCGACGTACAAGTTCGCGGTGCTGCTCGGCCTCGTCGATCTCTGTATGGAGCACGCGACCGGGCAGGGGGCCGCGCCGGAGTCGATCACCACCGCGCAGCTCGCGCAGAAGGTGCTCGCGCTCTACTGGCCGCAGGCGACCGCGTTCCGTGGGACCGCCGCCGTGCTTCGGCAGAGCTCAGGGAGGCTGCAGGACGCGAAGATCCTCTCGCTCATTCGTGCCTTCCGCGCGCAGCACGCGCCGGACCCCTCGACGACGCTCGCGCGGGCGAGGGCCGCGGCGCCGGCAGCGTTCGCGGTGCTCGCCCGCGAGGTCGAGTGGACCCTCATCGAGATGCCGCTGCCCCGCGCGCAGATGCTCTCCCGGCGCGGCGACGAGGATCGCTTCCTCTACGAGATCAACTGGAGCGTGGGCGAGCCCGTCACGCGCGGCGCGTTCGGCCGCGGGGACTTCGACAACCTGATCCGCTTCCGGCCGGGCGCGGCTGAGCAGCTCGTCGCGCTCGCGTCGGTGGTGCGGCCGGTGGTGCAGCGTCGCTGGGCGGCGAAGGTCGCGCAGCTCAACACGAACGTCGTCGAGGACGCGCAGTTGGAGGAGTTCCTCTTCGGCACGACGCGGGTGTCGCTCGCGCCGGTGCGCGCGCCGCTCATCGAGCTGCACGACGCGCGCTGCTTCTACTGCAGCGGGAAGCTCGGTCGCGACGTCGACGTCGACCACTTCATCGCGTGGGCGCGGCACCCCGAGAACGCCGTGGAGAACCTCGTCCCCGCGCACCCGGGGTGCAACGAGTCCAAGAGCGACCACCTCGCCGCCGCCGAGCACGTCACGCGCTGGGCCGAGCGCCTCCGGGTTCACGGACACGACCTCGACGACATCGCGCGCCGCGCGACCTGGGAGCACGACGCCGGCCGCGCGCTCGCGGTCGCCCGCGTGATCTACCTGCGGCTCCGTCCGGACGTCCGACTCTGGCAGGCGCGCGACACGTTCGAGCGCGCCGATCGTGACGCGCTGGTGAGCGCGCTCGTGGGGTGAGCGCCGGCTTCGGGAGCGACTGCTGGCACTGCACCCGTCGCACGGGACGCGCACGTGGCGGCTCTCCAGCACGGGCTGTGAGGAGGCCTGAGCAACGGAGGCCGCGCGGTGGACCGACTCGGAGTACGGTCCGGCGCAGAGACCCGTCATGGACCGAGCCGGAAACGTAGACGTGACGGGCAGGAGATGACGGCGGTCGCGACATACACGGCTCCCGGTCCTTCGCTGCTGTCCGCGGTGCGGCGGGTGCTCGGTGACGCGGACGAGGCACTGGTGTGCGTGGCGTTCGCGCAGGTTCGCGGCGTGGAGCTGTTGCGGAAGGAGTTGAGCGACGTTGCCGCTCGGAGGTCAGCGCGTGTCCTGGTCACGACCTCCTTTGGGGCGACGGACCCGCGAGCCCTCGCCGCAATCGTCGACACGAAGGCCCTCGTCGGCGTCCTCAATCCCGCGGGCGCGACCTTCCATCCGAAGGTCTTCCTCGGCAGGCGAGGGCGCACGATCCGCGCGATCGTCGGGTCGGCGAACCTGACCGGCGGCCTCTTCACGAACGTCGAAGTCGCGATGGGAATCGACGGCAACCATGACGATCCCGCGCTGCATCGACTGTGGGCATGGGCCGAGGAGACATGGAGCGACCCACGGGTCGAGCGTTGGGTGCCACCCCTCGGAGTGGTTGCCGCGGAGGCCATCGAACCCGAGCTGCTCGCGCTGATGCAGCGCGTGGCGATGGAGAGCCCCGAGGTCTACACGCTGGGACCGCGCCCTCGACCAAACTGGCTGCGCGAGGTCGCGACGTCCGGCGCGTGGGTCGAGACGGAGCGAAGCCGTGAGCGAGGCGGCGCGCCGGTGTTCGTACCGTCGTGGATGTTGAACCTGGCGTGGGAGGCCCTCCGTTCGAGGGGAACCCTCTCGAATCGGGAACTCCTCGATGAGCTGCGCGTGCATCGTTCGAGCTTCGTGTGCGCGCTACTCGCTCGACTGCCCGAGATCGAGAGGGTGCCGGGGCGTGACATCGTTCTCCGGTGGACGGGCGGTGCCCCCGGAGCCCGTGAATGCGGGAGGCGATGGCAAGCGGATGCCATCCAGCTCGCGATAGACTCCTCGAAGGTCCACATGCCGCTCCTCTACTTCTGGCGCGCCGACAACTACCGACGTGACCTCGACGAGGGCGCCGCCTTCCACCTGAACCAGTCCTCACCGCGCCTGCACGACGTCCAGCGTGGCGACAGCGTCTGGGCGTTCACCCGCGACGGGGAAAGGTACGTGCTCGCGGCCGAACTCGTGGTGAGGGCAGCGACGCGCAACCCGCCCGGATACCCGTATGGGCCCTATCGGATCTGGGGTGATCGCGAGCGCTCTCGATACTTCGCAGTCGGCGGAGGGAGCGAAGTGGAGACGCTGATTCGCGGCTTCGACCTCAGCGTCGGTGTGGGGGCTCTCGGGCGATCGTTCCAGGGCAGGGCCGCGGTGCGCCGACTCTCGCCTGCTGAACATCTCGCCCTCGTCGTGTTTTCGCGTGGGTTGCCTCTCGAGCCGCGCGCTCGCCACATCGACGAAGAACGCCTGGAAATGGCAGTGGCCCGCGCGTCGCCGCAGGTGATCGACGAGACGCTCTACGATCTGCGCGACAGGCTCAGCGACGATCGCCGCAGATGGGTCTTGCGCGAAGCGACACCGCGCAGTCGGGTCCACGTGGAGACGCTGCGGAAGATGTACCGCGGACGTTGCCAGCTCTGCGCGTGGGAGTCGCGAACGGCGCACCGGGTGGACGTGTGCGAAGGACATCATCTCCAGTGGCTCAGCCGCGGAGGCAGTGACGCGCAAGACAACATGGTCCTCCTCTGTCCGAACCACCATCGCCTGGTGCATGCGCTCGACGCGCCGCTCGATTTTCGGGACCTCACGTTCGACCTCGGTGACCATCGCCTCGCGCTGAGTCTGAACGATCATCTGACAGCGGCGTGAGGCGCCGCCTACCAGGCCGGCGCGGTAACCGAGAGTCCGACCGTAGCAACAACGACACGGGAAGGCGTCTGGTATCTCCTCGGGCTCACCGGGTTGCGCGCTCGCGAGCGAGGCGATCGCGCTGCACTGGTCGGCTCTCCTCGAGAAGAAGCCGCTGCGCTGCATACTCGTGACGAAGCAGGTGCACCACCGCAGGCGCACGATCGAGGCGCTGAAGACGCACGTGCCTCGCGATGTGCCCGAGCACCCGATGCTGTGGGAGGCGCTGGAGTGGTGGTGCGAGGTGGGCTGGGCACCAAGAGTACGGGCGGAAGTCCCTGGCGAGCGACCTCATCGTCCCTGGCCGCAGCAAGGGCGGCCGATCGTGGGGCGCCGTTGGCGAGGCGGGGGTCTGCTGTGGAGTCAGGACGTGTACCGCGCGCTGCAGCGGGAGCGCACGAGACCCGGCCGGTGCGCTAGCATCACGGGTCACCGCCCGGACCGTACCGCGATCACGAGGAGGGCCGCGAGCCTGGGGGGCGTCGCGAGCGGCACGTCTGGCTGCCCCGCCGATAGCTAAATGTCTGCCGAAAATGACGAAAGCCCCGAAACCTTTTGAGTTTCGAGGCCTTCCAGAGTGCGAGGAGGGGGACTTGAACCCGGGTATCGATAGTGAAATGTCGCGTAAGTCTATGAAAGGAGAGATTGGCGAAGAGTCGAGTGGACCGTTGGTGACGGTATCCGGACATTCCACTACGGGTTCCGCTACGGCGAGTAGCACCCCGCTAGTCGACACTCATGAGAAGCGAGACGTCGCCGCGGTGCGAGAGATCCCGGACGCGGCAACGATCGCGAAGGCCATCGCGGTGCTCGCCGCGCTCGGGGGCGGTCAGGATGCGGCCGAGCGCGGCCGGGTGCTAGCCGACGCGATCCTCGAGCGCGAGGAGGTGAGGCTGGCGCTGGAGATCCGCGAGGGAGGGGACATGGCGCTTCGCCGGAGCATCGAGCTCGCCGCGCTGGTTCTCGCCGCGGCGCACGGCGGGGCGCGCCGATGAGGCCCGAAGTACGGCCGGCGACAAAGTGGCCGACTTTGTCGCGGGCGCGTCACGGCCAGGGTCGACCAGGGAGTTTGCGTAAACATAAAGCTATGATTTATGTTTGTGCACGATGCTCCTCGCCGCCCGCAACGACCGAAAGCCGAACCTCGACCAGCTCTTTGGCATCGCCGTGGGGCAGGCGGGCTACTTCACGGCCGCGCAGGCGAAGGCCGCGGGCTACTCCCTCCAGCTTCTCCAGCATCACCTTCGAAGCGGCAGCCTCGAGCGCGCGGGCCGCGGGATCTTCCGCTTCGTTCGCTTCCCCGCGACGGACGAGGCCAACTTCGTCGTCCCGTGGCTCTGGTCAGGACGGCGTGGCGTGGTGAGCCACGAGAGCGCGCTACAGGTTCACGACCTGGCCGATGCCCTCCCGGCGCGGGTTCACCTGTCGCTACCGATGGCGGACGCTCGGCGGCGTCTTCAGGTCCCGCCGAACGTGGCCATCGCCTACGCGGACATTCCCCCTGGTGAGGTGGTGTGGCACGGCGCGGTGCCGGTGACCTCGCCGCTCCGCACGGTGCGCGATTGCCTCGACGCGCACTGCTGAGCGACAACTACATCGCCCCAACGGCGACAACTACATCGCCCCATTTGGGTGACTGCGGTTCGACGGGGTAGCGCGGCGGCTTCGCATGGGGCGACTGCCGGCGCGTGAAGCCCGCGACCGACAACCAGGTGAGG
>JAUSAZ010000014.1 GCA_030652255.1 Myxococcales bacterium | reverse complement strand
GGCGAGGAGTACGCCGACTGGCTGGGGTACCCGAAGACGCCGTGGCGGCACGCGGTGCGGCTGTTCCAGTCGATGAACGAGCGGGCGGGCGACGCGCTGGCGCGCACGACGGGCCTGCCCTTCGCGCGGGTCGAGCGCGGCGCGCGGTACTGGAAGTTCGTGGTGGATACGGGGCTGCGGGGAGTGCCCGCGACCTTCGAGATGCCCGCGGCGGTGTGAGGCAACGCCGCGTCGGGCATCGCGAAGCTCGCGCCGACCTCACCCCCGCTGCCGCGCGCCCCTCTCCATGAATGGCGAGGGGCTGCTCTCACCTGACAATTCGTCGTGAAACGCAGCCGTTTGAAGAGCCCCTCGCCATTCATGGAGAGGGGCGCGCGGCAGCGCGGGTGAGGTCAACCGCGCCGTCTCCAGCTTCCGCGAGTTCAGGCCAATTCCAAACTGATCGGCGCTCTATCGCGACGGCCGCGACCCGCCGAGCACGGACACGAGCATCTGCTCGACGGCGTCGATGGGAGCGAGGGTGCCGACGATCCAGGTCTTGGGCCCCGGGATCTTCTTCACGAGCGTCGGGGTGACGATGACCCGGTCGTCTTCGAGGCTCTGGTACCAGTCCCCGTCGCCGCCGTGGGCGACGTCGATGATGGTGAGCCGGTAGCGGCTCTTGTCGTAGGGCTTGAGCGCGCGGTCGAGGTTGCGCATCGCGCGGAGCGACTCCTGCGAGGTGCTCGTGACGTAGAGCACCAGCTCGATCTCGACGGGCCGCGGTGCCCCGACGCTCACGACGGGCGCCGGGAGGGTCTGCCCCACGACCTCGCTGATGGTCGCCAGCAGGATGCCGAAGTCGACGGGCTTGCGCAGGACCTTGTACCCCGTCGACCCCGCGGAGCGGCGGTCGGAGGTGAGCATGATCGCGGCGGTGTGCGCGAGGTGGCCCCGCGCCGAGGCGGTGTCGATGAGCCACGAGCCGGTCTCGCCGGACATGTGGTTGTCCGTGACGAGGATGTCGAAGGGGGCGCGCTCGAGCTCGGCCATCGCGGCCTCGGCGCTGGAGACGGCGGTGACGTCGAAGCCGGCCTCGATGAAGGTGTCGCCGATCATGTCGCGCAGGTCGTCGTCGTCCTCGACGTAGAGCAGCCGGGTGGCGAGGCGGGCGAGGGAGATCCGCGGGGCGGCGGCTGTCCCCTCGCGGGGTGCGGTCGGGTCAGTCATGGGGGAACATCTCGTGGAAGCGGTCGAGCTCCTCGGGGGCCATCGCGAGCTGCGTCGGGTTCCCGGCCAGGATGCCCGTCACGTTGCGAAACGCCTTGCCCAGGTGCATCCCCGAGCCGTCGATGTTGAACTCCCGGATCTCCTTGTCGTGCGCCGACCCGCGCATCTTCAGGACCGTGAGCGCGCGGCGCATCTCGCCGTAGACCTCCACGTAGCGCAGCAGGATGATGGAGTCGCAGATCGACGAGATGTGCGCCTCGGTCACCGAGGTGCCGCCGAGCAGGCTGGGCGTCGTCGAGGTGAAGAGCCCGGCCATCTCCTGGTCCTTCACGAAGGCCGTAAGGCTGATCACGAACTCGCGGAAGCTCCGCGTGGTGGAGTTGCGCTCGAGCGCCGAGAGGCTGTCGATCGCCACCCGGTCGGGCTTGAACTCCTCGATGATCCGCTTCATCCGGATGAGGTGGTTCTCGAGGGGCATGATCTCGGGGTAGTCGGTGACGACCTTGAGCTTGCCGTCGCGCTCGAGCTGCTCGAAGTCGAAGCCCCACCCCGCGGCGTTGCGGAAGAACTGCTGCCGGCTCTCCTCGAAGCAGAAGGCCAGGCAGCGCTCGCCCTTCGCGATGCCGCCGGCCATGAAGGCCGTGACCATCAGGGTCTTGCCGGTGCCGGTGGCGCCCGACACCAGGATGATCGAGTCGCGGAAGAAGCCGCCGCCGCACATGGCGTCGAGCTCGTCGCTGCCCGAGGCGATGCGCAGCGTGGTCGACTTCTGGCGCAGCTGGATGGACGACAGGGGGATGACCACCACGCCCTCATCGCTCACCACGAAGGGGTACTCGCCCTTCTGGTGGTCGGTGCCGCGGAACTTCAGGATCTCGATGGTCCGGCGGCGCTTCTCCTCTTCGAGCGTGTTGCGCAGGAGCACCACGTTGTCGGCGACGAACTCCTCCATGCCGTGCCGGGAGATGGCGCCGTAGTCCTCGGTGCGCTCGGAGGTCACGATGGCGGTGACGTCGAGCTTCTTCAGGGCCGCGCTGATGCGGTACAGCTCCCGGCGCACCGCGGCCGGGTCCTTGAACTGCGAGAACATGGCGCCGATGGAGTCGAGCACCACGCGCCGCGCGCCGGTGCGCCGGACGCAGGCCTCGATGCGCGCGACGAGGGCCGCGAAGTCGAAGGCCCCCGCCTCGATGCGCTCCTCCTCGGGCCGCGGGGAGGCGTCGACGAAGGCCAGCCGGTGCTCCTCCTCCAGGCGCGCGCAGTCCCAGCCGAAGCTGAGCATGTTGCGCCGGAGGTCCGCCGGGGTCTCCTCGAAGGTCACGAAGACCCCGTTCTCCCCGAGCTCGGTGCCCTTCACCAGGAACTGCATCGCGAAGACGGTCTTGGCGCTCCCGGCGGTGCCGGAGAGCAGCGTCGAGCGGCCCTTCGGCAGGCCACCGAAGCCGATGGTGTCGAAGCCGGCCATGCCGGTCGAGAGCTTCTCCATGCTCCGGCGTACGTCATTCATCGTTGGGGTTCCTGTCGGCATCGGATTCATCGCCTTCCAGACCAAGTGCATAGATGAGCGTGTCGCGCCGCGACAGGTCGCCGACCACGACGCGCACCGGCAGCGGCGCCCGGCGCACGAGCGATGGCGTCGCGACGATGTTGGCGGCCTCGGCGGCGTCGGCGTCCTCCAGGACGTCGGTGATACGGAGGTCGTACTGCCCCGCGAGCTTCGCGTCGCAGAGCCTGCGGAGGTTGTGCTCCGCCCGCTGCGCCTTCGTCGAGTGGGCCACCACGAAGAGCTCGAGCTGATACCGATTCGCCATCCTCAATTCCTCCTCAAGGACCGTCAGGTCCGGTCCTCGCCCGCCGGGCCCTGTCCCCGTGATCGACGCCGGTAGTAGCTCGCGAGGTTTCCCATCAGCTCCAGCGCCAGCAGCCGCCCCTCGGCGAGCAGCGCCTGCGACTTCGCGGACGTGGCGCCGCGCACGGCGTTGCGCAGGGCCCGAGCGTGCACGTCGGTGACCTCCCGCGGCCCGGCGCCGAGGTCGCCCAGGCGATCGCCCAGCGCGCGGAGCTCAGCGGCCAGGCCATCTCCCTGGCCGCGGTAGGCCTTGCGGGCGAGCGCCGTGTCGAGCAGCGCCCCGTAGCGCGCCACGATGTCCGCGTGCTCGATGGGCATCCGCTCCTGCAGGGACGACGCGCCGTAGAGCTGGGCGGTGACGGCGCTGCTGCCCGGCGGGGCCGCCATGCGCTCGAAGGCCGCCACCTCCTCGTCGCGCGCGAGGTCTGGCCGCGCCCCGGCCGCGCCCGACGCCGCGCGGGGCAGGCGCAGCGTGAAGGTGGTGCGGACGTCGGTGCACTGCACGGAGAGCTCGCCGCCGTGGGCGAGCGCGATCTGGCGCGCAACGTAGAGGCCCAGCCCGAGGCCCTGGGAGGTTGCCGCGCCGCGCTCGTGGAGCGCCCCCCGGAAGGGGCTGAAGACCACCGGCACGAGGTGCGGCGGGATGGCGCCCTGGTTCTGCACCGTCACCACGACGTACGCGGCGTCGGCGCCGTCGACCGCGACCTCGATCGCGCCCGACGGGTCGCCGTGCTGGAGCGCGTTGCCGACGAGGTTCGACAGCACCTGGATCACACGCTCACGATCGCAGGCGCTGAGCGCGTCTCCGTCGGTGGTGAGCCGGAGCACCGAGGCCGGGCTCTCGGCGCGGGCCTCGTCGACGACCCCGTGGGCGAGCTGCGCGAGGTCGAGGGCGCTCCGATCGAGGGGGATGCCGTTGCCCAGCCGGGCGCGGGTGAAATCCATGAGCTGCTCGATCATGCGACCCATGCGCGCGCCGCTCGCGGAGATGCGCGCGAGCACCCGGATGGCCCGCACCCGGGGGATGTCCTGGCCGAGGATCTGGGCGCCGGCGAGGATCGCGCTCAGCGGGTTGCGGAGCTCATGGCTGAGGATGCCCACGAACATCTCGCTGAGGAGCACCGCGCGGGAAAGCTCCTCGGAGAGGCGGACGTCCTCGCCCTCGCGGGGCTTCGCTTCGGTCACTTGCGGCCTGGAGTGCTCTGCCTCTGGCAGACGATCACAGAAGCATCGCAGTGGAGGTCACGGGCGGACACATCTCCCGGTGATGCAGGTAGCAGACCGGCCACGAAGTGCGGCAAAGTGACGTGCGGGTCGGTGTAGCCCTGCCGCGTTTCGCCCCAGTTCAGCACAGGGCGGACACACCCGGTGCGATGCAGGCACCACTGGGGAGAGCATCCCAGGCACGGTGAGCCCACTCCCGCATTCCGTGCGGGTGCGTGCGGGGTGCCAGCAGGGTTGCATCGCAATGCCCGGGCCACCCCGTCGCGAGCACCACGGGGCGATCGCCGACCACCGATCAATGCCCCGTCGCGGGCGCATTCCCACGGTCCGCGACCCGACACCCGATTGAGGCTCCTTGTCTCAATGTGCCCACGAGGATCGCCCAGGACCGTGGTGTCCACTGACCAGCACCGCCTGCTCTCTCAGGCCGTTCAACGTCGGCCCCTCGCTTGCTCAGGGCCAACCGCTCTTCCGGCAACAACTCTCCTCCGAGGGAATGCACAACACGACACGTGGGACGGATCTCATCTGCCTTTCACACCTCCGTTGGGGCTTCGTCTACCAACGCCCCAATCACCTCATGGCCCGGGCTGCCCGCGAGCGCCGGGTCTTCTTCGTCGAAGAGCCTGTCTTCGGCGAAGGCCCTGCCCGCATGGTGGTCAATCAGGTCGCGGCCGCGCTCTTCGCCCGGGCCCGGGACGCTCGCGGATGGGGCGCTGCGCCGGCTGAAGAGCCTGCTCGAGAGCGGCGAGGTGCCGACCCTCGAGGGCAACCCCTCGGGCCGCGCCGAAGGGGAGCGGTGACCGTGCGCGCCCTCTGCTGGAACGGCGTGAACGACCTGCGGGTCGAGACCGTGCCCGACCCGGAGATCGTGAACCCTCGCGACGCGATCGTGCGCGTGACGATGTCCGCCACCTGCGGGTCGGACCTGCACCTCATCAACGGGTACATCCCGACGATGCGCGCGGGCGACGTGCTCGGCCACGAGTTCATGGGCGAGGTCGTCGAGGTGGGCCGCGACGTGACCTAGGGTGCAGAAGGGCGACCGCGTGGTGGCGCCGTCGTTCATCTGCTGCGGCGGCTGCTGGTACTGCCAGAACGAGCTCTACTCGCTCTGCGACAACACCAACCCCAACGCCGAGGCCCAGCAGCTCGCGCTCGGCCACCCCACCGCGGGCATCTACGGGTACACCCACGCCTTCGGCGGCTACGCCGGCTCGCACGCCCAGTACGTGCGCGTGCCGTACGCCGACGTCGACTGCTTCAAGGTCCTCGCGGGGCTGCGCGACGAGCAGGTGATCTTCCTCTCGACGCCGCCCCGACGGGCTACATGGGGGCGGACTTCTGCGACATCTCACCGGGCGACACCGTGGCCGTCTGGGGCGCCGGGGGCGTCGGACTCATGGCCATGCTCAGCGCGCGCCTCCTCGGAGCCGATCGCATCATCGCGATCGACCAGGTCCCCGAGCGGCTCGCGCTGGCCCGCGAGAAGGCGGGCGCCGAGACCATCAACTCCGCCGAGGTCGACAGCGTGCTCGACGCCCTGAAGGAGATGACCACCGGGCGCGGCCCCGACGCCTGCATCGACGCCGTGGGCATGGAGGCCGATGGCAAGGGCCTGATGCACGCCTACGACCGGGCGAAGCAGGCGCTGGGCCTGCACACCGACCGCGGCGACGCCGTGCGCGAGGCCATCATGGCGTGCCGCAAGGGCGGAACGCTGTCCATCCTCGGGGTGTACGGGGTGATGGACAAGTTCCCGCTCGGGGTGATCGTGAACAAGGGACTGACGGTGCGCACCGCGCAGCAGCACGGGCAGAAGTACGTCCCGCGCCTGCTCGACCGGGTGGTGCGCGGCGAGCTCGACCCATCGTTCCTGGCGACGCACCGCTTCTCGCTGGAAGACGCCGCCGAGGGCTACGAGATGTTCATGACGAAGTCCGACCACTGCGTGCGCGTGGTGTTCGTCCCGTGAGCGCCACGAGCGCCGCACGGATTGCGCGCACCGTGCACGCCGTGTGCACTTGAAAGGTCTGTTTTTGTAGCGCACATGGCCGAAACCGCGCGGCGGCACTGCGCTTGCGAACGGAATGCACCCCGGCGAACGCTTCGTTGGGGAGAGCCAAGGAGAGCGGCGTGTTTGTATCGTTCGCAGTGTTGGAGGGGCACCCGTTGTCACGAGAGCTTTCGGGCGGCCGGGTGCGCACCCAGTCGGGAGAAGATGCGGTCGCCGCCGTCGTGCGCCGCATCGAACAGGACACCCGCTGCCGCGTGGTCGTCGCCCGGCGGCAGGGCCCCGTGGGTGAGGGCGCCGCGGGGGAGTACGAGGTCACGCTGCGCGGCTGCCTGCCAGAGTCGCGGGGGCGGCCCATGCGCATCGAGGGCGCCATCCGTGTACGGCTGCACCCCGGGTACGGGCCGCTCGGCCCGTCGAGCACCGGGGTGGCGCAGCGCCTGACCTGAGGCTCGTGCCGGCGCGTGCGAGCGCGTGGAGAGCGATCGCGAGACGGAGGAGATCGATGCATCGATCCATGCGAGCGACCTCGCCCGCGACGTGCCCTCCGCTCTGCCGATCGCTCGGTAGAAAGCACGGAGGGCGCGTCGCCTGGGATGGAACGGCGCAGGACGGCGGACACCCCCCAATGGGGTCGTATCCGCCGTCCAGCAGATCTCTCCTCAAGGATCGTGCGCGCCTGCGAGGACGCCGCCTCTGTGCACGTTGAGCGCGCTCAGCGGCGTGATGCAGCGATGCGACCCCGTAGGCTTCACTGCACGGGGTGCACGCGGTGCGCAGCAGGGAATTCAGCGGCTGGTGCCGCCGCGCGAGCTACCGGTTCCCGTCGGGGGACGGCCGGTCGATCCGGTCGAAGTGCCCGAGCTCCCACTGGAGCCAGGCATGCCGATGCTGCCCGTTCCCGGCGTGACCGACACCCCGGGGCCGCCCATCGGGTTGTCGGTGCCGGTCGCCCCGGTTCCGGTGCCGCTCCCGGTGCCCGAGCTCCCCGTCTGGAAGCCGCTCCCGCCGCCGGTCGAGCCAGTTCCGTAGCCGCTGCCGCTGTTGTCGCTGCCGCTCCCGGTGGTGCCGTAGCCGCCGCTCCCGGTGGTGCCGTAGCCGCCGCCGTGCCCGGTGGTGCCGCTGTTCATGCCGCCCGTCGACGGCATCCCGGTGCTGGTGCTCCCGTAGCCTCCCATGCCACCGCCGGACGACGTGCTCGCGGCGGGCGCGTACGCGGGGGCGGTGTTGCGCGGCTCGTCGCGGCCGCATCCCACCCCGAAGCCCAGCGAGCTGAACGCCAGCAGAGCCACCACGAAGCCGTGTCGATTGTTGTTCATGAGACTTACCTCCGTATTGATTGCCTGCCACGCGGGCGTGACGAAGCTGCCTGCTCGAAGTCATCCGCAGCGTCGATGCGACGGACGAAGCGACCCCTCTGCCTCGGACGTGCCATCGACAGTTTCTTCGCGAAAACCAGCGCGCCCGCTCGCGCCGCGGCACGCTGGGTCCCAGTCCCCACCGACCGTTGGATTGGGGAAGAGGCGCGCGGTTGTGTCATCCGCGCGACACGCACGCCCTCGCCGATCGAGCACGAGCGACGCCCTCCACGCGGCGCGCAGACGTCAGCGCACCTCGTGGCGATTCTCTTGCTGGGCACTGGAGCGGAGGCCCCGTGCACGAAGGCAACGCGACGAAGGGTGCCGACCGATGGTCGTACCCCAAAGGCCCCCGGTGGGAGATGTGCGGCACCGCGTTCGAGCACGCCCCGCCGCGCGCGCGGGCCTGACGGAGATCTAGTACCTTTCCACAGGGGACTTGAAGGGTTCAGGCGACCTCATTCCGGCCGTAGGAGTACGGGCAGCGCGTCGGCCTGGACGAGCAGCTTGATCGCGCGCGCGACGCCCGGTTGCCTGCGAATGAAACCCTCTCGCTCCAGCGTCTTGACCATGGTGTGAATGGTGGGCGGCGAGGTGCGGAAGAACCGCTCCATGTCGCGCTCTGCGGGCGCCTGGCCGTGGATCGTCGTGTACGC
>JAUSAZ010000012.1 GCA_030652255.1 Myxococcales bacterium | reverse complement strand
CCCCGCCCCTACGGGGAAGAGTTCTCGCTGCGTAGGGGCGGGGCTTGCCCCGCCCGCATCGGCCTCAATCCGTTAACGCCTATGGGCCTCCCCCCCCCGCCGCGATCAGCCCTGGCAGATGTCGAAGTTGCACTCGCCGTCGCAGCAGTCGGTCCGGGAGCGGCACGGCTGATAGCGCCGCTGGCACGTGCGCACACGACAGATGCCGCTGCCGCACTCGCCGCTGCAGCAGTCGGAGTCGCCGCCGCAGCCCCTTCCCACTTCGCCGCAGACGGTCTCGCAGCGGTTGGCGGTGCAGCGACGATTGCAGCAGTCGCTGTTCTGCAGGCAGCGCTGGTTGGGCGCCCGGCACACGGTCCGGCAGGAGCCGGTCTCGCCGCACTCGGTGCCCTCGCAGCACCAGCTGTTGCCGAAGCACAGTCCCCCTGGGCCGTAGCAGCCGTCCGACGAACGACAGGTCCCGGCGGTGCAGTTCTCCGAGCAGCAATTGCGGTTGTTGACGCAGTCGCCGCCGTTGGCCACGCAGGCGGCGGGCATCTGGCAGGTGCCGCTGGTGCAGGTGAGCCCGGCGCAGCAGCCCGATCCACACGCCATCCCGACGGATGAGCACGTGGGGGGCGCCTGGCAGGTGCCGCTGGTGCAGGTGAGACCGGCGCAGCAGCCCGCCCCGCAGGCGGTCCCGATGGACGAGCAGGTGCTCGCGGCGCGGCAGGTCCCCGAGACGCAGCTGGTGCCCTCGCAGCACTCGCCGCTGTAGACGCAGGCGCGCCCCTCGGTGCGGCAGACGCAGGTGCCGGCGGAGCAGAGCATGTAGCCGCAGCAGTCGAGCGAGCCGGTACACGCCTGCCCTCCCGCGCGGCAGCAGCGGGGCGTCGTCGGCGTCGGCTGACAGTCCGTGCCCGCGCAGCACTGGTCGGTGCTGGTGCAGCTGGCGCGAAGCGCGAGGCACATCGGGGTCACGGGCCTGTCCTCGGCCCGGGGAACATCGGGCGAGGGGACGTCCACCATGACGCCGCGGTCGATCACGACGGGGGTGTCCATGACGAAGCCCCGGTCGATCACCACGGCGATGTCCATGACGACGGGGATGTCCCTGGCGACGGGTGTGTCCATGACAACGGGGGTGTCGCGCGCGACGACGGCGTCCACCGCGGCGGGCACGTCGGACGCGGCGGGCACGTCGAGGGGCGCGGGCGCGTCGGGCGTGAGCGGGACGTCGGCGGGGGCGGGGCCGTCGGTCGCGACGTCGGCGGCAACGCCTCCGTCGGAGGCGGAGGAGTCTCCAGGGGCGCTGACATCCGTGGGGCTGGCGTCCGGCCCGCTCGCGTCGGCGACGACGATGCCTTCATCGAGGGGCGCCGTGTCCGC
Source organism: Myxococcales bacterium (assembly GCA_030652255.1). Classification (GTDB taxonomy): domain Bacteria; phylum Myxococcota_A; class Polyangia; order Polyangiales; genus SCUS01. The sequence continues at coordinate 347,697 of JAUSAZ010000012.1, read as the reverse complement.
GGCGGTCGCCCCATCGGGCGAGGGATCGGGGCCGAGCGCCGTGGGCGAGCAGGCGGCGAGGGAAAGGGCCAGACACAGCGAGCGCGAGTAGTTCCTCAACATCGGGGGTCCGGGTATCACGCGGCATTGGGGCGCTCCAACGGGTTGACGAGCCCGGGCGGGGCGGAGGGCGGGTGACCCTGCTCCGACGATCGCAGAAACGCCCCGGCAAAGCCCGCGAGCTGACGCAGATGTGCGATCGGCATTCGCAGGGATGCGAAGCGGTGCGGGGACGAGACCGGCAGTGATGAGCGGGAGGGAGGGGTTCCGGGGGCGCAGGGGTTGACCGCCGCGCCCGGCGCCGCCCATCGTGCGCGCCCATGAAGTGCACTGCGCTCACGCTCGCGCTCGGCCTGCTCGCCGGGTGCGCCTCCACCTCCCCCTCCACCGCGTCCACGGCCTCGGCGCCGATGACCTCCGCCGCCGCGAGCGTCGACCTCGCCGCGCCCGACCGCACCGAGGCCGACCGCGCCCTCGACCGAGGACGCCACCCGGGGGAGATGCTCGCGTTCTTTCGCGTCGCGCCGGGGCAGCGCGTCGCCGACCTCTTCGCGGGCGGCGGCTACACCACCGAGCTCCTCGCCCGCGCGGTCGGCCCCACCGGCGCGGTGTACTCGCAGAACAACGCCTTCGTGCTCGAGCGCTTCGCCCGCGGCCCCTGGACCGAGCGGCTCGCGCGCCCGATCAACGCCCGCGTGGTGCGCGTGGAGCGGGAGTTCGACTCGCCGCTGCCGCCGGAGGCCCGCGACCTCGACGCGGTGATCTTCGTGCTCGCCTACCACGACACGGTCTGGCAGCGCGCCGACCGCGCCGCGATGAACCGCGCCATCTTCCAGGCGCTGCGCCCGGGCGGCGTCTACGGTGTCATCGATCACAGCGCGGCGGACGGCCACGGGCTCGCCGACGTCGAGACCCTGCACCGCATCGAGCGCTCGACCCTCGTCGAGGAGGTCACCGCGGCGGGCTTCCGGCTCGACGGCGAGGGCGACTTCATGCGCAACCCCGCCGACACCCGCGACTGGAACGACTCGCCCCGCGCCGCCGCCGACCGCCGCGGCACCAGCGACCGCTTCGTCCTGCGCTTCGTGAGACCCTGAGCCCGCCGCCTCGGCCCTCCGCCCTTCTGCCCGAGCATATTAGCCCCGATGGAGCCCTTCGACATCGACCCTGACATCCGTCGTGCGCGCTCGCTGCCCCCGCGCGCCTACGGCGATCCCGAGCTCTTCGCCCGGCAGCGAGACCGGGTGTTCGCCCCGAGCTGGCAGTGGTGCCCCGAGGCGGGCGCCGTGACCCACGACGGCGACGCCGCTCCCTTCACGCTGCTCCCCGGGTGCCTCGACGAGCCCCTGGTGGCGACCCGCTCCCTGGGCGTCGTGCGCGCCCTCTCCAACGTGTGCACCCACCGCGGGCACCCGGTGGTCGCCTGCGCCGCCCGCGCCTCGTCGCTGCGCTGCCCCTACCACGGACGGCGCTTCGGCCACGACGGGCGCTTCCTCTCCATGCCCGAGTTCGCTGGCGCGGAGGGCTTCCCCTCGGCCGACGACGACCTCGCGCCCGTGTCGCTCGAGCGCTGGGGGCCGCTGGACTTCGTCTCGCTGTGCCCCGCCGTACCGCTGGCGGGTGTGCTCGCGCAGATCGACGCCCGCGTAGGCTCGCTCGACCCGCGGCGCCTCTCGCGGCACGCAGGCTCGGACCGCGACTACGAGTTCGACGCCAACTGGATGCTCTACTGCGACAACTACCTCGAAGGGCTGCACATCCCCTTCGTTCACCCCGGCCTCAACGAGGCCATCGGCTACGACGACTACCGCACCGAGCTCGCCCCCTGGGGGACGCTCCAGCTCGCCTTCGCGCGCCGCGGCGAGCTGGCCTTCGAGCTGCCCGGGGGCCATCCCGACGAGGGGGCGCGGGTGGCGGCGTTCTACGCCTGGGTGTTCCCCAACATGATGCTGAACTTCTACCCATGGGGGCTGTCGCTCAACGTGGTTCAGCCCGTCGGGCCGCTGCGCACGCGCGTGCTCTTCCGCGCGTGGACATGGGACGAGTCGCTCCGCGGCCAGGGCGCCGGCGGCGGGCTCGACCGGGTCGAGATGGAGGACGAGGCCGTGGTGGTGGCCTCGCAGCAGGGCATGCGCGCGGCGCTCGCTCGGCGCGGGCGCTACTCGCCCACGAGGGAGACGGGCGTGCACCACTTCCACCGGCTGCTGGCGCGAGCCCTCGGCTGACGACCATCCTCACGGCGCGTCGCGGCGCCCGTGTTAGCGTCCGCGCGAACCCCTGCGGAGGACTCTTGATGCGCGCGACGTGGAGCTGCTTCCTGGGGATCGTCGTCGTGTGTACCGCGTGCGCTCCCGCGGTCGTCCTCCTCCCGCCCGGCGACAGCGGAGCGACGCGCGAGGATGCGATCGTCGCCGACGCCCCGAAGCCCGTCGACGCGCCGACCCTCGCCGACAGCCCACAGCCCGTCGACGCGCCGGTGATCTCCGACTCCCCCGCGGACGTCCCCGATGACGCCGCGGCGCTGCCCGACGCTCCCCTTCCGACGGGGTGCAGCTCGGATCGTGACTGCTCCGCGATGGGCATGGTCTGCGACGTCACCTCGGGCGACTGCGTCGCCTGCAACGCCGACAGGGACTGCGCGCCCGGGCGATACTGCACGGCCGCGCACACCTGCGCCCCGCAGACATGCACGCCGAACGAGACCTCCTGCGTCGACCTCGTGCGCCAGCAGACCTGCGACGCGCGCGGGGCGACGAGCACGACGGCGCCGTGCCCGGCGGGGCAGTCGTGCCGCGACGGGAGCTGCCAGGTGCGGGTGTGCGTTCCGGGGAGCACGACCTGCCAGGACGCGCGCACGGTGCGCACCTGCGACGCCGACGGCCTCGGCGCCACTTCCGCGGCGTGCCCGGCGACGTCCGTCTGCGCGGGCGGGTCGTGCATGGGCTGCACGTGCACGCCGGGGGCGAACACCTGCGCGGGGGCGTCGCGCAGCACCTGCAACGCCGACTGCCTCGGGAGCACGGTCGCGCCCTGCCCGACGCCCGCGCACGCGACCTCGCCCACCTGCAGCGGGGCGGGCGTCTGCGGGTTTGCCTGCGAGGCGGGCTACGGCGACTGCAACGGCGCGGCCGGCGACGGGTGCGAGACCGGCCTCGCCACGAGCGCCGCGCACTGCGGGCGCTGCGGTCAGGCGTGCGCGGCCGGGGCGGCCTGCGTGGCGGGCGCGTGCGCGAGCGGGCCGACGGGCGAGCGGGTCTTCATGGCCTCCGGGTCCTTCGTGGTCCCCGCGGGGGTGACGCAGGTGAGCGTCGTGGTGGTGGGGGCCGGCGGGAGCTTCGACTACTCGGTCTCCACGCAGGGCGGCCAAGGTGGGGGCGGACTCTGCTACCGCAACGACATCCCCGTGACCCCGGGGGCGAGCGTCCCGGTCGTGGTGGGCGTCGCCCCCTCCGGGGGCGGCAACGGCGGCGACAGCAGCTTCAACGGCACGCTGATCGCTCGCGGTGGGCGCGGGACCCGCGTCGCGACGGGCGGCGCCGGGGGCGGCGGCACCGGCGGCACGTGCTTCAACGGCGGCGCGGGCGGCAACGCCAGCGGGTACCGCAACTGGGGCGGCGGCGGCGGGGCCGCGGGCTACGCGGGGGTCGGCGGGCGCGGGGGCACCGGGTCGTCGACGATGTGCCTCAACGACGCCACCGCGGGCAGCGGCGGCGGCGGAGGTGGTGGCGGCGCGTCGGGCTCCACCGTGGGCTCCGCCGACGACATCGGCGGCAGCGGCGGGGGCGTCGGGCTGCGGGGCCTCGGACCCAACGGCGCCGCGGGCGCGCCGAACTGCAACACGAGCCGCACCTGTTACGGCTACGGGTATCCGGGCGGCGGCGGCTCGGGCGGCGGCGCGGGCACCGGACGCGGCGGCACGCGCCCCGAGTGCGGCGGCACCGGCATCTCGGGCAGCGGTGGCACCTACGGGGGCGGCGCCAGCATCGGGCGCGGCGGCGACGGCGCCGTGCGCATCATCTGGGGCCCCGGCCGCTCCTTCCCCAGCGCGGCGATGTAGCGCCGCCCGGTCTGCGAGGCTGCGCCGTAGCGCCTCCCGGCAAGCCCGCGGGGCCCCGGCGAGGCGCATGCTATGTCTCGCCGCCGTGAAGACCCTCCACCCCGCCATGCTGCTCGGCTCCGCGCTCCAGGCCTGCGCGCACGGCGCCCCGCACGGTCCCTCCACGGTCCCCCACGGAGGCGCCCACGCGCACGGGCACCACGGCGCACACCCGTCGGGCGATCAGCCCGGGCATCACCACCGCTTCGATGATCCCGCGATGTGGGCGCAGCGCTTCGAGAACCCCGAGCGCGACGCGTGGCAGCGGCCCGACCTCGTGGTGGCCTCGCTCTCCCTCGCCCCCGACGCGCGCGTGGCGGACGTGGGCGCGGGCACCGGGTACTTCTCCGTGCGCCTCGCCCGCGCGGTGCCGCAGGGGCGGGTGTGGGCCGTCGACGTCGAGCCGACGATGGTGCGCTGGGTGCTCGACCGCGCGCGCCGCGAGCAGATCGCCAACCTCACTGCGGTGCTGAGCTCGCCCGACGACGCGCTGCTGCCCGAGCCCGTCGACCTCGCGCTGGTGGTCGACACCTATCACCACATCGCGGAGCGCACGGCGTACTTCACCCGGCTGCGAAGCTCGCTGCGCCCGGGCGGGCGCGTGGCGATCGTCGACTTCAGGCTCGACGCGCCGGAGGGTCCGCCGGTCGCGATGCGCCTCGCGCCGGAGGCGGTGCGCGCCGAGATGGAGGCCGCGGGGTACACCCTCGCGAGCTCCCTCGACACGCTCCCGCGGCAGTATGTGCTGGTCTTTCGCGCCGGGCAGTGATCGCCCCGGCCGGGCGAACCTGGTACCGCATCGCAGCGGACTTGAAGGGTTGAGCCACGCGCCCGCCCACGCCTTCGATCACCAGCCTCGCCCTCCGAGGGGGAGCGCCCGCGAGGCATCTCCGCGCTCGTCGGGGGACCGCTACGGCTGCGTCGGGGGAGAAGGAACCGCAAGGGTCGCAAGGGTCGCAAGGGAGAAGAAGGGGGCTGATGGTGTCAGGCGCTCGATGCCCTCACCTCGTGTCGGAGACCGGCATCGTTCTCAAGATCCTCTCGCGAGACCGACGCAGGGAGCGCCGCCAGAACCTAAACCCCTTGCGACCCTTGCGACCCTTGCGGTTCCTTCTCCCCCGACGCAGCCGTAGCGGTCCCCTCAACGAGCGCGGAGACACCTCGCGGGTGCTCCCCCTCGGAGGGCGAGGCTGGTGATCGAAGGCGTGGGCGGGCGCACGACTGAACCCGTCACATCCCCTGCGACGAGGCCCTAGAGCCCCGTCACGGCGACGGGCGTGAGGCGTGAGGCGGAGGTGCCATCCCCGAGCTGTCCGGTGAGGTTGGCGCCCCAGCACAGCACGGCGCCGCCCTCGACGCGCGCGCAGGTGTGGTCCTCGCCGAGGGTGATCTCCGTGACGTTCGCGAGGCCGCGCACGTCGGTGGGGTTCACCCGGTCGAGGGTGTCGCCGTTGCCCAGGCGCCCGGAGGCCCCGTTGCCCCAGCACCCCGCGGTGCGCGTGCGGGTGACCGCGCATGCGTGAGATCCGCCGGCGGCGATCTGGCCGCTCGCGGGCAGGTCGATCTCCCTCGGCACGAGGCGGCCCGTGCGGCTCCCGTCACCGAGCTGCCCGCTGGCGTTGGCGCCCCAGCAGAGCGCGTTCTCGCCGCCGCGCGCGCAGGTGAACTCGCCACCCGCGGCGAGGGAGCGGAGCTCGAAGAGCCCCGTCACCGGGGTCGCGCCGGGGCGGTTGATGGCGCTGCCGTCGCCGATCTGGCCCTGGGCGTTGGCGCCCCAGCACAGCGCCGTGAGGTTGCGCCGCAGGACGCAGGTGTGCGCGGCGCCCGCGGTGATCCCGATCGCGTCGGTGACGTCGGCGACCGCGACCGGGGCGAGGCGGTTGATGGTGCTGCCATCGCCGATCTGCCCCTGCGCGTTGGCGCCCCAGCACATCACGGCGCCGTTGCTGCGCCGCGCGCAGGTGTGGGCGTCGCCCGCGGCGATCTCCACCGCGTCGCTGAGTCCCCCGACGAGCGCGGCGAAGCGCCGGCCCGTGACGGTGTTGCTCCCGAGCTGCCCGCTGGCGTTGTCGCCCCAGCAGTACACCCGGCCCGCGGACTGGAGCGCGCACGCGTGGCGCGCGCCGGCGACCACCGAGACGGCGGTCGGCATGGCGACGACCGCGCTCGGCGCGAGGCGCGGGGAGGCGGCGTTGTTGTCGCCCACCTGCCCATCGGCGTTGACGCCCCAGCACGCGACGCCGCCGTTGGGGCGAAGCGCGCAGGAGAAGCCTCCGCCCGCGGCGAGGGACGCGCCGCCCACCACGATCGGCTGGTCGGTGTTCGCCGTGCAGCCGACGACGTGGCTCGCGCCGACGTTGGCCGCGGGGGCGAAGTCCGACGGGCCGTCCGTCGCGATGAACCACTGGCCCTGACCGACGGTGAAGGCGCAGGACGAGCCGAGGTCCGTGAAGGTCGCGAGGGGGGTGACCTGCCCGTCGGAGACGCGCACCCGCGCGATGGTGGTGCGGTTCTGGATGAACACGAGGTAGTGCTGACCGACGTAGTTCTCCGCGACGCCCCAGAAGCCCAGGCCGCCGCAGGTGGGGTGCGGGGGGAGCGTGACCGCGCCGCGGTTGCTGACCTGACCGGTGGTCACGTCGATGTCCCAGACGCGCCCCCCCGCGTGGACCATCACCCGGTTGTACCCGGAGAAGAAGCCCGTCCCGGTGGTGATGGTGATGGGCGTGGAGAGCGCGACGCGGGTCGGGGAGAGCGCGCCGTCGGGGTTGACCGCGATGATCCCGTCGGCGACGCCGCCGGTGGCGCCGAGGGGCGCGGAGCCCGCGGCGAGGGTGTACGCCTGGCCGGTGGTGGTCCCGATGAGCGCGGGGTAGCGGGTCGGCCCGAGGGTGCCGCGGAGGAGGTTCGGGTCGAAGACCGCGGTGCCGGTCGAGCCCGCATGGATGAGCTGCTCCCGGGTGTACGCGAGCCCGCCCTGGCTGCTGCCCGAGAGGGCCGAGTGTTCGTTGAGCCTGCACTCTGCGACCGGGAGCGCCACCACCCGGAACGGCGTCTCCGGGACGGTGCAGGCGCCGTTCACGCAGCTCCGCCCCGCCGCGCAGGCGCTCCCGCACACGCCGCAGTGGGACGCGTCGGCGCGGGTGTCGACGCAGGCGCTGCCGCAGAGCGTTCGCCCCGCGGGGCAGCTCATGCGGCAGCTCCCCATCATGCAGCTCGCGTCGCCGCCGGTCGGCGCGGTGCACGCGCGGCCGCAGGCGCCGCAGTGCGCCGCGGTCGACAGCAGCACCGTCTCGCAGCCGTTCGCGCGGTTGCCGTCGCAGTCGTCGTAGCCCGCGAAGCACTGGAGCCCGCACACGCGCGCCGTACACGCGGGCACCCCGTTGGTCCCGCCAGCGCACGCGTTGGCGCACGCGCCGCAATTGGATTCGCTGCTCGTGAGGTCGACGCAATCCGAGCCGCAGTAGGTCAGCCCGGCGGGGCACGTCGGGCCCGTGTCCACGCCGGTGTCCCGCGGCACGTCCACGCCGGTGTCCCGCGGCACGTCCACGCCTGCGTCCATCACCACGCACGCGCCCGAGGCGCAGCGCCCGCCCAGACCGCAGGCGTTGCCGCACGCGCCGCAGTGGTCCACGTCGGTGCGCGTGTCGACGCAGCGGTCGCCGCAGCGGGTCTGCTCGGCGCCGCACGCGCACGCGCCAGCGACGCACGAGAACCCCGCCGCGCAGGCCGCGCCGCACGCGCCGCAGTTGCGCGTGTCGCGGCCGAGGTCCACGCAGGTGTCGCCGCAGAGGGAGCGGCCTGTCGCGCAGGGGTCGGGCACCGGCGCGGCGAGCTCGATGACACCGAGGTCCTGGCACCGCTCTCCCGCGCTGGCCGCGCGCATCACCGCGTCGCCGGACATCACCTCGCGCGATGGGGAGGAGAGGCCCCCGCTCGACGCGCTGATCGCGACGCGCGACGCGCGCTTCACGTCCATCGCGAAGCACCCCGTCGAGGGAGAGGTCACGGCGCCGGAGGTGCCGTAGTAGTCCACGCCCCGGCCGCTGACCCGCGCGCGCGGAAAGGGCCGCCCGTCCGGCGCGCGCACGCAGCCGCGCACGCAGGTGGTCTGCGTGGGACGGTCGGCGTTCCACCACCCCATGCGCTGCACCGGCGCGCGGTAGATCACCCGCCCCGGGAGGCTGGGGGCCGTCGTGCGCTGCGCGGCGCCCGCCTCGCGCCACTGTCCCGTGGCCGGGTCCAGGCGCCAGAACTCGATGCTCTCCGGCGCGCGCGCCGTCGCGCCCGCGGGGACCGGCAGGCTCAGCTCCGCGGACATCCCGGCCGCGAGCTCCAGCGTCGCGGTCCCCTGCCTCGCGGTGACCACCATGGGGACGAAGGTCTCGAGGTCCGTCGCGCTCCCGTCGCTGCGAAGCGCGGTGAAGTCTCCCGGAAACGCGGCCATCTGCGCGCTGTCGCTCGGGTCGATGGGCGCGATGGAGACCGTGACCATCCCCGTCGCGGGGAGCCCGTCGGCGGTCACCAGCGCGTTCGCCGGGATCAGCGCGACGCCGCCCGCGCCGTCGTCGACGCGCCCGCCCACGCGCGGGTCGATCTGCGCGCTCGCCGTGTAGCGCACGAGCACCACGTCCACCTCGGACACCGCACCCGCCTCGACGGCGACGGGCTCGATGGCCGGCGCGTACCCCGGGTGATCGACGATCACCGTGGCCCTGGGGTCCTCGGACACCGCGGAGAACACGAAGAACCCGTGCGCGTCCGTCACGACGTCGCTGCCCCCCGCGCGCCGCACGGTGACCCCCGCGAGGCCATCGATCGCGCCGACGGCCCGCACCCGCCCGAGGATCGCCCCGCTCCCTCGCGCCGCGTCCACGACCGCGTCCGCGACCGCGTCCGTCGCGTCGGCAGCGGCGCCGTCGACCTGCGCGTCGATCCCCGCGTCCGTGCTGTTGGTCGAGGGCCCGCAGGCCTCCAGCGACAGAAGCGCCAGCAAGGCTGGCAACCGGTATCTCATCGTCTTGACCTCCCGTTGGCGCGGCGGCGATACCCGCGCGGTCTCCGCCACTCGCGGACGGTAGGTTCCCCAGGTCGGCGGTCGCTATCGCATGCTCATGCGAGGGGCTGCGCGGCGGTGATCCGTGCCGGATTCGCCCAGTCAAGCTTGCGGCGCGACGCTCCGTCCGCGGTCGGTTCGGCGGGGAGAATGTGCGACGGATTTTTGCGGGGAGCTCCGCCGCTCTGATAACCGCCGAGGCCATGGGTACCACCGCTCGCGCGCTCGCTCGCAGTCCGCGAATCTCCAACGCCCCGGCGTCGCTCCGCCCCCCGCAGGCGCCGTCCGTGGTTGGGCCCTTCGACCTCGTGACCCGCATCGGCGGCGGCACCATGGCCTCGGTGCACCTCGCCCGGCACCGCCAGCTCCCCGAGATCGTCGTGGCGCTGCGCCGGATGCACCCGCACCTCGCGGTCGACGAGAGCTTCGCGCCGATGTTCATCGACGAGGCGCGCATCATGACCTCGCTGCGCCACCCCAACGCCGTGTCCCTCTTCGAGGGCGCGAGCGAGGGCGCCGAGCTCTACACCGCGATGGAGTACATCCAGGGCGACTCGCTCGCCGCCGTGCAGCAGACCGCCACGGCGCTGCGCCGGGTGCTCCCGACCAGCGTGGTGGTGCGCGTGCTCGCCGACGCCCTCGAGGGCCTGCACGCCGCCCACGAGCTGCTCACGGAGAAGGGCCTGCCCATGTCCGTGGTGCACCGCGACGTGTCGCCGCAGCACATCCTCATCGGCGTCGACGGCGTCGCCCGCATCTCGGGCTTCGGCAGCGCGCGCGCCGAGGGCCGCGTGGCCTTCACGTCCCCGGGCATGCTCAAGGGCAAGCTCGCGTACATGGCCCCGGAGGTCATCCAGGCGCAGCGCTACGACCGCCGCGCCGACGTCTTCTCCGCGGGCGTGGTGCTCTGGGAGGCGCTCACCCTCCAGCGGCTCTTCCCGTCGCGCACGGGCTTCAACGAGGCCCGCCTGCGGGCCCGCGAGGCCGCCCTCGACCTCTCCTCGGTGCGCGGCGACCTGCCCGGCGCCCTCTGCACGGTCGTGATGCGCGCGCTCTCCATCGACCCCGCGGAGCGCTTCGCCACGGCGAAGGACTTCGCGGCGGCGCTGCGCGAGGCCTCCCCGTCGCGGCTCGCCACCAACGACGAGCTCGGCGCCTTCATGGAGTCCGTGGCGCGCACCCGCATCGCGCGCGAGCGCTCGGCGCTGCGGGCGACGGACCCGGCGGCGACCCGCGAGTCCTTCGACGTGATGCCCGCGAACATGATGCCCGAGCGGGCGAGCGTCCCCCCGGCGAGCGCCGAGCCGGAGAGCCGCAGCGCGCTGGCGAGCGACTCGGGCGTGCGGGCGGTGCAGCGCAAGAGCATCCTGCGCGCCCCCACGCTGCCGTCGCGGGGCTTCCGCGGCTTCGTCGAGCCGCAGGTGTCCGCCGAGGCGGTCGCGCCGCGCGGCTGGCGCGTCGAGGACGTGCCCGACGCGGCGGTGCCCGACGGGGCGAAGAAGCACGACGCCGACGTGGTGCTGGAGCCCGCGACGAAGCTCGAGATGCCCGACCCCTGCGAGCTGCCCACGCGGAAGTGGACGCCCCTGTCGGCGCCGCCGCCGCCCGCGCAGGTGGTCGCGCCCGCGAAGGCCCGTCGGTGGGCGCTCTGGGCGATGGCCTCGGTGCTCGCCCTCGGGGGCGGCATCGCGGCGGGCTCGGTCGTGGCGGACGTGATCCTGCGGTGAACCCGTCGGCGCCGCCGGGGGGGAGGCGCCGAGGGGAGAGTCGGGGAGGCTTAGCGGAGGCCGGTGCAGTTCTGGGCGGCGCCGGTGACGGTGGTGCGGAAGAGCACGCCCGCGACGCCGCCGAAGCCCTCGCGGAACGCGACGCCCGTGCACATCGCCCGGGGTGACACCTCGCTCGCGCGGAAGCTGGTCTGACCCATCAGCTCCCAGAGGGTGAAGAGCTCCTCGTCGCGCACCTCGAGGCGGAAGCTGCTCGTCGCGAGTGCCGTGCAGGGCACCTCGACGAAGGCGTTGCTCCAGGTGGCGCCGGCGCGCGGGGCCTCCCACGAGTCGTTCTCGGTGGAGGTGCGCCAGCGCGGCGAGACCGCCGAGTCCGGCGAGTACATCAGCGCGTACATGTCCGGGCCCTCCCAGCGCCCGAGGAACCAGTTCGCCCCCGCCCCGCACTGCGTCGCCACCACGTTGCGGAAGGCGTCGCCCACCACCCGATCGGCCGCGTCGCCGACGTCCATCCGGATGCCGTTGATCTGGTCGCGCAGCACCTCGCGCACCCGGTCGGCGCTGGCGCCGCAGACGAAGTCCGTGATCCCGGGGATGCCGTCCCAGCCGTTGCCGTCGGGGCGCCGCGGGGTCGCGAAGACCCGCGTCACCTGGAGCCGCAGCGTGCCGCCCGCCGGGCAGGCCCGCGCCACGTCCGCGGGGTTGAAGGTCGTCGGGTTGCCGAAGCCCGGCACGCCCGGACCCTGGGTGCCCGCGTCGACGCCCGCATCGACGCCCGCGTCGGTGGAGCACTGCGAGCCCAGCCAGGCCCACGAGCCGCAGCTCGCGACCACGCCGTCGGGGCCCGACGCCGTGCCGACGGCGCAGCGGTTGGCGCCCGGGCACCAGCCGCACTGCGAGCGCCCGGTGCAGGCCGAGCAGGTGGTGGCGCTGACGCAGGGGTCGCCCGCGTCGACCGTCGGGCCCGCGTCGCGCGGAGCTCCGCCGTCGCCGCTGGCGCACTGCCCGGTGAACCACGCCCACGACCCGCAGGTGGCGGCCATGGTGTTGGGCCCGGTGCCGGTGCCGAGCAGGCAGCGGTTGATGCCCGGGCACCAGCCGCACTGCGAGCGCTGGGTGCACGCGCCGCAGTCCGCGGCCGAGGCGCACGGGTCGGCCGGGGTGCCCGCGTCGGCGCCGCCGTCCGCGCCGGTGGCGGTGCACTGCGACGACAGCCACGACCAGCCGCTCGCGCACGACGGGCCCATCGTGGGGGCGTCGCGCCCGCCGGTCTGGCACCGGCCCGAGGCCTGACAGAACCCGCACGACGCCCGCGCCGTACAGCCGCCGCAGGTGGCCGAGCTCGCGCAGGGGTCGCCCGCGTCGGAGGCCGGGCCCGCGTCGACGATGGGGGTGCCCGCGTCGACGATGGGAGTGCCCGCGTCGACCGGCGTGGTGGTGCCCGCGTCGACCGGCGTGGTGGTGCCCGTGTCGGTCACCGGGGAGCCCGCGTCGACGGCGGGGCAGCGGTCGGGCGCGTTGGTCCAGCCCGTGGCGCAGGCGCCGGCGGAGGGCCCGGTGGCGTTGCCGGCGATGCAGGTGCCGGTGGCGCCGCACCAGCCGCAGGGGCCGAGGCTCGCGCAGGTGCCGCACTGGGTGACGGCGCCGCAGTTCACCGGCGTGACCGGCATGTCCATGGCGGTGGGGACGTCCGGGGTCGTACCCGCGTCATCGTCCAGCCGCATCTCCTCGCCGTTGGCGCATCCGAGCGCAGCCAACGAGCTCACCACCATCCAGATCAACCCACGGTTCATGACCGCGGGCTGTCGCCGCGAAGCGAGGAGTTGTCAAGGCGCCGCCTGCCGAGGTGGACCGCACCCACGCCCGCGTGGGAGGACGTCGGGATGGAGCAGTACCGCGTCACCTACGCGCGCCGCGACGAGCTGCAGCGCGACTTCGAGACCCAGATCGCGCGCGGCGGGCTCTACGTCCTGGCGCCGCCGCCGGCCGAGCTGTCCTACGGCGCGCGCTGCGGGCTGGAGATCGTCGCGCCGGACGGGCGCGCGGTGGCCCTGGAGGGCGAGGTGCTCGCGGTCACGCCGGGGCAGGGGATCGCGCTGGCCATCGACGCCGTGGCGGTCGACGCGGTGCGGGCGCTGCTGGCGGGCCTGGGCCCTGACGGCGCGGGCGCTGCGGCGTCGCGGCACGAGCGCGTCGACGGGCGCGCGGCGAGGGAGGCCCCCGCGGCGGACGCGGCGCTCTCGTGGGACTCGCTCCCGACCGTGGAGAAGATGCGCCTGGCCCAGCACGGCGGGCGCGACGAGCGCGCGGCGGCCCTGCGCGATCGCAACCGGGCGCTGCACCCGCACGTGTTGAAGAACCCGCGGATGAGCCTGGAGGAGGTGGTCGCCCTCGCGCGCAACCCGCAGGCCGCGCCGGAGCTGCTCAAGCTGGTCGCCGAGCGCCCGGAGTGGATGGGCCGCGCGACGGTGGCCGAGGCCCTCGCGCGCAACCCGAAGACCCCCAACGACGTCGGCGTGAAGGCGCTCGCGGGCTGCTCGGCCGAGGCCGTGCGGCAGATGGCGAAGGGCGTCGGGGCGCCGCCGCACATCACGGCGGCGGCCCGCAAGCGCGTGCTGGGATAGTCTGCGGCGCGCGCGCTTGCCGGTGCCGCGGCCCCGCGCGATGCTCGCGAGCCATGGGTGACGCCTCTGCGAAGACGCCGGACTTCGAGACGCTCTACCGACAGATCCAGGCCCTGCCCGAGGGGGTCACGGGGGAGATCCTCGACCCGGGCGTGCTGCACACCATGGGGCGGCCCGGGAAGGGACATCGGCGCGGGCAGCGCGCGGTGCTCAAGGCCCTGCGCGGCCTCGACGTCAACGAGGGCGGCACCGGGTGGTGGATCGAGGTCGAGGTCGAGGTGCGCTTCGGTCCGCGCCTGCTGGTCCCGGACCTGTGCGGGTGGCGCGTCGAGCGGGTGCCCGAGCTGCCGGATGAGAACCCGCTGACGATCGTGCCCGACTGGTGCTGCGAGGTGCTGTCACCCGGGAGCACGGCGCGCACCGATCGCCTCAAGAAGCTCCCGCGCTACCTGGCGTCAGGGGTGGTCCACGTGTGGCTGGTCGATCCGACGCTGCGGCTGGTGGAGGTGTACGCGGGGAGCGACGGCGTGCCGGTGCGGGTCGCAGCCGGAGGCGAAACCGAGGTGCTGTCGTTGCCGCCCTTCGACGGGGCGTTCGACCTCGCGCCGTGGTGGCCGCCGTCGACGGAGGTGTGAGCAGGTACCGACGGGGCATGGACGGGCGGTTGGGGTCGCCCGGACCCGCCGTGGCTTCAGCTACGCCCGCCGCTCCACCGCCGCCACGCCCAGGCGCCGAGCGCGACCGTCGCCGCCGCGACGCCCATCAGCGCCCACTGCTCGCCCGGCACGCGCTTGAGCACGTCGAAGAGCCGCTGCCCGAAGTAGCTCACCAGCAGCAGCGGGATCACGTACCCCACGAGCGAGCCCCAGAAGTGCGTCGCGAAGCGCACCTTCGACACCCCGAAGAAGGCGTGCAGCAGCGGCGGCATCCAGAAGATGAGCCGCAGCGTGACCACCGTCGCGAAGGCCCGCTTCGCGAGCGCCTCGTCGTAGGCGCGGAAGCGCACGGGGATGCGCGGCGCGATCCAGTCGCGGGCGACGAAGCGCGCGAAGGAGAAGCCCACCACGCTGGCCGCCATCGTCCCGGTCATCGAGAGGGCGTAGGCCACCGGCCAGGGCCAGATGAGCGGCGCCGCCAGGATGAACACCGTCCCCGGCACGCCGAAGGGCTGGAGCGCCGCGTAGGACAGCACGTAGACCACGTAGCCCCACGGGCCGAGCGCGAGCAGCGTCGCCTTCACGCTCGCCGGGTCGCTGAACTGCCGCAGCACGCCGGTGCGCCACGCGACGCCCAGCGCCGCGAGCACCGCCAGCACCAGCGCGACCTTCATCCTCCGCATCGGCGTGCTGCTCCCTCGCATGGATGGGCCGTCGAGGCCAATCCCCCTAAAGCGTTGGTCTGGTTGCTTGAGCACGGGGTGAGTCGAATACCCCGATCCCCGACTACGGACCGGGGTTTGGCGTTCGCCTGCACCCCGGGCAAGCGACTGCAGGCGCCCGCTTCGCGGGCTATCGAACAGAGAGGTCATGGAGCCTTCCGGACGGCGTTTCGCAGGCCCGAATTCACTCCAGAAGCACCATCGGATTCCGGCTCGAAAGCCCGCGAAGCGGGCGCCTGCATTCGCTTGCCCGGGGTGCAGGCGAACGCCAAACCCCGGTCCGCAAGCGGGATGGGAGGGTACGCACGCTGTACTCAACCCACCGGGCCAACGCTCTGAATCCCCCCATCGAAGCTCAGTACGGCACGATGCGGCGCAGCGCGTGGGCGATCACCACGGGGTAGAGCGCGAGGTTGCGCGCCATCGCATACGCCGGGCTGTAGGTCGCCACCGCGGCCCTCCCGGCCGCCGCCCCCGCGAGGTCGCGCGCCAGCGCCCGGAGGTGCGTCGGCCCGAAGGGCCCGTCGTGCAGCTCCGCGATGAGCCCGGCGGGCAGGGCCGCTTCGCCGCCGAGCGCCCCGCACCAGGCGCCCACGATGGCGCCGATGGAGTCCGTGTCGCCGCCCGCGCGGATCACCGCCGCGATCGCCGCCATGGGGTCGTCGCCCCAGCGCGCGAACACGTACGCCGCGAAGGGCACCGTGTGCACGACGTACCCGGTGGTGCCGAGCGCCGCCGCCGCCACCTCGGGCGCCGCGCCGTCGCGCGCGAGGACGAGCGCCCGCTCGATGGCCGCGCCCAGCAACGGCTCTCCCACCGCCGACCTCGCCGCCGCGAGCGCCGCCCCGCGGTCGTCGCTCTCCACCAGGGCCCCGGCGACCTCGGCGACGTAGCGCGCGCCCTCCACGGCCCGCGGGTCGGTGTGCGTCACCCGCGCGAGCGCGTCGGACATCGCCCGCCGCCCGGCCTCGTCTGCGTGCAGGAGCACCCCGACCACGGCCGCGCGCATCGCCGCCCCGTTGCCCGCCGTGGGCACCCCCGTGCGGCGCAGCCCGAGGGCGATGCGGCAGCAGGCGCGCAGGGTCCCGAGCCCGATGCCCCACGGCAGCCGAAGGAACCACCCGAGCAGCGAGCGGCGGAAGGCCCGCACGGCGCCGTCGGGGTCTCCCGGGTGGCGCGCGAGGCTCTGCGCGACGAGCGCCGACTGCTCGGTGTCGTCGGACACGAAGCCCGTGCGCCCGAGCAGGTGGAAGCGGTCGAGGCGGGGGAAGCGCCGGGCGATGACCCGCGCGGGGAGCATCTCCATGGGCAGCCCGAGGGCGTCGCCGAGGGCGGTGCCGAGGAGCGTACCCGCGAGTCGATCGGGGAGGTCCATCAGAGGGTGTGGAGGGTAACGGCGCGGAGGGGCGGGGGATTCCCGTGGAGGGACCGCGGGGAGGGGAGGGAGGTGTGGTCGCAGGCTACGGAGGCGGCATCGGGATGATCTTGATCCTGCGCTCTTCGCCCTCGCCCTCGCTCTCGGTCTGCACGCCCTCGAACTTCGCGAGGGCCATGTGCACGGTGCGCCGCTCGCGCGGGGGCAGCGGCTCCATGAAGATCACCTTGCCCTCCTTCACGCAGCGCTCGCCGAGCTCCTGGGCCATGGTGGTGAGGGTGCGCTCGCGCCTGGCGCGGTAGCCGTCGGCGTCGACCACGAGGCTCGCGCGGTCGCCCGCGACGGTCTTGGTGGCCACGCGGTTGGCGAGCAGCTGCAGGGCGTCGAGGGTCGCGCCCTTCTTGCCCACGAGGTGCTTCGCGTCGGGGCCGCTCAGCTCGAGCACGGTGTCGCCGCCCTCTTCGCGGACGTTGACGTCGGCGTCGAGGCCCATCGCGATGACCGTGTCCTTGAGGAACACGCTCGCGGCGTCGATGGCGCGGGGGTCGAGGGGGCGGCGGGCGGACGGGTCGTTCGGGTCGGTCACGGCTTGTCTCCGGTCAGGGTCTTCACCTGGATCGCTGAGCCGCCACCGGTGCCGGTGCCGCCCTTGTACTGATCCATCTGCTGCTTCGTGTACCACTGCTGGAGCACGCCGAGGCACGAGTTGACGAGCATGTAGAGCGCGAGGCCCGACGGCAGGAAGAGCGAGATGCCCGTCAGGAAGATCGGGAAGAAGTAGGTCATCATCTTCGCCTGCACCGGGTCCATGCCCTGCGGGGGCATGAGCTTCTGCTGCAGGAACATGATCACCCCGAGCACCAGCGGCAGGACGTAGTAGGGGTCCGGCGCCGACAGGTCGCGCCACCAGAAGATGAAGGGCGCGTGGAAGAGCTCCACCGAGGTCTGGAGCGTGGTGTAGAGCGCCCACCAGATGGGCAGCTGGGCCAGCTGCGGGAAGCACCCGCTCAGGGGGTTGACCCCGTGCTTGCGGTACAGCTCCATCGTCGCGAGGGTCTTGGCCTCCTGGTTGTCGGCGAGGCGCTTGTTGATCTCGTCGAGCTCGGGCTTGAGCTTCGCCATCATGGCCATCGACTTCATCGACTTGGCCAGCAGCGGCAGCAGCGCCACCCGGATGCAGAGCGTGAGCAGCATGATGGCCGCGCCCCAGTTGCCCACGATGCCGTGGAGGAAGCGCAGGAAGCGCAGCAGCTGCCGCGCGATGAACGAGAAGAACCCGAGGTTGACCGTATCCGTCAGCCGGTGGTCGTCGGTGACCGCGGCGAGCAGCTCGGGCTCCTTCGGGCCGAGGTACACCGTGGCCTGGTAGCGCTGGGTCTCGCCCGTCGCCAGCGACGCGCGGGCCCACCCGATGGAGGCGCCGTAGACGCTGCCCAGCGGCTCCTGCCCCGGGGCGGCGATGCGGTCGTCGGCGAAGAGCCGGCAGCGGGCCTCGCCGTTGCCGCGCGGCACGACCGCGAGCTCGAAGTACGTGTTGCCCAGCGAGACGAAGCTCGCCGCGCCCGGCAGCGCGTCCTCGGGCCGGCGCTCGAGCAGCTTGTCGCGGGCCTCGCGGTAGAGCTCGGTGCCGTGCCGGCAGGTGCCCTCGACCACCTGCCAGGGGCGCTGGAAGAACTTCCCGTTCTCGTCCTCGCGCAGCACCCACTCGTACACCGGCACCCGGGCCTCGACGTTGATGGGCGCGCCGAGGTTTCGCACGCGCGTCTCCACGTCCATGGTGAAGGGCCGCTCGGAGCGGTAGGTGCGCACCACCTCGACGTCGTTGCCCTGCCAGGTGAGCTCGACCTCGCGCTCGCTCACCTGCCGCCCGGTGTAGTCCACGTACGGCGGCACCACGGTCTCCTCGCCGCGCTTCACCGTGAGCTCTGTGCGCAGCGAGAGCAGGTCCTCGTTCCAGGTGGAGGCGAGGTTCATCCGGTGGTCGCTGCCGCGGGCGCCGGTGCGCGGGTCGGCCGGGGCCTGGCGCATCGCGAACTGACGGCCGTTGAGCCGCAGCGAGCGCAGCCCCCCGGAGCGGGTGGTGACCTCGGCGTCGAAGCCCGAGCGGGCCGGCTCGCCCGTGAGCGGGCTACGGACCCGGAAGGTCTGCTCCGGCGGGCGCGCCGTCTCGGCCGGCGGCGGCGGGACGTTGCGCAGCGAGGGCGTCGGCCGCGTGTTGCTCTTCTGCGTGAAGAACCACACCGCCACCCCCCCGAGGAGCAGGAGGGCGAAGAGGCGCAGGTTTTCTTTCATCGACGACCGTCCGGCGACGGCTGGGCGTCGCAGTGGCAGGGGAGTTGCGGCGGGGGATCATAGCCGCCAGGGTGGAACGGGTGGCACTTCACGAGGCGCCGCGCCGCCAGCCACGAGCCGCGCGCCGCGCCGAAGCGGTCGATGCACGCGGTGGCGTAGCGCGAGCACGAGGGCTCGAAGCGGCAGACGTTGCCGAGGAGGGGCGAGAGCGTCGCGCGGTACACGCGCAGGAGCAGGAGCAAGAGGGAGCGGATCACGTCGCGGCACCTCCCGCGCGGGGCGGGTTGGAGGGCGCCGAGGCCTTGGGGGTGCGATCACCGCCGCGGCGTCGGGCGAAGGCCGCGCGAATCTCCGCACACGCTTCTGCAAATGCAAGCGCGGGGCACGCTTCTCGGGCGATGACCACCACCTCGCAGCCCACCGGGAACAGCTCCGGGTGCAGCCGGAACACCTCCCGCAGCACGCGCCGCAGGCGGTTTCGCCGCACGGCGTTTCCGGTCTTCTTGCTGGTGACGAGGCCCAGCCGCGCGGGGGCTCCGTCGCCGCGCTCCCGCACGATGACCACGAGGTGCGGGGCGTGCAGCCGACGGCCGCCCTTCTGCGTGGCGAGAAACTCGTCGCGCCGCAGGATGCGCCGGGACTTGTCGAAGCCCGCGCTCATGAGAGTGGTCTTGGGAGGGCTGTTGGGTGCGAAGGTGCGGGGGGGGAGGGCGCCCACCGGGGTGGTGCGCCCGCCGGGGCCGGGGACTACTTCTTGTAGTTGGTGATCGACAGGCGCTTGCGGCCCTTGGCGCGGCGGTTCTTGAGGACGGTGCGGCCCCCCGCGGTCGCCATCCGGGCGCGGAAGCCGTGGGTGCGGGTGCGGTGGACGCGGCTCGGTTGATAGGTGCGCTTCACGATAGTACTCCTCGAACGGGCCGCGGAAACAAACACGCGGCGGGCGCCGTGTCAAGCGGTGCGGTGCGAGCTCATCCCGCGGCACCCGGCGTTCTTCCGGGCGACCCTCTACCCCCTCATCCGCTGGACTTCAAGAGCCCCGCGTCGAGGAAGGAGAAGGCCCCGTCGCGGCCGAGGATGACGTGGTCGAGCAGCGGCAGCTCGATGGCGGCGCCGACCTCCGCCACGCGGCGGGTGAACTCCGCGTCCTCGGGGCTCGGCGTCGGGTCGCCGGAGGGGTGGTTGTGCACCAGCACCATCGACGCGCCGCCCTCGCGGACGGCGAGCGCGAAGACCTCCCGCACCCCGAGCGCGACGCCCGCGGGGGTGCCGTTGGCGAGCACCCGCTCGGCGACGAGGCGCTGCTTCACGTCGAGCACGAGGGCGACGACGCACTCGTCGGGCAGGTCGACCATGCGCGCCGACCACCCGCGGACGATGTCGCGGCTGGAGGTGAAGGGCATCCGCCGCGGCGGCGGCGCGCAGCGGGCGCGGTGGGCGAGCTCCCAGGCCGCGAGCAGGCGCGTCGCGAGGTGCGGGCCCACGTCCTGCGCGAGCGAGCCGGGGCCCGCGCGCAGCACGCCCCGCAGCCCGCCGTGGGTGGCGAGCAGGTGGCGCCCGAGGGCGGCGGAGGAGAGGCCCCCGCGGCCGCGGCCGAGGGCGAGGCGCAGCACCTCCGCGTCGCTCAGGGCGTCGAGGGCGAGGCGCCGGCGTCGGGGCAGTGGGCGGGCGGGGCGAGGGGACTGGTTGTCATTGGCAGCGGGGGTGGACATGGCCGAGGCCCCACACCACGCGGCGTGCCGCGCGAAATCATCGCGAGGACAAGCGTCGCGGAGGTGGCGGCGGGTGGCGGCGGGGGTGGCGGCGGGGGTGGCGGGGGTGGCGGTCAGTCCCCCTGCTGGCCCTGCATCATGTCCTGCATGCGGCGGCGCGCGCCCCGGGCCTGGCTCTGCATCCCCGCGACCTGGGCCTGGGTCTGCCGTAGCTGGAGCTGCGTGGTGGCGAGCTCCTGCTGCGTGTTGGCCTGCGCCTGCTGGAGCCCCGCGACCTGCTGCTCGAGCGCGGCGGTGCGCTGCTCGACCATCTGCACGCGCTGCTGGAGCGCCGTGACGTCCACCCCGGGCGCGGGCGCGGGCGCGGCCACCGGCTGCATCTGCACCGCGGGGACGAGGGCGGGCGTCGGCGCCGGGGCGACGGTGGGGCTCGGGGCGGGCGGCGCGTCGTCCCCGGAGCTGCGGCGGGTGCAGGCGTACGAGAGGAGCGTGAGCAGCAGGGCGCGAGGGAGGAGCATCGGTTTACGGGAATGGGTAACGGGTTCGCCGTGGGGGTGCAATGGCCGCGCTCGCCGCGGGGTGTCAATCGGGTGACTCTGCGGCGTGAAAAGCGCACCCGATCAAGCCTTTCGTGTCGGTTGACGGCCCGGGTCGGGCGACGGCAGCATCGGGGGCTCATGGGCGTCGGAGGGAGGGCCGTGGAGTCGGGGCGGGCGGGCGTGCCGACCTCCGCCAGCCTCGTGTGCACCGCGGGCGGCCGGCGCTGCGCGCTGCCTGTCGGGCACGTCATCGAGACGATGCGGCCGCTCCCGGTGGAGCTCGTGGTGGGGGTGCCGGACTTCGTCGCGGGGCTCGCGCTCATCCGCGGCGCGCCCACGCCGGTGGTCGACCTCGGGCGCCTGCTGGGCGCCACGGCCGCCGCGCCGTGGGGACGCTTCGTCGTGGTCGCGGCGGGCGGGCGGCGGGTCGCGCTCGCGGTCGACGCGGTGCTCGGCGTGCGGGCGCTCGACGCCGCGGCGCTGGAGGCGCTGCCGCCCCTGGTGGAGGACGCGGCGGGGCCCATCGCCGCGCTCGCCGCCCTCGACGGCGAGCTGCTGGTGGTGATCCGCGGCGCGCGGCTGGTGCCCGAGGCGGCGCTCGAGGCGCTCTCGCGCGCGGGGCGGTGAGCGAGGCGATGGCGCCCGACCCCGCCGACGTCGAGGCCTTCCGCGGCGCGGTCGAGCGGGCGCTCGGGCTCGAGCTCGCGGAGGTGCGCACCGGGGAGCTCTCCGAGACGCTCGGGCGCCGCGCCCGGGCGCGCGGCCTGGCCCCGGGGGCGTACGTGCGCGACCTCGTCGCCCGCGGCGCCGCGCACCCGGAGTGGCGCGAGGTGACGCAGGAGCTGACCATCTGCGAGACGTACTTCTTCCGCCACGCCGAGCAGCTCCGGGCCTTCGTCGGGGTCGCGCTCCCCGAGCGGCTGCGGGCGCGGGCGGGGCCGCGCGACCTGCGCATCCTCTCGGCGGGATGCGCGTCCGGCGAGGAGCCGTACACGCTCGCGATCCTGCTGCGGGAGCACGGCGTGGATGCGGGGCCGGCGATCCGCGGGGTCGACCTCAACCGCGCCATGCTCGAGCGCGCGCGGCGGGCGCGGTACTCCGCGTGGGCGCTGCGCGAGGCGCCGGAGGCCATGCGCCGGCGGTGGTTCGCCGAGGAGGGGCGCGACGCGGTGCTCGACCCCTCGATCAGGGCCATGGTGAGCTTCGAGGAGCGCAACCTCGCCGCGGAGGAGCCCTCGCTCTGGGCGCCCGAGCTCTACGACGTCATCTTCTGCCGCAACGTGCTCATGTACTTCTCGCCCGAGCGCGCGCGGGAGGCGCTCGCGCGCATCACGGCCTCGCTCGCGCCCGGGGCCTACCTCTTCCTCGGCCACGCGGAGAGCCTCCGCGGCCTCACGGACGACTACCTCCTGCGGAGCGCGTTCGGGACCTTCTTCTACCAGCGCCGGGGCGGCGCCGAGCCCGAGCGCCGCGCCGAGGCGCTGCTCCCGCCGCTTCCGTGGCGGGCCTCGCCGCTGGCGGCCGACGGAGGGTGGTTCGAGGCGATCCGCGGCGCGAGCGAGCGCATCCAGGCCTTGAGCGACCCGCCGGGGGTCACGGCGCGGGGCGACGCGCCCGCGGAGCTCGACCTGCGGCCGGTCGTCGCGCTGCTCGAGCGCGAGCGCTACGCCGAGGCCCTCGACGCGCTGGACGCGCTCGCCCCGGAGGCGGCGCACGGCCCCGACGCGCGGCTGCTGCGGGCGGTGCTGCTCACCCACGTCGGGCGGCCCGCGGAGGCGGAGGCGCTGTGCCGGGAGATCCTCGCCCTCGACGAGCGCGGCGCGGGGGCGCGGCACGTGATGGCGCTCTGCCGCGAGCACGTGGGCGACCTCCGCGGGGCGATGGAGCACGACCTCGTGGCCGCCCACCTCGACCCGACCTTCGCGATGCCGCGGCTGCACCTCGGGCTCATGGGGCGCCGCGCGGGCGAGCGCTCGGCCGCGGCGCGGGACCTCGAGCAGGCCCTCGGGCTGCTGGCCCGCGAGGACGACGGGCGGCTGGCGCTCTTCGGCGGGGGCTTCACCCGCGACGGGCTCATCGCCCTCTGCCGCTCGGAGCTCGCGCGGCTCGGGGGGGCGGCGTGAGCGACGAGGCGCGCGCCGACGACCGGGCGGCGGAGCTGCGCCGGGCCTTCGACCGGTCCTTCGCGGAGGCCCCGGCGGCGGGGGGCGCGGCGCCCGAGAGCGTGCTGGCGGTGCGCATCTGCGACGACCCCTACGCCTTCCGCGCGGCGGAGGTCGTCGCGCTGCACCGCGACCTGACGGTGTCGCCGTATGTCGCCGGCGTGGCGCGGGCGCTGCTGGGGCTCGCGGTGTTCCGCGGCGTGCCGGTGCCCGTCTACGACCTGGGCGAGCTCTTCGGCGCGCCCCCGGGGGCGGCGCCGCGGTGGGCCGTGCTCGCGCGCGCGCCCTCGCTCGTCGCCCTCGCGTTCGAGCGCTTCGAGGCCCACGCCCTCGTCGGGCCGGAGCACCTCGTGGCGGCCCCTCCGGGCGCCCGGGCCGGCGCGCTCGTGCGGGGCGGTGTCATCGTCGGCGGCGCGCTGCGCCCGCTGGTCCACGTGGCGTCGGTCGTCGACGCGATCGGGCGGCGCGCGCGCCCGCCCGGAGAGGAGCCTTGAAGCCCATGGATTGGACCTTCGGCAGGAAGCTCGCGGCGGGGTTCGCCATCGCCATCGGGGTGCTGCTCGTGACCTCGACGCTGGGGTATCGCAGCACCCACCAGCTGATCGAGAACGACCGCGACGTGGCCCACACCTACCAGGTGCGCAAGGACCTCGCGGACCTCGGCTCGCTCGTCCGGGACGCCGAGACGGGGCAGCGCGGGTACATCCTCACGGGCGACGAGAGCTACCTCGAACCCTACCGGAGCGCGCTGCCGGCGGTCGAGCGCACGCTGTCCGAGCTGCGTCGCCTCACCGCGGACAACCCCTCGCAGCAGCGGCGCATCGAGGCCCTCCGGCGGCCGCTCGACGGCCGGCTGGGGAGCCTCCAGCGCAACATCGAGGTCCGCCGCACCGCGGGCCCGGAGGCGTCGACGCGCGCCATGCAGGCCGGCGAGGGCCAGCGCTACATGGACGACGTGCGCCGCATCGTGGCGGAGATGGACCGCGAGGAGGAGCTGCTCCTCGACCGCCGCCGCGCCGCGGCGGAGGCGAGCGCCACCACGGCGAAGTCGGTGATCCTCTGGGCGAGCGTGGCGGGTTCGGCCCTGGTGATGGTGGCGGCGTGGCTGCTGTCGCGCTCGCTCGCCGAGCAGCTCGGGGGCACCGCGCAGAAGATGCAGAGCTCGTCGTCCGAGCTCCAGTCCGCGGCGACGCAGCAGGCGGCCGGGGCGCGCGAGCAGGCGACCGCGATGAGCGAGATCACCACGACCATCAGCGAGCTCATGGCGACGTCGCGGCAGATCGCCGAGAGCGCCCAGCGGGTGGCGGCGATCGCCGAGCAGACGGCCTCGGCGGCGCGCGCGGGGGAGAAGACCGTCGAGCGCGGCAACGAGTCCGTGCTCGGGATGCGCCGGCAGGTCGACGCCATCGTGCACCACATGCTGGAGCTCGGGCGCAAGTCGCAGCAGATCGGGTCGGTGCTCGACATCGTGGCCGAGCTCGCCGAGCAGACGAACATCCTGGCGATCAACGCGACCATCGAGGCGGCGGGCGCGGGCGAGTCGGGCAGGCGCTTCGCGGTCGTGGCCGACGAGATACGCAAGCTGGCCGACCGGGTGGCCGGGTCGACGAAGGACATCCGCGTGCTCATCGACGACGTGCGCGGCGCGGTGAACACCACGGTGATGACCACGGAGACGGGGTCGAAGACCGTCGAGGCGGGGACGCGGCAGTTCGTCGAGGTGGCGACGGCCTTCAAGGAGATCGCCGCGCAGGTGGCGACCACGCGGGAGGCGGCCAAGGAGATCGAGCTGTCGACCAAGCAGCAGGCGAGCGCCGTCGAGCAGGTGGGCGTCGCGGCGACCAACGTCGCGCAGGCCAGCCGCGAGAGCGAGGCGAGCACCTCGCAGACCGCGCAGACCGCCGCGCAGCTCGCGGGGCTGGCGCGCGACCTGCTGCGCGTCGTGCAGCCGCAGGGGTCGGCGTGACGGATGGCGCGCGACCCGTACAGGTACTTCCGCGTCGAGGCCCGTGAGCTGCTCGAGCAGCTCGGGGCGGGCGTGCTCGACCTCGAGAAGGGGACCGAGCCGGCCGCCGCGGTCGCCCGGCTGCTGCGCGTCGCCCACACGCTGAAGGGCGCCGCGCGGGTGGTGAAGCTCCGCGAGGTGGCCGACCTCGCCCACGCCATCGAGGACGCGCTCGAGCCCGTGCGCGACGCGGGCGCGTCGGTCGACCGCGGGCGCGTCGACGCGCTGCTCGCCCTGGTCGATCGGGTCGCCGCGTGCCTGCGCGCGCTCGACGCCCCGGCGGCGGCGGCGACCCCCACCGGGGCGCTGGGGGCAGCGGCGGTGGACGACGGGGCCCCGGCGCTGCGGGCCGACGACGGCGCGCTCGAGGCCCTGTTCGCGAGCCTCACGGAGGCCACCGCGCAGCTCGCGGGGGCGCGGCAGGCGCTGATGCCCTTCGAGCGGCTCCGCAGCCTCGCGAAGCTCCTGGGCGACCAGGTGGCGTCGCCGCGCGGCCTCGCTTCGCCGGGCGCGCCGCAGAAGCTGGGGGCCCTGGTCGACGAGCTCCGCGGGACCGTCGCCGCGCTGGAGCGCGACCTCTGGGCGGACATCGAGCGCGCCGAGCGGGAGGTGCACCACGCGCGCGAGTCCGCCGAGCGGCTGCGGCTGCTCCCCGCGTCGCTGCTGTTCCACTCGCTGGAGCGCACCGCGCGCGACGCCGGGGCGGGCCTCGGCCGGCGGGTCGCCTTCGAGGGCGCCGGGGGCGAGGTGCGCCTGGAGGGCCGGGTGCTCGCGGCGGTCGGCCCGGCGCTGGTGCAGGCGGTGCGCAACGCGGTCGCGCATGGCATCGAGCCGGCCGCGGGGCGGGCCGCGGCGGGCAAGGCCCCGGTGGGGCGCGTCGCCGTCACGGTCTCGCGGCGAGGGAGCAGGGTGTGCTTCGCCTGCACGGACGACGGGGCCGGGGTCGACCTGGAGGCGGTGCGGGCCGCGGCCGAGCGGCGCGGGATGCCACGCTCCGAGGCGGGCGCGCTCGGGCCCGACGAGCTCGGCCGGCTGCTGCTGGGCGGCGGCATCTCGACGTCGGCGGCGGTCACCGAGCTGGCGGGCCGGGGCGTCGGGCTCGACCTCGTGCGCGCGACGGCCGAGGGCCTCGGGGGCGAGGTCGCGCTCCGCACCGAGCGGGGCCGCGGGACCACCGTCGAGCTCATCGTGCCGGTGCTGGCGTCGTCGCTCGACTCGCTGGTGGTCGAGGCGTCCGGACAGGTGGTGGCGATCCCGCTCTCGGCGACGCGGCGCACGCTGCGGGTCCTGCCGGGCGAGCTCAGCCGCGGGCCCGAAGGCGAGACGGTGACCTTCGACGGGGCGGCGATCCCCTTCGTGCCGCTCGGGCGCGTGCTGGGGCGCTCCCCGGGGGCCGCGGGGCGCGCGTGCGCGGCGGTGGTGGTGGAGTCCGGCGGGGCCCTGCTGGCGGTGGGCGTCGAGCGGCTGGTGGGGGTCGAGAGCGTGGTGCTCCGGCCGCTGCCGGCGCTGGCGCCGCCGCACCCGGCGGTGCTCGGGGTGTGGCTCGACGCCGCCGGCCGCGCCCGCGTGGTGGTCGACCCCGCGGGGCTCCGCGCGTCGGCGTCGGCGGCGCGGGGCGGGGGGGACCTCGGGGCGGCGTCGGGCGCGCGGCCGACGATCCTGGTGGTGGACGACTCGCTCACCACGCGGATGCTGGAGCAGAGCATCCTGGAGTCGGCGGGCTACGAGGTCGACGTGGCGGTGTCCGGCGAGGAGGCCCTCGCGAAGGCGCGCGAGCGGAGCTACGGGCTCTTCCTGGTGGACGTGGAGATGCCGGGGATGGACGGGTTCACGTTCATCGAGCGCGCCCGCGCCGAGCCGACGCTGCGGGCGGTGCCGGCCATCCTGGTGACGTCGCGCGCCTCGGCCGAAGACCGGGCGCGGGGCGCCGCCGCGGGCGCCGTGGGACACATCGAGAAGAGCGAGTTCAACCAGACCGAGCTGGTGGCGCGCATCAGGGGGCTCATCGGATGACGACGCAGCGGCTCCGGGTACTGGTGGTCGAAGACTCCCTCACCATCCGCAAGCGGCTCGTGGAGGTGCTCTCCGCCGACCCGGGCATCGAGGTGGTGGGCGAGGCCGCGGACGGCCTGCGGGGCGTCGAGCTCTGCCGGGCCCTGCGGCCCGACGTGGTCACGCTCGACATGCTCCTGCCGCACATGACCGGCGTCGAGGCCACCGAGCAGATCATGGCCAACTTCCCGACGCCCATCCTCATCGTGTCGGCGTCGACCAACCGGGGCGACCTCTTCAAGACCTACGACGCCCTCGCGGCGGGGGCCGTCGACGTGCTCGACAAGCCCACCGGCGACGAGATCGACGACGACTGGGAGCGGCGCTTCGTGGCCGCGGTGAAGCTCGTCGCGCGCATCAAGGTGATCACCCACCCGCGCGCCCGGCTGCCCGGGTACAGCCGCGCCCCGGGGCTCGCGGAGCCCGAGGTCGCGCCCCGCCCCGCGGGGAGTGGGGGACGCGTGGTGGCGCTCGGGGCCTCGACGGGTGGACCGGGCGCGCTCGTGCAGGTCATCGGCGCGCTCCCGAGGCCGCTGCCCTGCCCGGTGCTCTTCGTGCTGCACATCAACGAGCCCTTCGGGGCGGCCTTCGCGGAGTGGCTGGAGCGACAGACGGGCCACCGGGTGGTGCAGGCCCGGGACGGCGACCGGGTGGCCGCGCTCGCGGGGCGCGTGACCATGGCGCCCGCCGGGGTGCACACGGTGGTGCGCCGGGGCGTGCTGCGGCTGACGGCGGAGGCCGAGCGGCACTCGTGCCGGCCGTCCATCGACTCGCTCTTCGAGTCGCTCGCGGCGGAGCACGGCGCGTCGGTGGTGGCGTGCCTGCTGACCGGGATGGGGCGCGACGGGGCCGCGGGGCTGCTCGAGGTGCGGCGCGCGGGCGGGAGCACCTTCGCGCAGGACGAGGCGACCTCGGTGGTCTACGGGATGCCGCGCGAGGCCGCGATCCTGGGGGCCGCGGGGCGGGTGCTCCCGCTCGGGGAGATCGGCCCGGCGGTGGCGGGCTTGCTGCGGGCGAGCCACGGGAGGGCCCCATGAGCGCGGAGATCCTGATCGTCGACGACAGCCTCACGGTGCGCATGGACCTCGCGGAGACCTTCGAGGCGGCCGGGTTTCGCGCGGTGCCCTGCGCCACCCTGGCGGAGGCGCGCGGGGCCCTCGCGCGCGGCTCGGCGGCGATGATGATCCTCGACGTGCACCTGCCCGACGGGGACGGCATCGACCTTCTCCGGGCGGTGCGGGAGACGCCGTCGAGCGTCGGGCTCCCGGTGCTGCTGCTCTCCACGGAGCCGGAGGTGCGCGACCGGCTGCGCGGCCTCGGGATGGGCCCCGGCGATTGCATCGGGAAGCCCTACGACGCGGCGGCGGTGGTGGCGCGGGTGCGGGAGATCCTCGGGCGGGGGGCGGGCGCCGCCGGCGCGGCCGCGCGCACGGTGCTGGTCATCGACGACAGCGCGACGTACCGCGAGGCGCTGCGCGGGGCGCTCACCGAGGCGGGCTACGCGGTGGTCCTGGCGGCGAGCGGCGAGGAGGGGCTGCGGCTCGTCGCGGCCGAGCGGCCCGCGGCGGTGGTGGTCGACGGGGTGATGCCGGGCATCGACGGGCCGACGGTCATCCGCCGGCTGCGCCTCGACGCGGCGCTCGTGGGCACGCCGTGCCTGCTGCTCACCGCGGCGGAGGACGCGGGCGCCGAGCTGCGCGCCCTCGACGCGGGGGCCGACGCGTTCGTGCGCAAGGGCGACGACCTGGAGGTGATCCTGGCGCGGCTCGCGGCCCTGCTGCGCAGCGCCGAGGTCGGGGGGGCGCGCCCGGCGGCGCTGGCGAGCCCCAAGCGCGTGCTGCTGGTGGACGACAGCGCCACGTACCTGCACGAGCTCACGGAGGTGCTGCGGGGCGAGGGCTACGTGGTGGTGCAGGCGCGCTCGGGCGAGGAGGCCATCGAGCGCATCACGGCGGAGGACTTCGACTGCGTGCTGCTCGACGTGGTGATGCCGGGCATCGGCGGCCACGAGACGTGCCGGCGCATGAAGGCCTCGACGGTGACGCGCGACGTGCCGCTCATCATGATGACGGCCGGGGACGACCGCGACGCCATGGTCGACGGGCTCAGCACCGGCGCGGACGACTTCCTGGCGAAGTCCGCGGAGTTCGAGGTGCTCAAGGCCCGGGTGCGGGCGCAGCTGCGGCGCAAGCAGTTCGAGGACGAGCACCGGCGCGTCCGCGAGCGGCTGCTGCGGAGCGCGCACGAGGCGACGGAGGCGCGGGCGGCGCGGGAGCTCGCGGAGGCCCGGGCGGCGCTCTCGGAGGAGCTGGAGCGGCGCAACCGCGAGCTGGAGGCCTTCAGCTACTCGGTGTCGCACGACCTGCGGGCGCCGCTGCGGGCCATCGACGGGTTCAGCGCCGCCCTCCAGGAGGACCACGCGGCGCAGCTCGACGACGACGGCCGGGCCAACCTCGCGCACATCCGCGCGGCGGCGAAGCGGATGTCGGAGCTCATCGACGACCTGCTCTCGCTGTCGAAGGTGAGCCGCGCCGACCTCGCGCGGGGCTGCGTCGACCTCGGGCCCATCGCGGCGTCGGTGGCCGACGACCTCGGCCGGGGGAGGGCGGTGAGCTTCGTGGTGGGCGACGGGCTGCTCGTCGACGCCGACCCGCGGCTCATGCGGGTGGTGTTCGAGAACCTCCTGGGCAACGCGTGGAAGTTCACCTCGAAGACCCCGGCGCCGCGGGTGGAGGTGGGCGCCACCGTGGAGGGCGGCGCGCCCGTGTACTTCGTCCGCGACAACGGCGCGGGCTTCGACGAGGCCTACGCGGGGCGGCTGTTCAGCCCCTTCCAGCGGCTGCACACGGAGCGGGAGTTTCCGGGCACGGGCATCGGGCTCGCGACGGTGCAGCGCATCATCGACCGTCACGGCGGGCGCGTCTGGGCCCGCGGCGAGCCGGGCCGCGGGGCGACGTTCTACTTCACGCTCGGGAGACCCCGGGCGCTGACGCTGGTGCCCTCCGGCGAGCCCTGACGGGCGAGCGCCCGCAGGCGTTGGTCCGTGGCGTCATCCGCCGGGAAGTACGACTCGATGTGCACCTCCTGAGCGGTGACGTCGATGGGCGTCCCGAGCGTGGTGAGGGTGGTGAAGAGGCGCAGTTCCCCGGTCCCCCGCCGGAGGTGCAGCGGCACGAAGGGGCCCGACGAGGGCGCCGCGCCCGGGCGGGTCCCGTCGGCCGCGCGGGCGATCCACTCCAGGAACATCGCGCGCCGCGCGGGGTCGGCCTCCACCGCCAGGCTGCGCTGCGCCCGGTCGGCGATCGTGGCCGCCACCTCCGCGAAGTTCACGATGCGCTCGCGCAGCGCCCCGGGGAGCAGCGTCGCGGCCACCAAGTTGCGCAGCGCCTCCGGCGGTGGCGACAGCCCCTCCAGCGCCCACGCGAGCAGCCGCTGGGCGCCCGCGTTCATGCGCAGCACGTTCCAGTCGCGGTCGACGACCACGGCGCCGAAGGGCTCGTGGGCCGCGAGCAGGTGGTCGATGGCGCGGCGCACCGGCTTCAGCGCGGCGCCGTCGAGGGGCGACGCGGAATACACCGGCGCGTAACCCGCCGCCGCGAGCAGGGTGTTGCGGTCGCGCAGCGGCAGGTCGAGCGCGCTGCCGAGCACCAGGACCATCTCCCGGCTCGGCGACGCCCGCCCGGTCTCCAGGCAGCTCAGGTGGCGGGTGGACACCTCGGCGTGCTGGGCCATCACCTCCTGTGACAGCCGCCGCGCCACGCGGTGCTGCCGCAACATCGGACCAAACAGGGCGTGGTGGGTGGTCATGGGCTTCGCTGCGGTGACCTTCGCCCGAAGCGATCCCCCCGGCCATGACCTCCGAGGTCATGGTCAACGGGGAGGAAGGGGCCATGGTTGCGCCACATCGGAGGCCCCTCATGCGTTCACGTACAAGTTCAATGCTGGCGTTGCTGGTCCTGGTCCCCTTCTTCGCGTTCAGCGTGTGGGTGTCGATGGGCCACGGCCCGCTCGGCTTCATCGACACCGCCCTGCACGGTGGATGGGAGACGCAGATCTTCCTCGACCTCGCCATCGCGATGGTGGTCGCGTCGACGGTGGTGCGGCGCGACGCGCGCAAGCGCGGCATCGCCTCGTGGCCCTGGATGATCGCGATGTTCACCCTCGGCTCCATCGGTCTGCTCGGGTACTTCGTGTACCGCGAGCTGCCCGGCGTGAGCCGCGCCGACGACGCCGCGTGAGCCACGCGCCCACGCAACCCGACAGCACTCCTGTGCTGCGGTAGTAGGCTCTGCTTCGATGGGATCCCTCCGGGGGCCTCGACGACAGCGAGGAGTCAGCCATGCAGAAGCTCATCCATCCGCGGCGCCTGGACACGCCCACCGCCGCCCGGCTCCGGCGCATCTTCCGCGCCGCGCTCTCGCTCTCGCTCGCCGGGGCGGCCGGCTGCGCCCGGCGCATCAGCCCGGACGACTTCGAGAGCAACGTGTGCACCGCCGGGGCCTTTCTCCCGCTGGTCGGGGCGACGCCCTCGACGCCGGTCGACCACCTCACGCTCCGCTCGGAGTACGAGACCTTCGGCGGCCCTCCCCCGACGCCGCCCTTCGGGACCATCGCGTCGTCGGGCGTCGCGTGCGCCACCGCCACCGACCCCGCCGCGTGCGCCGCGGCGCTGGCCATGGCCCGCCCGGGCGTCGGGTGGGCGGCGCCGTCCAGCGGCTTCGTCGCCCCCGAGCGCCGCTACGTCGTCTACACGCGCGGCGACGTGGTGGAGGCGATCGGGTCCCTCGACGCGCTCGCCCGCTTCCTCGGTCCCATCGACGTCGAGGCCGAGGCCGCGTGGCTGGCCAGCGAGCGCGGGTACCGGCTGCTCTGCGACGGCCCCAACGCCCGGCGCACGAGCACCGGCTTCGCGCTGCGGGTGGAGACCGGCCAGACCTGCGGCGAGGGCACCGGCATCGACGAGCACGTGGTGACCGTGAGCTCGACCGGCGAGCTCGCGGTGGTGGAGACGGTGCGGGTGCGCGACGGTGATCCCAACTGCGTCATCGGCCGACGCACCGACGGGGCCGACCCGGGCGACGCCCCCGCGACGCGCACCCTGGGCGAGTACCTCGCGAGGGCCGCGGCGCTGGAGGCCGCGTCGGTGCACGCCTTCGTCCGCCTCGGGCGCGAGCTGCGGGCCTTCGGCGCCCCCGAGGCGCTCGCCCGGGCCGCCGACCGGTCGGCGCGGGACGAGGTGCGCCACGCCGCGGTCACGGCGCGGCTCGCCCGGCGACACGGGGGCGAGGTGCGCGAGGCCGCGTCGGCGCCGCTACCCCTGCGGACGCCCTTCGAGGTCGCGAGGGAGAACGCGGTCGAGGGCTGCGTGCGCGAGACCTTCGGCGCCCTCCAGGCGACCTACCAGGCGGAGCACGCCGACGACCCGGCGCTCGCCCGCGCGATGAAGACCATCGCGAGGGACGAGACGCGCCATGCGGCGCTGTCCTGGGACGTCGCCGCGTGGATCGAGCCGGGGCTCACCGACGCGCAGCGCCGCGCGGTCGACCGGGCCCGCCGGGCGGCGATCGGGGCGCTGTGGCGAGACCTCGGGGCCGAGGCGCCGACCGACGCCGGGCGGCTCGCGGGCGTCCCGGGGCCGAAGGAGGCGCGCGCGCTGCACGCCGCCCTCGCCGAAGGGCTCTGGCGCGGGGACGCCTGACGCGGACCTGTCGGCGTCCCATGGGCGCGGGGCATGGCGCTCGACGGGGGCCCCTCCGAGGCACGAGGTGCATCTGGTAGGTTCGGACGCATGGGACGCACTGCGGCCATGGTGGGGACGATCGCGGCCCTTGCTGTCGGGTGCGAGCAGGCGCGCACGGAGCTGGTGGTGCGGGTCGACTCCGAGGTCCCCTGGGGCGCCGGGTCGACGGTGCAGTCGCTGGTCGTGAGCGTGCGCCGGAGCGGCAGCGATGGTCCGCTGCGCGACCGGCGCACGATCATCCTGGGGACGGCCTCGGGGCAGCGACCTCTGCCGCTGTGGGTGGGCGTGCTCGCGGGTGACGACGTCAGCACGCCGGTGTGGGTGGAAGCGCTCGGCTGCGCCGGTACGGGCGGGTGCACGGCGGAGCAGGCGGTGGTGGCGCAGCGAGCGGTGACGCGCTTCGCGATGGGCCAGACGCTGGAGCTGCCGCTGCGGCTGACGGCAGAGTGCGTGCGGGCAATGTGCGCAGGCGACGAGCGCTGTGCGGTGGGACGGAGGTGCGAACCGGCGACGCGGGCGCAGCTGGACCTGCGCCCCTTCGACGGGATCGGACTCCCCGCGGCCGCAGACGCGGCGCTACCGAGCGACCAGCCGGTGGGCCGGGATGCTCCGGTGGTGACGGACGTGCCTGCGGTCATGGACGTGCCTGCGGTGATGGACAGGCCCGCGGTGACGGACGTGCCTGCGGTGACGGACGTGCGCGTCGTGATGGACGTGCCCGCGGTGATGGACGCGACCGCGGACGTCGGCCCGGCGAGGGACGTCGGGGCGGACGCCGCGCGTGACGCCGCGCGCGACGTGGGGGGCCCAACCCCGGACGACGGCGCGGTCTGCGCGGGCGGCCAGGTGCTCTGCGGGGGCACGTGCCGCAGCCTCCTGAGCGACACGAGCCACTGCGGCGGATGTGCTCGGGCGTGCGCGTCCGGCCAGACCTGCGTGGCGGGGGTCTGCACGACGCCCCCGCCGTGCCCCTTCGGCATGCGGCTGATCCCGGCGGGGATGTTCGACATGGGGTCGACGACGGTGCCGGACGAGCAGCCGATCCACGGGGTGCGCCTGAGCGCCTTCTGCCTGGACGAGACCGAGGTCACGGTGGCGGCCTTTCGGGAGTGCGTGACGGCCGGGGCCTGCGTGATCCCGGGCATGAGCCCGACGTGCAACTGGATGGGCGCGGGGCGCGACGACCACCCCATCAACTGCGTCGACTGGCAGGAGGCGCTCACCTACTGCCAGTGGCGCGGGGGGACGCTCCCGACGGAGGCCCGCTGGGAGTACGCCGCGCGCCTCACGAGCGGCCGGACGTACCCGTGGGGCAACGACGCGCCGGGCTCGCAGCTCTGCTGGTCGGGCGGCGGGGTGAGCCGATCGGGCACCTGCGCGGTGGGCTCGTTCCCGCTCGGCAACACGCCCTTTGGTTTCTCCGACCTGGCGGGCGGCGTCTGGGAGTGGGTCGCCGACTGGTCCGGGCCCTACACCGGGACGGCGGGCTCGTACGTCCTCGACCCGACGGGCCCGACGAGCGGGTCGGCGCGCGTGATCCGCGGCGGGGCCTGGAACAACACCGCCCCCGGCGACGTCCGGGGGGCGAACCGCTTCCTCCTGATGCCGCTGCTCCGCGACGTCCACGTGGGGATGCGCTGCGCCCGCGAGCCCAGCTGAGGCAGGCCAACGGGAGGCCGACGCGGAGTCGGCTACAGGTCGTCGGCGCGGGTCTGCGTCCTCGCGCCGTCCGCGCGGGTGCAGGTGCAGGCCACGAAGGCCACGCGACGGCCTCCGTCCGCGGTGGCGTCCGAGGGGCCGATCTCGCTGCGGGTGTATCCCTGCTGGAGACAGTACGCCTGGCACCGGGGGGCGCGTCGGGCGTCGTGGGCGGTCACGCCCGCGAAGGTGGTGCATGTGCCCAGCACCGTCATGACGAGGCCGAGGAGCATCGCGCGCTTGCGCCCGGGGCCGTGCCTCCCCCCCAACACCTCGCCGATGACCTGGAATTGCTTTGATTTCGAGGCGCCGCCGGTGCCGAAGAGCACCCCGGCGAAGAGCCCGAAGCCGATGAAGGCGAGCGCGATTCCGACGGCCATGATGGGGTGCATGCGGTGCTCCTGCTCGGGATCGTCGCAGATTCGGGCGCCGCCGGTGCCCTCCCAACCCCCGCGATCGATTTCGCGAAGGCCCGGGGAGGGGACCCGCACCCACCATTCGAAAGGGTGACAACGCCAATGAACAACTCCTTCGCATGGCTTATCGCTGCCTTGATCCCGCTCTCCGCGGGGTGCCTCGACAACGTGGCCCTCGCCGACCGCTCCGACGGCGGCGCCAGCGACGCGCCCGCCACCGACGCCCCGCCGATGGACGCGCCCGCCCCGGGTGTGTGCGCGGCCTGCGGCGGCGCCGACAGCGCGTCGTGCCTCTACGCCCCCGGCTGCGGCAGCTCGCAGCGGGTGTGCGCGCCCAACACCTGCGGCGACGCGATCGCCATCCCCTTCTGCGGCTGCGACGGGCAGACCTTCGTCACGGGCTGCGCCACGCCCGACCGGCCGTTTCAGCACGCGGGCGCCTGCCAGGACGGCGGCCCGGGCACGCCCGACGCCCCGACCCCGGCCGACGGCGGCGGTCTCGCGTTCTGCCCCGCGGAGGTCGACCACAACGCCGCCCAGAACCCCGACCTCCGCTACCGCCGCGCGGCCTTCGCGATCCCGCCCGATCGCACCGATCGGCTCGACCCGGGCAGCTCGGTGGAGTTCATCGGCACCTGGGCGGGCACCCGGCGCCTCGCAACCCCCATCGTGCTCGGCTGCGGGGCCGCCGATCCTCGCGCGGAGTGCCTCGCCGACACCGTCATCGAGGTGGCGATGCCCGACACCACGCGCAAGGGCTTCGTGGTCACCGTCCCAGCGGGCGATCTCTCCGCGCTCACCGTCGGCACGCCGGTCACCCTGCGCGCCCGTGCGTCGCAGTGGGACGGCGCCACGCCCATCCGCTACGAGGGCGAGCTCACGGTGCGCCGCGCCGGCGACGACGCCCTGATGCTCGCGATCGCCACCGGGGTGGTCACGCCCGACGTCGGCCTCTCCGTCGACCGGGTCGCGGCGGTCTGCCGCAGCCGCCCGGAGCCCTTCTGCGCCCGGGTGCTCCACGCCTTCACGCTCCAGTTCGGCGGGGGCAGCGGCTCGCGCATCCTCGCGCCCGGCGGCGAGGCGGTGGTCAACGAGGGCGGCACCTTCCTCTGCCGCAACCGCGTCGCCTACCAGCGCGTCGCGAGCGGCGGTGTCGAGTGCTCCGACACCACGCTCCCGGTGACCTCCTTCGAGATCGCGCGACAACCCTGAGCGTGCCCCGCGCCGCCGTTGTCCCCGCCCTCCTCGTGGCCCTCGCGTTCCCCGCGGGGGCCCTCGGTGACCCCGTGCCTGCGAGCGTGCGGCTCGCGTGGGTGCGGGGCGCCGACGCCGACGCCTGCCCCGACGGCGCGTGGCTGCGGCGGGAGGTGGCGCGGCGGCTGCGACGGGATCCCTTCGACGACGACGGCCCGCGCAGCTTCGAGGCCGTGGTCGAGCGCGCTTCCCCTGGCTGGCGCGCCACCCTCCGCGTGCGCGACCGCGAAGGAACCCTCCTCGGCGAGCGCACCCTCACCCACGACGCCGAGCGCTGCGACCCCATCGCCGACGCGAGCGCGCTCGCCGTCGCCCTCGCCGTCGACCCCGACGCCCTCATCGACGAGCCCGCGCGCACCGATGCCTCGCCGCCCCCCGCGCCTCCGCCCCCCCCGGCCGAGGCCGCCACGACCGAGGGCGCCACGACCGAGGGCGCCACGACCGGTGGCGGCGCGCCCGGCGGGCCCGTCGCTGGCGCTGGGAATACTCGGTGGGGTAAGCGCAGGGATCATCCCGTCGCCCGCCCCGATCGTCGGCCTCGTCGGAGCGGTGGCGCTCTCCCCGCGGTGGAGCGTGCGGCTGCGGGTCGACCTGGCGCCCTCGCGCTCGTCGGGCGACCCGGGGATCGTGTTCGGGTTCACCCGGGCGACGGCGCTGGGGTGCGGCGCGCCGTGGCGCTCGGAGTCGTTGGCGCTCACCGCGTGCGCGGGGCTCTCCGGGGCGCTGGTGCACGCTGCGGTGCGCAACGCGCGGGCGCTCGACGCGGGCTGCCGGAGAACGGCTGGCACCTTTCCACAGGGGACATTGATGGCTGGAGCCGAGCGTCCACTCACGCTTGCGGCCCCCAGGCCTCGCCCTCCGAGGGGAGCATCCGCGAGTTGCCGACGCGCTCGATCGTGGCGACCGCCGCGGCTGCGTTGAAGGAGAAGAACCGCAAGGGTCGCAAGGGTCGCAAGGGGAAGTTCTGCCAGCGATGACGCTCTGGTCTCGCGAGGGGGTCTTGGGAGCGATGCCGGTGGATGAAACGACCGTAGATCATCGCGCCGTGCGGAAATTTGAGCCGTTTTGAGGACGCCGCCCTGCTCCCGCCCGAGGCTCCCTTGCGACCCTTGCGACCCTTGCGGTTCTTCTCCTTCGACGCAGCCGCAGCGGTCCCCACGATCGAGCGCGTCGGCACCTCGGGTGGGCAGTGGGCGGGCGATCTGCTCAACCCGTCAGAACCCCTCCGGCGAGCCACGAGGCGAGCGCGCGTCCGTCGCCGGTCACCCGGACGACCGTCGCGTCCGCGGTCACCACGCCGGTCTCCTCTGCGAGCGCCGCGAGGAGCTCGGCCGCGCGGGCGAGCTGGAGTCCCGCGCCGCGGTCGACGCGGAGGTCCTCCGCCCGCTTGAGCTCGACGACGAGCACCGCCCGGCGCGCGGGGTCGGGCGAGGACATGTCCACCGCCGCGAAGTCCCCGCACCGCCGCTGCTGGTGCGTGCGAAACACCCAGTAGCGCGGGTGCCGCGTGAGCACCTCGCGCGCGAACGCCAGCTCGTCGCACTTGAGCCCGAACGCGTGCACGGCCTCGTCGGGGTCGACCCGGCGCTCGCGGTGCAGCGCGGCCGACAGCCGCTCGATCACGTCGCGTCGCGCGACCGCCCCGCGGGGCAGCCGTAGAAACCATGGAAGCGTCCTGCGCATGAGGCTCGATCTCCGCGAGCGCCGACCGCGCGGCGCCGCCCTTCGTCGTACCGATGAGGGGAGAGGGACGTGGAGGGGAGTCAGCGCAGGACGAGCATGGCGGCGGCCGGGGGAGATACCGCCGGGCGCGCAAGGGCGCAAGCGACGGTCGGTGAGCGATCCCCTCAGCCGGCGCGCAGCGCTTCCCGGGCGCGCATGAGGGCGAAGCCCAGGAGGTTCTCTCCCTCCCAGCGCAGCGGGTCGTCTGCGCCTTCGATGGCGGCCCCGAGGCCGATGCCCCACACGGGGTCGAAGGGCGACGCCTCGACCAGCACCGCGTCGCCCGTGCCGAGCAGGAAGGCCTTCAGCGAAGGGTCCTGGGAGAACTTCGCGACGTTGCCGCGCGTGACCAGCTCGAAGCACGCCGCTCGCCACCGCGCCTCGTCGAAGCCCCGCACCGTGCGCCCGAGCTTCTTCACCACCGCGGGGTCGTTCGTCGCGAGGATGGCCGCGAGCGTGGCCTCGTCGCCGAAGAGGCGGGCCTTGCCGGCCATCATCCACTGCTCGGTGGAGCTGTACGCGACGCCGTCGACGGTGAAGGCGCACGCCCACCACTGCGACAGGCAGGCGGCGGTGATCCGCCCATCGGGCGACGGGTGGTGCCCCCAGAAGAACACGTAGCGAAAGCTCTGCCCCGCCCGCACCGCGGCGCGGAGGTCTTCGAGATTGTCGATCATGGTCGCGACCGTAGCCCAACCGGGGAGCGCCCCGCGTCTTCCCCTGCTCGGCGCGGCGCCCCTTCGCGGCATTCGCTAGCCGCCGCGGCCCTTGGCCAACGCCGCAAGGTCGAGCCGCGATGAGGGCCGGGTGTCGGCCTTGAGCACGGCCTTCATCTGCGCGAGGGCGTGGCGGTTCTCCGCAGCCGAGTTGGACGCGCAGCAGTCGCTCGGGACGCACAGCGCGTAGTCGCGCATGTAGGCGTCGTTGGCCGTGAAGAGCACGCAGATGTTGCCCGCGAGGCCCGCGAGGACGAGCGTGCGCGCGCCGAGGTGGGCGAGCAGCAGGTCGAGGGTGGTCGAGTAGAAGCCCGAGTGCTTTGGCTTGAGCACGAAGTAGTCGCCGTCGCCGGGCGCGAGCATGCGGGCGATGGGCGCCCCGCGGACGCCGTCCCGGAGGCAGTGCTCGACCACGCCGCGGAGGTCCGACTTCCAGATGCCGAAGTTGTCGTTGACGTACACGGTAGGCACGCCCGCGGCGGTCGCCCGGGCCTTGAGCCGGGCCACGGCGCGGGCCATCCGCATCGCGTGCGGCCTGATCTGCTCCCCCTCCGGAAACTCGAGGTCGTTGATGACGTCGATGAGCAGCAGCGCGGCCTTCGCGTGGTGCACGACGCTGCCGTGGAGCCCGGGGGAGCGCGGACGGGCAGCGGGGGTGGGCTTCTTGCGCGTGGTCATCGGCCAACAGCCGATGTGGAGCCGCGCCCCCGGAAGCACCAGCCCGGAGGAGCCTCAGCCCGGCGGGTCGTAGATGCGCCGCACGTCGGCCCCGCCCACGAAGGCGTACGACCCGGCCGCGCCGTAGCCGTACACGACCACGCCGAAGGGCCGCTCGCCCGTGAAGCGGTGCACGCCCTCGGTCAGCAGGCACCGTCGAGACTCGTAGGTCACCCCGGCGAGCTCGCCCGCGGGCTCGATGGTGCAGCCGGTCGGCGCGCGACCGTCGATGGTGACCGCCGCCCCGGGCTCGGCGACGATGACGCCCCAGCTCTGCGTCCACGTCCCGGGGGTGAGGATGATGTAGTCCGAGCGAAACTGGTCCACCGGGGGAAACACCGTGAGCGAGGGGTCGCCGACGTACGCCCCGTCGACGTAGTGGTTGCTGATCAGGATCTGCCCCACGATGACGGGCTTGTCCGCGGAGATCACCACGTTGTCCCGGGTCCAGGTGGTGCGCACCTCGCCGGGGCGCAGCGTGAAGGAGTCGAAGGGCGCCGGCAGCGAGGTGGTGACCGTCGCGGGCTCGGCCGCGCCCACGAAGCGCAGGATGTCCGGCTCGCGGTAGCTCGTGGTCGAGCGCACCGGGCTCCGCGGGATCACGTAGCGCGTCCCGATCGACTCCACCGGGAACATCTGCTCCTCCAGGTGATCGAGGCAGCACGTCTCGCCCGACTCCCACCCCGGGGGCGTCGGGATCTCCAGCACCCCGGAGGGCGCGCCCGCCGACTCCACGCCCGAGAACACCGACACGGGCTCGCTCGCCACGATGGAGGTGCCGCTCAGGTCCGCGATGGTGCGGGGGTCGTCGCCGAAGGTGCCGTCGTCGGTCTCCAGGTTGAGCACGTCGAAGGGCCCGATGGTCGCCACGATCTCGCCGCCCGGCAGCGTCGCCATCACCGGGGGGTTGCCCCGGATGCGCCACGTCGGGCGCACGGTGACGCGGGTGTTCGGCCGCACGCCCACCACCGTCACGTACGCGCGGTCGATGAGCCCCAGCAGGGGCACCGGGTGGCCCGCGGGCCAGCCGATCGCGCGGTACACCCGACCGAGCGAGTTGGCGGGCAGCAGCAGCGACGCGTCGTTGGAGAAGGCGTTCGCGAAGGTGTTGAACTGATAGACGATGATCGGCGACGTCGACCGGATGCGGAAGGCGTTGGACGACAGGCAGGTGCCAGGCGCGGCGTAGTCGTTGGGCCGCGCGCCGCAGTCGAGCTCGCGCGTCGGCAGCGGGAGCGAGCGCAGGCTCCCGGGGGCCACCATCAC
Organism: Myxococcales bacterium; assembly: GCA_030652255.1. GTDB lineage: Bacteria > Myxococcota_A > Polyangia > Polyangiales > SCUS01. The sequence goes on along the minus strand of JAUSAZ010000012.1, from coordinate 307,114 downwards.
CTCGGCCACGGTCATCGTCCGCACCGGCTGCCCCACCGGCGCCGTGTTGATCTCGACGGTCACGCGCGCGGGCGACTCGCCGACGTTCGAGAGCGCGACGCCCCACGGGGCGCTCGCCGGGTCGTTGAGGGCGTCCTGCTGGTCGAGGTCCACCGCCCAGAAATCGCAGCCGACGTTGGAGGGCTGGTTCTCGGCGATCTGGCACGCCGACACGCACGCGCCGTTGCGGCAGAGCATCGCCCCCGCGACGTCGCAGGCCTCGATGGCCTCGGCCCCGGGCTGCCCGTCGTCGCCGCAGCGGCGCACCTCGTTGCCCACGCACACCGACTGCCCCGGCACGCAGGCCACGCACCCGCGGCCCGGCAGGCACGCCCCGTCGCAGGCCACCGGCGCCCCGGGCGTGCGGTCGGCGTTGCAGGGCGTGAAGGTGCGCCCGGAGCAGGTGCCGCACGCGGGGCCCCCGTCGAGCCCGCCGCCGTCCCGCCGCGCGCCTGCGTCCGGCGGGGCGAAGGGCACAGGGTCGGCGCAGCCGAGCGCGGCGACGGTCAACACGACGAGGCGGAGGAGGGAGAGCGACCGGCGCATGGAGACCCTCGGGGGTGGTCGTGGGCCGCCTCGGACGGCGCCCACCTCTACGGCGCCGACGATGCCACAACGGCCGCGCGCCGCGTGAGGCTTCGCGCCGGGCTACAGCGGGTGCCGGGCCATCGCCGCGGCGAGCGCCTCGTGGTCGGTGAGGTCGAGGCGCAGCGGGGTGATGGAGACGAAGCCGTCGGCCACGGCGCGGCGGTCGGTGCCCTCCTCGGTGCCCTCGATGGGGATCACCGTGATCCACTGGTGCTCGCGCCCCATCGGGTCGCGCCCGGGCACCACCTTGCCGTCGTAGTGGCGCACCGACTGGCAGGTCCACCGCAGGCCGCGCGGCTTCTCCGGGAGGTTGACGTTCACCAGGGTGAGCTCCCGCGCCGGGAGGAGCACCTCCAGCACCCGGGCGACGAAGGGGCTCAGCGCCTCGAAGCGCGGCTCGCCGTCCGAGATCGAGGTGCTCAGCGCGATGCCCCGCAGACCCAGCAGCGCGGCCTGCTTGGCGGCCGCGAGGGTGCCCGAGTGCCACATCGAGTTGCCCAGGTTGGGGCCGAGGTTGATGCCCGAGAGCACCACGTCGACGCCCTCCCAGAGCGCGGCGCCGAGCGCGACGCAGTCGGCGGGGGTGCCGTTGACCCGCCACGCGTCGAAGCCTGCCAGCGAGGTGCGGCGCACCGTCAGCGGGCGGCTGTGGGTGATCGCGTGCCCCATGGACGACTGCTCGACGTCGGGGGCCACCAGGCGCACCTCGCCGAAGGTCGAGGCGACCTCCGCCAGCGCCGCGAGGCCGGGGCTGTAGATGCCATCGTCGTTGGCGATGAGGATGCGCACGGGGCAGGTACTCCTTGTGGCGAGCGACAGGCTCGCTACAGTCTCTGATGCACGTCATCCTGATGCACAACCCTTCCGCGGGCAGCGAAGAGCACAGCGCGCGGGATCTCGTTCGCGCCATCGAGCGCGCGGGCCACACGGTGATCGAGCACGTCACCGACGGCGAGTCGCTCTCGCGGGCGCTGCGCTCTCCCTGCCAGCTCGTGGCCATCGCCGGGGGCGACGGCACCGTCGGCCGGGCCGCGGAGGCGCTCGCGGGGACGGGCGTGCCCTTCACCGTGCTCGCGCTGGGCACGGCCAACAACGTCGCGCGCACCCTGCGCCTCGACGGGCCGGTGGAGGCGCGCATCGCCGCGTGGGCGACGGACACGGTGCACGAGGTCGACGCCGCGACGGCGCGGCAGGGCGGCGTCGACCGGCTCTTCTTCGAGGCGATAGGCTTCGGGGTCTTCCCCGAGCTGGTGCTCGAGGCCGACGGCACGCCCGCGCCGGACGACCCCGAGGAGAAGCTCGTCCGCGACCTCGCGCTCTTCCGCGAGCAGGTCGCCCGGTTGCCGCTGGCGCGCTACGAGGTCGACGCCGACGGAGACGACCTCTCCGGCGACTACCTGATGGTCGAGGTGATGAACATCCCCCTCCTGGGCCCGCGGGTGTCGCTCGCCTCCGCGGCCAGCCCGAGCGACGGCCTGCTCGACCTCGTCCTCGTGGGCGAGGCCCAGCGCGAGGGCCTGCTGCGCGCGCTCGACCGCCGGCGCGACGGCGACGACGGACGCATCGAGCTGCCTGGCCGCAAGGTCGCCCGGGTGGTGATCGCGGGCGACTGGCAGTGGCAGCACCACGACGGCGACCTGCGCAACGACCGCACCAGCCCCCTCGAGGCGAAGGTCAATCCCGCGGCGCTGCGGGCCCTGGCGCCCCGGCCCGCGACCTGACGGGGACGCCCTCCGCCGCCGATGGGGGGCTCCCGGCAGGGCGAGGGCGGCACCAGGTACCCTTCGGGTGTTCAGCTGCCCCCCGCCTCGACCGGACCGCGCTCCCGCGCTAGGCAGGGGAGCGCCATGGCCGAGTTCAATGCGAGTGGAGAGTCGTCGGTGCGGCTTGCTCCTGGGATCACCTTCGGGCGCTACGTCATCGGCCGCCAGCTCGGGGCGGGGGGGATGGGGGCGGTGTTCGAGGCCACCCACATCGACCTCAAGAAGCGCGTCGCCGTGAAGGTGATGCTCCCCGAGGCGGCGCAGAACGCCATGGCGCGCGCGCGGTTCCTGCGGGAGGGCGAGGCCGTCGCGAAGCTCCGGCACCCCAACGTGGTCGACATCGCGGACGTCGGCGTCATGGGCGACACCCCATACCTGGTGATGGAGTTCCTCGAGGGCGAAGACCTCGGGCACCTGCTCGACCGGGTGCGATCGCTCCCCCTCGCGGCGCTGGTCGACCTGATGCTCCCGGTGCTCGACGCCGTCTCCGCGGCCCACGAGGTCGGCATCGTGCACCGCGACCTCAAGCCCGAGAACATCTTCCTCGCCCGCACCCGCCACTCCAGCCAGGAGCCGAAGCTCCTCGATTTCGGGATCTCGAAGCTCGGCGACATGGGCACCGCCGGCAACCTCACCGCCACCAACACCATGATGGGCACCGCGGTCTACATGTCCCCGGAGCAGGCGCAGAACAGCAAGGACGTCGACGCGCGGGCCGACCAGTACAGCCTCGGCGCGATCCTCTACGAGGCCTCCGTCGGGGCGCACCCCTTCGCCGAGGTCGCCCAGCGCGACAGCCTCTTCGAGCTGCTCACCGCCATCGTCGGCGGGCGGTACGCGCCGCTGCGGGCCCTGCGCCCCGACCTCCCCGAGGGCTTCGAGCGCGTCGTGCTGCGCGCGATGGCCCCCCGGCGCGAAGACCGCTTCCGCGACGTCAGCGACCTCGCGCGCGCCCTGCTCCCCTTCGCGAGCCCCGCGGGTCAGGTCACGTGGTCCTCGCGGCTCGGGGCCGCCTCCGAGGTCGGCACCCCGATGCCCGTCGCGTCGCCCTTCGCCGGCCCCGGCCCCCGCCTCGACGCGCCGACCTTCGTCGCGGGCGCCCCCGCCGCGCGGTCCCCCGGCGAGCCCGTCACGCCCCGCATGGCCGTCCAGCAGACCAGCACCCTCGGTGCCTCGGCCCGCTCCGTCGAGGTGCCGCCGATGGCGCCGCCGGCCGCTCGCAGGACGTCGTCCCGCCTCGCGGCCGCTGGCTCCGCCGTGCTCGTGGCGGGCGTCGCCATCGCCGCGTTCGCCCTCTCCAGCGGCGGCTCCCCTCCGGCGTCCCCGCCGCGCCCGACCGTCGCCGCCCCGCCGCCCGCGCCGCGTCCCGCCCCGGTGGCGCCGCGCGTCGCGCCCCCCGCGCCGGTGGCCGCGCGCGTCGTCGCCCCGGTGCCCGCGGTCCCCGTGGTCCCGGTCGTGCCGACGGTCCCTGCTGCGCCGGTCGTCCCCGTCGCCGACGCGGGCGCCCCCGCGGGCCCGGTCGCGGAGACCGCCCCCGCTCGCCCGTCGCGCCGCCGCCACCGCCGCGACCGCGACCGCGACCCCGCCGACGAGCCCTCGGGCGGCATCCATTTCTGATCCCATGATGCGACCCCTCCCCGTAGCCCTCCTCGCCGTCCTGCTTCTCCCCAGCGCCGCGGCCGCGCAGACCTCCGCGGAGGTCGAGGCGACCTGGCGCCTGCTCGTGGCGCAGGCGCAGACGGCGCAGGCAGCGGGCGACCACCTGCGGGCGCTCGACCTCGCCCAGCGCGCGGTGACCATCCACGCCTCGCCCTCGCTCTACCGCTTCGTCGCGCAGGAGCAGTCGCACCTCGGGCTGCTCGTCCCGGCGCTCACCTCGGCCCAGCGCTGCGTCGACGCGGCGACCGCCGATCGCAACGCCCCGGAGCGCGCCTCGACGCTCTCCACCTGCAACAACCTGGTGCGTGACCTCCAGGGCCGCGTCGGTCGGCTCGTCGTCGACGTCGCGGGGCAGGCGCCCGCCGGGCTCACCGTCACCGTCGCCGGCTCGGTGCTGCCGCCCGCGCTCTTCGGGGTGCCGTACCTGGTGACCCCCGGTCGGGTGACCATCGACGCGACGGCCCCCGGGCGCGTCGCCCTGCACCGGAGCATCGACGTCGCCGCGGCCGGAACCGTCCCGGTGCGCATCGACCTCGCAACGGCCTCGACCGCGGAGCCCACCCCCCCGCCGACGGCGCCGGCGCGTCGCTCGCCCGCGACCACGCCGACCCCATCCCCCGCGCGACCCGTGACGGGCTCCAACCCCCCTCCGCGGGTGGTGCTCGCACCGCGGGGATCCATGCACCGGACGATGGCCTGGGCGACGGCGATCGGCGGCGCAGCGGGCCTCGTCACGGGCGCCGTGCTGGCCGGGGTACGGGAGGGCGCCGTGTCGTCCTTCAACACCGCCGGGTGCATCGAAGACCACGGCGTCGCGACCCCGACGGCCAACTGCCAGAGCGACCAGTCGACGGCCAACGCGCTCGCCCCCGCGGCGATCGCGAGCTTCGTGGTGGGGGGCGCCCTCGCTGCGGCGTCGGTGGTGCTCTGGGTGACGGCGCCCTCGCGGGGCGCGGAGCGGGCGTTCGCGTGCGCGCCGACGCTGGGGTCTCCGGGTCTCGCCTGCGGTGCAAGGTTCTGAGGAGACTTCGATGCGCGCTGTCCGATCGTTCGTACTGCTCGGCGTCACGCTCTCCGTCGTGGCCTGTTCGAGCCTCAACCAGGGCGTCCTGGATGCGGCCCAGGGTGACTCCGCGCTCGACGTGGCCGTCGACGCAGGAGGCGCCGTCGACGTGACCTCGGAGTCGACCGCGACCGACATCGCGGCCACCGACGCGGGCGTCGACGCGCCCGTCGCGCTGGACGTCGCCGACGTGCCCGCCGCGCTGGACGTCGCCGACGTGCCTCGGATCGATGTCACCGACGTGCCCGCTGTGCCGGACGTCACCGACGTGCCCCGGGTCGACGCAAGCGACTGCGGCGTCGGCGCGCTCAACTGCTCGGGCACCTGCGTGGCCGATCCCCTGTCGAACCCGAACCACTGCGGCCGCTGCGGCAACGCATGCGTGCTCCCGAACGTCGCCTCCAGCCTCTGCTACGCCGGGACGACCTGCGTCGTGGGTGCCTGCGCGACGGGCTTCGCCGACTGCGACACATCGCCCGCCAACGGCTGCGAGACGCCCGTCGGCGAGAGCCTCACCAATTGTGGCGCGTGCGGGGTCGTGTGCCCCACCCGCGGCCACAGCGCGCCGCGGTGCTCCGGCGGCGCGTGCCAGAACCTCTGCAACACCGGCTTCGCCGACTGCGACCTGATGATCGCCAACGGCTGCGAGACCTCGCTCTCCTTGAACCCGAACCACTGCGGCGCCTGTGGCACCGTCTGCGGCGGGGGCCGCGGGTGCGCCGGCGGGACCTGCGTCGCGATCCCGACGCCGCGCGCGCTCTCGCCGCTCTCGACCTCGACCGTGACGACCCAGGCGCCGACGCTGCGGTGGGTCAACGGCCCCGGGGCCACCGGCGCGGTGCTTCACGCGGCCGACAACCTCGCGTTCGCCCGGGAGATCGTGATCCCGATCGTCAGCGGGAGCAGCGCCCGCCTCACCTCCCTCTCTCCGGGTCGCTGGTACTGGTACCTCCAGGGGGTCTCCGTCTCGGCGGGCAACACCGGGGCGCAGCCCTCGCCGATCTGGCAGTTCACCGTCGGGGCGCGCAACACGCCCGTCGACCGCAGCTTCGGCACCCTCTCCGACTTCAACCGCGACGGCTTCGGGGACTTCGCCGCGGCCTCTCCCACCGCCACCACGGACTACGCCACGGTGCCGGTGTCCAGCGGGCGGGTGCGGCTGTATTTCGGCAACGTCGCGGGCTTCGCGGGCGCCTCGGTCACCTACCAGGCCGGAGGGCCCAACACCCTCGGCACCTCGACGAGCCAGTATGGCGCCGCGGTCGCCACGGCGGGCGACACCAACGGCGACGGTCTCCCCGAGCTGCTCATCGCCGGCTCGGACGGCACCTACGGGCACGTGTACGTCTACCGCGGCGCGGCCGCGGACGACATGGCGCCCCCGCTCGCCGTGCTCAGCGGCGGAATCCGCGCGGCGGAGTTCGGGCGGTCGGTGAGCAGCGCGGGCGACGTCAACGGCGACGGCTACGCGGACGTCATCGTTGGAGCGGCCAACGAGGCGTACCTCTTCCCGGGGAGCGCGACGGGCGTCCGCAACGCGCCGTCGGCGGTGCTCACCGGCCTGGCCGGCGAGGACTACGGCCGCGCGGTGTCGGGCGCGGGTGACGTCAACGGCGACGGCTTCGCCGACGTGCTCGTGGGAGCGCCCGCCTTCGGGGGCAACGCGGGGCGCTTCTATCTCTACCTCGGGAGCGCGGGGGGCATCCTCGCCGCGCCCGCCGCGACCGTGTCGGGCGCCGGGCGCTTCGGGTGGAGCCTCGCGTGCGCGGGGGACGTCAACGCCGACGGATACTCCGACGTCATCATCGGCGCGCCCGACAACGCCAACCGGGGCTCGACCTTCGTGTACCTCGGGAGCGCGTCGAGCCTGGTGACGAGCACCTCGATCACGCACTCGATGGGCGCCAACCTCGGCCAGTTCGGCTTCGCGGTCGCGGGGGTCGGGGACGTCGACCGGGACGGCTACAGCGACGTGGTGGTGGGCGCGCCCGGCCCGCCGATCTCGTCGGGCACGGCGTACCTTCTCAGCAGCCTCAACTACCCGACCCTCCAGGCGCCGACCATCCCGCTCGACCCCAGCGCGATGGCGCCGGGCATCGGTGGGCGCTTCGGCGCGGCGGTCTCGGGCATCGGCGACAGCAACGGCGACGGGTACATGGACTTCCTCGTCGGTGCGCCCTGCGCGCCCACGACGCCCAACTGCGGGGCCGGGCTCGTGTACTACTTCCGCGGCGCGGCCGATCCGCGGCCGGGGTCCTTCGGCGTGTTCGCGACCACCCCCGACGGCGGTCGGCCGGGCTTCGGGAGCGCGCTCTCGCAGCGGGCGCCGTGGCCGCCGTCGTCGCGCGTCCGCCTCGGCAAGTAGCGCCCCCCTCGGGCCCTGCGTGTTAGTGAGCGACCCAGAGAATGAGTCCGATCGTCGACCGGGTCCGCAAGCTCATCGCCCTCGCCGGCTCCCCCAACGAACACGAGAGCCGCACCGCGGCCGCCATGGCCTGTCGCCTCATCCGCGAGCACGGCCTGCGCGTCGACGACCCGTCGCCCCACGCGCGCCGCGCCGAGCCCGACGCGCCGCGCCGCCGCACCCGCGGGCCGTACACCCGCGACCGCTCCGCCCGCGGTCACGCCCGCTGCCGCGAGTGCTCCGAGCCCATCGACGACGGCGAGGCCTTCCGCGACGACGGCGGGGCGCCCGTACACGGCGACTGCATCCCCGCCGGGGAGCGCCCGTGACGGGGTGACAGGGCCCCTGTCCCGGCGATGCGTCGGACACGAACCCTCACATGTTCATGCGATTCCGCCGCCGCGACCTCCCTGTCTACCGTGGGCGCTCCATCCCCCAAAAGGAGATCTCCCATGTCTTCATCGACCCCATGGCTCCGCCCGATGGTCCTTCTCGCCCTCGCAGGCGCCCTCGGCTGTAGCGACTCCCCCGCCGCGCCCGCCGACGCCGCCGCCGCGCCCGCCGACGCCGCTGCCGCGCCTGCCGACGCCGCCGCGCTCTCGCCCTCGTCGCTCGCGGCCGACATCCGGATGTGCCTCATGGTGCACGCCTGCGGCTACACCACGGCTCGCTACCGCACCGTCGCCGACCTCTTCTGCCTCTCCACGGTGCTCCAGCACCGCTCCAACAACGTCGAGATGGACTCCATCGAGCAGCGCGCCCGCTACGCCCGCATGCGCGCCTGCGCCGCCACCCAGACCACCTGCGACGCCTTCGTGCGCTGCGCCGACTTCGACACCCCCTGCTCGGGCTCGGCCACGGCCTCGTGCGTGGGCCACGTCGCCGTGCGCTGCTCGACCCCGGGCGGCAACCACCTCCCCCGCGTCATCGACTGCGCCGCGGTCGGCCAGACCTGCCAGGCCGGCGTCTGCGCCGTGCCCGCCTCCGCCCCCGCCTGCGCCCCCGACCAGACCTCCAGCAGCGCGCGCTGCGACGGAAACACCCGCGTCTGGTGCCGTCCCCGCGTCGGCGGCGGCAACGGAGAGCTGCGCGAGCCCTGCCCTGGAGGCACCGTCTGCCAGGCCGGCTCGGACAACGCCGTCTGCGCGCCCCCGAACCCCAGCTGCGCCGCCGAGGGGGCCCGCTGCGAGGGCGACACCGCAGTGCTCTGCGCCCGCGGCACCGCCCCCGACGGGTCGCGCCCGCTCCTCGAGCTGCGCACCGACTGCGCGGCCATCGGCGCCCGTTGCATGCCCGACGCCCGCGGCATCGCCCGCTGCGTGCCCACCGCGACGGAGTGCACGCCGGTGTCCGCCAACGGCCCCACGACCGCCACCTGCGAGGGCAACGTCGTCTCGGTGTGCTTGAACGGCACCCGCGCCCGCATCGACTGCACCGCCGTGGGCCGCGCCCGCTGCGGCACGGTGATGCCCATCGCGGGCCTCGGGAGCCCGTACCCGGGCTGCCTCGACTGACCTCGCGCCCCCCGGTGGATCGTCGAAGGGATCGGAGGGGGGCGAGGCATCAGCGTCGGGCGTCGAGGCCCTCGACGTTGCGGCGGAGATCCCAGCCGAGGCCCATGTCCGCGAAGGTGGGATCGACGTACCAGCGCCGACCTCCGCCCTCCACGAGCACCCAGTCATGGTCGGCCCAGCCCCGCATCGGGACGCGGGCCCCGAAGAGCCTCGCCTGGCTGCGCACGACCTCCACCCGCAGCGCGCCTCCGTGCGTCCGAGACCAGCGCGCGACGAGGGCGCCCGTGAGGTGCGCGTACTCCACGCAGTGCGCCTCGCGCTCCGCGACGTCGAACGACCCGCTGCGACGGTGGCCGAGCCCGAAGTGCAGGTGTCGCCCCGTGACGCGCACCGCCGCCTCGATGGCCGCCTCGGGCGTCGCGGCGCCGTCGAGCTCCGCGGCGGCCTCCCTCGACAGCGCGGCAGACAGCGTCGCCGCAGGGCGCGAGCGAATGTGGTGCGGAACGAGCGCGAAGCCCGGCCACGCCGCGTAGGCGGTGCCTGTGACGAGCAGCGTCGCGAGCCCGACGATCGCCACCCTGCGGACGGTGGCGCGACCCTTCGCGGTGGGACGTGCGGGTGATGGGGCGACGTTCATCGACTCCGTGGAGGATGGAGCGACCGTCCGTGGGTTCGCAAGCGCCGGCGCCCTACCGCCCGCTCGGTCAGAACTGCACGCGGTAGGCGATCTCCGCCGCGGCGGGGCCGAGGGCCGCGAGCCGGCCACCCTCCGCGGGGCGCCGATCGATGCGCTCGATGGGGAGCCCCGCGTAGTGCCCGCGCACCTCCGCCTCCGGCACCGAGAACGGCGGCCCCGCCATGGCCTCCTGCGGGTACTCGACCGAGACCACGAGCCCGCCGGCCCCGCGGGGCAGCAGCGCGCGCAGGTGGGCGACGTAGCGGGCGCGCAGCGCCTCGGGGAGCGCGATGAGGGCCGCGCGGTCGTAGAGGGCGTCGACGGGCCCGAGGAGGTCGAGCGTCGTGGCGAAGAAGTCGCCGACGAGGATCGTGATGCCGCCGTGGGCGTACGCGGTGAACCCGCCGCGCGCGGAGACGGCGGGGGTCAGCGCGTGCTCGGAGAAGAAGGCGCGGGCAGCGTCCTCCACCAGCTCGACGCCCACCGCGGTGTGGCCGCGGGCGGCGAGGAAGGCGAGGTCTTCGGTCTTGCCGCAGAGGGGGACGAGCACCTGGCGCGCGGCCCCGAGCACCGCGGCGTGCGATTGGAGGAAGGCGTTGGGCGCCCCCTCGTGGAACCCGATCTGCCCAGCGCGCCAGCGGCTCTCCCAGAAGTCAGGGGTCATGCCCGAAGGCATACCAGCGATGGCGCGCGGGCGCCCGACGCCTGGGGCGCGGGGCGTCACAGCGTCTCGAGGTACGCCACGAGGTCGTCGATCTGGGCGGGCGCGAGCTGCGAGGTGTGTCCGTGGCGGTCGCCGCCGCCGCAAGCTCCGAAGCGGTCGCGCAGGGTGGGCGCGCAGCCGTCGTGCATGAGCGGCGTGCGCCACGCGACGCCGGTGAGCGACGGCACCTGGAAGGCCCCGCCGGTGCCCACGTCGACCGTGGCGTTGTTGGTGAGGCGCGCGCCGCCGTGGCAGCTCGCGCAGCCCACCGAAGCTTCCGCGAAGAGGGCCGCGCCGCGGTCGACGGCGGCCGGGTCGCCCGGCGGCGCCGCCCGTGGCGCCGACTGCGCGCCGGACCAGCGCTCCAGCGCGGCGACCTGGTCGGCGCGGAGCCCGCCGCCGTTCATGCGGCGCCCGAACACCTCCTCGACCAGCCGCGGGAAGGTGGTCATGTCGCCGTCCCAGTGAAAGGGTGCCATGCCCGCGAGGCCGCCGAAGAGGGACTGGGTGCGGCGCGCCCCGACCTGGTGGAAGGACCACACGCGGCCGTCGTCGCCGCCCTCCGGGTGGCACGACGCGCAGGCCACGAAGGCCCCGGCGTTGCTGTGGAAGAGCGTGTGCCCGGTGTCCTCCCGGCTCTCGCCGCCGAGCGCCACGGCCGCGTCGCCGTCGCGCACCTGGAGCGTCGCGGGCTCGCGGGTCTGCACCACCAGCAGGCCGTCAGGGGAGTAGGCCACCGCCACCGCCTGGCCGCTCACGTGCACCGCCGGGAGCGACGCGCAGCCGCCGACAAGCGCCGTGGCCGCGGCGGAGAGGGAGCCCTCGAAGACCTGGCCGACCCCCGGGAAGGGCGCGCTCCCGGGCGCGGCGACGGCCACCGAGGCGCCGTCGGGGCTCAGCGCGACGTCGACCGCCAGCACCACCTGCGAGAGCGCGGGCGCGACCACCGTCGGCCGCCGGCCGAGGACCGACACGGCGCTCTGCACGATGCCCGCGCGGCACGGGCTGTCGCCGTTGCCTCCGTAGCCGCCGGACTCTGCGCGCACCGGTTGGGTCTGGCTGCGCTGGTGCAGCATCACCGCGCCGCCGGGGCCGGCGACCGCGCGCCACGCCACGCCGGGCTGGCCGCCGATGCCCGCGCCGGCGTCGCGCCCCTCCGGGGACGAGGCCGGGCGGAGGCGCTCGGTGACCGAGCCGTCGGCGCCCACGCGCAGGAGCTCGGCGGCGCGGAAGCGGCTCACGAGCAGGGTGTCGCCGTCGACGATCACGTCGCGCAGGTCGCGCTCGAGGCGCAGCGTGCGGGTGGGCGGGCCGCCGTCGGCCGGCAGCGTGACCAGCTCGCCGCCCGCGCAGGCCACGTGGAGGACCCGCGTGCGCCCGTCGAAGGCGACGCCCCGCGGAGCCGCGCACGCGGGCCGCCGGGCCACGATGGCCCGGGTGGCGACGTGGAGGGTCACCACCGCGCCGCCGCGGCGCAGGGCGACGTGCACCCGGCCAGCGTCGTCCTCGACGAGGCGGCCGGGCTCGTCGCCGCGCTCCAGCGTCACGCCCCCGAGCAGAACCCGGCCTGGCAGGTCGACGAACCACACGCGGTCGCGGTCGGGGTCGGCGGCCACGGCCACGAGGCCGTCGCGCGTGACCAGGAGGGTGCCGCCGGAGATGGGCGGCGGCGGGACCTCGGGCGTCTGCGTCGGGCCGATGGCCGCGCCGAGGGTGATCCCGTTGACGCCCGGTGCCACCCCGGCGTCCACCGCGAGGCCCGCCTCGACCGGGACGAACACCTGCCCGCTCCCGGTGCACCCGCCGAGCGCCCCCGCGAGACCCCACAGCACCCACCTTCGTCGATTGCTCGTCGCCATCGCTGTCCTCCCTTCGCCTGCGCCCAACGTCACGGTCGTTGCCCGAAACCCAGCGTCACCCCGACCCAGGTGCCCTCCAGCGTGAGCAGGGTCTGCTCGCCCGCGTAGGCCGTCACCGGGAGCACCGTCCCACCCAGCTCGCCGCCGAGGTCGATCGCCCACCCGTCGGGCAGGTGCACGCTCGCGCCCACCGTGAGCACCGGCCCGGCCCACGGCGCCGCGAAGGACGCCCCGCTGCTGGGCTCCTCGCTCCGCGGCTCGCCCGCGAGCACCATCACCCCGGCCCGCACGCCGCCGCCCGCGCGGAGGCCCCACGCCGCCCACCGGTGCCGCCACACGAGCAGCAGGCCCGCGGTGGCCATGGACACCGAGATCCTGCCCGGCGAGACCTCGAGGGACCCGCCCTCGACCGCGACGTCGGCCTCCACCCCGAACGAGCGGGACAGCGCGACGGGGGCCCGCACGCCGCCGCCCCAGAGCGACGCCCGCCCGGCGGTGGTCGTGAGGCTCCGGGTCGACGCGAAGAGTCCGAGCCCGGGGCTCCAGCGGGCCTCGGGTCGCAGCGACGGTACCCGCCGCCGAACGGCCCGCGCGACCGCGACGCGCACCCGCGCCGGGGGCGGCGGACGGGCGGGCGCGAGCGCGGGGCGGGGGTTGACCGCGACCTCGCTCCAGCTCGTGGTGACCGACTCGGCGATCGCCAGCGCCAGCAGCCGCGCCCGGGCCCGCGGGTCGGCCCCGTCGAGGCGGACCGTGCGCTCGGTCTGCTTCGCGGTCACCGGGTCGTCGACGAGGATGCTCAGCGTGTCCCCGAGGCAGCCCACCATCACCACGGTGGTGCTCGGACCCACGAACACGCCGCCCGTGCCGAGGCCGAGCTCGATGCGCGCGAGGCGGAGCACCTCGGCGCGCGCCACCGGCACGCACGCGTCGATCACCACCTGCACGGGCGGGGCGGTCTGCGCCGAGGCCCCGGGCCCCGCGGCAAGCAGCGCCATCGCGAGGGCGCCGCCGGTCGACGCGCGGCTCACTCGATGCCCCCGAAGCGCCGCACGGAGCGCGCGCGGCGGCCGTCCGGGTGGCGGGCCAGGTACGCCGCCGCGAGCACCCGCGCCCGCTCGGTCTCGCCCGCGCGGGAGCACGCCTCGACCTCGCGGGCCATGGCGTCCTCCGAGAGGGGCCCGTCGGGGTCGAGCTCGCGCGCCCGCGCGAAGGCCCGCGCCGCGTCGAGGGGCGTCCCGAGGTCGTCGAGCAGCAGGCGCCCCAGCGTGAAGGCCGCGAGCGGGGCGCGCGGGTCGCCGCGATGCTCGTCGAGCACGCGCCGTAGCGGGTCGACGGCCGCCTCGGGGTGGTGGCTGAGCCGCGCGACGTCCGCGGCGAGCAGCAGGTCGGCCACCGACCGGAGGGCGGCGGCGCCCGAGGGCGGCTGCGCGGCGTAGGCCTCGTCGTAGCGACCGAGCTCGGCCAGCGCCGCCCAGGCACGCGACGGTCGGGCCGTCGCAGCGCGCGAGGCGACAGGAGGCGCCGCGGCGAGACCCGCGTCCGGGGCGACGACGGGGGGAGGGCCCTCCGCGGTGGCGCCGGCGTCCGCGGCGGCGGCCATCTGCGCGCGGGGGAAGGTCCCGCGGGCCCCGGCGCCGAGGTCGGCGTACTGCCCGGCCCAGAACACCCGGACGCGCCCTCGCTCGACGGACACCTCGGCGCCAGCGCCCGCCCGTGCGACCGTGAACGCCGTCCCCAGCACCTGCACCGCCACGTCGCCGGCCTCCACCCGGAAGACCCTCGATGCCGCGTGGCGCACCTCGAAGCGCGCCGCGCCCCGCTCGACCCGCACGACCACCCGGGCGGGGGTCACCTCGATGAGCCGGAGGTCGCCCTCCGGCCCGACGCGCGCCGCCGTCCAGTCGCGCGCCGCCGCGGCGGGCGCCTCCACCTGGGCGACCGCGGGCCCGCCCACCACCGCGCGCCGCGCGCCGAGCGCCCCCGCCAGGAGCACCGCCGTCGCGACGAGCCCCGCCGCGGCCGCGCGCACCACACGCCGTCGCCGCGCGCCCCTGCGCACGCTCCCCAGCACGGCCTGCGCCCGCTCGCCCGACCAGCGCGGGCGCACGTCGTCCCGGGAGGCCTCCATCCATCGCCCGAGGTCGCTCATGGCGCGAGGCCCCGCTCGATGAACTCGTGGGCCGCCGTGATCCGGCGCTTGGCCGTGGCGAGCGAGCACCCACAGAGCCGCGCCACCACGTCGAGGCGCTCTCCCTCGACGTGCCGCAGGATCCACGCGACGCGCTGGTCCGGCGGGAGGCGGTCGAGCAGGGCGTAGATGCGCACCAGCTTCGCGCGCCGCTCGGGCGAGACCGACTCGTCGACGAGCTCGTCGGGCGAGACCTCGTCCGCGAGCCCGAGCCACCGGAGCACCTGACGCCGGCGGAGCCGTCGATGGGCGTTGCGCACCGCCACGGTCGCGAGCCAGGACTTCGCCGCGTCGGGGTCGCGCAGCCCGTGGATGCCCCGCAGCGCCGTCAGGAAGACCTCCTGCACCAGGTCGTCGACCTCGTCGTCGCGGCCGAGGAGCCGCTTGCCGATGGAGGCCACGTAGGGCGCGAACCGCTCGAAGAGGGCGTCGAGGTCGAGGGGCGGGGGCACCTCCGCGAGGGGCGGGCGCGACGCGTCGGGTTTGCGCACGGGTTCCACTGCGCCGGGAGTGTCCCGCGTCTGCCCGAACGGCTCAGGAAAAGTCCGCTCCCCCCGTCGCGGCGCCGATCGCGGCGGCGACCGGGCGATACGCCCCTTCACCCCTGCGCGAGCAGCGACCCGACGCCCCGCAGCCCGAGGATCGCCCCCGCCGTGATCGCCCCGCCCGCGAGCCCCCCCGCGACGCCCGCGGACACCAGGTCGGCGCCCGTGAGGTAGAGCCCCTCCACGGGGGTCTGCGCGCGGATGGGGAGCTGGAAGCGGGCCGGGTCGTGGTCGATGCCGTAGAGCTCGCCGCGGGGGTGGCTGGCGAAGTGGCGCGTCGAGAGCGGGGTCGACAGCTCGGCGTGGTCGACCTTGCCCCGAAGCTGCGGCAGCTGCGCGAAGAGGGCCTCCAGCAGCCGCTCGGTGAAGCGCGCCTTGAGCGCCACGTAGTCGGGGCCACGCTTCATCCACGCGGTGTCCTTCCACTGCTCGACCCACTCCCAGGGGCAGAGGGTGATGAGGTCGATGGTCGCGCGCCCGGGGAAGCGCTCGCGGTAGCTCGGGTCCTTCGCGGAGGGGAAGCTCGCGTAGACGAGCGGCAGCGGCGCGGAGGGGTCGGCGAGGAAGCGCGCGATGTTCGCGTCGTGGTGGGCGTCCGGGTAGAGCCAGAGGTTGGTGCCCGTGAGCCCGAGCTCGGCGTCGGTGTGCTTGAAGCCCAGGTAGAGGGAGATGTACCCGATGGAGGGTCTCGCCCCGTCGAGCGCGCTCCGCAGCGTGGGCGCGAGCCCGGCGTCGGGCAGCAGGCGGCCGAAGGTGTTGGCCACCCCGGCGTCGCTGATCACGAGCCCGGCGCGGAGCTCCCGGCCGTCGACCATCCGCACGCCCACCGCGCGGCCCGACTCGACGATGATCCGGTCGACCTCCGCGGAGTGCCGCAGCGTGCCCCCGGCGCCCTCGATCACCGGCGCGAAGGCCCGGGCGATGGTGCTCGCGCCGCCGATCGGGTACCAGGCGCCGCCGAGGTAGTGGGCGGCGACCGAGGCGTGCATCGCGAAGCTCGAGCGCGCAGGGGAGAGCCCGTAGTCGCCGAACTGTCCCGTGAGCACGGCGATGAGCTCCTCGTCCGAGGTGAGCTCGCGCATGACGTCGAGGGTCGTGCGCGTGGCGTAGCGGAGGTACCCCCGGCGGAGGAGCGGGCCCGCGAGCCGCGACACCGAGGCCGGCAGCGCGCGGTCGACGAAGAACCCCTGGCCCGACCGCGCCACCTCCCGGATGAGCGTCACGTAGCGCTCGATGGCCGCGGCCTCGCGAGGGAAGTACCCGGTCATCTTCGCCACGAAGCGCCGCGCGCCGGTGACGTAGTCGTAGGCGCGATCGCCGAGCACGATGCGGTCGTAGACGTCGGGCAGCGGCGCCCAGCGCAGCGAGCCGTCCGTGAGCCGATCGAGCATCGCCCGCACACCGCCGCGCTCGCCGAGCTCGCCCATGTAGTGGACCCCGACGTCCCACTCGTAGCCCGGGCGCGTGAAGGCGTGGGTGAAGCCCCCGATGCGGTAGTGGCGCTCGAGCACGAGCACCCGCCGCCGGCCGTAGCGCGCGAGCGCCGAGGCGCAGGCGAGCCCGCCGATGCCCGAGCCGATGACGATGGCGTCGAAGGCCCCCTCGGGCGCCCGCTGCTTGTACGATGAACCCACGTGCATCCGGCGATGCTCGCACAGGCTGAAGGGGTATAAGGGTCCGCGCGCGTGAAGTGGCGTTCCATCCTCCCCGGGCTCGCGCTGCTGGCGCGCTACGAGCGCCCGTGGCTCCGCGCCGACCTCCTGGCCGGGCTCACCGTCGGCGCGATGCTCGTCCCGCAGAGCATGGCCTACGCCGAGCTCGCGGGTCTCCCGCCCCACGTGGGCTTCTCCGCGGCGCTCCTGCCCCCGGTCGCCTACGCCCTCGTCGGCTCGTCGCGGCACCTCGGCGTCGGCCCCGAGCCCGGCACCGCCGTCCTCGCGGCGACCGGCGTCGCGGCCCTCAGCGCGGGCGACCCCGCGCGCTACCTGGCGCTGATGCCCACCCTCGCGCTGCTCGTCGGCGCGCTCGCGGTGATCGGCGCCGCGCTCCGCCTGGGCTTCCTCGCGCAGCTGCTCTCGAAGCCCGTGCTCGTCGGGTACATCACCGGCGTCGGGATGACCCTCCTGTCGAGCCAGCTCGCGAAGTTCACCGGCGCGCCGGTCGCGGGCGACCAGTTCTTCCCGCGGGTGTGGTCCTTCGCGCGCTCGCTCGACGGGGTGCAGCCCGTCACCCTCGCGCTGTCCAGCGTGTGCCTCGCGCTGCTGCTCGCACTCCGCCGCTGGGCGCCGAAGCTCCCCGGCGCGCTCGTCGTCGTGTCGCTCGCGACCCTCGTCGTCTGGCTCGGCCACCTCGACGCGCGCGGGGTGCGCCTCGTCGGAACCATCCGCGGCGCCGTCCCCGGGCTCTCGCTCCCCCCGCTCCGCCTCGCCGACCTCGCGGCGCTCCTCCCCACCGCGCTCGGCATCGTCCTCGTCGGGTACACCGACAACGTCCTCACGGCGCGCTCCATCGCCGCGAAGCGCGGCTACGCCATCGACGCCAACCAGGAGCTCGCGGGCCTCGCCGTCGCCAACGTGGCGTCGGCGATCGCCGGCGGATTCCCCGTGTCGTCGAGCGCCAGCCGCACGGCCGTGCCCGCCTCGCTCGGGAGCCACACCCAGCTCGTGGGCCTCGTCGCGTCGGGCTTCCTCCTCGCCACGCTGCTGCTCATCGCCCCCGCGCTCTCGATGATCCCGCAGCCGGCGCTCGCGGTGGTGATCGTCGCCGCGGCCCTCGCGATCATCGACGGGCCCGGGTACCGCTGGCTCTGGGGGGTGAGCCGGGTCGAGTTCGCCGTCGCCGTCGCCACGGCCCTGAGCGTGATGGTCTTCGACCTGCTCACGGGCGTCCTGCTCGCCGTCGGGCTCTCCGGGCTCGTCGCCTTCGCGCGCGTCGCGCTGCCCCACGACGCCGTCCTGACGCGGGCCGAGGGCCTCGACGGCTGGGTCGACTCCGACCGCTACGCGCGCGGCACGAGCCTCCCGGGGCTCCTGGTGTTCCGCTTCGACGCCCCGCTCTTCTTCGCCAACAGCGCCCGCTTCCGCGACCGGCTCGAGGTCATCCTCGCGCGCAACCCCGGCGACGAGGAGTGGGTCGTGCTCGACTTCGAGGGCGTCGGCGCCGTCGACGCGACGGCCATCGAGATGCTCACCGAGCTCGTGAAGGCGCTCCAGGAGCGCGGGATCGTGGTGGCCGTCGCGCGCGCCAACGACCGGGCGCTCACGCCGCTCCAGCGGGCCGGCCTCGTCTCCGACGGAGCCCTGCGGGTGTTCGAGACCATCAACCGGGCCGTCAGGGAGTTCGAGGCCTCGCGACCCGCGAAGGCACCACATCCCCTGAAGGGGCGCGGCTTCGCCGGCGGTCAGGTCGCGACGTGCCCGCCGTGTAGCTCGTCGTGTGCGCCGGGCACGGTGCTCTTGTAGTCGGTGATCAGCCACACCACCGCCAGGGCCACGCCCGCGGCGACGAAGAAGACCCGCGCCGTCGGGACACGCGCGAAGCCCACGAGCCACGGGGCCGCGATGAGCGCCGGCGCCATCACCGCCTCCAGGCCTCCGTGCACCGGGAAGGGGATCACCTTCAGCCAGCCCAGCGGGTACGCCGTGAGCGCCGTGAGCGCGGCGTGCAGGCCCGCGAGCACATAGCAGAGCGACGCCGCCCGCCCGCCGAAACCCAGCAGCGTGGGGGCCAGCACCAGCGCCGCGATCACCGCGATGTCGAGGTACCCGTGGATGCGCGCACTGAGGATCTTCATCGCCGCCTCCAGTTCTCAGGAGCCACCGCGGTAGCACTGCAGCGGGCGTGCCGATCGGGCAGCGCGGGCACCTGCAGCAAAGGCCGAACGCGCAGACGGGGCGAGCCTCTACAGCGTGTCAGATTGCTACGTCGCGCACGGGATGCGCGCGCACGGGATGGTGCGGCGTGGCCGCGCGGGTCACCCGCTCGATGGCCTCCACCGGAAGAGGGTACGTTCCGTGCTGAGGGCTACGAACATGCGACACCTGCTGCTCGGCGCGATCCTGTCCCTGGCGGGCGTCGTCTCGCTCCCCGGGTGCCTCGACACCCAGGAGTGCACGACGGACTACCGCTTCGGCATCAACGTCACGGTGCGCAGCGCGAGCAGCGGCGCGCCCATCGCCGACGCGACGGTGGTGATCGCCGAGGACACCTACACCGAGACGCTGAGCCCCATCGGGCCGCCCGGGTCGTACGCCGGCGCGGGCGAGCGCGAGGGCAGGTACACCCTCAGCGTGTCGGCCCCGGGCTTCGTCTCCCCGGCGCCGCGCACCGTGGTGGTCACCGGCGACGAGTGCCACGTGATCGGCGTCAGCGTGCCCATCGAGCTCACCCCGATGTGAGCGCGCCGCCTTGTCGCGCCCCCTCAGCGCAGGAGGTTGCTTCGGGCGCGCAGCTCGAAGTTGGCGCGGTTCCCCTGGCCGCCGTCGCGCACGTAGACGTAGTAGAAGCCCGGGTCGAGCAGGCGTCCGAGGGTCTCGCGCCCGTCGGTGCCGCGGGCGGCGGTGATGACCTCCCCGCGGTGGTCGCGCAGCTCCAGGTCGAGGTCGGTGTGGTCGCCCGGCCGGCCGGTGCCCTCGATCACGAGCTCGAGGTGCAGCCAGCCCCGCGCGGTCATGTGCACGCGGTACACCCGCAGCGCGTCGAAGCCGTTCTGCGGCCGGGCCCTTCCGCCCGATGGGGCAGGGTTGGTGAGCCCGTCGATCTTCCCGCCGACCGCGCCCGGCACCGACAGGTTGCTCGGCCAGTCCTGGCTGTCGTCGCCCGGAACCATCGCCGTCGGCTCGCGCGTCCGCTGCAACATCGCGAGCAGGTCTTCGCGTCGCAGGGCGGGCGAGGTCCCTGACGTGATCAGCCGGAGGAAGGTCCCCAGCGCGGGGTAGGCCGAGGGCTGGTCGCGCCAGGACATCATCGCCCGCATCAGCACCGACGGGGGCAAGGCCACGCCGTCGTGGTCCTCGTCGGGGTAACCCTCCGAGCCGTCGACGAGGTCCCAGAGCACGTCCGAGACGCTCATCTCGTTGCCGATGCCGCGCGCGCCCGGCGCGGGGTGCTCGAGGTCGTGGTCGACCCGCAGGCTCCCCTCGGGCTCCAGGCCGATGGTGTCCTGGTAGTGCGGGTCGCGGCGCACGGCGCTCGAAAACCACGTCGCGCGCCCCTCCTCCCACGCGAGCCCCGGGTCGATGAGGTAGCCCGACGGGTGCGAGCCCCCGGTGGAGGAGTTCGACGACAGGCGATCGAAGACGAAGTGCCCGAGCTCGTGCAGCACGATCCCCTCGTCGTGCTCGTCGGTGTCCGTCGAGCGCTGCCGGCCCGGTGAGCCGCCGAGCAGCTCCAGGCAGAAGCGCCCCGATCGCGCGGGCCGCTCGCCGCGGTAGAAGCTCCACTCCGTGGTCACCCCGCGGCCCCAGTAGACCACCAGCGGCGGGAGCGTCTGGCCCGTCCACTCGCGGGTGGCGTCGAGCCCGGTGATGACGGTGTCGGCGATGTGGAAGGCGCCCGCGATGCCATCGTCCGCGGCGTCGGTGGCGGTGAGCTCGATGGGCCGCGCGGCGTCCGGGCGGCTCAGGCGCAGGGCGTGGGTGACCGAGCCGTCGGGCTGCGGGGACACCCGCACGTCGTTGCCGTCGCGGGCGACGTGGGCGAACACCGCGAGGCTGGGCACCCGCGCCGGCGCCTGGAGGGAGAAGCGCCCTTCGGCGTCGGTGACCGTCCGGGAGAGCTCCCGGCGCTCGGCGTCCTCGGCGACCACCTCGACGAAGCGCGCGGGCCGTGCCTCCAGCGCCGCCGAGGCGCCGGTGAGGGTCGGGCGGCGGGCCTCGTAGCGCACGACCCCCTGGAAGGTCGCCGGGGGGCCGAGGTCGACCGGCGGGGGCGCGGCGGCGGTCGGGCCGGCCGCGCGGGCCGTGGTGCATGCCGAGAGGGCGAGCGAGAGCAGGAGGCCGTGACGCGTCAGCACGCCGACGACGGTAGCACCGCTGCCGGGGGGGGTAGCGCCGGGCGTGTCGGGCGCTTCAGTCCCCGGGGGAAAGGGACTAGGGTCGCGCCGGTTCAGGCGACCGATGAAGATCCGCAAGCTGGAGCTGCAGGGTTTCAAGTCCTTCGTGGACCGCACGGTGCTCACCTTCGAGCACGACGTGACGGCCGTGGTGGGGCCCAACGGCTGCGGCAAGAGCAACACCGTCGACGCCATCCGCTGGTGCATGGGCGAGCAGAGCGCGCGGCACCTGCGCGGCAAGTCCATGGACGACGTGATCTTCAACGGCTCCGACAGCCGTCCGCCGCACCCCTTCGCGGAGGTCACGCTCACCTTCGACAACCGCGACGGCCTCGCGCCGCCGGAGTTCGCGGCCTACGCGGAGATCGCGGTCACCCGCAAGCTCACCCGCGACGGCAGCAGCGAGTACCTCATCAACAAGACGCCGGTGCGTCTCATGGACGTGACCAACCTCTTCCTGGGGTCGGGCGCGGGCACCAAGGCGTACTCCATCGTCGAGCAGGGCCGGGTCGGGCTCATCGTGACCTCGAAGCCCGAAGACCGGCGCGCGCTGCTGGAGGAGGCCGCGGGCATCACGCGCTTCAAGGCGCGGAAGAAGCTCGCCGAGCGCCGCCTGGAGCTCACGAAGCAGAACCTCCTGCGCGTGAGCGACCTGCTCGGCGAGATCGAGAAGGGCCTCGGCACCCTCAAGCGCCAGGCGCAGAAGGCCGAGCGCTACCGCCAGCTCAAGACCGAGCAGCGGGAGCTCGAACTCTACCTGGCGAGCCACCGCTTCACGGCCCTGAGCACCCAGGGTGAAGCCACGCGGCTCGCGCACACCACCGCCAGCGCGAAGCTCGAAGGAACGCAGGCCGCCCTCGTGCGCGTCGAGGCCGAGGGCGAGGGTCTGCGGGCGCAGGTGTTCACCGCCGAGACGGCGCTCGAGCGGGCGCAGGGCCAGGCCTTCGCGGCGGACAACGAAGTGCGCCGGGTGGAGTCCGAGCTCCAGCGGGTGCGCGACCAGCGGGCCGCCGGGCAGCGCCGCGAGGTCGACGCGCGGCGGGAGCTCCTGGAGGTCGAGGCGAGCAACCTGACGCTGGCGACGGAGCGCGACGCGCTGGCCCGCGAGCTCGACGCCGTCGCGGCCTCGGAGGCCGAGGAGATCGAACGCCTCGCCATCGCCGAGGAGCGCCTGCGCGAGGTGCGCGACCACCTGGCCGCGGTCGACGCCGAGCTGCGCGGGCACCGGGAGTCGTCGCTCCAGGCGGAGAAGGCGCTGGCGACGGCGGAGGCCACGCGGGCGGGCGTGGCGCGGCGGCTGCGAGAGGCCGAGGAGCGCTCGGCGCGGCTGCGCGGCGAGGCGCGGTCCATCGAGCGGCGCATCGGGGAGATCGAGCGCGAGGGCGCGACGGCCAACGAGACGCGCGACCGGCTGAAGGCCGAGCGCGAGGCCATGGCGGCGCGGCGGGTGGCGCTGGAGGCCGAGCAGGGGCCTGCGCGGGCCTCGCGCGACGGGGCCGAGCAGGCGCTCACCGAGACGCGCCGTGAGCGCGAGCGGGTGGCCGCGCGGCTGACGGCCCTGCGCGAGGTGGCCAGGCGCCACGAGGGCGTGGGGCAGGGGGTGCGCGCGCTCCTCGACGGGAAGGACGCGGCGGTGCGGGGCCTCGCGGCGGACCACATCGCGGCCGACGAGCGGTGGTCCAAGGCGCTCGCCGCCGCGCTGGCCGATCGCTGGCAGGACGTGCTGGTGGCCACCGTCGACGACGGCCTGCGCCTGCTGGAGTCGCTCAAGACCACCAAGAAGGGCCGCGCGGCCGTGGTGCCCGCCTCCGCCGAGCACTCCCTCGCCGAGGCCCCGCTCGGGGCGCCCCCGCGCGGCGACGGGGTGCTCGGTCTCCTGCTCGACCAGGTGAGCGAGCCCGACGGTCTGCCCGACGCGGTGCGCTCGGCGCTGCGCGGGGTGGTGGTGGTCGACTCGCTGGCGTCGGGCCTGCGGTGCGCGCGAGAGACGCCGGGCGCGTGGCGCTACGTGACGGCGACCGGCGAGCTGCTGGAGCCCGGCGGCCGCGTGGTGGGCGGCGTCCCCGAGGCGGCGGGCGCGGGCCTGCTGGCGACGCAGGCCGAGGTCCGGACGCTGGAGCCCCGGGTGGAGGCGCTCGACGACCAGGTGGCCGAGCGCACCGAGGCCCTCGACGCTGCGAAGGCGAGGGTGCGCACCGCGGCCGAGGCGCTGGAGGCGGCGAAGGCCGACCTGCACGCGCAGGAGCTGTCGCTGGTGATGGCCGAGCGGGACGCGAAGGCGCACGAGGCCGAGCTCGCGCAGGGGAGGCTGCGGCTCAACGCGCTCGCCGCGGAGCTGGCGTCCTGTGACAAGGCCGTGGCCGACGCGCTGCAGGAGGACCTGTCGCTCGACCGATCGATCGCCGAGGCGACGGCCCGGCGCGACCGGGCGCGCGAGGGCTTGATGTCGGGCGAGGCCGAGGGCACGGCGTGGCGCTCGGAGGTCGACCGCGCGACGAGCCGGGCCACGGACGCGAAGGTGGTGGCGGCGCGGGCGCGCGAGCGGGCCAACGCGGCGCGCAACGCGGTGCACCGGCTCGAGCGCTCGGTGGACGAGCTGCGCACGCGCGGCGAGCGGCTGCGCACCGAGCTCGATGCGCTGGGCGAGTCCGAGCGCGGGGCGGTGACGCGCGAGGCGGGGCTCATCGAGGCCTCGACGCTGGCCGCGACGGAGGCGGTGGGCCGGCGCGACACGGCGCAGTCCGCGCGGCTGGCCTACGAGGCGGGGCGCGAGGCGCTGGCGCAGGTGGAGGGGCGGCTGCGGGAGATCCGCGCGCGCAAGGAGGCCCTCACGCGCGAGGCCTCGGCGCTGGAGCTGCGGGCGCGCGAGGAGGCGCTGGCCATCGAGCACCTGGTGACCTCCGTCGCGGAGAAGCACCAGGTGGCGCTGCCCTCCGAGGTCGCGCGCTTCGCCGAGCACCCGGCGCCGACGGAGGCCGACAAGGCGCGGCAGACCGAGCTGGCGCGCACCATCGAGCGCCTCGGCGACGTCAACCTCACGGCCATCGAGGAGTACGCCGCGCAGGAGAAGCGCCAGACCTTCTTCCGCGACCAGAAGGCCGACATCGACCGCGCGGTGGCGCAGCTCGAGGAGGCCATCGGCGCGATGAACAAGGAGTCGCGCCGACGCTTCCGCGAGACCTTCGACGCGGTCAACGCGCACTTCCAGGAGCTGTTCCCGCGGCTGTTTCGCGGCGGCAAGGGGATGCTCCAGCTCACCGACGACGGCGACCTGCTGGAGACCGGCGTGGAGATCGTCGCGCAGCCCCCGGGCAAGAAGCTCATCAACCTGGAGGCGATGTCCGGCGGCGAGAAGACGCTCACGGCGGTCACGCTGCTCTTCGCGCTCTTCCTGCACCGCCCGTCGCCCTTCTGCCTGCTCGACGAGGTCGAGGCCGCCCTCGACGAGTCCAACGTCATCCGCCTCGTCGACCTCGTGCGCGACCTCACGACGCACTCGCAGTTCATCCTCATCACCCACAACAAGCGCACCATGTCGATGGCCGACGTGCTCTACGGCGTGACGATGCAGGAGCCCGGCGTCTCCAAGCTGGTGAGCGTGAAGCTCCGCAAGGACGAGGAGCGCCCCGCGCCGAGCGCGGTCGCCTAGAGAGCGCGCAGCAGCCAGCCCGCCAGCGTGAGCGCGGCGACGGAGAGGGCGACGAGCGCGAGCCACGGCCGGCGCCGCGAGGGCGACGGGGGGGGCGGCGTGAGCGGGGCGTAGCGGGCGGGCGCCACGTAGGACGGCCGCTCCACCGCGGGCGGCGCCGCGACGGGCGCGGGCACCGGCGCAGCGACGGGCGCGGGCTCCGGGGCGGCGATGACGGGCGCCGGAGGCTCCGGGGCGGGATCATCGAAGAAGGCCAAGAGGGCCTCCGGGGGCGGCGGCGCCGGGGGCTGATCGGACGGGGGCTGCGCCGGGGCGCGGATGCCGCTGGCGAAGCGCGCGCGGATGTTGGCGAAGGGCTCGATGCGGGTGACCTCGTCGGAGAGCTGCGTCGGGAGGTTGGCCGCGAGCGGGGACATCTGGTGGTGCCGGGTCTCGGCGACGAGCTCGATGAGCCGCACGAGCTCCTGCTCCGGGGGCGGTCCCTCGGTGAAGATGAAGGCCGAGAGCGCCTCGCCGAAGTCGCGCGCGGACTGGTAGCGCAGCGCGGGGTCGGGGTGCAGCCCCCGCCGGAGCATCGCCAGGAACGACTCGGGCAGCCCCGGTCGCACCCGCGCGGGGTCTTCGATGAGCCCGCGGCTGATGCGCTCGAGCAGCAGCGGCAGGGGCGCGTCGGGGAAGGGCGGCTGTCCCAGCGCGAGCTCGTAGAGCACGGCGGCGGCGGCGAAGACGTCGCTGCGGGCGTCGACGGCGTGGCCACGCACCTGCTCGGGGGAGAGGTACGGGTACTTGCCCTTGATGACCCCGGCCTGGGTGGACGACGCACGGTCCGTCGAGCGCGCGAGCCCGAAGTCCGCGAGCTTCACCTCGCCGTCGTAGGAGAGCAGCACGTTGGAGGGCGACACGTCGCGGTGCACGATGCGAAGGGGGCGCTCTTCGGCGTCCGTGGCGCGGTGCGCGTGCTCGAGGCCCTCGCAGAGCTCCCGGGTGATGAACGACGCGACCTTCGGCGACGGCAGGGCGTGCAGGGGCTTGAGCCGATCGATGAGCTTCGCGAGGTCGATGCCGTCGACGTACTCCATCGCGATGTAGTGCCGGCCCTCGAACTCGCCGAGGTCGATGACCTGCACGATGTTGCGGTGGCGCAGCCGCGAGGTGAGCCGGGCCTCGTCGATGAGCCGGCGGGTGGCGTCGGGGTCGTTGGCGAGGCGCGCGTGCACCATCTTGAGCGCGACGTGCTTCTCGAAGCCCGCCACCGAGCGCGCCCGCGCGAGGAACACCTCCGCCGCGCCGCCGCCGGCGATCCTCCGCACGATCTCGTATGCACCGAACGATCGGGGCAGGTCTCGCGCGCTCAACTCACCTCGCGCGGATTGTACCGGAGTGGCGGTCGCGCCGGACGCCCTTGTTGAACTAGACTTCGCCCGTGACAGACACCGTGACACCGAGACCGCTTGTGCGGCGAGAGCAGCTCCGTGACATCGGCTTGTTCGGCGGGCTCGACGACGAGTCCCTCGACCTGCTGACGCGCGAGCTCCGCGCCTCGCTCTTCGACCCTGGCGCCCTGGTGATGAAGGAGGGCGACCACGCGCGGGAGATGTTCGTGGTGCTCTCCGGCGAGCTGGAGGTGGTGCGGCACTCGGTCAACGGCACCGAAGGGCGCGTGGCGCTGCTGGGCCCGGGCAATTGGGTGGGCGAGATGTCCATCGTCGACCCGCAGCCGCGCTCGGCGACGGTGCGCGCGCTGGCGCCGTCGATCCTGCTGGTGGTGACCACGGAAGACCTCGACCGGCTCTATCGCCGGGACATGAAGTCCTACCTGCTGGTGGTGTTGAACATCGCGCGGGAGATGGCGCGGAGGCTGCGGGTGGCGGACGGGATGATCGCCGGGTTCCTCTCGTCGGCGATCGACCAGAACCTCGGCTATCGCCGCTGAGGGGGGGGTCGGGTCAGCGCACCATGATGGTGTTGTAGCGCTTGGTCGCCTTGCGCTTGAGCTTCGCGCGGTAGCGGGCGCTGACGTTGCGGACCTTGTGCTGCTTGACCTTCTTGCTGGCGAGGTACATCGCGACTCTCTCTCGATAAGCGGCCCGTGAAGTCGGGCGGCGGTGGTTCAGGGCGGCGGAACCTATCCGCGCACCCCCGGGGTGTCAATCCGCGGCGCCCGTAGAGTTGTCTTGACCCCCTCGGCGCCGGTTACCTAGACTGCGCCGAAGGCCCCCAGCGATGCCCCCTGTCGAAGCTTCGAAGAAGCAATACCTCCTGAAGTTCATCTCGGGGAAATACCAGGGCGGCGAGTTTCCGGTGGCGGCCGACCGGGAGATCATCATCGGCCGCTCCAACGAACTCGACGTGGTGCTGGTCGAGGACATGGTGTCGCGCCGTCACGCGAAGATCAGCTTCACGCACGACTCGCTCTCCATCGAAGACCTCGGGAGCACCAACGGCACCTTCGTCAACGGCGAGAAGGTGAAGCGCGCGAAGCTCAAGGAGGGCGACCGGGTGCTCATCGGCACGAGCATCGTGCGCGTCGCGCTCACCGACGCGCTCGCCGGCTCCGGGGAGTCGCGCGAGGCCGAGGCGCGGGCCCGCATGCAGACGGCGGCGCAGCGCACCTCCAACGTGAAGACCATGAGCGGCACCATCGACGAGGTGCCGCTGGTCGACCTGCTCCAGCTCTTCGCCACCAGCAAGAAGAGCGGCGTGCTGGTCATCACGCGCGACCCCTACGTGGGCAAGGTGTTCCTGCGCAAGGGCCAGCTCGCGTACGCGTCCATCAACGACAGCGCGGAGATCGGGCCCCTCAAGGCCGTCTACCGGATGCTCGCGTGGGACACCGGGTTCTTCGAGCTGCAGCCGCCCGACGACCGCGAGTTCGACAAGGAGATCGACCTCTCCACGGAGGGCATCTTGATGGAGGGCATGCGACAGCTCGACGAGAGCCGCCGGCTGCTCTCCATGCTGCCGCCCATCGGCGCTCGCCTCAGCCTCGCGGTCCCCCTCCAGCCGCCGCTGAAAGACCTCGACGAGCGGGAGCTCTCGGTGCTCCAGGCCGTGATCAACACCGGCCGCATCGAGACGGCGCTCGACCGCGTCTCGTACACCGACCTCGAGGTGTGCGAGGTGCTGTCGAAGCTGATGTCGAAGCAGTACCTGCGCGTCGAGAACTGACCACTCCCGCGCGCCGCCGCGCGCCGCCGCGCGGCCCGCGCTCAGCGCCGGTCGTGCTGGGCGAGGAGCGCGAGGTAGGCCTCGACGAGCGAGGTCACCAGGGCGACCGCCGAGGCGTGCTGCTCGACGTCGCCGACGTACCGATCGGGGTGGTACTGCCGGAGCATCGTGCGGAAGGCCCGCTGCACGTCGGAGCGCGGCGACCCGACGGGCAGCTCGAGCAGGGCGTAGCACTTCGCGACGGAGCGACCGCGCATCCGATCGCGGCGGGCCTGGGCCATCGCGGTGAGCTCGTCGTCCGCGGCGGGTCGGCCGTGGGCAGGGCGGCCGCGGGCGCGACGGCGGCGCTCCAGCTCGGTGCGCAGCACCTCGTCGGAGAGCGCGCGGAGGTTGAGCCGGTCGGAGAGGGCGCCGTGGGTTCCTCCCGCGGGGCGGTCGAGGGCGGTGCGCACGCCGTCGCTCAGACGGTCCCAGAGGCTCATCAGGTGCTCCGCTGGTCGCGCTGCGCCAGGAGGCGGTCGAGCACGGCCTGCGAGGCCGGGCTCAGCTCGGAGAACACCACCCCGACGCCGGGCGGGTCGTCCTGCACGCGCACCACCTCGCCGACCCCTTCGATGAACTCCATCTCGTCGTGGAGCACGGTGAAGCGGAGGTTGACCTTCGTCCCGACGCTGAGGGGCGAGCGGGTCTTCAGGAAGGCCCCGGTGCGCGACAGGTTGGTCACGTACTCCTCGATGAACGCATCGAAGGACTCGAACTCCTGGTTGATGGTGACCCGGTCGTCGCTGCGTCGATGGTCATCGCTCATGGGAGAACTCCGCGCCGCGCCCGCCGCGCCTACTGGCCGACGAGATCGAACTGTTCGATGTGATACTCGGGCCGCCCCTGCACCAGGATCTGCCGCATGTACCGCCGCTGGGCCTCTTCGAGGTCCTCGCGGGCCTCGTGCTTGAGGCAGTCGACGACCGCGGGGTGCGCGTTGATGGTGATCGAGTAGCCCTTGAGCTCCGAGCGCTCCCGGCGAATCTGCCGGAGTATCTCGTAGGCCACGGTGAGCTTCGACGACGTGTGCCCGTTGCCGTCGCAGTAGAAGCACGGCTCGAAGAGCGTGCGCCCCAGCGACTCGCGCGTGCGCTTGCGGGTCATCTCGACGAGCCCGAGCTCGGAGATGCGCACCGTGGTGGTCTTGGCCTTGTCGTTCTTGAGGGCCTCGACCAGCGCGCGCTCGACGCGCTCGCGGTTCTGCATCCGGTCCATGTCGATGAAGTCGATGACGATGAGACCGCCCAGGTTGCGCAGGCGCAGCTGGTAGGCGATCTCCGAGACGGCCTCGATGTTCGTCGAGGTGACGGTCTCCTCGACGTCCTTCTTCCCGACGAAGCGCCCGGTGTTCACGTCGACGGCGCAGAGCGCCTCGGTCTGGTCGATGATGAGGTACCCGCCGGACTTCAGCGGAACCTTCCGGGCGAGCGCGCGGCCGATCTCGTCCTCGATGCCGTACGCGTCGAACACGGGCTCGTCGCCGGCGTAGTGCTCGACGTCGTCCTTCCGGTCGGGCATGAACTGCTCGACGAAGCGCACCAGGCGGCCGTGCGTGTCCTTGTCGTCGACGACGATCTTGTCGACCTCCGGGCCGAACACGTCGCGCACCGTGCGCAGGTGCACGTCGAGCTCGGAGTACAGCAGCGTCGGGCCCTTGCTGGCCTCGCGCTTGTGACAGATGTCCGCCCAGAGGTGGGCGAGGTAGGCCACGTCGGTCTTGAGCTGCTTCTTGGTGAGCCCCTCGGAGAGGGTGCGCACGATGAGCCCGCCCTTCTCCGGGCGCATCGACTCGATGACCTCCCGGAGGCGCCGCCGCTCCTTCTCGTTGCCGATGCGCTTGGAGACGCCGATGTGCTCGACCGTCGGCATGTACACGACGTACCGGCCCGGCAGCGAGACGTGCGACGTGACCCGCGCCCCCTTGGTGGAGATGGGGCCCTTGGAGACCTGCACGACGATCTCCTGGCCCTCCTTCAGCACCTCGCGGATGCCCTTGTTCACCCGCGGCGCGCGCTGGGCCCGCGGGTCCTTCCGGCGCTGTCCGCCGTTGCTGGGCTTGCGGGCTGGCGCGTCCTCCTCGGGCGCGCCCTCGGCGGTGCCGACGCCGTCGTCGCCGTTGGACTCGTCGCCCTCCTCGTCGCCCTCCTCGTCGTCACCCGGCATGAGGGTGCGAAACTCCGACTCCGAGAGGGCGTCGTCGACGTGGAGGAAGGCGGCGCGGTCGAGGCCGATGTCGACGAAGGCGGCGTTCATGCCCGGGAGCACCCGGGTGACCTTGCCGAGGTACACGTCGCCGACGACGTTGCGCTCTCCGCGGCGCTCGATGTGGAGCTCGGTGACGATGCCGCCCTCGATCAGGGCGACCCGGGTTTCGCCGATGTCGACGTTGATGACGATCTGATTACCGACCATGGATTGAGAACCAAACGCTATCGCGCAGCGCCCGACTGCGCCGCGTCGAGGGGGGAGGGTACTCCGACGAGGGAGGGATGGAAGAGCGAACGAGCCGGGCGGCTCAGTTGGTGGTGAAGATGGCCTCGATCTCCTCGCGCACCGAGTCTTCGGTGCGGTCGAGGGCGATCGCGAGCTCCTTCACGACGAGGCCACGGGCGTTCTCGAGCATCCGCTTCTCCCCGAAGGAGAGGGACTTCTCGGTCTTCAGGCGGTAGAGGTCGCGCAGCACCTCGGCGACGTCGTAGATGCTGCCGGTCTTGATCTTGTCCATGAAGCCGCGGTAACGGCGGTTCCACGTCTGGTTGTCGTAGGCGACGGTGCGCTCCCGGAGGATCTCGAAGATCTCCCGGATCTCGGCCTCGCAGATCACGTTGCGGAGCCCGACGACGTCGGCGTTCTTCACGGGCACCATGATGCGGCGCTCGGAGTCGAGGATGCGGAGCACGTAGAAGCGCTGCCTCGAGCCGGCGATCTCCCGCTCCTCGATGCTCACCACCTCTGCAACGCCCTGGGCCGGGTAGACGGCCTTGTCGCCGACCTTGAACTCCGAGATCCGTGCCTCTTGCATCGTTACTCCTCTGACTTTAGAGACGGGTTCGGCCCGTCACCGTGTGCGCCGGGAAACTCTTCTGAGTCCCGGACTCATCCCGACAAATGCTGACGCAGCGTCGAAGAGACGACGCGGCGATGACCTGGTGCGCAATGCACCGAAGCGATCTGGGACCCTCTTGGGAGGGAGACAGATCCAGGTGGGCACATGCGGGAGGCGGGCGGACGATAGACGAATGACGCACACGCGTCAAGATCGCCCCGTCACATGGACGTCAAAGGTCTGTGGCTTCAGCGCGTGGGCGCGGGGGCAGGGGCAGGGGCAGGGGCGGGGGCGGGGGCGGGGGCGGGGGCGGCGTTGTCGAACGAGGACAGGTCGGGCAGCTCCTCCATGTTGGGCATGAGGATGATCTCGACCCGGCGGTTCTGCGCGCGGTTGTCTTCGGTGTCGTTCGCGCGCGCGGGCTGGTGCTCGCCGTAGCCGGCGCCGCCGAGGTGCACCGCGGCGACGTTGCTCGCCGCCAGGAAGCGCACGACGTTGAGCGCCCGGGCGGCGGAGAGGTCCCAGTTGTCGGCGAAGCGGCCGCCGCGCCCGAGCTGCACGTTGTCGGTGTGGCCGGCCACGAGGAAGTCGCGGTCGCGGATCTGCGCGAGCACCGTGGCGACCTGGCGGAGCACCTGCTGGCCCTCGGTGCGGAGCTCGGCGCGGCCGGAGTCGAAGAGGATGCCCGCGGGGAGCTCGATGACCATCCGCCCGCGCACGGTGCGCACCCGCAGCTGCCCCGCGGAGATCATCGACTGAAACTGCGCGAGCATGTTTCGGTAGGTGCTGAGCCGCGCCTCGGCGAGCTGCTGCCGCCGACGGAGCTCGGCCTCGCGCTGCTGCGCCGCCGTGAGCGCGCTGGCCTGCTCCTGCCCTTGAGCCTGTAGCTGGGAGACGTTCTGCCCGAGCTCTTCGAGGCGGTGGGCCATCGTCGCGTTGGACGCCTGCATCCCCTCGAACTGCTCCCGCAGGTGGTCGCGCTCGCCCGTGAGGTCGCGCAACTGACCCCGGAGCGTCGTGATCTCCCGGAGCTTGCCCTGCCACTCGGCCTCGCCGTGCCCGCACCCGAGCAACAACAGCACCGCCAACGAACCACCGACCAGGCCTCGCGTCACGCTCGGTTACCTCTCAAAAAGCTCTCGAAAACCCGCCAGACGTAAAACAGAGCTCCTGGGGAAAGTCAACGAAATGACCCTCTCCCCAACCAAACGTACTTCGCCATGCGCTGACATGCTTGACACCAGCCCAAGAGACGATACATTACCTAACAGTCAACCTCATCACTGGAGGTCAGGTTCCATGGCGACTGCAAAGAAGAAGGCGGCCCCCAAGGCCAAGAAGCCGGCGGCGAAGAAGCCCGCGGCGAAGAAGCCGGCAGCCAAGAAGGCCGCGGCGAAGCCCGCAGCCAAGAAGGCTGCTGCCAAGAAGCCGGCGGCCAAGAAGCCGGCGGCCAAGAAGGCTGCTCCGGCCAAGAAGGCCGCTGCCAAGAAGCCGGCGGCCAAGAAGGCCGCTCCGGCCAAGAAGCCCGCTGCCAAGAAGGCCGCTCCGGCGGCCAAGAAGGCAGCTCCGGCCAAGAAGGCTGCTCCCCGCGCCAAGAAGCCCGCTGCCCCGGCGACCCCGGCGGCCTCGGGTGGCGGCGAGGAAGAGTAAGACCTCGCATCGAGCGGAGCACCCTCAGCAGGGCCCGCGGTTGAAGGCGCGCACGGATCACCTCCGTGTCGCGCCTTCAGCTCATTTGGGGGGCCGTAATCTCGGCAGGGGGAGGGGCGATGCGGCGGTTCCGGGTTCCGACTTGGGCGCGCTGCCGCTATGGTGCCGCCGGAGGTCTACAACCCGATGCGCTTCGCCTTTCTCATGGACCCGATCGAGCGGGTGCTCGTCGACAAGGACACCACCTTCGCGCTCATGCTCGAGGCCCAGCGCCGCGGGCACGAGGTCTACACCATCGGGCCGGCCGACCTCATCGGCGCTCGCGGCACCGTCTACGGGACGATGTGGCGCACCCGCGTGCGGGCGGTCGCGCCGCCGGGGCACTTCGAGCGCGACGCGCCGGAGGTGCTGGACGTGGGCGCGCTCGACGCGGTGTTCATCCGCACCGATCCCCCCTTCGACGTGCAGTACCTCTACAACACCCTGCTCCTCGAGCAGGTGCGCGGGCGAGTGCTGATCGTCAACGACCCGCGCGGCATCCGCGACGCCAACGAGAAGCTCTACGCGATGCACTTCCCGGCGGTCACGCCGCGCACCATCGTCAGCGCGAAGGAGGCCGACATCCGGGCCTTCCTCGAAGAGCTCGGCGGGCCCGGCGTGATGAAGCCCCTCGACGGGGCCGGCGGCCGCGGGATCATGGTGGTCGACCTCGCCGACAAGAACTTCCGCTCCATCGTCGAGACCCTGACCATGGAGGGGAAGCGCTTCGCGATGGTGCAGGAGTTCCTGCCCGCGGTGCGCGAGGGAGACAAGCGCGTGCTGCTGCTCGACGGCGAGCCCCTCGGGGCCATCCTGCGGGTGCCGCGGGAAGACGAGTCGCGCAGCAACATCCACGTGGGCGGCCGGGTCGAGCCCTGCGAGCTCGACGAGCACGACCGGGCCATCATCGCCGCGGTGAGCGAGCGCCTGCGCCGCGACGGTCTGTACTTCGTCGGCCTCGACGTCATCGGCGGGCGCCTCACGGAGGTCAACGTCACGTCGCCCACCGGCATCCAGGAGCTGTCCCGCTTCACGGGCTCCGAGCCCGAGGCCAGGGTCATCGCGTGGGCCGAAGCCCGCGCGCGCAAGATCAAGTCCGCGACTGAATGACGGCTCAGTGACCGCCGCGGGTTGACACGCCGCGCCGTCAGAACCTACACCACCGCCGCGCAGCGCCGATCCTCAACGCCCACCGGGCACGAGGGCGGCGTGGGTACAGCCTCAACCGTCAGCGAGGAGACGGCACCGTGAAGATCCTGGTTCCACTGAAGCGAACGGCAGATCCGGACAACGCCAACAAGATCAAGATCGGCGCCGGGGGCGCGAAGATCGAGACCACGGGCCTCGAGCCGAAGGCGAACCCCTTCGACGAGTACGCCGTCGAGGCCTCGCTGCGGCTCCTCGAAAACGGGCAGACCAAGGCGCGCATCGCGGGCGACAAGCTCACGATCGTGTCGTTCGGCCCGAAGGAGGCGGCGACCAACATCCGCCAGGCCCTCGCGATGGGCGGCGACGACGGGCTGCTCTTCCACGCCGACGACGAGTCGCTCGACGGCGACCTCGTGGCCCGCGCCCTCGCCAAGGTCGTCGAGCAGCAGAAGCCCGACCTCGTGGTGCTCGGCAAGCAGGCCGTCGACGGCGACAGCAACCAGGTGGGGCAGATCCTCGCCGAGCTGCTCCAGTGGCCGAGCGCCACCTTCGCCATGAGCATCGAGCTCAGCGCCGACAAGAAGACCGCCATCGTGGGCCGCGAGGTCGACGGCGGGGTCATCAAGCTGAAGCTCACGCTGCCGGCGGTGATCTCCGTCGACCTGCGCATCGTCGCGCCGAAGAGCGTGGTCAACCACGTGACGCCGGCGACCTTCGCGTACCCCGAGGGCGCGCGCTTCACGCCGCTCCCGATGATCATCAAGGCGAAGACCAAGCCCATCGTCGAGGCGCCCATCGCGTCGCTCGGCGTCGACGCGGCCCTGAAGTCGAAGTACGTGAGCTTCGCGCTGCCGCCGGCGCGCAAGGGCGGCGTCAAGGTCAAGGACGTCGCCGAGCTGGTCCAGAAGCTGCGCACCGAGGCGAAGGTCCTCTGAGACGGGAGCGATTGAGATGAGCAAGATCCTGGTTGTTGCAGAGGTCTCCGCGGGCAAACTGAAGAAGACCACCCACAGCGCGATCTCCTTCGCGCGCCTGGCGGGCATGCCCTTCGACGTGCTCGTGATCGGGCACGGCGTGGGCGCGGCGGTCGAGGAGCTGCGCGCCTTCGGGGCCGGCGCCGTGAAGGTCGCCGACGACGCGCGCTTCGCCCACTACGTCGGCGAGGTGTTCGCGCCCACCGTGTCCGCGGCCGCCAGCGGGTACAGCGTGGTCGCCGTGACCGCGAGCTCCTTCGGCAAGGACCTCGCGCCCCGCGTCGCCGCGCGGCTCGGGGCCGGCTTCGCGAGCGACATCGCGGGCGTCGAGGCGTCCGGGGGTGTGCTCTCGTACAAGCGCCCGATGTACGCGGGCAACGCGCTCGCGACCATGCAGGTCACCACGGCCACCCAGGTGGTCAGCGCGCGGCAGTCGGAGTTCGAGGCCGCCGCGCCGAGCGGCGGGGCGTCGCCGGTCGAGGCCGTCGCCGCGGTCGACGCGCCACTCGCGGGGCGCGTGGAGTTCGTGAGCTTCGACGAGGTGAAGTCGGCGCGGCCCGAGCTCGCCGAGGCGAAGGTGGTCGTGTCGGGCGGCCGCTCGCTCAAGTCCGCCGAGGGCTTCAAGACCGTGCTCGAGCCGCTCGTCGACGTGATGGGCGCCGCCATGGGCGCCAGCCGCGCGGCGGTAGACGCGGGCTACGTGCCCAACGACCTCCAGGTGGGGCAGACCGGCAAGGTCGTCGCGCCGAAGCTGTACATCGCCGTCGGCATCTCCGGCGCCATCCAGCACATCGCCGGGATGAAGAACAGCAAGGTCATCGTGGCCATCAACAAGGACCCCGAGGCGCCCATCTTCCAGCTCGCGGACTACGGCCTCGTGGCGGACCTCTACAAGGCCGTCCCGGAGCTCACCGAGGCCGTGAAGAAGATCCGCGCCGAGGGCTGAAGCGCCCATCTTCCGAGGGCCCGCGCGGATTGTGGTCAAAGACCGCGCGGGCCGATACTGTCCACCCCCTCCCATGATCCGTCCCCTGTTCATCGCGGCGCTCGTCGCGGTCGCGTCGTACGCCCTCCCGGCCATCGGCGGCGCGCAGGACCTCAACGGCGCGTGGCGCAGCACCCGCGACGACCTCGACGTCACCATCCGTGAGTGGGGCCCGGGCTGCGGCGCGCGGCCGTCCTCGAGGCGCGGCAGCGTCGGGCGCGAGGCGACCGTGCGCGCCAGCGGGGCGAGCCTCAGCGTCGACATCGGCGGCCGCACGCTGCGCTCCGATCGGTGCTGGAGCGACAACCGCGACGTCGCGGTGCGGAGCGCGTCGCACCCGTCGGCCACGCGCTGGGTGACCACGTGCAGCACGCCAGACGGCGCCGCGCTCGGCGAGCGGGCGACGTACACCGTCTCCGCCGAGGGCAACACCCGCCTCTCGCTGCGGGAAGAGACCGAGTACGAGTGGAACATCCAGGGTTCGGTCTGCCGCGCAAGCTCGGTGATGGTGCGCGAGTACGAACGCATCGGCGCTGCGCCCGCTCCCACGCCCACGCCCACGCCCACGCCCACGCCCACGCCCACGCCCACGCCCACGCCCACGCCCACGCCCACGCCGCCCGTGCCGACGCCAGCGGTGCGGCGGTGCGCGCGGGTCGGCGCGGCGAGCGTGCTGTTGATCTCGCCCTCGCGGCGCAGCCTGCCGGTCGGCGGTCGGACGTGCTTCCGCGCGCGGGTGCTCGACGCCGCGCGGTGTGACATCGACGGCGCCGCCGTCGCCTGGTCGTCGCGTTCGACGCAGGGGGCCGCGGACGTGACGTTCGACCGCGGGTGCGTGACGTCGACCCGCGGCGAGGGCACGGTGGAGGTCATCGCCACCGCGGGGAGGCTCAGCGCGAGGGCCGTCGCGACGATCGTGAGCGAGGATCAGTACCGCTCGCTGGCGGCCGCGCACATCGAGGAGGAGGACGCCTCCGTCGAGGCGGTCGACCCGGGCGGAGGCCAGTCGCTGGGGGTGTCGGTCACCACCGAGGCGCCGAGCGCGCGCCCCGCCTGGATTCCGCTGCTGATCGCGGCGCTCGGGGGCGTCGCCGTGCTCGCGCTGCTCGGGTGGCTCTTCGCGCGCCGCAAGCAGCCCGCGCCGGTGGTCGAGGAGAGCGAGTCGCCGACGGTGCGGCGTGCGGCGGTGGCCGTAGCCCCGATGCCGGAGCCCGAGCCGACGGGGCGCGGGCGTCGGGAAGCTGCGCCGGTCGAGGTGTACCCGACGGTGATCGACCCGCCGAGAGGGGCGCCTGCGGTCGCCCCGCCGCCCGCGCCGTTGCCCAGGCGGTGCCCGGTGTGCGCGAAGGAATTCTCCGACGCGTCGGTGTTCTGCACCGAGGACGGCGCGGCGCTCGTGGCAGCAGGCACGGCCGCTGCGGCTTCGGCGGCGCCGGTCGTCGCCCCTCGCGCGCGTGTGTGCCCGAAGTGTCAGCGCCGTTACGAGCCCCTCATGGACTTCTGCGTCGACGACGGCGAGCGCCTCAACGACGGATGAACAACTTCATCCCAAGGGCTGCCGCTCCCGCCGATCGAAGCCTTGTACGCGCGAACACCGCGCTTGACCCCAGATTCCGCGGATCTCTAGAATGCGCGACCACGGCGCAGGAAGAAGCGCGACCTCGCGCGCTTCAGTAGTCCGCCAGACCCGCGTCCATCCATCATCCGACCACGCCAGGGCCTCGCACGGGACAGAGCCACATGAAGATCGAATGCCAGAGCTGCGGAGCGGCCTACAAGATCGCGGACGAGAAGGTCCAGGGTAAGAAGGTCTTCAAGATCAAGTGCAAGAAGTGCTCGTCGGACATCATCGTCCGGGGCACCGACTACGCCGAGCCGCAGCGTCCGGCGGAGGACGAGGCGACGCGCGCGATGGACACCTCGGCGGGTGGCGAAGAGCCCATCTGGCACGTCGTGCTCAACGGCGAGCAGCAGGGGCCGTACAGCATCCCGCAGGTGCGCGAGATGCTCGCCGGCGGCCACATCGACGCCGAGACCTACGTGTGGCGCGACGGCTTCGACGGCTGGCTCCCCATGCAGGAGGTCGGCGAGCTCGCGGCGGTGTTCAGCGCGCCGTCGGCCGAGCACGAGGCGCCCTTCATGGGCAACGACCTCTTCGCGTCGATCGCGCCGCCCCCCGCGGCCGAGGCGCCCGCGGCGGTGGCGGTCGCCGCGCCGGCGAGCGACCTCTACTCGACCCCGGAGCCCTCCCGCAGCAGCGCGCGCCCGGCGACCGCCGAGCCCGCGAAGGCGCGCGCGAAGGTGGCGGGCGGCGACCTCTTCGCCACCGAGGCCCGCGCGCAGGAGGCCTCGAAGCCCCTGTTCTCGGGCACCGACGAGGCCCCCGCGGCGCAGGGGCACGGCGACTCGATGACCGGCCAGCGCAACGAGAACTCCGTGCTGTTCTCGCTCGCGACGCTGCAGCAGCTCTCGGGTCCGAAGGACGCGCCCGCGGCGTCCGGCGTGGCCTCGGGCGACTCGAGCGGGCTCATCGACATCAACAAGCTCGCGGGCGCCCTCGGGGCGACGCCGAGCGCGCGCTCGAAGAGCTCGGTCGACGACATCCTCACCGTGGGCGCGTCGGGCGGCCTCAGCTCGCCGCTCGCGGCGCCGGTGCTCGCGCCGGTGGCGGTCCCGGCGGCCGTGGTGGCCGCGCCGGTCGAGGCCCCGCGCCAGGCCGCGGGCTCCAAGGGGATGAACTTCGCCATCATCGGCGCCGCGCTCATCATCGTGGGCGGCGGCATCGCCGCCGCGATGATCGTCAAGGGTCGCGGGGACGGCGACAACCCCAACCCCGCCGTCGCCGCCAACACCAACCCCAACCCCACCAGCGCGACCCCGGCTCCCACCGCGCAGCCCGAGGCCGCCCCGACGCCGACCGCTGCGCCCGAAGCCGCGCCCGCGCCCGCGGCTGCGCCCACGGCAGCGGCCCCCGCCCCGGCGGCCCCGGCGCCCGCCAACGAGCCGCGCGAGCGCGAGCGACCGCGCGACCGCGAGCGTCCCTCCAACACGGGCTCCGCTGCGGCGCGCACCGCCCCCGCGCCCTCGGCTCCCTCCGCCCCGGCCGCCGCGCCTGCCGCCGCGCCGGTGCGTCGTCCCACGCCGGCCGCTGGCGGCAGCCTCGCCGACCTCATGGACTCCGTCGCCGCCCGCCCCGCGGGGGGCAGCGCCGGCGGCTCGGCGCCCGCCGCGGCCGCGTCCAACCTCCCGGAGATGCCCGCCCGTCCCGCCGTCGCGGGTGCCATGCGCGGGGTCGGCCCGGCGGTGCGCGCGTGCGGCACCGGCTCGGGCGGCACCGCGACCGTCACGGTGGTGTTCAACAACCAGGGGCGCGTCAACACCGCCAACGTGGCGCCGCCCTTCGCGGGCACCCCCGTCGGCAGCTGCATCGCCCGCGCCGTCCGCGACGCCCACCTCCCGCCGTTCTCCCGCCCCACCTTCTCGGTCACCTTCCCCTTCGCCCTCAACTGATCGCGCCGCGCGGTTGACCGCGCCGGGGGTCCTTCGCGATCCTCGCGCCGTGGACCTCGCCCGCACGGTCTCGCTCGCCCAGCAGGCGCTGCTCCTCGCGCTCTCCGTGGCCGCGCCCGCGCTGCTCGCCTCGGCGCTCGTGGGGCTCGCGCTCGGCCTCCTCGCGGCGCCGCTGCGGCTCGGCGACCCGGCGCTCACCGCGGTGCCGCGCCTCGTGGCCGTGTCCGCGGTGGTGGCGCTCGGGGCCGCGTGGGGCGCTGGGGCCGTGGCGCAGTTCGCGCGTCACGTGTGGGCGTCGATCCCCGCCTGGGTGGCGTGAGCCTCGCGCTCGCCTCGCTGCTCGGGCTGCTGCTCCCGGCGCTGCGGGTCGTCCCGATGCTGTGGCTCGCCACGAGGGCGCTCGCGCCGCTGCGCGCCGGGCTGCTCGTCGTCGTCGCGCTGGCGCTCGCGGTGGGGCTGCGCGCCGGGGCCGGGCCCGTGCTGGTCGACGCGTGGCTCGTCGTGGCGGCGCTGCGCGAGCTCGCGGTGGGCGCCGCGCTCGCGGCGGTGCTGGGCGCGCCGCTGCTCGCGCTCTCCGTCGCCGGGGGGTGGATCGATCGGCCCGGGATGAGCGGCGATGGCCCGATGGCGCGGCTGCTCTCGCTCGTGGGCGCGATGACCCTCCTCGCGTCGGGGGCGCACCGCGGGGCGCTGCGCGCGCTCGCCGCGACCTACGCTGCGCTTCCGCCGGGGGCGCGCGGGTGGTCGGCCGCGGTGGCGTGGCCTCTGGCGCTGCGGGCGCTGGCGACGGCGCTGGGCGCGGCGGCGACGCTGGCGGCCTCGGCGCTGCTGGTCCTCGTCGCGGTCGAGCTCACGGTCGCGCTGGCGGGGCGGGTCGGTAGACCCTGGGAGCGGGCGGAGCTCCGGGCGCCGCTGCGGGAGGTGGCCGCGCTGGGGGTGGTGGCGGTCACCCTGGGGGCGTTCACCGGCGCGGCGCGGACGATGGCCCTCGCGGCGCTGGAGGCGGTGACGGCCCTGCGCTGACGGGCGCCACGGTGCGCGGTCGCGAAGTGGGCACCGGCGCGGGGCGGCGTGATAGAGGGGCGACGGGTCGCTGGCGTCGGGACCGATCGGAGGACGGACATGAAGAAGCTCAAGGTGCTGTTGGACGAAGAGACCATCGCGAAGCGCGTGCGCGAGCTGGGGGAGCAGATCACCCGCGACTACGCCGACGCCGAGCACCTCGTGGTGGTGCCCATCATGAAGGGCAGCTTCCTCTTCGCGGCCGACCTCATCCGGCAGATCGACCGCGAGCTGTCGGTGGAGTTCCTGGGGCTGCGCTCGTACGGGGCGGGCACCGAGACCTCCGGGGTGGTGCAGATCACCTACGACCTCACGCAGTCGGTCACCCACCAGCACGTGCTCGTGGTGGAGGACATCGTCGATACCGGGCTCTCCATGCGCTACCTGCTGGAGAACCTCGGCACCCGCCAGCCGCGCTCGCTCAAGCTGTGCTCGCTGCTGCACAAGCCCGCGCGCACCCGCGTGAAGGTGCCCATCGACTACCTGGGCTTCACCATCGACGACCACTTCGTCGTGGGCTACGGACTCGACTACGCGGAGAAGTTCCGCAACCTGCCGTACATCGGCGTCATCGAGAACTGACCGACGGAGCACACACCCCGATGCCCTCGCGACTCGAAGCCCTGGAGATGATGGTCTCCCGGGAGCCCAACGACCCGTTCCCCTACTACGGCCTCGCCCTGGAGTACCGCAGCGCCGGGCGCCTCCAGGACTGCGTCGAGGGCTTCCGCAAGCTGCGGGCGAAGTTCCCGGATTACGTGCCCATGTATCTCATGGCCGCCCAGGTGAGCCAGGAGCTGGGCGCCACGGGCGAGGCGCGGCGCTGGTGCGAAGACGGCATCGAGGCCGCCGGGCGCAAGCGCGACGGCCACGCGCGGGGCGAGCTGGAGTCCTTCCTCGGGGGCCTCCCGGAGTGACCGTCACCTTCGACCTCGACGGCACGCCCACCGCGCCGCGCGACGCCGCCACCGTGCTGGTGGTGCGCGACTCGGTCGACGGCCCGGAGGTGTTCTTCGTCAAGCGCTCGGCGGCGATGCGCTTCATGGGCGGGGCGTACGTGTTCCCGGGCGGCCGCCTCGACGACGAGGACGGCGACCCGGCGGTGGACTGCGACCTCGACGCCGAGGCCTGCGCGCTACGGCTCGGCGAGCCCGACGGGCGGCGGGCGAGGGCGCTGCACGTCGCCGCGCTGCGCGAGTGCCTGGAGGAGTCGGGGCTGCTGCTGTGCGCGGGGGCGGTCGGCGGGGCGGACGTCGACGCGCTGCGGGCCGCGCTGGTGCCGAAGGGGCGTCCCTCGCTCGCGGCGCTGCTGCGGCAGCACGGGGTCACGCTGTCGTGCGCGGCGCTGGTGCCGTGGTCGCGCTGGGTGACGCCGCGGCAGGAGACGCGACGCTTCGACGCGCGCTTCTTCGTGGCGTTGGCGCCCGCCGACGTGAGCCGGGCGCTCCACGACGGGAGCGAGACCGTGGACAGCGCGTGGCTCACCCCGCGGGAGGCCATCGCGCGGGCGCGGCGCGCGGAGATCGTGCTGGCGCCGCCCACGTGGCGCACCCTCGCGGAGATGGTCGACGCGCCGGACGTGGCCGCGCTGCTCGCGCTCCCGCGGCGGCCATCGGCGCCGGTCGAGCCCGCGGTCGTGGCGGTCGGCGACACCTTCGCGGTGCTGCTGCCGGACGACCCCGAGCACCCGCTGTGCGACGTGTCGGGAGCGCGCGCAGGTCTCCCGACCCGCTTCGTGTATCGCGACGGCACCTGGGAGCTCTGATCGCTGCGCGAGACCGACCGAAGGGGTTGCGGGACCGGCGCGTCGGGGGCAGCCTCGACTGTGATGTCCGATGTCGTTCGACGTTTACCTGGTTCGGTCGTCCCCGGGTCCGTGCAGCGCGCCAGCGGGACGCGGCCCCGAGCCGAGCCCCCCGAAGAGCCCGTCTACCTCGCGTCGCAGCTCGCCTCGATCTGCGACGTCGACCTGAAGACCATCCACAACTGGTGTCACCGCGTCGACGAGCAGTCGTCCGAGGCGGCGCTGGGGTCGTTTCGCACGGCGGGCGGCCACCTGCGCTTCCACCAGTCGGCGGTGCTGCGCTTCTTGCGGCGCTGGGGCTACCCCACGCCCGACGCGCTGCTGCGCGACCGGCCGCACGTGCTGGTGGTGGAGGGCGACCGCGCGGCCCGGCTCGCGATGGTCGACGCGCTCGAGATGTCCCGGCCGGCCGACGACCCGGCCGCGCCCTCTGATCCCGGCGAGGCCACCGGGCTCTGGATGAGCGCCAGCGCGTACCTGCACCTCTGGAGCGACCCCTACGAGGCGCTCATCGGGCTCGGCGAGCGCGCCGGGGCGAGCGCGGCGCCGGACGTGGTGGTGCTCGGCGGCGGGCTCGGCGACCAGTCGGCCCGCTGGA
This sequence comes from Myxococcales bacterium, assembly GCA_030652255.1. Lineage (GTDB taxonomy): Bacteria > Myxococcota_A > Polyangia > Polyangiales > SCUS01. Next base: position 264,382 of record JAUSAZ010000012.1, on the reverse strand, counting down.
TCCGCGCCGCCCGGGGGCGCACCGACGAGGGGCTGCGGGTGGTGGCCCTCGACGTCGAGGCGACGGCGTCCGGCGACGGGGTGCTCCGCGGTCCGCGCGCTGCTCTCCGGGGCCTGCTCGCGGAGGCGTTGGGCTCGACGCGCGCCCCGCCCTCGCGCAAGCGGTCGTCGCCCGCGCGGCGCATCCCCATCGCGCCCCGGGAGCCCATCTTCGTGGCCTCGCAGGTGGCGAGCCTCTGGGGCGTCGACCTCAAGACCGTGCACGGCTGGGTGGAGAGCGGCGACGTCGAGGCCTTCCGCACGCCGGGCGGCCACCTGCGCTTCCGTCGGCGCGCGCTGCTCGACCTGCTGCGACGCTTCCACATGCCCATCCCCGCGGGCCTCGGGCCCAAGCGCCCGATGGTGCTCGCCGTGGTGCCCGACGCCGCCACCGTGGCCGAGCTGGCGCTCTCCCTCGGCGACGGCTTCGACCTCATCTCCCGGGCCGACCCGATGGAGGGCCTCGCGGAGATCGGCTCCCTCTGCGCCGGGGCGGGGATGCTCGACGCCGTGGTGGTCGCGCTGCCCGCCGACGGCGTCGACGCGCACGCGTGGGTGCGCGCGGTGCGCTCGCACCCCGACACCCGCTACGGGCGCCTGGTGGTGCTCGGGGGCGACGCCGCGCAGCAGCGGGCGTGGCAGGCGCTCGGCGTGGCCGCCACCCTCGACGCGGGGCGCGTGGGCCTGGTGCGCACGGTGCTCGAGCGGGCGCTCGGCGTCGGCTGACGCTTCGCGGCCCGGGCGCGGCTGTGGTAGAGCCCGAGGCCTTCATGGCGACCCCGGAGCCTTCGTCCAAGCGCGTCAGCAACCAGCAGCGGGCGGAGTTCGAGCCCCCGTCGGAGCTGACGAAATACCTCCCGTACATCACCGCGGCGGCGGTGCTCGGCGGGCTCGTGCTCACGATCACCCGCTCGGCGCGCTACGGCGTGTACGCGGCGACGGCGCTGGTCGCCCTCGGGATGCTGGGCCTCGCGTACGTCGCGTGGGACCACACCACGACGCTCCCCGACGGCGACCGGCTGCGGCCGATGCTGCGGGCGGTGACCGTGGCGGTGCTGCTCGCCACGCTCGGCCCGGCGGCGATCACCCTGCACCCGCCGCCGCCGCAGTCGGTGGTGCAGCTCACGCGCCCCGGCGACCGCGCCGAGGTGGTGGTGCGCGGCGCGGCGGCGACGGTGGTGCTGGAGGCCGAAGGGGCGTTCCGGCCCGACGTGGGCACCGAGGCGCAGGCGCACTACGAGGTCACCGCGGCGCGTGGGCCGATCGAGGAGCGCGTGCGGGGGGTCTTCCAGCGCACGACGGACGAGGGCGCGGGCGCCGAGCGGAGGGTGTCGGCGGTGGTGGCCTCGCGGCACGTGCTCGACACCGTCCACGGCGCAGGGCCGCTGACGATCATCCTCGACCGGCTGCCCGAGTCGGTGCAGCCGCCGCTGCGGGTGGTGGTGCGCGCCGAGCCCTTCTCGCAGACCATGCTCGCGACGCTCTTCGCGCTGCTCGCGGTGGCGGTGCTCTGGGTCGACGTGAAGGTGTCGCGCCGGAAGATCGAGTCGGCCTACGCCGCCGCGATGGGCGTGGTGCTGGCGTTCACGTTCTACCTGCACGGGCACTTCACGCGCGCCTCGATGCCGTCCGACCTCCTGGCCGCGGGCCTCGTGGGGGTGCTCGGCGGCGGCGTCGGCGGCGAGATCCTGGCGCGCATCACCCGGTCGGTGACGCCCGGCAATTCCTGACACCCTGATAGGAGACGACACGATGCCGACGATGCGGGAGCGGGTGGCGGCGCTGGAGGCCCGGCGCGCGAAGATCCAGGAGATGGGCGGGGCGGACAAGGTCGCCCGCCAGCACGAGCGGGGGAAGCTCTCGGCGCGCGAGCGCTTCGCGCTCTTCTTCGACGAGGGGGTGTTCTTCGAGGTCGGCGCGCACGGCACGCAGATGGGCATCGCGGCGGGGCCCGACGGGGCCGACAAGCCCGCGGCCGACGCGGTGGTGTGCGGCTTCGGCAAGGTCGACGGGCGCGTGGTGTGCGCGGCGGCGTACGACTTCACGGTGAAGGGCGGGTCCATCGGCGAGGTGGGCGAGGTGAAGGTCACCCGGATGCGCGAGATGGCGCTGAAGGGCCGGCACCCGATGGTGTGGTTCATCGACTCGGCGGGGGCGCGCATCGAGCCGGGCAGGGGGAGCGAGGACGAGATCTCGCGCTTCGCCGGCAGCGGCCACCTCTTCCGCGAGGAGGTGATCATGAGCGGGGTGGTGCCGCAGGTGGCGGCGATGGTGGGCCCCGGCGCCGCGGGCACGGCGTACATCCCGGGCCTGTCGGACTTCGTGCCGATGGTGAAGGGCATCGGCTCGATGGCCCTCGCGGGCCCGCCGCTGGTGAAGGCCGTGACGGGCGAGGACGTCGAGGAGCAGGTGCTCGGCGGCTCGAAGGTTCACTGCGAGACCAGCGGCGTGGGGGACGGCGAGTACCCCGACGACGCGAGCTGCATCAAGGCCGTGCGGGCGTACCTCTCGTACTTCCCCTCGCACTGCGAGGAGGCCCCTCCGGTCGTGGAGTGCACCGACCCCATCGAGCGGCGCGAGGAGTCGCTGATCGACCTGGTGCCCGACTCACCCCGGCGCGCCTTCGACATGTACAAGGCCATCAAGGCGGTGGTCGACCACGGCACCGTCTTCGACCTCAAGCCCCGCTACGCGCGCAACCTCATCACCTGCCTCGCGCGCATCAACGGCCGCTCGGTGGGCATCGTGGCCAACAACCCGATGCACCTCGGCGGGGTGCTCGACATCGACGCGGCGGACAAGGGCGCGCACTTCATCCAGCTGTGCGACGCGTTCAACATCCCGCTGGTGTTCTTCCAGGACACGCCGGGCTTCATGGTGGGCACCCGGGTCGAGCACGCGGGGATCATCCGGCACGGCGCGAAGATGCTGCACGCGATGAGCGCGGCGACGGTGCCGAAGCTCACCGTGGTGACGCGCAAGGCCTACGGCGCGGGGTATTTCGTGATGTGCGGGCGCGCGTACGAGCCCGACCTGCTGGTGGCCTGGCCGGGGGCGGAGATCTCCGTGATGGGCGCCGAGGGGATGGTGGGCATCGCGTCGAGGAAGCTCTTCCGGGCGGAGGCGATGCCGCCGGAGATGAAGCAGCAGATGGTGGAGATGATCCAGGGGTACATCGACGTGTACAAGGTCGCGGGCTGGGGGCTCGTGGACGACGTCATCGACCCGAGGGACACGCGCAAGGTGCTCGCGTGGGGCCTGGAGCTGGCGCAGCACAAGAAGCTCGAGCGCCCTTACCGGAAGCGCGGCGTGATGCCGGTGTGATGGGGGCTCAGCGGGCGGGAGACGTCGCGACGCTCTCCCACGCGAGGTCGCACTCCTCGCAGCCCGCGCCGCGCGGGTGCAGGAAGGCGTACGGGTCGCCACGCAGCGCCTCGACCGCGACGCGCACCACGTCGGCGGCCCGCACGAGGCGGGCGTGGCCGTAGCCGACCGTCCCTTCGGCCAGCAGGCCACGGTCGCGCAGCCAACCGTCGATTCGCTGGAAGTTCTCACAGCAGTGGTCGGTCTCTTCGTAGGTGACGCGCGCGGGCACGCCGTCGCGCAGCACCACGCACTCCTTGCGGGAGGCGTACGGCACGCCGGCCATCGACTCGGCGAGGTGCATCGTGGTGTTGGCGGAGTGGTCGACGCCGAGCAGCAGCACCGACCCGCCGAGGGCGCACGCGCGGCCGACGGGGCTGTCGATGCCGTGCGGCGGCGCGATGGGGTGCGGCGCCGTGATGACCGACGCGAGCGGACCCACCGCGGCGAAGGACGCGGGGTTGTCGCTGCGCACGACGCCGGGCTGGCGCCAGAAGGTGTCGGCGACGACGCCCATCGAGGCGCACGGTGTGGACGCAGTGTCGAAGGGGTGCTCGTCGTCGTCGGACATCGACGGCAGCACGAGCGTGGCGTCGGGGGCGAGCGCCGCGCGCAGGGCGGCGATGAGGCCGAGGGGGCCGCCCTCGACGGGGCCGACCGCGCGGAGGGAGGAGTGCACCACCACCACGGGCGCGGCGGAGAGGCCGAGCGCGTGGAACTGCGCGACGAGGGTAGAGAGGGGGAGGGGAGGGCGGTCAGAAGGGACCATCGAGCCTCAAGGTGTCGGGGCGGTTGCGCAGCGGCAAGGGGGTACAGCGGTCAGCGCGCTGCAAGCGTTGCGACGCGCTTCCGGGGCGCGCAGGCGCCCGTTGCAACGGTTGCGGGCGGCGCCCGGGAGCCCCAGAGGGCGTCGCAAGGGTTGCGGTCGGGCGCCGGGGCGGCGGGGCGTTCGTCGCAAGCGTTGCGGGGCGCGGCAGGGCGTCGGGGAGGGCGTCTCAACCGTTGCGGGCGTCGCCTGCGGTGGCGGGGCGGCGCGTCAGGCCGCGGGCTGCGGATCGACGGGCGCGGGGGCGGGCGCCTCGTCGCTCACGCCCGTCGCGCGGTGCTGCTCGGCGAGGTCATCGAAGACCAGCGGCAGCAGCTCGGGGCGACCTGCGTGGCGCAGCACGCCGGTGATGAGGGCCTTGTTGGCGGAGTACACGGCCAGCCACGCCTCGCGCGCGGCGGCGAGCTCGGGGCGCAGCATCGCGCCTGCGAGCTTCGACTCGCGGGCCGACTGGTCGAGCGAGGCGAGGGCGTCGTGGAGGCCGCGAAACTCCTCCAGCCAGGGCTTGTGGTCGCGGAGGTGGGCGCGGTGCTCGTCGATCTTCGCGGCGACGTGCTTCACCAGCGCGACGAGCTTGGTGAGCCGGCGCCGCGCCGCCACCGACGGGGCGTCGCGGTCGAAGAACTGCGCCAGCGGAACGGGGCCCCCTTTGATGGACTCGACGTACTTCCCGAAGCGCACGAGCGAGTCGCGCGCGTCGGCCACCGGGTCGCCGTCCGCGACCGCGGCGGCGGGCTGGCGGTCGAGCACCTCCTTCATCGCGGCGTCGGCCTTCGCCTGCTCGGCGGCGGCGAACTTCACAGCCCCGTCGAGGGCGGGCACGAGCCCCGCGCAGACGGCGGTGAACTGATCGCGGGCGAACGCGCCGTAGATCAACGTCTCTCTCGGATCGATGTACGAGTCGGCCATTGGTGAACCCTCCAGCGGAGAAGCTCGCGCGGGCTCGCCGCCCCTCGCAAGCGCCTTCAATGGCCGCGAGGAAGATCGGTGTGGGGATGTGCTCCGCGCACCGACGCGGCTGGTCAGGGCCGCTCGCCGAGGCGTCGCCGCAGCCAGAACGCGACCGCGCTGGCGTACGGAGGCAGAGGTCCGTTTGCGCGGGGACGGGTGTGTTGCTCCAACTCGTGACGCAACGCGTCCCTGGGAAACTCGCCCCCGTACCTTCGACGAAAGCCGCTGACGAGCGCCTGCACGGCGGCGGCCCGGTTCGCGCGGAGGCGCGGGAGGTTGAGGTGCAGGCGCCGGTCGATGTCGTCCTGGAGCGCGGGGTCGCTCGACCGGATCCCGCCGTTGGCGTTGAAGGAGATCGTGCGGACGTGCCGCTCACGCTGCGGGTCGAGCGTGATGGGCTCGTCGCCCTTCTGGTGGTCGCAGTGACGGCCGTCCGCGCCGCTGCCAGGGTTGCCCTTGCAGGCGGCCAGGAGGTTCTTCCAATCGAGCTGCCGCGACGGGGCCGACGACTGTGGCTCCCAGTGCTCGATGTTCATCTCCTCGGCGGTGTCGCGGACGCGCGCCTCGCAGTAGCAGCAGAGGGCGCCCTGGTCGCGCACCAGCGCCTCGCGCAGCGCCTGCTTCACGGCGACGAACGACGCGTCGCCGTCGTAGCGCGCGCCGTCCTGTTGACGGTAGGAGACGAGCTCCGCCGGCTCGCGGCCCTTCGCGATCAGCCTCACGCCGCGCCCCCAACCACCTCCGCGGTCAGGAACTCCAGCAGTCCGCGGAGCCGCACGATCTCGGCGTCGTCCTCCGAGAGCTTCGCGGTGAGCCGGTCGAGCGCCGCGCGGGCGGCGGGGTAGTCCTCGTGGTCGATGGCCTCCGAGACCGCGTCGAGCGCGCGCTGCGTCTCGGCGGGGCGGGCCGCGGTGTCCATGACCTCCTCGAGGATGGCGTTGGTGTCTCGTCCGCTGGTGGGCGCGGCGGGGCGCACGAACGCAAATCGGTCGGTGACCACGACGGCCTCCGTGGGCACCTCGCTCAGCACCTGCGGCGAGTGCGTGGTCACGATGAACTGGCATCGGGGGAAGGTGCGTCGCAGCGACCCGATCACGCTGCGCTGCCAGCGGGGGTGGAGGTGGAGCTCGATCTCGTCGACGAGGACGACGCCCTCCTCGGCGAGCGGATCGGGCGAGTCGGGGTACGCGATGGCGAGGCGACGGGCGATGTCCGCCGCGAGGGCGAGGAGGCCCTTCTCTCCCGCCGAGAGCTGGTCGAGGTTGAGGGTCTCGCCGCCCTCCTTGCGCACCGTGAACTGGAGCGGATCGCGCTGGACGCGGAGGCCGGTGTAGTCGGGGAGCATCCCGGCGACGGCGCGACGCACGGCGCGGAGGAGCGGGTCTTCGAGGGTGAGGTCACCGTGCGCGACCTTGCGCTCGTTCTCGACGTCCTCGCGGCCCTTGAACCACGTGAAGAACGGACGGAAGGCGGCACGTGCAGGCAACCCGTCCTCCATCGCGCGCAAGGGTTCTCGGGCGGCTTCACCATCCGCGGCGAACGCGTCCCTTCCGTGCGTCACCTGTCTTTCCGCCGGGTAGTGGACGAAAACGACCGGGGCTGCTTTGGTCCAGGCGAACTCGGACGCGGGCTTCTGCCAGGTTGTTCGCGGCGGTACGACCGGCTCTGGGAATCGCACGCGCTTGCGTAGGGTCTCGTCGCCGTTGGAGAGCGTCAGATCGAGCCTTGATGCGGTCGCGCCACGCCGGACGTCAGAGGCGTCAGGTGCCAGGAGTTCCAGGGATGGCTCTTCCCAATGGAAGGACAAGCGGGCCACTTCCGAGACCACCAGCGTGATGGCTTCCAGCACCGACGTCTTGCCGGTTCCGTTGGCGCCGACGAGCACCGTCAACGGCCGATCGAGGTCGAGCGTCGCCTCCGTGAAACCCTTGAAATCCTGCATCGACAGTGAGGTCAGCCGCATGGCGAGGGAAGTCTATCGTCCCCGCCTGAGGAAGTCCGCCAAACGGCGCCCGCGTCAGCCCCCGAAGACGACCGAGAGGTTGAGGGTGCCGAAGGTCGCGAAGGAGCTGGTGCGCGAGTCGGAGGCCCCGCTGGTAGAGAGCGTGAGCACCGGCGCGCTGGTGTAGCTCTCCCCGATCTCCACCCCGACGGCCACGGCGGGGCTCATCCAGTAGCGCGCCGACAGCCCGAGCAGGAAGCCGAACGCCACGCCCTCGTCCGAGCGGGCGGAGGCCTCGTAGGAGACGAACGAGAGCGACGCCCCCGCGAGCAGCCCGAGCTCGACGCGGTCGTCCGCGGCGCGGGCGATCACGCGGTCGACGAGCACCCCGAGGCCGAGCTGGAGGTAGGTCGTTCCGCTCGAGCCCTCGCCCCCCGAGGACGACGACGAGAGCGACGGCGCGAACGCCATCGACCACGCCCCGCCCCGGTAGCCGAGCGCGGCGCCCAGCGCGGACGACGACCCGAGGGTGCCCACCGCGCCGAGGCCCCCCAGGCCGCCGAGCACGCTCGCGCCGCCGAAGGACTGCCCCATGCGCCCCTGCACCAGGAACCCCCGGTGCGGTCCGCGCCACCGCCGCGCACCCTCCGGCGCGGGCCCCGTCTGCGCCGACGCCGCCGCGGGCAGCGCGAGCGCCGCCATCGCCACGAGCATCCCCGTCGTCCCCACCCCCCGATCAGCGCCCACGAAACGCCGCCTCGCGCCGCTCGACGAAGGACCGCAGCCCCTCCGCCGCGTCCTCGCTCGCCATCAGCGCCCGCGCGGCGGGCATCAGCGCCGCCAGCGCCGCCGCGTGGCCCTGCTCCATCGCCAGCCGCGCGTTGACCCGCGTCGCCTGCACCGCGAGCGGCGCCTGCGCGGCGATGCTCTCGCCCACCGCGATGGCCCGCGCCACCTGCTGGCCCGCGTCGGTGACCTCCTGCGCCACGCCGATGCGCCGCGCCTCCTCGGCGTCGAAGGCGTCGCCGGTGAGCATGTAGCGCATGGCGTTCTGGTAGCCCGCCACCTGGGCGAAGCGCAGCGTGGCGCCGCCGAAGGGCATGATGCCGCGGCGCACCTCGAACTGCGTGAAGCGCGCGTCCCGCGACGCCACCACCACGTCGGCGGCGAGCGCCAGCTCGACGCCGATGGTGTAGCAGTAGCCCTGCACGGCCATCACCACGGGCTTCACCCGCCGACGCCCGACGAGGTCGAGCGGGTCGACGCCGCCCTCGACGTGCAACCCCCCGCCGGAGGCCACGTGCGGGCCCACCTCGCCGAGGTCGAGGCCCGCGGTGAAGTGGTCACCGTGGGCGAAGAGCACCATGCAGCGGAGCTCGGGCTCGTCTTCGAGGCGCCCGTAGGCCTCGGCGAGCTCGCGCAGCATCTGGAGGTTGAAGGCGTTGCGCTTCGCCGGGCGGGAGAGCCCGACGAGCAGGACGTGGCCGCGGGTCTCGAGGGTCAGCGTGGGGTCGCTCATGCGCGGGATGACAGCGCGATCGCCGCGGCGCCGCAATGCCCCGGCGGGCCGAGGCCGTCGGAGGTGTCGCAGAGGCGCGGGCGGTGGTGGCATCATCGCCGCCATGTCGAATGACGACCGGGGCGGCGGGGCGGACGGCGCGGAGCGGGCGGCGCAGCGGGCGCGCGACGTCGAGGCGGCGGCGGAGCGGGCGGCGACGGACGCCGAGCGGCTGCGGCGGCTCGCCGAGGCGCGCAATGCCGGCGACGTGCTGCGGCCGGCGCTGGAGCTGGGCGGCGAGTTCGCGGACCTCGAGGGCGCCGTCAACCGCTCGCCGGTCGCCCACGCGGTGGCGTCGGGGATGCGCGCGGCGAGCTCCGCGGTGGGCGTCGTGCAGGAGGGCGTGCAGGCCTACCAGGCGCTGCGCGCGCGGGCGGCGGAGCACGACCGGGAGTCCCGGCGCCTGCCGCCGGTGGAGTACGCCTTCGAGAGCGCGGGCACCCGGCGGCCGTGGCGGGTGCGACGCGCGGAGGTGCGCGAGGCGCTCTCGCGGGTGACCGAGTCGGTGCTGGAGATGACCTGCGAGCACGCCGACGCCGACCCGGCGCTGCTGCTCGGGCGCGACGCGGCCTTCACGCTGTCCCGCGACGGGCGCGCGCGGCGGGTGCAGGGCGTCGTGGCGCGCGTCGAGGCGCTCGGGGTGCGCGACCACAAGGCCCACGCGCGGGTGACCCTGGTGCCCGCGATGTGGTCGCTCTCGCAGCGGCGCGACTCGCGTGTCTTCGAGGGCAAGACCGTCGAGCAGGTGCTGCGGGCCGTCGTCGAGGAGGCGCTGCGGCCGTACCGGCGGCGGGTGCGCTTCGCGATACAGCGGGCGCTGCCGGTGCGCGAGCACTGCGTGCAGTACCGCGAGACCGACCTGGACTTCGTCGAGCGCATCGCGGCGGAGGAGGGCATCGGCTACGTGGTGGTCGAGGGCGACGAGCACGAGGAGGTGGTGTTCTTCGACGGGGCGCACGCGCACGCGGCCTTCGCGGGCCCGGAGGGCGACCGCGTCGCGGTGACCGACGAGGAGCACGACACGCACCGGCACGAGTCGCTGCGGCGCTTCGAGGTCACCTCGGCGCTCACCGCCACCAGCGCGGTGGCCATGGACTTCGACTGGACCAACCCGAACCTGCGGGTGACCCACGAGAACCGCAGCGTGGACGCGGCGGGCGTCGATCGCGAGGTGTACAGCCACCCCGCGGACGTGGTCTTCGACCGCTACGACGCGGGCGACCACGCGTACGGTCGCAACGACGTGGCCCACCGCGCCGCGCTGGAGGCGCAGCGGGCGCTGCAGGGCGGGCGCACCTTCACGGGGGAGGGCTCGGTGACGGGGCTGCGCCCGGGGACGCTCTTCCGCCTGGAGGGTCACCGGGTGGAGGCGCTGGAGCGGGAGTACCTGGTGACGGCCGTGCATCACCACTGCGCGGCGGCGGAGGAGACGCGCGACGACGACCGCGCGGGGGCGGAGGCGCCGTACCGCAACGTGGTGACCTGCGTGCCCGCGACGGTGAGCGTGCGGCCCGAGCTGCGGCACCGGCGGTCGCGGATCCATGGTCCGCAGACGGCGCGGGTGGTGAGCGCGGGGGGCGACGAGGTGGAGACGGAGCACTACGGGCGCGTGCGGGTGCGCTTCCACTGGGAGCGCGACGGGCGCACGCCCGAGGACGCGCAGCGGGCGTGGGTGCGCGTGGCGCAGGCGTGGGCGGGCAACGGGTTCGGCTTCGTGTTCGTGCCGCGCAAGGACATGGAGGTGGTGGTGCAGTTCATCGACGGCGACCCCGACCGGCCGCTCATCACCGGCGGGGTCTACAACGGCACGCACCCGCCGCCCTACGACCTGGACGCGGTGGACTCCGTGACCCGCAGCGTGATCCGCACGCAGAGCACGCCCGGCGGCGACGCTGCGAAGTACAACGAGCTCAGCTTCCAGGACCAGGCGGGCCGCGAGGAGGTCTTCGTGCGGGCCCAGCGCAACCTGCGCGAGGAGGTGCTGCACGACCACGCGACGCACGTGCACGCCGCGCAGTCGAACACCGTCGACGCATCGCAGACCGAGCGCATCGGCGTCGACCAGAGCGTGCGGGTGCACCGCGACCGCAAGGGGGTGATCGACCGGGACGACCAGCTGCTGGTGCGGCGCGACCGCGAGGCGAAGGTGCTCGGCGACGACACACAGAGCGTGGTGGGCGAACACCGCGTGCGCATCGACGGCCGGGAGGAGCGCGTCGTCAGCGGGAGGGGGCGCGACACGACCATCGAAACGAAGGACGAGCTCACGGTGAACGGGATCAGCTACACGCACGTGCGCGACGGCTACACGGTCCTGTCGGACGCCTCGATCGGGCTGATGGCCCCGTCGGTCCAGGTGGACGCGGCCGACGTCTTCCATATCAGGCGCGGCGAGAAGACCGAGGTCACGATCGACCCCGATGGCGTCATCGTCAAGACGCAGCCGAAGGTGCGCGTGGAGTGCGGGCCCTCGTCCTTGGAGATCCTGCCCGACGGCACCGTGACCATCCACGGCGCGAAGATCATCAAGGCCAGCTGCGGGACGAGCTCGCTGGAGCTCAAGCCCGCGGAGGTCATCGTCCGCGGCGGGCTCATCAAGCTCAACCCGTAGGCCCGCGTCGCAGGAGTTCTGACGGGTTGGGTCGTGGGCCCCCTCACCGCGCTGCCGCGCGCCCTCACCCCCATCGGATGATGGGGGCAAGGGCTCCGACGTCGTGAGCGTGGGCGATGAGCTGGAAGGTCCAAACCTCCCCGAGCACCTTCCAACCAGGCACCGACGTGACCCATTGCGGAGCCCTTGCCCCCATCATTCGATGGGGGTGCAGGGCGCGCGGCAGCGCGGTGAGGGGGCCCACGACCCCGGCGGACCTCAACCCGTCAGAACCCCTGCGACGCGGTACCAGGCCCGTCAGCCCTGCGCGTCGCGCCCCCCGGCGTCGCGCAGCAGCGACTCCGTGAAGGCCCTCCCGAACACCGTCGCCTGGAGCTCGCGCGCGTTGGCCACGTACCAGCCGAAGAGCGTGCGCCAGTGCTGCCAGAGGCCTGCCTGCGCCTGCGCGTCGAGCGCCGCGCCGGGTCGCAGCGCCGCCATCTCCTGCTCCAGCGCGTAGGGGCTCAGGCGGTCGAGCAGCGCGCGCACGCCCTCGATCACCGCCCCCGTCAGCTGCCCCGGCCGCTCGGCGAGCTCGGCGGCGAGCTGCCGCAGGCCGAGCACCTTCGCCGCGATGGGCGCGTCGGCGGCGAAGAGCCACCGCAGCAGCACCGCCGTCTCGTCGCCCCGCAGCCCGTCGCCCGATCCGCCCAGCGCGGCCTCGACGAAGGCCTTCGGTTCGAGCACCGCGCGCAGCACGATGAGCGCGTCGGCCATGCCGTCGAGCGCCGCTGCGAGGCGTAGCACCACGTCGTCGACCTCCGCCGCGCTCTCCGGCGGCGCCGCGCCGTAGCGGTGGGCCACCTGGCGCAGCCGCAGCAGCGCGTGCCCCGCGAGGGCCCCTTCGGTGGGCACGCCGTGCTCCACGGCGAGCGCGCGCACGGGCTCCAGCTCGCCGAGCTCGGGGTGCTCGGTGAGCAGCACCCGCAGCGTGGCCGCCCGCGCCGAGGGGAGCGCCGCCGACACCCGATCGACCACCAGCGCGGCGGCCTCGTCGGAGGCGGCGCGGCGGCGTTCGAGCGTCGCCGCGAGGGGGTCGACCGCGCGCGGACCGGGCGCGGGGTCGGGCGCACCGCCGCGGGAGCTCTCGAGCGCGTCGGCGTAGGCGCGCATCGCCGCGGGGTTGTACGCGACGGTCTCGGGCACCGCCGGGGCCTTGCGGTCGGGCGCCCAGGAGAAGCGGTCGGAGAGCCACTCGGGGGCGACCTCGGGGCTCTGGTAGTCCATCGGGTCGAGGGTGCAGCGCAGGGTGATGGGGCCGAGGCTCACCTCGGCGCGCGGGTCGAGCGGCGTGCGCTGCCCCTGCGCCACGGCGCGGCCGTTGACGGTGACGGCGTTGGTGGCGCGCCCCGGCACCAGCACCACCGCGCCGCCCTCCACCACGAGCTGACAATGGAACTGCGAGATGGCCGGGTGCGGCAGCGCGAGGTCGTTGACGCGGTTGCGCCCGACGCGCACGAGCCCGGCCGGGAAGGCCCGCGTGTCGCGGGTGTTGCCTTCGAGGTTGTGCACCTCGACGAGGAGGGTTCCCATGAGGGCGCGGAGCTTCGTCGAGGGCGCGGGGAAAGGTCAATCCGCGCGCCACTGCGACGCCCGCGACGCTATCGTCCGCGGCGATGTCCCACCGCGACGAGCGCCCGGCCGGCGCCACCACCGTCACCCTCGACGACCTCGACCTCGCCGTGGCGCCGCGGCCTGCTGCGCCGGTCGCGCCCCCGTGCATGGGCGAGTGCATCGACGACCGCCACCCCACGCTCTCGGGCCGCGCGCGCGTCCGCTGGACCGACCCCTCGGGCGCCCCCCGCGACCGCTGGCTGCCGACCCTCCTGGGCGTCGCGGTGCGCGCGGGCGACCGGGTGCTGCTGGTGTCGCTCGCGCACGAGCCCGATCCCGTCGTCACCGGCGTGATCGACGGCTTCGCAACGCGCCCCGACGCCGCCGCGACGGGCCCGGTGGTCGAGCTCGCCGCGGGCGAGTCGCTGCGCGTGGTGGCGGCCGACGGCGCAGCGCTGGTGGAGCTGCGCCAGTCGCCCGACGGCCCGGTGGTGCGCCTGCTCTCGACGGACGCCGCGATCGAGCTGCCGGGGCGCCTGCGCCTCACGGCCGACGCGATCGCCCTGCACGCGCGCCGCGGCGGCGTCGAGGTGACGGCGAGCGACGACGTCGCCGTCCAGGGCGAGGCCATCCGGCTCAACAGCCCGCCGCGCTGAAGGGGAGGGGGGGGCTACGCGCGGCGCAGGAAGGTCAGCGGGTCGAGCCCGGCGGCCTTGAGCTTGCCCAGCACCGTGGGCGGCGCCTCGTAGGCGATCCACTCGCCGTCGTCGACCTGCGCGGCGACGGGGATGTGCTTGTGCACGCCGGGGATGTAGCGCCGGGGCAGCGGGTGGCTGACGGCGTAGGTGCAGCGCACCTGGAGGGCGTCGGGCTCGCACACGAGGTGGTGCAGCCGCGGCGTCGGGGCTGCGCGCTCGCCCTCGACGTCGACGACGATGCGCGGCGCCGCGGGGAGGGCGAAGCGCAGCACGTCGAGCTCGGGGTGCAGGCCGACGAGGGTGACCGGGGTGTGCTCGTCGAGGTCGTGGAAGACGAGGCCGCGGGAGGCCTCCTGGGCGAACCATGGGTGCGGGGAGACGGGCTCGTCGGGCTCGACGGCGAGGAAGTCGCGCCAGCCGTCGGGGAGGTCGTCGTCGCGCACCTCCGCGAGGCGGTGGTCGTCGGGCGAGGGGAACCACGCGTCGACCCGCACGTCGAACCACACCGAGCGAGGGAACATCACCGGGTGCACCCAACCGAGCGACGCGGGGCGGGGCTGGAGGTACCAGCGCGCGGGGTCGCGCACGAAGAAGCGCGCGGCGGTGAGGGCGTCGTCCGGGTCTTCGAGCTGCGGGAGGATCACGTCGCGGTCGGGCGCGTCGGTCAGCACGACGTAACCCTGGCCGAAGGGGTTGCGGGGGTAGCGCCCGGGGTGGTCGAGCTCCGTGCGGGGGAGGTCGTCGTCGGCGACGGGGACGCGCGGGTCGCAGCCGCCGTAGGCGTTGCGATAGGCGAGGTCGACGCGGGTGAAGGGCTCCGGGTCGGGGAAGACCGGGTCCTCGCCGTCGCGCCATCGCACGATCCGCGGGCCGAGCGCCTCGACGCGCACGAGGTCCTCGCCGACCTGCACGGACACCGTGCGGGCGCGCACCGGGCGGCCGTCGCGGGCGTACGCGGCCCCGAGCACCACGACGTCCGTGGCGGCCTTCTCCGGCCACGCGTCGGTGCCGGGGAGGAAGTTCGGTGGACCATCGAGGAAGCCCGGGTCGAGCGGGGCGGGGGCGTCGCGCTCCAGGCCCCGCGGCGTGATGCGCCAGGTGACCTTCACGAACACGATCACCTGCGGAGGGTCGCTCGACGGCGGCGTGAGCCAGAGCTTCACCGACGGGTGCGGCCTCATCGGTGGTGCCCCCCGCGGGGCGGACGCACCCGCACGGGCGCGGGGATGGTGTCGTCGACGGGGGTGGCCACGGTCACGCTGTTGCGCGTGCGCACGAGGTCACCCGCTGGTGTGATGGCCACCTGCCGGTTGCCCAGGCTCCCCTGGCCGGCGGTGCCCCGCCGGTCGGCGTTGTCGCTGGCGGTCACGCTGCCCGACGCGTTGGCGAAGGGGACGCCGACGGTGTGCGTGGCGGTCCAGTCGCCCGCGTTGGGCGCGTGGGCCTCGCCGGCGCGGGCGTGCGAGGCCGCCGAGTCGATGCCGATGGCGATGCCCCGCCGCGCCGCGCTGGCAGGGCTGTCGAAGCCCACCACCCGACCCGGCAGCTCGCGGCGCACCGTGCGCACCACCACCCGCCGGGCCGGCTCGCGCACCGCGCGGCCACCCGCCGCCCACGCGGCCCGACGCGCGGCCGCCCCGCTCGCGGCGCGCAGGGCGCTGCGGCTGGCGGCCTGCCGCACCTGCTGCACGATGCCCGCGCCGCTGATCTTGTTGAAGATGAGGTCGAGGGCCACCGACGCGGCGGCGTAGGCGAGGCCGATGGCGACGTCGGCGCCCGTCATGCCGACCTCGACGGTGTTTCTCATGGAGGTGAGGGCGAGGGCGGTGGGGCCCGAGAGCGGGTCGCCGCAGGTCATCATCGGCAGCCACGCCGCCGCGCAGCCGATGGGCGCCGTGTCGGCCTGCACGGTGCTCGCGCTGAAGAGGATCTTGCGGCTCGAGAAGGGCCACATCAGCAGGTAGTACGCGTTGGCCGGAAACAGCGGCGTCACGTCCATGATGAGCGCGCCGCAGTCGTGGCCCTCCAGCACGATGCTCCGGCCGCTGTGGCGCACGGTGGTGGTGCGCTTGTGCTGGTTGTTGAGCTCGCCAGGGAGCCAGTCCTGGTTGACCGGCAGCTCGAGCGAGACGCTCGGGACGGGCACCGGGATGGCCGGCGGCAGCAGCACGTTGTGCAGCAGCACCCCCGCGCTCAGGTCGGTGCCGATGTTGACCTTCACCCCGATCATGCGCCGCCCCCTCGCGTCATGGCTGCTCCACGCGCAGCCGCACGCTCTTCTCGACCTCGTCGACCCGCCGCAGGTGGATGTGCGCGCGGTACGTCACCGTCACCGTGCGCTTCTCCCCGAGGATGACCATCGTCTGCGGCGCGAGCGCCACCGTCGTGCGCGCGCCGCCCACGTCGAAGTCCGCCCACACCCGCAGCGTGGGCAGCGTGAAGCGCACCTCGCCCGCCGGGTCGAGGCCGCGCATCACCACCTCCGCGCCTTCGCCGGGCGCGGGGATCACCCACCCGGGCACCGCGCGGTGGAAGCGCTGCTCGGTGAACACCGGGCGCCCGTCGGACTCCGAGCGCTCCAGGTCGAACATCCGGCGCGCGTGGGCGGCCGACGCGAGCGGGAGCGTGGCCCAGGACGCAGGCTCGGGCGCGTCGTCGCGGCGGCGGACGAGGTGCTCGGGCGACTCGACGTTGGGCAGCTCCAGCGAGGGGTCGAGCGAGGGATAGCCCGCCGGGCAGCGCAGGAACTCCCCCAGCGCCCGCGCCTGCGGGGCGGGGTCGAAGCCCTTGCCCGCGGGGTTGCGCGCGTCGGCGAGGATCACCGGCGCGTCGCGGTCGACCAGCGCCTCGCACGCGCCGCCGAAGGCGTTCTGCCAGGTGAGGGGCATCGCGCGGAAGGCCTCCGGGGCGCCGGGCGCGTCGTCGGTCCAGCAGCGTCGGCCGAAGACCGCGAGGCGGCGCTCGACGTCGCCCACGGAGAGCGAGACCTCCATGGCCCCGACCGCGGCGCCGCGGGGGGCGTGCGCGCAGCCGAGGAAGATCACCTCGAAGTCATCGCCCTCCCTCGGGAGGTCGTCGCGGGGGATCACGCCCCAGCGCGTGGGCTCGTCGTCGTCGAAGAGGGGCAGCGGGGATTGTGTGTCGAGCGCGAGGCCCTCGCCGGGCTCATAGGTGAACGTGGCCTTGGCGGTGACCACGCCGGCCTGGTGATCGTCGTCCCACCCGTCCCCCACCCCACACGCCGCCGGGAGGGCCGTGCGGTTCACCAGCTCCATCCCTGTGTTTCTCCGCGATGCGCGGGAGCGCTGTCAACGCCGTCGGCGCTACTGGAACGACTTCGTCGGCGCCATCCCCTCGGCCCCGTCGACCTTCACCTCGCACGCGAAGACCTCCTCCATCAGGTCGGCCTTTCGCAGCGCGGTCCAGCGTTCGAGGGAGAGGTCGCGGTTGCCCGTGGTGAGGGGGTTGGGCGTGGCCCGCAGCGACAGCCGCCCCGGCGTGATGCGCACCGCTACGTCGAGCACCTTGCCCTGGTGCTCGCGGTCGAAGGCGTCGGCCACGCGCAGGAGCGCCGCGAGCTTGCGCACCACCGTGCGCAGCCGCCGATCGAGCTTGCGGTAGCCCGGGTGCGACAGGTCGGGCAGCGACTTGCGGTGGTAGCGCGCCACGTTGGCCACGACCTCCTTCTGCTCGGGCGACAGGCCCATGAGGTCGGAGTGCGTGACGAGGTAGTAGGTGTGCTTGTGGTGCGCGTCGAAGCCCACGAAGTCGCCGACGTCGTGCAGGAGGGCGGCGAGCTTGAGCAGCGAGCGCTCCTCGGGCCCGAGGTGGTGCAGGTCGGCGCACTGGTCGAAGAGCGAGAGGGACATGGCCGCGACGTGCTTCGCGTGGGCCTCGTCGAAGCGGTACTTGCGCCCGAGCGCGAGGGCCTGGGCCTCGACCTCGGCGGCCTCGCCGGGCACGTCCCACACGCGAAACGCGCGGTCGACGAGCTCGGCCAGGATGCCGTCCTTCAGCCCGACGCCGGGGGTGGTGATGCTGGTGGCGCCCGCGGCCTCGGCCACCGCGGAGAGCACGAAGAGGGCGGGAACGATGACGTCCGCGCGGTCGCCCCGGAGGCCGTAGCGCTCGCGGCGGGCGCGCGGGGTGAGGGCGGCCATCTCGTCGCGCAGCGTGAGCATGGCGGCGACGTCGATGCCGTTGCCGTCGTCGGTGGCGAAGGGGCACAGCGCCGCGATGGCCTCGGCGTTGCCGCCCGTCGCCACCACCAGCTCGGGCTTCGACCCGGGGAGGAACTCCGCCTCGCCCAGGGAGCGCTCGATGTACTCCATCAGGAGGGCGCGGCGCTCGGTGGACACGGCGCTCTCGTGGTCGAGGAAGGCCTCGTGGAGCCGCACGGTGCCCATCGGGAGCGACACCGACGCGTGCGGCGCCTGGTCGGTGAGCAGGGTGAGCTCGACGCTGCCGCCGCCGATGTCCACCAGCAGCGCGCGCCGGCCCTTGAGGTTGACCGCGTGGCGCACGGCCACGAGCACCAGCCGCGCCTCCTCGACGCCTTCGATGACGTCGAGCTTGATGCCCGCCTCGCGCTCGGCGCGCTCGATGAGCAGGTCGGCGTTCTGCGCCTCGCGCACGGCGCTGGTGGCCACGGCGCGGTAGCCGTCGACCCCGGCCTCCTTCATCACCTCGCGGAAGGCCTTGAGCGCGTCGACGGCCTCGAGCGCCGCGGAGGGCGCGAGCCGCCCGGTGAGGAAGACGTCGTGCCCGAGGCGCACCGGAGCGCGCTCGGCGGCGACCTCGCGCACCTGATCGGGGGAGAGCGCCTCGACGACCCGGAGGCGCATCGCGTTGGAGCCGACATCGATGGCTGCGAAGCGGGGCATTGGATTGCCCACTCCTTACGACAGATCGGGCCCGCCGTGGGCGACGGTCGGGTGACGGGCGCTACCCACGCGTGCGGTCACCCGGCCTCCGAGGGGGAACACCCGCCCACGTCCCCAGTCCCCGCCCTCACCGTCGCGAAGCGACGTGCGAGAGCGGGCACCCCGACGTCCGGAGACCCGGGGCCGTCGCTCCGGGTCGGACGCGCTGGGAGGACGTGGGCGGGTGCTCCCCTCGGAGGGCGAGGCCGGTGATCGCTGTGTGGGCGGTCGATCCGCCCGACTCGTCAGCACTCCTCCGATGGAGTGCTACCGGGGGATCTCCAGACGCACGCGCGCGCTCTCCCCAGGCGCGAGGGTGATGCGTCGAGACGTGCTGCGCCCGCCCGGCTGGCTGGCCGCGACGGTGTGCACCCCCGCAGGCACCCGCACCGAGCGCCCCGTCGGGATCGATCGCCCGTCCAGGGTCGCGCCACCCCAGGGCTGCACCGTCACCGTGACGCTCGCTGGCGCGACTTCGACGGGCGCGGACGCTGCGGGCGCTTGCACAGGCGCCGCGGGCACTTGCACAGGCGCCGTGGGCACTTGCACAGGCGCCGTGGGTACTTGCATAGGCGTCGGAGAGGCATGCATAGGCGTCGGAGAGGCATGCACAGGCGCCGGAGAGGGCTGCACGGCCGCCGGTGGCGATTGCAGGGCGAGCGCGGCGGTGACGCCCAGTACGGCGAGGGCGGTGAGGGCCACCGGGAGCGCGAGGCGGCGGGCCCAGCGGGGCGGCGGCGACGCGGCGGCGGGGGTTGCCGCGGCGGAGGGCGGCGTGTAGGCCACGGGGGCGCTGGTGGCGGTCGGCGCGATGGGCGGCGGCAGCGGGGTGAACACCGGCGGCGGGGTGATGGCGGTCTCGTCGGTGGACTCCTCAACCGCGTCGACCGCGGGGAGCACGGCGGTGACCGCGGCGACGGGGCGCTGCGGGCGCGTGGAGTCGAGCGCGACCGCGGGCGCGGGGGGAGCCCCGCCCACGGCGGGCGTCACGACAGAAGCCTGGTCGGGGTAGAACTCGCTCAGCAGCGCGGTGAGCGAGCGCGCCCCGGTGGCGAAGGGGATCGCCTGCATCGCGTCGAGGGCCGCGGCGGCGGTGGGGAAGCGCTGGTCCATCGGGAGGCGCAGCAGCGTGTCGACCCACTTCTCGACCGCGGCGGGGATGTCGGGGCGCAGGGTGCGCAGCGCCGCGCGCTCGCCGCGCAGCATCGTGAGGATCACCTCGCGGTCCTTGCCCAGGAAGGGCCGCTGCCCGGTGAGGATCTCGAAGGCGCAGATGCCGAGCGCGAAGAGGTCGGTGCGGCCGTCGAGGGCCTTCCCCGTGGCCTGCTCCGGGGCCATGTAGGCGAGCTTGCCCTTCACGAGGTCGCCCTGGGTCTGGTGCAGCCGGGAGGTGGCCTTGGCGATGCCGAAGTCCGAGAGCTTCACCTCGCCCGCGTAGCTGACGAGGATGTTGTGGGGCGTGACGTCGCGGTGGACGATGTCGAGCGCCACCCCCTGGTCGTGCTTGCCGTGGGCGTACTCCAGGCCCCGCAGCACCTCGGAGAGCACGAAGAGCGCCGCGTCGACGGGCATGCGCCGCCCCTCGGCGGCGAGGCGCTTCAGCAGCCGGCCGACGTCCGTGCCGTGCACCCACTCCATGCAGATGTAGAGCTGACCGTCGGTGTTGCCGAAGTCGTCGATGGCGACGATGTTGCTGTGCCGCAGCCGCGAGCAGATGCGCGCCTCGTCGATGAACATCTCCACGAAGGAGGGGTCGCCGCAGAGGTTGGGGCGGATGCGCTTGATGCACACCTCGCGGCGGAAATCGTGGGCACCCCGGCGCTCGCCGAAGTAGATCTCCGCCATGCCCCCCTGCGCGATCTTTTCGCGGAGAACGTAGGGCCCGAAGCGTTCGCCCTCGTACACGGCCAGGGAGCCTAGAGGGAGGCTCGGTGTAGGTGCAAGGGCCGCGTCGGGCCCGCGCGCTCGTGTGGTAGGTTTTGCCCCCCCGATGATCACCTCGCTCGCCTCGACGTTGCGCGCGCTGCAGGACGAATTCCTCCAGCTCCACACCACCAAGGAAGACCTCTTCTGGTCCGTGAAGATGGGCGTCGCCGACGACCCGGAGGCCGCGCAGAAGGCGCTGTCCGCCGCGGAGATCGGGATGAACCGCTTCCTCCAGAGCCCCGACGCCCTGCGCCGGCTGCGCGACCTCCAGTCGGCCCGCGAGGGCACCGCGCAGCAGCAGCACGTCCTCGGCGGCTGGATCGCCCTCTTCGCCGCCAACAGCATCGACCTCCCGGAGGCCCGCGCGCTCTCCGAGGAGATCGTGCACCTCGAGGGCGAGCTGCAGCGGGTTCGCGGCGGCATGAAGCTCGGCTTCGTCGACCCGGCCACCGGGGCCTTCGAGGCCGCCGGGAGCAACAAGCTCTCCCTCATGCTGCGCAACGACGCCGACCCCGCGCGCCGCCGGGCCGCCTACGAGGGCATGCGCTCCATCGAGACCTTCGTGCTGGAGCACGGCTTCCTCGACGTGGTGCGCAAGCGCAACCAGCTCGGTCGCATGCTCGGGCACTCGGACTACTACGCGTGGCGGGTGCACACCGTCGAGCGCATGACCAAGGCCGAGCTCTTCGGCGCCCTCGACGACCTCGCCGCGCGCACCGCCGCGCGCACCCGCGCCGAGCTCGCGTCCTTCGCGCGCCGCCACGGCGACGGCGCCCTCGACCCCTGGAACTTCCTCTTCCTCCGCGCAGGCAAGCTCGCCGCCGCGCTCGACCCCTACTTCGGCTTCGGGCCCGCGGTGCGCCGCTGGGGCAGGTCCTTCGCGGGCCTCGGGGTGAAGTTTCGCGGCGCCACCCTCACGCTCGACCTCGTCGACCGCGCGGGCAAGTACGAGAACGGCTTCATGCACGGCCCCGGGGTGGGCTTCCGCGACGCGGGCACCTGGCGCCCGGCGCGCATCAACTTCACCGCCAACGCCGTGCGCGGCGCCGTCGGCAGCGGGCTGCGCGCCACCGAGACCCTCTTCCACGAGGGCGGCCACGCGGCGCACTTCAGCAACATCGAGAGCGACGCGCCGTGCTTCGCGCAGGAGTTCGCCCCCACCTCGGTGGCCTACGCCGAGACGCAGTCGATGTTCATGGACTCGCTGCTCGAAGACCCCGACTGGCGCGCGCGCTACCTCACGGACGGAGAGGGAAAGCCCATCCCGCAGTCGCTCATCGAGGAGGCCATCGCCGAGGCCCAGCCCATGCGCCCGTGGGACGTGCGCGCGATGCTCACCATCCCGATGGCCGAGCGGCGGCTGTACGAGTTCGCCGACGACGCGCTGAAGCCCGGCGCGGTGCTGAAGATGTTCCGCGAGGTGGAGACCGAGCTCCAGGGCCTCTCGGCGGGCACGCGCCCGGTGCTGGCGGTGCCGCACCTGCTCGCGGGCGAGGCGAGCGCCTACTACCACGGCTACGTGATGGCCGAGATGGCGGTGCACCAGACGCGGGCCTTCTTCCTCGCGCGCGACGGACACCTCGTCGACAACCCCCGGGTGGGCCCCGACCTCGCGGCCCACTACTGGGCGCCCGGCAACGCGAAGACCTTCAACGACACCCTGCGCTCGCTCACGGGCTCACCCCTCTCCGCCGACGCCATCGTGGCGGGCTGCAACCTCAGCGTCGACGAGGCCGTGGCGCAGGCCCGCGAGGCCGTGGCGAAGCTGCCCTCCATCGCGCCGCAGAAGGGTCCCGTCGAGCTCGACGTGACGGTGCGCGTGGTGCACGGCCGCGAGGTGATCGGCACCTCCGAGGGCGGCACCTTCGAGCGCATGGCCGACGACGTCGAGGCCTGGATCGGCCGGGAGGCGTGAGCGCCCCGGGACCGCTGCGGTTCTTCGCGACGGCGGCGAAGGGCACCGAGCCCGCGCTGCGCGACGAGCTGCGCTCGATGCGCTTCTGGCACGTGCGCGCCGACCGCGGGGGCGTGCACTTCGAGGGCGCGCTCGCCGACGGGATGCGCGCCTGCCTGCACAGCCGCATCGCGATGCGGGTGCTGCTGGAGCGCGGGCGCTTCGCCGCGAAGGGCGAGCAGGCCCTCTACGACGGCGTGCGGGCGCTCGGCTGGGACGAGCACGCCTCACCCCGGCACACGCTCGCCGTGTCGGCGACCTGCCGCAGCTCGCAGCTCACGCACTCGCAGTTCATCGCGCTCAAGACCAAGGACGCCATCGTCGACTCGCTGCGCGACCTGCACGGCAGCCGCCCCGACGTCGACCCGCGCGACCCGGACGTCTCGGTGGTGGTGCGGCTCGTGAAGGACGAGGCCACGGTGTACCTCGACCTCGCGGGCGAGGCCCTGCACAAGCGCGGCTACCGCGTGGCGACGGTCGACGCCGTGATGAAGGAGAACCTCGCCGCGGCGGTGCTGCGCATCGGGGGCTGGGACGCCACCAGCGACCTCATCGACCCGGTGTGCGGCGCCGGGACCGTGGCCATCGAGGCCGCGATGATCGCGTGCCGGGTGGCGCCGGGGCTGCGCCGCCGCTTCGGCTTCGAGCGCTGGCCCGCCTTCGACGCGGCGGCCTCGGGCGAGTGGGACACCCTGCTGGAGAAGGCCAACGCCGAGGTGCTCACCGAGTGCCCGGTGAAGATCGTCGCGACGGACGTCTCGCCCGCGGCGGTCGACGTGACGGTGCAGAACCTCGCCTCGGCGGGCGTGGCGGGCGCGGTCACGGTGCAGCGCCGCGACGCGCGCAGCTACCGCGAGGAGGACGGCCCCGCCTGGGTGGTGGCCGACCCGCCCTACGGCGGGCGCCTCGCCGCGCAGCCGCTCCAGCTCGCGGGCTTCTTCCGGCAGTGGGGCGACGCGCTGCGCACGATGCGCGGCAGCACCGTGCTGCTCATCTCGGGCAACCCGATGGTGCAGCGCAGCCTCGGGCTCACGCCCGACATGGAGCACGAGCTCTACAACGGCGACATCGAGTGCCGGCTGCTCCGCTACCGTATCGACGGCTGAGCGCGCCCGCGCCACGCTTACGGAAGTACATCTTCAAGGAGAGGTCACTGCGATGACGAGCGCGTTCAAGCCGGTGTCGCCGCGCGAGGTGCCGCGCTTCGCGGGGGTGTCGACCTTCCTGCGGCTCCCGGTGCACCAGGACCCGAAGGACGTCGACGCCCTCATCATCGGCGCGCCCTTCGACGGCGGCACCACCTACCGCCCCGGCGCGCGTTTCGGCCCGCGGGGCGTGCGCACGGCGAGCGCGCTCACCCGGGGTTTCCACCCCGACCCCGACATCGACCTCTTCGAGACGCTGCGCTGCGCCGACGGCGGCGACGTCGCGTGCGTTCCGATGGACATGGCCGTGTCGCTCGCCCGCATCGAGGCGCGCGTGGCGGAGATCGCCGCGGCGGGCGCCATCCCCGCGGTCATCGGCGGCGACCACACGTGCTCGCTGCCGGTCATCCGCGCGCTGGCGAAGGTGTACGGCCCGCTGGGGCTGGTGCACTTCGACGCCCACAGCGACACCTACCCCGCCGCGTGGGGCGTCGACCCGCACCACGGGACGGTGTTTCGCAACATGGTGGAGGAGGGGCTGCTGCGCCCGCGCGACGTACTCCAGATCGGCATCCGCGGGCCCTTCTCGACGCGCGACGACCTGGCCTTCGCCAACGCCGCGGGCTTCACGGTGCTGAGCGCCGAGGACGTGCACCGCGACCTCGACGGGGTGCTCGCGCGCATCGCGGGGTTGCCCGACAACGGGCCCTACTACGTGAGCTTCGACGTCGACGCGGTCGACCCCTCGATGGCGCCGGGGACGGGCACGCCGGTGCCGGGGGGCTTCTTCTCGTGGCAGGCCCTGGCGATGGTTCGGGCCACGAGGGCGCTGCGGGTGGTGGGCTGCGACGTGATGGAGGTGTCCCCGGACTTCGACGTCAACGGGGTGACCTGCCTGCTCGCGGCCAACCTCCTCTCGGAGATGCTGGCCGCGATCGCGGCGCACCGGCGGGGCTGAGACGGGCGCCTCAAGCGCCCCTCGGGACCTCGGCTACAGGTGGAAGCCGAGGAAGACGGTGGTGTCGATGTTGAACAGGAAGGTGGGGAACATGAACTGGAGCGTGACCTCGGCCCCGGCGTGGAAGCCGTTGCGGACGTTGTACTCGACGCGCGCGCCGGCGTGGGCGTTGCCGTAGCCCGAGAGCACGTGGGCGCCGTCGCGGGTCTCGCTGGCCGGGAGCGCGGGCTTGGGCTCGATCTGCCCGACGCCGCCGCCGGCGAAGGCGCTGGCGACGAAGCCGCTACTGGCGAAGCCGTGCGGCGTGAAGGCGTAGTACATCCGCGCCATCAGCAGGAGGTTGGCGAAGGGGTTGCTGCGCGCGGCGCCGCCGGAGGTGGCCGGGATGGTCCACGGCGCGGCGTCGAACTGGAAGCGTGCGACCACCGCGGCGCCGATGCGGGGGGTGATGTTGTAGCGGACGTTGGCCGAGAGGAAGAAGGTCGGCGCGAAGCCCGGGTCGATGGTCTGGTAGCAGACGACGTCGCCGCAGTCGCGGCGGATGACCTGCCCGGAGGAGTTCACGAGCAGGCGCTGCTCGGCGTAGGAGGGGCGGCCCGTGAGGAAGGCCGCGCCGATGCCGCCGCCGAGGTCGAAGGAGAAGCGCGAGGTGCGCACCGCGTTGGGGTCGGTGGGCTCCGTGGGCTCGGTGGAGCTGGCCTCGCCGACGCCGCAGGCGCCCGCGTCGCAGTGCAGGCCCTCGCCGCACTCGTCGTTGGAGGCGCAGGGGTCGCCGAGGCCGCGGTTGCCGCGCGCCGCGGGCCGCGAGCGGCACTGCGGGCCGGTCATGCCCGGGGGGCACTCCTCGGTGTCGGCGGCGCAGGTCTCCGGGGGCGTGCGGCCGGGGAGGGCGGGCGCCGGGTGCGAGCGGCGCGCGACGATGGACACCTGCACCGGCGAGGTCTCGCTGCCCACGGTGGCGACCACCTGGGTGTTCGCGTCGACGGCGGTGACGTAGTACTCCATCGACGGGGCGATCATCGCGGCGCAGGGGATCTCCGCGCCGTACCCGTTGGCCGAGCGGCTCATCTCCCGGCGCTCGAAGGAGCGCATGCCGTTGCCCTTGTAATAGACGTACACGTGCTCGACCGTGAAGGCCGCGCTGGGCTCGACGTAGACGGGCAGCGGGGTGTTGGCGAGCTGCTCGGGCGCGGGCGTGTGCAGGAGCTCACCGCCGCCCGACGACGACGGCGGCGGCCGGGTGGTGTTGGTGTTGGTGTTGGTGTTGGTGTTGGTGTTGGTGGTGGGGCGGGCGCCGGAGGAGACCTGGCCCTGCGCCTGGCGGAAGGCCGCGCTGATCTCCGGGGTGACGAGCATCGCGTCGGGCTGGGCGTTGGAGTCGAGCTGGAGCGCGCGCACCATCGACTCGACGCCGGCGGTGGTGTTCTGCTGGCCGCCCACCTGCACGATGCCGATGGCCATGTGCACCCGCGCGGTCATCGCCGGCGAGCAGCCGCTGTTGGCGCAGGTGCGCACGGCGTTCTGGAGGCGCTCCAGCGAGCGGTCGATCTCGAGGTTCTGGTACTCCTCCACCGCGTCGGTGATGAGCGAGCGCGCGGCGCGGTCGCGGGGACCCTGCTGCGCGAGCGCGGTCGTGGGGAGAATCACCAGGGTGGCCAGGAAGACTGCGGTCCGTTGCCAGCTCATACTTTGCTCGTTGGGGTGACCAGAGGGATCGCCGCGGAAAACCCGGAGACATCCCCGTCGGCGATCGGGCGGCGGCATCCTACACGGTTTCGCCCCGGCGCCAACGACCCTGCACGGCCGTCGGGGCGCGCGCGGTGATCAGCGCACGAAGCGGCCGTCGAGGTCGATCTCGTTGAGCTCGACGCGCCGGTTGGCGGCGCGGCCCTCGGGCGTGGTGTTGCTCTCCAGCGGCTGCCGCGGCCCGTAGCCCCGCGACGTCAGCCGCGAGGGGTCGATGCCGTGCCCGAGGAGGTACGTGCGCACGGTGGCCGCGCGCGCCGCCGAGAGGCGCTCGTTGTGGGCGCGGGACCCTTCGCTGGACGTGTGCCCGCCGACCTCGTAGCGCAGCGCGCGGTTCTGCGTCTGCCCGAGGTACTGCACCACCTCGTCGAGGGTGACCGCGGCGCCGGGGCGCAGCGTCGCGCGGTTGACGTCGAACTCCACCCGGAAGCGCACCCCGTGCTGGGTGATCTGCAGGTGCTCGAAGACCCGCGGGCAGCCGTGGTTGTCCACGGGCCCGGGCTCGTTGGGGCACTGGTCCTGGAGGTCGGCCAGGCTGTCCTGGTCGTTGTCCGGGTCGGGGCAGCCGTCGGGGTCGTTGAAGCCGTCGGGGTCTTCGGGCTCGTTGCGGCAGTTGTCGGTCGCGTCGGGCACGCCGTCGGCGTCGTTGTCGAGGTCGGGGCAGCCGTCCTCGTCGAGGTACTGGTCCCGGTCTTCGGGCTCGATGGGGCACACGTCGCGCGAGTCCGCGAGGCCGTCGCCGTCGGTGTCGGGGTCGTCGGGGCAGCCGTCCTCGTCCTGGAAGGCGTTCCAGGTCTCGGGCACGTCGGGGCACTGGTCGTCGGGGTCGAGGTACCCGTCGCCGTCGCGGTCGCCCACCGCGGGCGCCTGCGGCAGGCAGCGGTCGGCGGGCGACAAGCGCTGCGCCGCGCGGGCGTTGAGGTCGGCCTCGGTGAAGTGCTCCTCGGCGCGCCGGAGGTGGCCCTCGTCGAGCTCGCGCTCGGCGAACTCCACGTGCGCGCGCCCCACCGCGAGCTCGCGCGGCGCGCAGGCCCGGGCCCCGCTGCGCTCGGCCTGGGTGAGCAGCGTGCGGGTAGCGTCGAGGCGGCCCTCGAGCCCCGACACCGCGGCGCACCCCATGAGGCAGGTGAGCGCGAGGGAGAGCGGCCGGAGGTCAGCGCGTCGCCGCATGGCCTCGGCCCCGGGCGATGTCACGGGCGCGGTTGCCGTAGTCCTCGGCGACCGCCGCCATGTCCACGGCGTCCTGGTACTCCGCGGTGCCCGCGAACTCCTGGGCCTTGCGCAGGTGCTCGAGCGCGAAGTGATACTCGTAGGTCGCCTGCTGCGGCGCCCCGGCCTGGCGGGCCTCCTCGACGGCGTGCTGCGCCCCGGAGAGGTTGACCATGTAGAGCACCGGGCCGCACCCGCTGGCGGAGACGGCGAAGGAGAGACACCCGACGATCACGGCGATCCGAAGCACCGCGCGGACGCTACCCCGGCGAAACAAACAGGGTCAACGCTGCGCTGCCGCCCACCGGCGGAAACTCCCATCGCGCGCGTCGGCTCTGCTATGTCGCGCCGCCGGATGGAGCGCGGAACCTGGATCGCCTGTGTTGGTCCCATCGGCGTCGGCAAGAGCACGCTGGCGGCCGTGGTGGCGCGCCGCACCGGGGCGCTCTTCGTGCCCGAGCGCTTCGGCGACAACGCCTTCCTCGAGCGCTTCTACGGCCCCGACGGCATCAAGCGCTGGGGCTTCCAGACGGAGGTGTCGTTCCTCACGCAGCGGGTCGACCAGGTGCGCGAGATCGAGGCGCTGCTCGCCGTCGGCCGCTCGGTGGTCACGGACTTCACCCCGCAGCAGAACCTCATCTTCGCCCGCATCACCGTCGACCCGCTGGAGTTCTGCCTCTACGAGCAGCTCTACGACCGCCTCTTCGGCGCCCTGCCGCGCCCCGACCGGCTCATCTGCCTCGACGCCGACCTGCGCACCATCCTCCGTCGCATCCGCAGCCGCGCGCGCTCGATGGAGTCGGGCATCCCCCCCGCCTACATCCGCAAGCTCCGCGCGGGCTACCTCACGTGGCACGACACCCCCCCAGCGCCCACCCTCTGGATCGACACCTCGAAGATGCCCATCCCGAGCGACCTCGTGGCCCGCGCCGCGGCCCTCGACGCCGTGATGCACTCGCTCGAACCCGAGACCCGCCGCGCCCTCTTCGGCCGCGAGGGCTGAAGGCGCCGCAGTCGGGAAAATCGCTCGCTGCCCTACAGGAGCCCCGCGGGGCGTCGATGTTGCCATTGAACCCCATGGCACCAACCGCTGCGCACCCCATCGCCGAGCACATCGCCGCGGTCTGCGCGCAGGCCCAGCTCACGCCCGACGCGACGCTGGCCGCGCTCGAGGCCGACCTCGTTCGCGCGCGGTGTGCGCAGGAGGGCGTCGGCCTCGCGGCGCTGATCTACGGCGCGGCCCTGCTACAGGCCGGCGACGGTGGCGCGTCGGTGGAGATGCTCGGCGAGGCCGAGGCCGACGCGCGGGACGCGGGCGACGACGAGCTGCGGCTCCAGGTGCTGGTGGCGATGAGCAAGGCGCTCACGATCACGGGCAACCTGCAGGGCGCGCTCGAGGCCTTCCGCGAGGGGATGGAGCTCAGCCGCGCCCTCGGCGACCGCCACACCGAGGGCGTGCTGCTCCTGGGCCTCGGGTTCTTCCACGGGCAGCTGGAAGAGTCGGAGCCGTACGAGGAGTACACCCGCCTCGCGCTGGCGCGCTTCCGCGAGCTCGGCGACCCGCAGCGCGTGGCCCTGTGCCTCAACAACCTCGCGGGCTCCATCTCGCGCCGCAAGCGCTACGCCGAGGCGCTGGCCTGCTACGAGGAGGCCCTGCCCATCGCGCTGTCGCTCGGCTGGCGGCGCGGCCAGGCGCTCATCCTCGGGGGCCACGGCGGCGTGCTCTTCCACCAGGGCCACATCGACGAGGGCCGGGAGAAGTACCTCGCCAGCAACGCCATCCTCGAGGAGCTCGGGGACGTCTTCCAGCTCACGCGGCACCTCAACCTCCTCGGGCGCGCCCTGCTCGAGGGTGGCCGTCCCTCCGAGGCGCTCCCGTGCATCGAGGCCGCGGTCCGCCACGCCGAGGCGCGGCGCTTCGAGATCGAGCTCTCCCAGGCGCTGGAGCTGCTCTCCCGGGCGCAGGAGGCCCTCGGCGACGCGCCCGCGGCCCTGCGCGCGCTGCGACGCCACGTGGAGGAGGGCGCCGCCGCGGGCATCCGGCGCACCGAGGAGATCGTGCGGAAGCTGAAGGTGGAGCACCGGCTGTCGATCGCGAAGCGCGAGGCCGAGCAGCAGGAGTCGCGCAACGAGGAGCTCGCGGCGGTCAACGCGGCGCTCACCGAGGCGCTCGGGCGGCAGCAGGCGCTCCAGGACGAGCTCGAGCGCCTCGCGCGCACCGACCCCCTCACGGGGCTGTTCAACCGGCGCTACATGGAGGAGCTGGGCAACCGCGAGATCGAGCGGTGCCAGCGCTCCCGCGCCCCGCTGTCGGTGATGCTCGCCGACGTGGACCACTTCAAGCGCATCAACGACCGCTACGGTCACTCGGTGGGCGACGAGGTGCTGGTCGAGATGGCCGCGCGCCTCCGGAGGAACGTCCGCGGGGTCGACCTCGTCGCGCGCTGGGGCGGCGAGGAGTTCTGCGTGCTGCTGGTGGAGACCGACGGCGAGGGGGCGCGCTTCGCCGCCGAGCGGGTGCGGCGGGCGATCGCGCAGCGGCCCTTCGAGACCTCCGCGGGTCCCATCAAGGTGACGCTGAGCCTCGGGGTCGTGGCGCTCGAGGAGGGCCACGCGCGCCTCGCCAGCCTGCTGCGCCAGGCCGACGTCGCGCTCTACACCGCCAAGGACCGCGGGCGGGACCAGTACTTCCTCGCGCCGACCGGGTGAGCGACGGCGTCGCGGTCGCCGCGGTCGTCGGCCTCCACGGCCCCGCTCACTCCGCCGGGAAGATCACCTCGGTCTCGCGCCCGGCGGGCACGCGCACCACCCGCTGCATCACCCGCCCCCCCGGCCGCACGCAGCGCACCCGGTGCTCGCCCGCGCTCACCACCCGGTTGAACACCGGCGACTGACCCGCCGCGCGGCCGTCGACGCTCACCGCGCAGCGCGGCGGATCGGCCCCGACGGTGAGCCGACCCGTCGCCCGCCGCACCGCGTGCGAGGCCGCGGCCGGCTCGTCGTCGACCGCGGCGACCTCGTCGGGCGCCGGCCCCGCGTCGACCGTCTGCTGCACGACCACCACCTGTACGGGCGCGGGCACCAGGGACGGGAGCACGCCCGCGGTGGCGTCGGCGCCGACGCTCTGCGGGCCCTCCACGACCATCGCCGGGAGCACCACCCGCTGCTCGTGGTCGGGCACGAGCGTGAAGGTCAGCGTGCGGTAGCCCGGCGCCTCGACGCGCACCGTCGACGCCGCCGTGCTCCGCGGAACCCTCGCCTCGGGGCCGTCGAAGGCCTGCGACCCGACCTGCAACCGGGCCCCCGCGGGGAGGCCCACGAAGCGCAGCGCCACCGTGCCGGGGGCTGCGGCCGGGGTCGTGCGTTCGCGGCCCGCGAGCAGCGCGAGCAGCCCGAGCAGGGCCACCACGCCGAAGAGCGCGAGGCGCCAGTCGCGCCATGGGGGAGGGAGCGGCGCGGTGGTCCCGGCCGCGAAGGCCCCGCTCGGGGGCGGGCCGATGGCGGCAGAGGGCTGGGCGGGCGACCACTCGGGCACCACCGCGCCCGGCTGGGTGACGGGCTGCGACACCGGCGTGCCCACGCCCAGGCGCGCGGCCGGCGCGACGGGGAACACCCCGCTCGGGTTGGGCGTCGGGAGCACCCGCACCACCGTGGGCTCGCTCTCCATCATGGCCGCGTGGCGCCCGCGCAGCACCGCGCGCAGCCCCTCGGAGGCCTCGCCCGCGTCGGTGAAGCGGCGCTCCGGATCGCGCTCCACGCAGCGCAGGAACCACCCGTCGAAGCCCGGCGGCAGGAGGGCGGCCTCGACGCCCTGCTCCATCGCCCGCAGCCCCGGCGGGTCGATGGGGTGCACGGCGATCTCCATCAGGAGCGCGTTGAGGTTGACCCCGTCGTTCTCGACCGAGCGCCAGTAATGGCGGCCGGTGAGCAGGAGGTAGGCGAGGAGGCCGAGGGGCCAGACGTCGGTGCTGCGCCGGAGCTTGGCGCCCGAGCGGGCCTGCTCGGGGGCCATGAAGAGGGGCGAGCCGAGCTGCCGGGTGACGGTCACCGAGGTGCCGTTGTGGGCGATGAGCTTGGAGATGCCGAAGTCGAGCACCTTCACGACGAAGGGCATGCCGCGAAGGCGGGAGCGCGCGATGAAGATGTTGCGGGGCTTGAGGTCGCGGTGGATCACCCCGGCGCGGTGCGCGGCCGCGAGGGCGTCGCCGAGCTGCTCGAAGATCTCCAGGGCCTCGTGGGTGGGAAGGCGACCGCGGCGGTGCAGGAGATCGGCGAGGTCTTCGCCCTCCAGGAGCTCCATGGCCAGGTAGGGGATCTCGGTCTCCTCGTCGACGCCCGCGGCGATCACCTCGACGACGTGGCCGCTGCCGATCTGCCCCCCGATGCGGGCCTCGAGGGTGAACTGCTCGCGGCTGTAGGGGTCGGCCACGAGGTCGGGGTTGAGCACCTTCAGCGCCCGGAGCTTGCCCGACGAGAGCTGCTCGGCCACGTAGACGGCCCCCATGCCGCCCTCGGCCAGCGCGCGCACGATGCGGAAATCCCGGGCGAAGACCACCCCGGGCCCCAGGCTCGCGAGCGCCGACGACATCAGGCGGGGGACTCTAGCGCATTCCCGCGCCAGACCCGCGCTTTGTGTAGAGTGCGCCCCGCGCCATGCGGGTCTCGTCGCTGTGGGTTCATCCGGTGAAGTCGTGTCGGGCCGTAGGGCTCGACCGGGTGGAGCTCGACGAGACGGGCTTCCGCCACGACCGCCGCTGGATGATCGTCGACCCGGACGGGCGCTTCGTCTCGCAGCGCGACCGCCCCGACCTCGCCACGGTGTCGGTGACCCTCTGGGGCGACCACATCGCGCTCACCGCCGACGGCCACGGCGCCCTCACGCTGCCGCTCGACCCGGGCCCCGGCGCACCCGCGCGGCGGGTGGTCGTGTGGGACGACGCCGTCGACGCGCGGCGCGCGAGCCCCGACGCGGCGACCTGGCTGCGCACCACCCTGGGCCTCGACGGGGACATCGTGTGGATGCCGCTGCCGGGCGCGCGCCCGGTCGACCCCGCGTACGCCCGCGCGGGCGACCGGGTGGGCTTCGCGGACGGGTTCCCGCTGCTGGTGGCCACGGAGGCCTCGCTCGGGGCGCTCAACGCCCGGCTCGAACGGCCGGTGCCGATGGAGCGATTCCGTCCCAACGTCGTGGTGGCCGGGGCCGAGCCCTTCGCCGAAGACCGCTGGGGGATGATCCGCGTCGGGCTGGTGCGCGGCCGTGTGGCCAAGCCCTGCGCGCGCTGCGTCATGGTCAACACCGACCCGTGGACCGGCGAGCGCACCACCGAGCCCCTCAAGACCCTGAGCCGCTTTCGCCGACGGGACTCGAAGGTGTACTTCGCGCAAAACGTGGTGCACACCCGTGAGTCGATCGGGCGCTGGGTGTCCGTGGGCGACGAGGTGGTGGTGGAGTCGTGGTGCGACACGGCCGAGGTCGCCGTCTTCGACCCCGACGAGGGTGATGCGGGCTGACGTCCGCCGCCTGCGACGCGAGTAGCTTCCCAAGGGCTCGGTCCCCGCGGTAGCGTGAGTAAAGGTGATGATCGCGGCGCGCGTACACGCGACGTGAGTCGCCACGACTCCCGATGACATCGGTGCTCCGCGCGCGTGGGGTGACGGTGTTCGTCGGGGGTTCTGGTCGGGCGGTGGTGTCATGCACCTCGGCCGATCACCCACTACGTGCAGCACGCGCCAGGGAGCCGCAAGCCATGTCCGACCAAACAAAGAAGCCCGCCATCACCACCACCCTTTCGGAAGACGAGATCGTCGAGCAGACCCCGGCGCGCCGCTCGGTGCTCGCCCTGCTCAGCGCCACCGTGCTCGGCGGCGCCGCCAAGGCCCTCGGCGGATGCATGGTCTCCAACCCGCAGCCCATCCAGACGGGGCCGCAGCAGGGCTACGTGGTGCAGGGGCAGCCCCAGACCGTGGTGGTCCAGGGCGGGCAGCAGTCGGGCCTGACGGACAGCGACTCGGGCTCCTACGCCGACCCGGTGAACAACGGCCGCGGCGGTCCGCGCGGCGTGCAGACGGGCCTCACCGACGGCGACTCGGGCACCTACTCCGACCCGGTCAACGGCGGCCGCGGGCACTACGGCCGCGGCGGCGCGACGGGCCTCACCGACGGCGACGCAGGCGCGGGCTCGGACCCCGTGGGCAACGGCCGCGGCACCGCGCGCCTCGGGCAGACCGGCATCACGGACTCCGACACGGGCCAGTGGGCCGACGGCGTGGGCCACGGCCGCGGCCGCCGCTGGTGATCCGCCGTCGCGCCCGGTAAGCGACGCGGGCGCGACGCACCTCACTCCCCTCCGCACGCCACCACCCATGACCATGACCTTCCCCACGCTGGCGCGGATGCTCGATCCGCAGCCGGTCGACGCGTTCTTCCGCGACCACTGGGAGCGGGCGCCGCTGGTGCTGCGCCGCGACCGCCCCGGCGCCTTCTCCGGGCTGCTCTCGCTGGGCGACATCGACCGATACCTCGGCGCCAACGAC
Source organism: Myxococcales bacterium (assembly GCA_030652255.1). GTDB lineage: Bacteria > Myxococcota_A > Polyangia > Polyangiales > SCUS01. The sequence continues at coordinate 230,408 of JAUSAZ010000012.1, read as the reverse complement.
CTGCACCACCCGTCGGTGTCGCTGGTCGACCACCGCCGCAAGATCGCCCCCGAGGAGTACACCTTCCCGAGCGGCCTCATCGACGTGGTCAAGCTGTTCAAGCTCTACGACGCCGGGGCCACCATGGTGCTCGCGCAGCTCGAGGCCCACCACCAGCCGCTCTTCGAGTGCGTGCGCGCCCTCGAGCACGACCTGAGCACCCGCTTCCAGGCGAACATCTACCTCACGCCGGGCAACGCCCAGGGCTTCCACCCCCACTACGACAGCCACGACGTGTTCGTCGCCCAGGTGGAGGGCTCCAAGCACTGGATGCTCTACGACCACGCCGTCGAGTTGCCGCTGCGCCGCCAGGAGTTCGACCCCAAGGTGACCCCCTGCGGGGCGCTCTCCCAGGAGTTCGACCTCGACCCGGGCGACCTGCTCTACATCCCCCGCGGGCTCATGCACGACGCGCGCACCAGCGAGGGCGGCGGGCACTCGCTGCACGTCACCTTCGGGGCGCTCTTCACCTCGTGGACCGAGCTCATCGCCGAGGCCCTCGGCCGCTGGGCCCTCACGGACGTGCACGGCCGACGCAGCCTGCCGCCGGCCTTCGCGCGCGAGGCCGCCGCGTCGCCCGCCGCGAAGGCCTACCTCGTCGAGTCGCTGCGGCGCTTCGCGGACGCCGCCGAGGCCGACGCCGGGTCGCTGCTCGAACACTTCGCGCGCGACCTCGTCGGCACCCGCCACGCGCGGCTGCCGGGGCAGTTTGCGCAGCTCGCGGGCCTCGGCGCGCTCGACCTCGACAGCCCCGTCGGGCGCCGCCCGGGGGCGGTGCTGCGCGTCGACACCGACGGCGAGCAGGTGATCCTGTCCTGCTACGGGACCGAGCTCACCTTCCCCGCGCACGTGGCCGACGCCCTGCGCTTCGCCGTGGCGCACGAGCGCTTCACGGCGCGCGACCTCCCGACGTCGCTCGACGACGCCGGGCGCCTGGTGCTGCTGCGCAAGCTCATCAAGGAGGGCGTGCTCCGGGCCTGGTGACCGTCACAGCCCGCGCACGCACCGGAACCCCACGTCCACCCGCGCCTCGAGCGCGTCGATCGCCTGCCGCCACAGCCCGCTCGCCTCGCCGTCCGGCGTACGGAACGAGCCGCCCCGCACCCAGCGCCTGCTGCCCTCCGCGGGCCCGGTCGGGTCGCGCGCGACGCCCCGCACCACGGGCGGCGGGCCGGCGCGGTCGTGCACCCACTCGGCCACGTTGCCCACCAGGTCGAGCGCGCCCTCCGGGGACGCTCCGCCGGGCGTGGCGCCTGCCGTAGTGGCGCCGTCGCCGCAGCCCGAGGTACGCGCCAGGGCGCAGCTCGCCGGGCGGGTTCCCCAGGGAGACCGCCGGCCCTCGACGCCCTGGGCCGCGAGCGACCACTCCGCGTCGGTGGGCAGGCGAGCCCCCGCGAAGGCGCAATACCGCGCGGCCTGCGCGTGGGTCACGTTGACCACGGGCATCCCGTCGCGGGTCATCGCCGCGAGAGGGTCGCTCAGCGTGGGGCACGAGCCCGCGGCCATGCAGCGCCGCCACGCGCCGACGGTCACCTCCGTGCGATCGATGGCGAAGGCCCCGACGGACACCCAGCGGCTCCCGAGGCGCCAGGTCGCCGCCGGGAGGACCGCCCTCGCCACCCCGGCGGCCGCGCGCTGGGCGGCGGTGACGGGCGCCCACCGCGACGTGAGGTCCGCGTCGTCGGGGATCGGGGCGTCCTCTGGGATCGTCCCGCCATCGGGGATCGATGCGTCGGCCGCAGGTGCGCCGGGCCTCGGCTGCGGCCACGCGCCGCGGCCCACGGTCACGAGCGAGAGGGCGAGCACGAGGCGGGACCGCTGGAGCATCACGGCGCCGGACGATACGCCCGGGGCGGCGGCGACGCTCAGGCCTCCTTGCATCTGGCGGTCGGGTCGGGGCATCTTACGGGAGAGCAGTCGAGCCCGGCCGGTGGTGGTGGCGGGTTGGACCGATGGAGGGGGGCGAGGGTCGCCGATGACCAACGAGCGAACGCATCGCGATGGTCCGAAGATCGTGGCAGGACGACCGACACCCCGGGTGCTGGAGATCCGCTCGCAGGGGTACATCACCCGCTCCGAACTGGTGCGAGTGCTCGAGGAGTCCGAGGCGATGCTCGGGGAGCACCCCGAGGTCGACGCGATGCTCTGGAACACCCTCCACCATGAGGGCCACGACCCGGGCAACACCAACCTCGGGATGGTGTTCCACCGGCGGCACGCGGCGAGGTTCCAGCGGGCGGCGATCCTGACGCACAGCGCCCCCATGGCGGCGCTCAGCAACATCGCGCGGGCCCTGCTGCCCGAGCTCGCCGTGGGCGTGTTCGGCAAGCGCGAAGAGGCCGTCGCGTGGCTCACCCGCGGGCACATGCAGCACGGCGGGCGGCGCACGCGAGCGGCCTGAGAGCCGGGGCTCCGCGGCGGTCTTCCGAAGGGGGACCTACGGTCGCGCGGGGATGACCGTCACGGGGAAGATCAGCGGGATCTGCGCGAGGTCGCGGCCGATGATGCGCGTCTGCCCAACGGCCACTCCCGTGACCCGAGCATGACCGTCGGGCGTCACGATCATCGTCGCGATGGCGTGGTCTTCGGTGTCGATGGTCTGCGCGAGGCGGGGGAGGGCGAAGCTCACGGTCTCGCCGACGCGCACCTCGATGGCCTGGGTGGTCTGCGCCGACGCCTCGCCGGCCGCCATCGCCAGCGCGACGCAGCCCGCGAGACCGAGGAGGCGCAGGGTGAAGGCTCGTCGGTTGGTCATCGCTGTTCTCCTGACGTGACAGATGGGCTCTAGCACCGATGGGACCTTGCTGCGCCCATCGTCCAGGGGCGCAGCCCGGCCGTGAGCATTGACGTCGTCGTGGGAGGTTCCCAGGTAGAGTACCCGCCATGAAATTGCTGCCAACGATCGTGCTCCCCCTCGCCCTCGCGGCCTGCGGCTCCACCACCAACCGCCCCGCGCCCGCCACCTCTGCCACCGCCGCTGCGTCGGCCGCGCCGGTCGCGTTCGGCTCCCTCGACGCCGCCATCGCGGGCGCCCACCGTCCCGCCGCCGACCGCGCGCGCGACGAGTTTCGCCACCCCCGCGAGACGCTCACCTTCTTCGGGGTGCAGCCCGGCCAGACCGTCATCGAGCTCTCTCCGGGCGGCGGCTGGTACACCGCCATCCTCGCGCCGCTGCTCCACGACTCCGGCACCCTGGTCGCCGCCATCCCCTCGGCCACCGGGACGCGCGCCCGCTACCACACCCGCTTCCGTGACTTCCTCGCCACGCGCCCCGACCTCTACGGCAACGTGCGCGTCTCCACCCTCGAGCCGCCTGCCACCATCGAGCTGGGCCCCGACGCCTCCGCCGACGCGGTGCTCACCTTCCGCAGCCTCCACGGGTGGATCACCGACAACGCCGCCGAGGCCGTGTTCTCTGCGATCTTCCGCGTGCTGAAGCCCGGCGGCGTGCTTGGCCTGGTGGAGCACCGCGCCAACCCCGGGGCTGACCCGCAGGCGAGCGCGCGCACCGGCTACGTGCCCGAGGCCTACGTCATCCAGCTCGCGACCGCGGCGGGCTTCGTGCTCGACGAGCGCTCGGAGGTCAACGCCAACCCGCGCGACACCAAGGACTACGCCGAGGGCGTGTGGTCCCTGCCGCCGACGCTGCGGCAGGGCGACACCGAGCGCGCGCGCTTCGTCGCCATCGGCGAGAGCGACCGCATGACCCTGCGCTTCCGCCGCCCGGCCGCCGCTCCCTGATCGGGTAGCGGCCCGCACCCCTCCTGGGGCATCGTCGGGCCGTGAACCCCACCGCCCGCCCGCCGCGCACCTGGACCGCACTCACCCTCTGCCTCGTCGCGCTCGGCTGCGGCTCCGCGCGCACCGTCGCCGCGACCCCCACGACGGCCCCGTCGCCCACCAGCGCAGCCGCGGCGCTGGTCGCGCCCGGCAACGCCGCCACGTACACCCGCTTCGCGGTCGCCACCGACCACCCCGAGGCCTCGCGCGCCGGGGCCGAGATCCTCGCCGCGGGGGGCACCGCCGCCGACGCCGCCGCCGCCGCGATGCTCGCGCTCGGGGTCGCGTCGCCCGCGTCGAGCGGCCTCGGCGGCGGCGGCTTCGCGCTCTACTACCGGGCCAGCGACCGCAGCGTGACCTTCCTCGACTTCCGCGAGAGCGCCCCGGCGGCGATGACCCCCGCGCTGCTCACCGCCCTCCAGATGGGCCCACCCCCCGCCGACGCGGGCGCTCCCGCGGCGCCGCGCGCGACCGGCCCCTCGGTGGGCGTGCCCGGCGAGCCCCGCGGCATCGAGGAGATGCTCCGCCGCTTCGGCACCCTCGGCCTCGCCCGGGTGGTGGCGCCCGCGGCGCGCCTCGCCGAGGAGGGCTTCACGCCCAGCGAGCACCTCGCGGGCCTCTCGCAGCGCTTCGTGGGCGCGCTGCGCCGCGACCCCCTCGGGCAGACCTGGGTGCCCGACGGTGCCAACGGCATCCGCGCCAACGTCCCCCTGCGCAACCCCGCGCTCGCCCGCACCCTGCGCGCCTTCGGTGCCGATGGGGCGCGGGTCTTCTACGAGGGCCCGCTCGCCGACGAGATCGTGCGCACCGTGGGCCGCGTCGGGGGCGTGCTCACCGCCGACGACCTGCGCCGCTACCGGGTGATCGAGCGCGCCCCGCTGGAGGGCCAGCGCTACGGCCACCGATGGGTGACCGCGCCGCCCGAGAGCGCCGGCGGGTACACCATGCTCGCGAGCCTCGCGCTGCTGGAGCGCTGGCTGCCCGGCGGCGGCGCCCGACCCGCCGAGGCCGACGTGCTGCACGCCATGGCCGAGTCCTGGCGCGGCCCCTTCCTCGACCGCGCTCGCTACTTCGGCGACCCCGATTTCGTGCGCGTGCCCGTCGAGGCCCTGCTCGCGCCCGCCCGCGTCGCGGCCCGCGCGGCCCGCTTCGACCCGGCGCACGCCCGGCCCTCCCTCGACTACGACCTCCCGCTGCCCTCCGACGCGACGGCCCCGCCCGCGGCGCCGCCGGTGGGCACGGGCACCTCGCACGTCTGCGTGGTCGACGCGGCGGGCAACGTCGCCAGCGTCACCACCACCATCAACATCCCCTTCGGCGCGGGCGTGAGCGTGGGGGGCTTCTGGCTCAACGACGAGCTCGACGACTTCACCGCCCCGCCGGCGCCCAACAGCCCCGCGGCGCAGCTCCCCGGCAGTGAGCTCAACCGCGCCGCGCCCGGGCGGCGACCGGTGTCCACCATGACCCCGACGATCGTGTTCGCGGGCAACGAGCCCGTGCTCGTGGTGGGCGGCAGCGGCGGTACGCGCATCGTGACCTCCGTCGAGCAGGCCGCGTGGCGGGCCATCGCGCTCGGGACGCCCGTCGCCGAGGCCGTGGCCTTCCCGCGCATCCACCGGGCCGCCGCGCCGGACGTGCTCTCCGTCGAGGCCGCCACCGACGAGGCCGCGGTCGCCGGGCTGCGCGCGCGCGGACACCAGACCGACCCGCTGCGCTTCGGGGCGATCGTGCAGGCGATCCGCATCACCCGCGACGCCGGGGCCCTGCGCCTCGAGGCCGTGAGCGACCCGCGGAAGGGCGGCCGGCCCGCCGGGCGGTAGGGACGTACCCGACGGGCCGCTTTCTGGTGGGGTGGGCCTCGTTCGGGGCACGATGAACCCGGACCCGTCGAAGATGCGCCGCCGATGAGCTCCGACGACGACGAGGCCTTCCTGGAGCTGGAGGCCGAAGGGCCCGCGGCGCCGGCCGAAGACCCGACGCCGCACCTGCCCGAGGCCCGCGACGACGAGGCCTTCCTCGAGCTCGACGAGGTCGCCCACGCGCCCCTCGCGCGCGCCGTCCGGGTGGTCAGCGACGACGACCTGCGCACCGTCACGGCCCTCGCCGAGGACGACCGCCCGCTGCTCGACGCGCTCTACCCCGCGCAGCCCGACCTGGCCGCGCGCCCGCCCACCGCGGCCGACCTCGCCGAGCGCCTCGCCTTCGTGCGCGCCGCGCTCAACCAGGTCACCCGTAGGGGGTCCGAGTGGCGCGCCCGCGCGGAGGTCGCCGGCTCGGTGCTCGCGCGGCGGCTCGATGCCCTCCAGCGCGGGGGCGACCTCGCCGGCGCCGCGCTCGCCGAGCTCCTCGCGTGGCACGAGCGCGCCATCGAAGCCCTCATCACCCGCGAGGCTGGCGACGCCCGGGCGCTGTTCCCGGCGGAGATCCAGCGCCTCGACGCCGAGGCCGCCCGCCGCGGCCTCCCGGCAGACCTCGCCCGCGCGGTCGCGGCCCGGCTCGGGGTCAGCTTACACAGCGATGTATCTGTCGCGTGGTCGCCCTGCGACGCGCTCCCCGGCGGGCCCCGCACCCTGGACGCCGCCGCCGACGCGATCGCCGCGAGCGTCGCCCACGCCGTGGTGGCCCTGCGCGACGGGGCCCTCTCGGCGTGGCTGCGCGCCAACCGGGCCGACGCCGCGCTGGTCTCCGTCGCCGCGGAGTCCGAGGCCCTCGCGCGCAACGCCGACACCGACGCGGCGGTCATCGGCGCCTGGACCCTCGCCTGGGCGATGGGCCGCGAGGGCGTCGCCGTCGACGGGCTGCCGGTCACCTCCCCCGAGGTGCTCCGCACGCACCTGCGCGCGGGGCGGCTCGACGCGTCGCGGGTTCGCGCGCAGGGCAGGGCGCTGGGCGGGTGGTTTCGTCGCGAGGGCCACGGCGCGGCGGCGGCGGCCTGCGAGGCGCTCGCCCGCGACGAGGCCCACGCGGCGCAGCGGCTCTCCTGGGCGCTGGGCGAGCCGCTGCGGGTCGCGGCGAAGCCCGTGGCCGACCCCACGGCGCTCGCCCGCGAGGTGCTGCGCCGCCCCGAGGCCCGCGCCGAGGCGCTCGACCGCTGGCGCGACGGCGCCCTGCTCGCCTGGATGGACTCGCTCCCCCGGGCCCGCCGCGACGCCGCGTGGATCGACGAGCTCGCCGCGCCGCGCGCCCACGCCGCCGACGAGGGGGCCTTCTGGCGGGGTGTGTACCGCCGCGCGCCGCGGGCCTCGCTGCGGGTCTTCGTGGAGGTGGGCGCAGCCACGCGGGCGGTGCGCTTCGAGGGCATCGGCGACCTGCGCTCGACCGCGCGCGCCGCGGCGGCGTGGGGCGCCCTGCGCGACGCCCACCTGCGCGGCGAGCTGCACGCGTGGCTCGCCCAGGCGGCGCCCGGGCTGGAGCTCGATCCGCCGCCCGCGATCGCCGACGACGGCGCGCTGCTGCGCCTGCTGTGGTCGCTCGGCGCCACGGGGCTGGTGCTCGGCCGCGGCGCCGCGGGGGTGGCGGTCGATGCGCCGGCGGACCTGGTGCTCGCGTGGCGGCGAGGCCCGGCGGTGCTGGAGGCCGCGCTCGCGCTCGGGCTGGTGGGCGAGTGGCTGCGGCGCTTCCACGCCCAGGAGGGCGTGCCGGGCTTCAGCGTCGGCGACGCGATGGCCCGCTGGGGCCCCGGGCTCGGCGCGGGCGCGGCGCCCTCCGGGGTGGCGGCGCTGCGGTGCGCGCTCCTGTGCGGGCTCACGGTGATCCCGAGCGACCCCGCGGCGAGCGGCGGACCCGACGGGCGCGCGCTGGTGGGCTTCGTCGGCGTCGACCCGGCGCAGCGCGACGACGCCGTGTGGGCCGAGCTGCTCGACGCGCCCGGCGACCCACTCACCCACGGCACGGCGCTGCTGTGGGCGGCGCGGCACGCCCCGGCGCTGGGGGTGCTCGCCGCCGCCGGGTCGACGGTCACCCGCGAGGCGGTGCGCGACGCACTGCTGGCGGCGGGGCGCCCGGTCCCTTCGGCGCCGCTGGCGGAGACCCTCGCGGACCAGGCGGCGCAGGCCGCGCGGCGGGCCCGGCAGCGGGAGCTCCTGGAGGAGAGCGAGCGCATCGCGGCGCAGCGGGAGGCGGCCCGGTCGCAGCTCGCGCAGGAGGCCGCGCGGGTGGCGGCGGAGCGTCAGGCGGCGCAGCGGGCGGCGGCGCGCGACGCCCTGCGACGCGAGGTCGACCGCGAGGTGGCGCGCATCGAGGCCGAGCGCGAGGCGGCGAGGCTCTCCCACGCGCGGGCGCTCGCGGCGATGCAGGCCGAGCGCGCGCTGGCCGAGGCCGAGCACGCCCGGGCGATGACCGAGCTGTCCCTCGCGCGGGCGCGGGCCGACGACCCGGCGGCGGCGGTCGACGGGGAGGCCCTGGAGGCGCGGTGGCGGGCGGCGGCGCGACGGGCCGCGGAGCAGGAGACCGCGCAGGCGCTCGCGCGCTCGGAGGCGGAGCTGCGCGAGGCGGCGCTGCAGGCGGCGGAGCGGGCGGCGGCGGCGGAGGTGCAGCGCGCGGCGGAGGCGCTGGCGGCCGAGCGGGCGCGGCGCGAGCGGGCTGCCGCGGAGCTCACCGCGACGCTGGGCGACCTGCTGACCCGGGAGGCCGGGCTGCGCGCCGAGGCCGAGCGCGCCGCGGCGGAGGCGACCCGCATCGCGCTGTCGCTGGCCGAGGGCGAGACCGGGCGCGTCGAGGCCGAGCGGGCGGCGGAGGAGTCGGCGCGGCGCGCGGACGCGGCGCGGGAGGCGCGCATCGCGGCGGAGTGGGCCGAGCAGCAGGCGGCGGCCGAGGCGGAGATCGAGGCCCTGTCGGGGAGGGAGCGGGCGCGGCGCGCGGAGGCGACGAGCCTCGGGCAGGAGGCCGTGGAGGCGCGCGCCGGGGCGATCGAGGAGCCCGCGGTGGACGAGGGCTTCACCGAGGACCCGAGCGCCGAGGCGGCCGACGACGTGGGCGAGGAGCTGCTCACCAGCGACCGCCACGAGGTGGCCCACGACCGCCTCGCGGTGGCCTACGAGGGCGTCGACGACGCGGTGCTCGCGGGCCTGCGCGACGCGGTGGACGCCTGGTCCCGCGCCCGTCCGCGGCACCCGCTCGCCGCGCTCGGGGCGGCGATGGTGGTCGACGCGGTGACGATGATCCCGGCCTTCGAGGCGCACGTCGCGACCCGGCTGGAGTCGCGCGCTGTCGAGCGCCGGGTGGTGTCCGTCGACGAGCGCGAGGACGCCGTGGAGGTGGGCCCCGAGGCCGCCGCCGCGGGGGACGACGCCCTCGACCCGTGGCTGCTCGAGCTCGCGCCCGTCGACACCTGGGACCGCCTCACCGTCGACGCCCCGCTCGCGCTTCGCCCCCGCCGCGAGCCGTGCCCCCGATGCACCGACGGTCCCTCCGCCCGGTGCCCGCAGGGGCGATTACACTGCGAGGTATGTGACGGCGCCGGGACGGTGGTCTGCGCGCGCTGCGGGGGCTACGGCCGCGCGCGCTGCGGTCGCTGCGGCGGCAACGGCGAGGTGCTCGTGCCCGGCGGGGGGACGCGCCGCTGCCCCGCCTGCGAGGGCCGCGGCGACGTGTCGTGCGGGCAGTGCACCATCGGCCGGGTGGCGTGCCGCGGGTGCGAGGGGGAGGGGCACACGCCCTGCGCGACCTGCGGCGCCGACGGCGTGGTCGAGACGCGCCCGTGGGTGTCGCAGTCGGTGCTCGGGGTGCGGGCCCGCGCGGTGGTGGCCGTGGGCCTGCCCGAGGCGATCGCCGCGGAGGTGGGCGTCTCGGGCAGCGAGGCCGCGCCGGTGGTGCACGTCGAGGCCGACGCGGTCGATCCGTCGGCGCTCGCCCGCGAGCTGCCGCACGACCACCTCGGGGCCGCCCTCGCCGACCTGCTGGCGGCGGAGACCGCCCGCGCGGTGCCGGGGCAGCGCGTGGTGCGCCAGCAGGTGGTGGCGTGGCGCTACCCCGCGTGGCGGCTGGAGGTGCGGGTGAACGACGAGCCCTTCACGCTCTGGGTGCACGGCGCCCGGCGGCAGGTGTGGGCCGGGCGCTCGCCCCTCGACGCGGCCACGGAGGCGGCCGTCGCCGCGGTGCGCGCGCTCGTCGCGGCAGACTCCCTCGACGCCGCCATCGACCGCCTCGTCGCCCTCGCCGCGGAGGACCCTGGCCACCCCGGCGCCCGCGACGCCGCGACCGCGCTGGGCGGCGCCGTGCTGGCGATGGCCGAGCGGGGCGAGCTCTACGAGGCGCAGCGGCTGGCCGGTCGCGGGGCGGCGCTGCGGTGGCCCGACGCCATGTCGCAGCTGGTGCAGGCCGAGCGCGTGGCGGGGCGCCGGCTCAACAAGCGGTCGTCCTGGGCGCTGGTGGAGGACGCCCGCGCCGCGCTCGATCGCGGGCTCGACGGGCGCGCGCTCGACCTGCTGCGCGAGCTCCACGCCGCGGCCCCCGACGACGTCGACGGCGCGGCGCTGGCCGACGCGCTCGGGCGCCGGCTCGACGCGCAGGCGACGGCCCTCGTGGCGCGCGGCGCGCTCGACGACGCCGCGGCGCTGCTCTCCCGCGCGGGCGGTGTCGGCTTCACGGCCCTCGGCGCGGCCCTCTCGGGCTCGAGCGCGGCCCTGCGGAGCGCGCGCCGCCGTGCGATGCGGCGCACCCTCGCCGCGGTGGTGATCGCGCTGCTGCTCCTCGCGGCGGTGGCGCGGGCGCTCCTGCGGTGAGCGCTTCCCTCGCGGGGGCGGCGGGGTATACGCTGCGCGCCCGATGAGGTTTCGAGGACTCTTCGCGACGCTGGGTCTCGTCGGAACGCTGCTGGGCGGGGCGTCGTGCCTGGGCGAGATCGACGACTACACCCAGCAGCCGCTGGCGACGCACGTCACCGACTGGCGCGACGAGGTGATCTACCAGCTCCTGGTCGACCGCTTCGCCGACGGCGACACGGGCAACGACGTGCGCGTCGACCGCAGCGCGCTCGGGCGCTACCAGGGCGGCGACTGGCTCGGGGTCATCCAGCAGCTCGGGTACCTCCAGCGCCTCGGGGTCACCACGCTCTGGATCTCCCCCGTCGTGCGCAACGTCGACACCGACGCGGGCTTCGACGGCTACCACGGCTACTGGGCCTCCGACCTCACGCTCCCGAACCCCCATTTCGGCGACCTCGCGATGCTCCGCCGCCTCGTGCGCGAGTGCCACGCGCGGGGCATCAAGGTCATCGTCGACATCGTGACCAACCACATGGGTCAGATGTTCTTCTATGACATCAACAACAACGGCCGGCCCGATGAGTTCCTCGGGGGCAGCGGCGAGGTGTCGGGCTTCCAGAACCCCGGCGGCGCCTCCACCACCCTCTCGCGGGTGACCGAGTACGACCCGGACTACAACATCCGCGGCCCGGTGCAGGCCTTCACCTCCCTCGGCCCGGCGGGCGACGCGCCCGTCATCTTCCTCAACATGCCGGAGATCTTCCGGGTGCCGCCGCGCTCCGACCTGCTGCCCTCGCAGGCCATCCTCGCGCGCCCGGAGGGCTACCACCGCCGCGGCCGCATCACGACCTACGACAACGTCAACAGCCAGCCCGGCGAGCAGACCCTCCTCGGGGACTTCCCGGGCGGCCTCAAGGACGTCAACACCGAAGACCCGCGGGTGCGCCTCGCGATGGTCGAGGCCTACTGGCGCTGGGTCGAGCTCACGGACATCGACGGCTTCCGCATCGACACGCTCAAGCACGTCGAGCACGGGTTCTGGCAGTACTTCGGGTCGCAGATCAGGCAGCGCGCGACGCGGGCGGGCAAGCAGCGCTTCTTCATGTTCGGCGAGGCCTTCGACGGCGACGACCGGCTGGTGGGCTCGTACACCAACCCCAACGAGATGGACTCGGTGTTCTACTTCCCGCAGAAGTACCGGGTCTTCGACAACATCTTCCAGTGCGGCAACGGCAACACCCGCGACATCGAGGCGCTCTACACCGAGCGCCTGCGCAACTACTCCGCGATGCCGCAGCCGCAGGGCGTCGGGGTGCCGCCCACGCAGGCGCTGGTCAACTTCATGGACAACCATGACGTGTCGCGCTTCCTCTATGGGATGAACCCCACCGTGGTGGACGACATCCGCCGCGGCGACGGGCGCGACTGCTCGTCGGGCCTGGTCAACGGCAACAACCCCGCGGACGTCGAGCGCTTCCGCCCGCGGATGCTGGCGGCGCTCACCTACCTTCTTACCGAAGACGGTATTCCCTGCCTCTACTACGGCACCGAGCAGGACTTCCGCGGCGGCAACGACCCGTCCAACCGCGAGCGCCTGTGGGATACGGGCTTCCCCACCAACGAGACCCGGCGCGACGGGTCGGTGAGCACCTTCGGGTGGACGCGGCAGCTCATCGCGGCGCGGCGCACGTACCCCGCGCTCCGTCGCGGGAGCTTCTCGGTGCGCTGGACGACGGCGCACACGGGGGCCGAGCAGGACGCCGGGATGCTCGCGTTCGAGCGCGTGGACGGGGCGAACTTCGCGCTGGTGGCCATCCACGCCAAGGACGGCACGGCGGAGACGAGCGCGACGGCGACGGGGGGCAGCGCGATGACCGTGAGCCAGCCCGAGGGCACCGAGCTGGTGAACGTCCTGGGCACCGGGCCCCGCACGGTCACCGTCGGCAATGGCGGACAGGTGACGGTGTCGTTGGGACCATGGCAGAGCGCGGTGTTTGTTCCTCGATCGCAGCTGCGCTGACCCTGGCGGCGCTGGCGGGGTGCGGGGCGACGAGGCTGCGGCCGCCGCCGCGCGTCGCCTGCGCGGTGGGCACCCAGCCGGGCCTCCCGACCCCCCACCTGGCCTGGAACGGCCGTGGATGGAGCGCCCTCGTCCTCGACGGCCGCACCCTCTACCTCCGCGGCCTGCGCCCCGACGGGGTGGTGGCGGGCGAGGCCCTGGCCCTGTCCCACGACGCCGACAGCCTTCGGCGCGCGGCCCTGGCGGTGGTCCGCGGCACGCAGCGCGTCGCCTTCGCCACGCGCGAAGACGCGACGGTGCAGGTGGTGCGGGTGGCCGATGGCAGCGACCCCACGGTGGCCTCGCTCGACGCGGCGCTCTCCGGTGGCCTCGCGGTGGTGGCGCGGCCGGAGGTGGGCGCGCGCCCGGCGGCGGTGTTCCTGGAGACGGTGCGTGGCACCGAGCGGGTGCTGATCGATGAAGACGGCGACCTCGGGGCGCTGGTGCGCTGCCCGCGGGGGGTCGTCCCCGACGCGGTGACCGCCGCGGGCGAGGGCTTCGTGGCGCTGGTGGCGGGCGCCTCCGCGGGGCTCTCCGCGGTGTGGCTCGACGCCGACTGCCGCGAGCGCTCCCGCGCGGTGCTGTCCGCCGACGCGGGCGTAGTGACCTGGCGCTCGCTCGCCGCCGGTCCGTCGGGCCCGTGGGTGAGCTTCACCGACGGCAACCACGCGAGCTGGTTCGCGGCGCTGGGCCCCAACGGGGGGCTGCGGGTGCGGCCGCGCCGGCTGGAGGGCGCCATCGAGCGGCCGTCCGTCCTGCCGGGCATCGACGAGGCCGGGGCGCTGCGCGGGCTGACGGTGCTGGGCATCCGGCGCACGGAGATCGACGCCCGGCTGGTGACCCTGCACTACGACCACGAGGCCCGCTATGTGGACCTGCGCACCCTGCTCAACGACCCGGTGCGCGCCCTCGACGTGGTGGCGCCGTCCCCCTGGGGGGGTGCGCTCATCGGGTATCAGCGCAACGCGGTGGCGGGCTCGATGGGGTACTCCTTCCTGCTGCGGATGTGCCCATGAACGCCCTGCGCGGCGTGCGCGTGCTCGACCTCACCCGGATGCTCGCGGGCCCCTATGGGACGATGCTCCTGGCCGACCTCGGGGCCGAGGTGTTGAAGGTCGAGCGTCCCGGCACCGGCGACGACATCCGCGCGGTGGGGCCGCACTTCGTCGGCGGGGAGAGCGTGTATTTCCTCTCGGTCAACCGCGGCAAACGATCGGTGGCGCTCGACCTCGCGCGCCCGGAGGGTCGCTCGCTCCTGCGTCGGCTCGCCGGGCGCTGCGACGTGGTGGTCGAGAACTTCCGCGCGGGCGTGGCCGAGCGCCTCGGCTGCGACGCCGCCACCCTCATGGCCGACAACCCCCGGCTCATCGTGTGTGGCATCACGGCCTTCGGGCGCAGCGGGCCCGACCGCGACCTCCCGGCCTTCGACCTCACGCTCCAGGCGCGCGGCGGCATGATGGGGCTGACGGGCGATCCCGCGGGCGCGCCCGTGCGCTGCGGCGTGCCGATGGGCGACCTCGCCGGAGGGCTCTTCTCGGCGCTCGCGGTGAGCGCGGCCCTCTACGAGCGTGAGCGCACGGGGGTGGGGCGCTTCATCGACCTGTCGCTGCTCGACTGCCAGGTGGGGTTGCTGACCTACGCCGCGGGCAACTGGCTGATGGCGGGCGACGACATGGGCCCGCAGGGCTCCGGGCACGCGCACGCGGTCCCCTATCAGCGCTTCACGACGCGCGACGGTCACCTGGTGGTGGCGGTGTTCACCGACGCGTTCTGGCCGGGCTTCTGCCGCGCGCTCGCTCGGCCAGAGTGGGCGGACGACCCGCGCCTCGCCACCAACGCCGCGCGGCGTAGCCACATGGACACGGTGCTGTCGCTCATCGGACAACGCCTGTCCGAAGAGGGCACCGCGCACTGGCTGTCGCGGCTCTACGCCGAAGGGGTGCCCGCGGGGCCGGTGCAGCGGGTGTCCGAGGTGTGCGCCGACCCGCAGGTGCTGTCGCGAGGGATGATCGCGACGATGGAGCACCCGACGGCGGGCGCGGTGCGCGCGGCGGGCGATCCGCTGCGGGCGGGCGAGGCCGTGCGCGAGGGCTTCCGCGCGGCGCCGGTGCTGGGCGCCGACACCGACGCGGTGCTGGGCGAGCTGCTGGGCATGGGGGCCGCCGAGCTGGCGGGTCTACGGGACATGGGAGTTGTCGGATGACCATCGTGCTGCATCGTTTCCCCTTGAGTCACTTCTCCGAGAAGGTCCGGCTGATGCTCGACTTCAAGGGCCTCGACTACCGCATCGTCGAGCACAGCCCCGGGCCCGACCAGCTCGCGCTGATGAAGCTCTCGGGCCAGCGGCGGGTGCCCATCATCGAGCACGAGGGCAGCGTCATCCACGACTCGACGGCCATCGCCCTCTATCTGGAGCACGCCTTCCCCGAGGCGCGCCCGATGCTCCCATCGGACTTCACCCAGCGGCGCGTCGTGCTCGACATGGAGGAGCGCCTCGACGTCGTGCTGGGCCCTCGTGTTCCGGGCATCGCCACCGACGAGGCCCTGCGCGACGGCGAGCTGTGGGCCGACGTGGGCGCCGCCGCGATGGCGACGACGGCGGTGCCCCGCGCGCTCATCCGCGCCGTGGGCTGGATCGCCCGCCCCGCGAGCTTCCTCCCGCCGGTGCGCCGGCAGCTCGACGAGGCGCGCACGGCGGTGCGGTCGCTGCTGCTGGAGCTGTGCGAGCGCATCGCCGCGGACGGCTATCTGTGTGGCAAGAGCCCGACGCTGGCCGACCTCACGGCCGCGGGGCTGACGCTCAACCTGAAGATCCCGGACTCGCCCTACAACGCGCTCCCCCACCGGGTGGGGGAGGGGGTGCGGGAGTTCATCAACGACCCGGCGCTGGGTCGCTTCTTCGAGTGGCGCGACCGGCTCTACGCCCTCACTTCCCGTTCGGGGCCTTGAAGGACAGGTAGGTCTGCTCCTTCAGGCCGCGCTCGTAGTCGGCCAGGAGGCGCATGCCCTCCTGCGGGCGCAGCCGGTCGGCCTTGATGGCCTGGTCGATCTGGGACTTCATCTTCTGCGCGAGGTTGTTGGGGAAGTACTGGGTCATCGCCAGCACCTCCGCGACGGTGTTACCCGGCAGGGTCTCTTCGATGTAGTACCCGCGCTCGTCGTCCTCATCGAGGAAGACGTGCACCTCGTTGACGCGGCCGAAGAGGTTGTGCAGGTCGCCCATGATGTCCTGATAGGCGCCCGTGAGGAAGATGCCGAGGTAGTACGGCGAGGCCGACACCTCGTGCAGCCGCAGCGTGTCGCGGGTGTCGCTCAGGTCGATGAACTTCGACACCTTGCCGTCGGAGTCGCAGGTGATGTCCACCAGCGTGGTCTCGAGCGTGGGCTCCTCGTTCAGTCGATGGATGGGGACGATGGGGAAGAGCTGCCCCAGGGCCCAGTGGTCGAGCAGCGACTGGAACACCGAGAAGTTGCAGATGTGCTGGTCGGCCAGCTGGTTGTCGAGGTCGCCGAGCTCCTCCGGGCGCTCCTCGGGGACGAGCGACTTCGCGCGGGTCTGGATGGCCTCGGCGATCTCCCAGTAGAGCGACTCGACGCGCGCCTTCACCGTGAGGTCGAGCAGCCCGAGCTCGAACATCTTCTGCGAAGACTCCTTGATGTCCGTGAGGTCGTGCCAGCTCTCCATCAGGTTGCGGCCCGTGAGGTGCCGCTGGATGTAGAGCAGGTCGCGGATGAGCTTGTGGTCCACCACCGGCGCCGAGGCGGGCTCGCTCGGGGTCTTCTCGATCGACCCGAAGGCCTCCACCACCAGCACCGAGTGGTGCGCCACGACCGCGCGCCCCGACTCGCTCACGATGATCGGGTGCGCGACCTTCTCCTCATCACAGATGTCCATGATGTTGTAGACGATGTTGTCGGCGTACTCCTGCACCGTGTAGTTCATCGAGCTGTGGAAGGTGCTGGCGCTCCCGTCGTAGTCGACGGCCAGGCCGCCGCCCACGTCGATGTACTCCACGTCGTGCCCCATCTGCCGGAGCTTGGCGTAGTACCGCGCGGCCTCGCGCACCGCGCGCTTCATGATGAGGATGTCGGGCACCTGCGACCCGATGTGGAAGTGCAGGAGCTTGAAGGCCGAGGCCAGGCCCGCGTCGCGCAGCATCTGCCCCGCGTCGAGGATCTCCGCCGTGCTCAGCCCGAACTTCGCGTGCTCGCCCCCGGAGGTGGCCCACTTGCCGGCGCCCTTGGCGAGCAATCGCACCCGCAGGCCGACCATGGGCTCGACGCCCATCTCCTTGGCGACGCGGATGATGGCCGCCACCTCGGCGAGCTTCTCCGCCACCAGGATCACCCGCTTGCCGAGCTTGCTGCCGACGAGGGCCGTGCGGATGAAGGTGTCGTCCTTGTACCCGTTGCAGATGATGAGGGACTCGGGGTCGCTGTGCTGCGAGAGCCCGGCGAAGACCTCGGGCTTCGAGCCGACCTCGATGCCGTAGTGGAAGGGCTCGCCCGCCACCAGGATCTCCTCCAGCACCTCGCGGAGCTGGTTGACCTTGATGGGATAAACGCCCCGGTACACGCCCTGGTATTTGTTGTCCGCGATGGCGCGGATGAAGGCCTCGTTGATCGAGCGCACCCGGTGGTGGAGGATGTCCTGGAAGCGGATGAGCAGCGGGGTCTGGAACCCCTCGGCGCGCGCCTCCTTCACCACCTCGAACAACGGAATCGAGGCGCCCTGCTCCTGCAGCGGCCGCGCCGCGATGTTGCCATCGGGGTTGACCGTGAAATACCCCGACCCCCACCGATCGATGAGGTAGAGGGCGAGGGCGTCGTCGATGGTCCAGGCCGGGCGCTCGGTCGAGTCGGCGGCGGGTGCGGGCGTAGCGTCCAATGAAGGAACCCTTCGCGCTGCGAAGCCCGAGCGGCCCCGTCCATCGGGGCCCCGACGGGCGCAGGCGGCGCGATTGTGGGCAAGCCGACCCCAGCGTCAAGGGCCACCCCGGGCCTGTCACGCGATCTCCCTCGATCGCCCTTATCCCCGCGCTACGCTCGCCCCGTGCCGCGCCCCCGCCACGCCCTCGGCCTCGCCTTCCTGCTCGCCGCATGCGACGCCTCCCCGACGCCTCCGGGCGCCACGCCCGACGCCGCGCTTACCGACCTCGGTAAGAGCACCGACCGCCCCGACGCGCCGGACGTCCCCGCGCCGGACGTCCCCGCGCCCGATGTCCCCGCGCCCGATGTCCCCGCGCCCGATGTCCCCGCGCCGGACGCCGGTCCGCCCGGCTGCCTGAGCCTCCGCGGCGCCGCGCTGCTCCCAGGCCCGGGCCGCGAGCTCGGCCCCCACACCGCGCAGTCGCTCGCCTACGACGCCGCGCGCGGCGCGCTCGTGCTCGCCCCCGCCACGCGCCCCGGCCCCTTCGTCGAGGACCGCCCGCTGCCCCGCGGCGCGCTCGACGCCGACGGCTTCGTGATGGACGGCTGGTGGTACCTCCTCGGCGGCCAGACCGACGCCACGCACACCTCCACCGAGCTTCTCTCCGCCCCGGTGCAGCCCGACGGCACGCTCGGGCAGTGGAGCGCCCGCACCCCGTATCCCCTCGCGCTCCTCGACCACATCACGCTCGCCCACGCGGGCCGCGTGTACCTCACCGGCGGCGCCCAGGACCTCGGCGGCGACAACGTGCGCCAGCTCGTCGCCGCGCGCTTCGGCTCCCCCGCCGCCGGTGACATCCCCCGCTGGACCGACGCCCCCGACAACCCCGTCCGCCGCTTCGGCCACGAGGCCGTGCTCGCCGCGGGCTTCCTCTACACCCTCGGCGGCGACGACGGCGACCGCGCCACGGACGACGTCTCCGTCGCCACGGTGCTCCCCGACGGATCGCTCGCGCCGTGGCGCCGCACCTCCCCCTTACCCGACGGGGTAAACCAGTTCCTCGCCGGGGCTGGCACCTCGCGGCACCTATGGGCCCTCGGAGGGTGCCGCCGCAAGGACTGCGAGACCGTCTCCAACATCGAGCGCCGGATGTTCGTCGCCGACATCCAGACCGACGGCGCCCTCTCCCCGTGGCGCCTCGCGGGGATGCTCCCGCTCGCCAACTACGACCAGAAGGCCGTGGTCACCGGCGGCCGCGTGGTGATGGTCGGCGGCCGCGCGGGCGGTCGATCGCGCTGCGGCGACGCTGGCGGCGACAACTACGACGGCGTCTGGTGGGCCGAGCTGCTCCCCGACGGCGCCCTCGGCCCGTGGGAGTCCGGCGCCTCCATGGGGGTCGTGCTCCCGCGGGTGCGCAGCGACCAGGTGATGCGCGTCGACCACCTCGGGCAGCTCTGGGTGCTCGGCGGCCGCACCTCCTGCATCGGCGCCGAGACCGCCGACCGCAACAACAACTTCCCCCGCGAGGTGTGGCGCTCCGCCGCCGTCGCCCTCCCGGGCCGCGCCCGCGTCGGTCACTGGCTCTCCGGTCCGCTCGCCGTGGCCTCGGGCCGCGCGACCTCGCTCCGCTGGGACGTCGATGGCGAGGTCACCGTGCAGGTCCGCTTCGAGCGCGACGCCGCCCCCGACACCTGGAACGCCTGGACCATCGCCCCCACCTCCGCCCGCTCCATGCCCCTCGGCGACGGCGTGCGCCGGGTGCAGGTGCTCGCGACCTTCTCGGGCGACGGCGCCGGCACCCCCGCGCTGCGCTCGGTCACCCTCGACTGCGCGCCGTGAGCCCGCTGCTCCCCTTCGCCGCGCCGCCGCCGCCGGGGGAGGTGGTGCTGTGCTGCGTGGACATTCCCCGCAGGCTCGACCCGAGCACCGTCGCGAGGCTGCGCGAGGCGCTGCCCGACGACGAGCGGGCGCGCCACGAGCGCTACGGCGACGAGGGGGCGGCGGGGGAGTTCCTGTGCGGGCGCGCGCTGCTGCGGGCCGCCCTCTCGACCTGGGGGGCCGTCGAGCGCCGCGCGTGGCGCCTCACGCACAACGCGCACGGGCGGCCCGACGTCGAGCACCCCGCGACGACCGCGCGCTTCAACCTCTCGCACACCCGCGGCATGGTCGCGCTCGCCCTCGGCCGCGACCCCGCGGTGGGCGTCGACGTCGAGCGCCTCGACCGACGCGTGCGCCCGCTCGAGGTCGCCGACCGCTTCTTCTCCCCCGACGAGGTGACCGAGCTGCGCGCGCTCCCGGAGGCACGGCACCGCGACCGCTTCCTCGCCCTCTGGACCCTCAAGGAGGCCTACATCAAGGCCCGCGGCATGGGGCTCGCGCTGCCGCTGCGGGCCTTCTCGTTCATGCCCGACGAGGCGCCGCCGAGGGTGCGCTTCGACCCCTCGCTCGGCGACGACGCCGCACGCTGGTGCTTCGCCCGCGTCGACCTCGATCCGGGGCACCGCGTCGCCGTCGCCGCGAAGGTCGCGCGGCTGACCGTGCACGTCGTCCGGGTTGACCTGGACGCCCTCGCGCACCACGTCGGGTTGCCCCGCGCGACCGGCGGGGTGTAGAACCGTTTGCCCGTCACCGACCAAAGGAGCCTCATCCCATGCTGGGTCTTGGACCGTCTGAGCTCGTAGTCATCCTGTTGCTGGTGGTGTTGATCTTCGGCGCCACGAAGATCCCCCAGCTCGGGCGCGGCCTCGGGGAGGGCATCACCAACTTCAAGCGCGGCCTGCGCGAGGGCAACGAGGGGCCCACCGAGTCCCCGCCGCCGCCCTCCGGCAAGTCCGCCTGACGCCGCCCGCGGCGCCGTCACCAACACCCTCCCGAGACACCCCCAGCGAACCACCCGGATGCTCCGACTCCTCGTCGCGCTCGACCTCACTGATTTCTCCGCGCACACCCTGCACACCGCCCTCGAGGTCGCCGCGCGCGCGACGCCCGCGGAGGTTCACATCATGACGGTCGTCCCGCCCAACCATGACGACCTCGCCTCGATGGGCACCGCCGAGCACGCCTGCGACGAGCTCCGGCGCCTCGTCGAGGCCGAGCGGGCGCACCACGCCCACGCCGAGGGCGTCCGGCTGCAGTTCTCCGCGCAGCCCGGCACCCAGCCCGCCGAGGCCATCGTCACGCACGCCTCCGCCATCCACGCCGACGTGGTGGTGGTGGGCACCCACGGGCGCCGCGGCCTCGACCGGCTGCTCATGGGCAGCGTCGCCGAGGCCGTCGCCCGCACCGCTCCCTGCTCGGTGCTCACCGTGAAGCCCCGCCGCCACCACACCTGATCCCTCACCTCCGGGGTCGTTGGTGGGGGGTGGCGCCTCGGGTGGCCGGTGGCGCCCACGCCCGCCACGTCGATCGACGGGATCCCCCCTTGAAATGCCGTCCACACCGGGCGGAACATCCATTGCTGAGGCCGCCGCTCATGCACCGCACCGCCCGCACCGGACTCGCGATGGTCGCCCTCGGCGTCGCGTCGCTCACGTCCGCCCCGGCGTCGGCGCAGACCCGGGTCGACCCCCTGGCGACGGGCATCTATGCGCGCGTGGGCTTCGTGCTCAACAGCTTCGATCCGAGCTCCATGGGCTTCGTCCCGCAGCGCGGCCCTCGCGGCAGCGCGACGCCCGAGAGCCTCCCCGGGAAGTACTTCGGCTTCGGGCGCATGGCGCTCTCGGGCTTCACCGCCGGCATCGGCTTCGACGCCCGGTGGTTCTTCGTGCGCGTGGGCGCGGACATCTATGAGTTCCCGGAGATCGGCGAGGCGCAGGCCGACGCGTACCGGGCGCGCTTCACCACGCACGCCTGGGTGAGCGCGGGGGCGCGCGTCCGCATCGGCCCGGTGGTGCTCAACCCCGGCGTGCGCGTGGGCGCCCTGCTCATGAACGTCACCGAGATCGGCGACCGCCGCGAGGGCCGGGAGTACAGCGCCGTCGACGGGGTCTACGCCTTCGAGCTCGGCGCGCAGTGGCGCCCGTTTCGCTGGATGGAGCTCGACGCCAACGTGGGCCACGACCCCTTCAGCCAGACCAACGCGACGACCTTCTCCATCGCGGCCAGCTTCGGCTGGAGCCGCGGCCCGACGCTCACACGCCGATGAAGAGCCGGTGCCCGAAGTTGCGCTCGAGGCGGGCGTCGAAGATCTTCTGCGCGGCGCCCTCGATGTCGTACTCGACGCGCTTGAACTCGAACTTCTTCGTCTCGGAGTCGTAGAGCACGAAGCTGGCGCGGTTGTCGTAGTCGCGGGGCTGGCCCACGCTGCCGACGGAGACGATGTACTTGCGATCGGGGCGCAGGGTGAAGCTGCGCGGCGGGCCCTGCAGCTCGATGACGTCGTCGGAGGAGAGCTCGAAGGCCTTGCACAGGTGCGAGTGCCCGATGAGGGTGATGTGCCCGAGCTCGGGGAAGATGGAGAGGCAGTCGCGCGCCTGCTCGGGGGCGAAGATGTAGTCGAACTCCTCGATGCGAACGGGCGAGCCGTGGCAGAGGTGCACGCCCGTGTCGCCCACGACGTGCTTGTAGGGGAGGGCGCGGAGCCAGGCGAGGTTTTCCGGGGTCAGCAGCGAGGCGTGCAGGTCGAGCGCGCGGCGCGCGGCCTCGTAGTAGTAGCTGTAGTCCATGCGGCCCGCGACGGCGGCGTCGTGGTTGCCGAGGATGGTGACCTTCGCGACGCTGCGCACCAGGTCGGAGCACTCGTTGGGCGAGGCGCCGTAGCCCACCACGTCGCCGAGGCAGTACATGACGTCCGGGGACTCACGCCGCAGCGCCTCCACGACCGCGGAGAGCGCCTCGATGTTGGCGTGGACGTCACTGAAGATACCAATTCGCATGGTTGGGGGAGGGAGCGGATCCTAGGGACCCGGGGGGCGCGTGTCCACCGCAGATTGTGCGCTGCAGCCCGCGGTTCGATCGCAATTCGACCGCGAAATCACCCGGCGCTACGAGGTGCCACGTAGCAGCGGGGCCACCGCCCGCTCGATGTCGCCCTCGCCGCGCCCCTCGCGCAGCGCCGCCGTCCATCGCTGCACCTCGTCCTGGAGGGCGAGCGCCCGGGTGGCCGCCTGCTCGAAGGTCGGGTCGGCGCCCTGGCGCGCACGCTCCATCTCCCGCGCCCCGCCCTGCGCCACCGCGTGGGCGAGCACCCACGACAGCCGCTCCACCGGGGCCCCCTCGGCGCTGCGCACCGCGCGCACCAGCGCCGGGCCGAAGCCCCCCGCGGCCCAGCCCATGAGTCGCCAGGCGCCCTCGTCGGGCGAGAGCGCGTGCTGCACCAGCGGGGTGAGGGCCCGGCGCAGGCGCAGCAGGCCCGCCACCGTGGCCCCGAGGCCCACCAGCGCGGGGCGCGGCGAGGAGAGCAGCTCGACCCAGAGGTCGGCGAGGGCGTCGCCCTGCTCCTGCAACGCGACCGCGAGGCGCACGCAGTCGGCCACGGGCAGCCGGTGGAGCGCGAGGCGCAGCGCGGGGATGTGGCCCGGCGCGTCGCTGCCGGCGAGCGAGCGGGCGACGTCCCAGCGCACGGCGGGGTGGGTGATCCAGCCGAGGCGCTCGCCGAGGTCCATCGCGGCGATGGAGGAGGGGGCGGTGCGGTCGTCGGGCGGCGCGATGGAGGTGGGGTCGTCCGGGTCCCACACCGCCGCGACCGCGGCGCGCACCGTCGCGTCGATGGGCAGCTCCAGGCGCCGCGCGGCGTCGAGCAGCGGCCCCCACGCGACCGAGGCGTCGGCCCGCCGGCGACCGATGGTGGCGACGCCCGCGTCCACCGAGCGGCGGTAGGCCTGCATCCCCCGCACGACCAGCGTCGGCTCGTCGGGCACCACCCCCGCCTTCACGGCGCGCTCGACGTAGGCCCGCGGCAGCGCCGCCCCCACCCGCAGCGCCGCGAGGATGAGCCGCTTGGCCGCCGCCTCGATCTGCGCCACCGGCACGCCCGTGGTGAGCGAGGTGCGCGCCGCGCGCTCGCCATCCAGCAGCGGCTCGTACGCCGCCAGGGCCCGCGCGACCCCCTCCGCGGTCGACAGGTCGCGCTCGTCGTCGGGCAGCGCCGCGCTCGCGTCGACCTCGCTCGCCACGCCCTCGCGCAGCAGCCGCGCCGACTCCGCCGTGAGCTCCTCGTCGCTCGCCACGCGCTCGCCGAGCACCTCCAGCGCGCGCTGCGCCACCGGCTCGCAGGGGGCGCCCAGCACGTGGCTCGCGATCGAGCGCCCGGCGATGGTCACGACCTCCACGCGCACCCGGAAGATGCGCCCGAGGGACTCGATGACGGCGCGGTCTTCGGGGCTGCGCAGGTCGAGCACCACGCGCGCGATGGTCTCGCCCGCGCTGCCGCGCAGCAGGGCCAGCAGCGCGAGGGGCTGCGTCCCGTCGGCCTCCACCTGGAGGCGCACCATCACGTCGTCGCCGCTCACCACGGCGGCCGTCTCGGTGGTGCCGGGGCACCACAGGCGCACCGTGCCGTCGACCACCGCGGCCCACGGGGTGGTGCTGCGCGGCGAGAGCCGCAGCGGGGCTTCGATGGAAGGGCCCTCGGACTCGTCGACGGGCGACACCTCCTCGGCGGCGATCTCGTCGGGCTCGGGCTCGATCTCCGCCGCGTCGGGACCGGGCTCGGCCCGCGCGAGCGAGAGCCGCCCGGTGAGCTCGTCGGGCTCGAGCTCCATGCTGTCGTCGCCGGCGTGCGAGGTGGAGGGCTCCATGGCCTCGGGGGCCAGCGACATCGAGGGCTCTGCCTCGATGGGCGGGGGCTCCGGGGCGACGGGCTCCGCGGCGGACTCCTCGCGCACCCGGAGCTTCGCCTCGCGCGCGGAGAGGGCGGCCATGTTGGCGCGCATCGCGAGCTCGTCCTGCGCGACGGAGTCTTCGCGGGTGGTGAGGGCGTCCTCGCGGGCGAGGGCGTCGCTCTCGCGGCGGGTGACGTCCTCGGCGCGGCGGCGCACCCGCTCCTCGCGGGCGGCGAGGTCTTCGCGGGCGGCGCGCTCGTCGGGCTCCTCGAGCCAGCGGCGCAGGCCCGGGGCGCCGATGACGAGGCGCGCCTCGCGCACGTACGCCGGGATGGGCTCGCTCGTGTCGGCCGCGAGCCGGGTGAGCAGCTCGGCCCGGAGCATGAGCTCCTGGTGCGCGAGCCCCGGCGGGACCACCAGCACGAAGCGCCGCGCCGCCGGGTCGTGGAAGACGAAGGGCACCGCGAGGTCGTGGTCGGCGTGGCGATGGAGCGTGCCCTCCAGGGCCTGGCGGGCCAAGGGGGGGTCGGTCGCGGCGTTGACCCCGCGCACGATCTCGACGCGCCGCGCGCCGCCCTCCGGGGTCGGGACGAACACCACCTCGCGGCGGGTGGCTCCGGCGGTTCCTGTGTACGGCGGATCTGTCAGGGAAAAGCTGCGCGCGGCCATCAACACCCTCGAAGATTGTGGGTATCACGGCGCCGGGGGCCTTGGCGATCAGCGTGCGCGCGTCGTAGGGGAGTGCTGCGACACCTATGGACTTCAGCGAATTCCGACCCGACGGCACCCCCGAGCACGTGCGCGACCTCGCGGTGGCGTGCGTGCAGTTCGTCGAGCGCGCCACCGGCGTGCTGCTCGACTTCACCAGCGACACCCTGCCGCTGCTCGACCACTACCTGCGCTCGGTGGGCACCAGCCAGCCGGAGATCCGCGGGCTCGTGGCGCCGGCCGCCGGGGCGTACTTCGGCGAGCTGGTGCGCCGGGTGTACCCCGCCCGATGGCACGCGCCCGTGGACGACCACGCGGGGTGGCGCATCGAGTTCGAGACCTGCTTCCTGTTCTTCAACCCGGTGGCGTTTGCGCTCGAAGCCATCGACGGGCACGAGGCCGTCGAGGGCGGCGCGGGCTTCGGCGTCACCAACCAGGACCGCGGGCACCTCGTGCTCGCCCTGGAGGTGCTCGGCACCCTCCCGGAGGACGAGTACTACCTGCTCTCGACGCGCTACGACGTGCTGGAGAGCGTGGTCGACCGGCTGATGGGCGGGGCGGAGAAGGAGTTCCCGGGGCAGGTGCGGGTGAGCGCCGAGGCGTACCGCTCGGTGCTCGATCCGCCGGGGCCGCGCAGCAACTGAGCGACCCGGCGGGGGGGGAACGGGGGGAGAGGGCGTTTTACTCCTCGGGTAAAGACGCCCCCATCCGGCGGAGCAGCCCGCCGAGGGTGGGGTCGCTGCCGAGGAGGTCGCGCATCCGCGACTCGATCTGCGGGCGCATCGTGGCGGGGACGCCCGCGCGCTGCACGGCGATGGCGGTGAGCTGCTTCACGGCCTCGTCGGGGGTCACCCGGCCCTCGCGGAGGGCGGTGATGACGGCCTCGGAGGGCGCGGCCGTCGCGGTCGCGGCGGCGGGGGTGGCGCTGGCGGTCGGGGCGGCGGGCGCCGCGGGGGCGGCGTCGCCGAGCGGATCGACGGGGCTGGTGGCGCTGGCGCCGGTTGGCTTGATGTTGCTCACGACGAAGTGATCCTAAACCTCTCTGCGCTCGGCCGTTACGCTATGACCCGGGGAACCGTCCCCGCAACCGCGCGCCGGGGGCGTGTCGCGCGCCCACCGGGAGAGGTTGCGGCGGCGGGGCGTTTGCGGCATCCACGCAGGGCGACCGAAGCACTCCCACCAATGGCTGACACCCCCGACGAGGCGGCGCACGCGCTGCGAGCCTTCCTCCTGGCGCTGGGCCTCCCGGTCGACGCCGACCCGGAGCTCTCCGGCACGCCCGAGCGGGCGGCGCGCGCGTGGCGCGACGAGCTCCTCGACGGCTACCGGCACACCCCCGCGGAGGTGCTTGCCGAGGCGCTCCCGTCGGCCGAGCGCTCGATGGTGGTGCTCGCGCAGGTGAGCTACGCGACGATGTGCCCGCACCACCTGCTGCCCTGCGCGGGGCGCGCGACCGTGGGCTACCTGCCCGGCGGGCGCATCGTGGGCCTCGGGGCGCTGGTGCAGCTCGTCGAGTGCTTCGCGCACCGGCTGGTGCTCCAGGAGACCCTCGGGCGACAGGTGGTCGAGGCCCTGGTCGAGCACCTCGGGGCGCGCGCCGCGGGCGTCGTGCTGGAGGGCCGGCACGCGTGCCTGTCGCTGCGCGGCGAGCGGCAGGCCGAGGGGGTGGTGGTGACGCAGTCCTTCGCGGGGCTGTGGGCGGAGGACGTGGCGGCGCGGCGGGAGTTCCTCGACGCGGCGGCGATGGGGGCGCAGCGGGGATGAGCCCGATGGACGCGGTGCCGGTGTTTCCTCTGCCCGGGGTGGTGCTGCTGCCCGACCAGCGCATGCCGCTGCACATCTTCGAGCCGCGGTACCGGGCGATGGTGCGCGACTCGCTCGCCACCCACGGCTGGATCGTGGTGTGCCCCATCGTCGGCGACGCGGAGGCCGACCCGCCCGCCATCGCGGCGGTGGCCACCGCGGGGCGCATCGTGGCGCACCAGCAGCTGCCCGACGGGCGCTTCAACATCCTGGTCGAGGGGATGGTGCGGGTGCGCCTGGAGGAGCTGCCCTTCGTCGCGCCCTACCGCCGCGCGAAGGCGACGGCGATGCCCGAGCCCGACGACGTCGAGGTGGCGCCGGTCGAGCGGGCGGCGATGCTCTCCACGCTGGCCTCGGTGCTGCGGGTGGTGCGCGACACGCGGCCGCAGTTCGAGTTCGCGGTGCCGACGGAGCTGCCCTCGTCGCGGCTGGCGCTGCGGCTGGTCGACCGCTTCGTCATCGACGCGGCGACCCGGCAGCGCGTGCTCGAGGCCGAGCGCGGCATCGACCGGGTGACCCTCGCAACAGAGGCCCTCGCCGAGCTCTGGACCGCCGGGGAGACCTTGCGCGCCGTGGGCAGCGCGTAAGAGATAGAGCAGCGCGCCGCGCGGGCGGCGCCGACAGGCCAGCCGCAGGAGCAGGAGGAGACCAATGCCGTCGTTTGATGTGGTGTCGAAGATCAACCAGCCCGAGGTCGACAATGCGCTGTTGCAGTCGCAGAAGGAGATCGGGACGCGCTTCGATTTTCGCGACACGGGCACCAGCATCGAGCGCAACGCCGAGGGCATCGTGATCGTGTCGAGCAGCGAGGGGCGCGTCGAGGCGGCCTACGAGGTGCTCATCGCGAAGATGATCAAGCGGGGCGTGTCGCTGAAGCAGCTCGACCCGCAGGACGCCAAGCCCGCCGGGCAGCGCACCTTCCGGCAGCTGGTGAAGTTCAAGGAGGGCATCGACCGCGAGAACGCCAAGCGGGTGATCGAGCTCGTGAAGGAGTCCAAGCTGAAGGTGCAGGCGTCCATCCACGAGGACTCCGTGCGCATCACGGGCAAGAACCGCGACGACCTCCAGAGCGCCATGAAGATGCTCAAGGCCGCCGACCTGGCCTTCGAGGCGCAGTACAACAACTTCCGGGAGTGAGCGGGCGCTAGACACCCAATGGCCCGCGCGCCCGACTCCGGCCCCGACGATCAGGCCCCGAGCGTGCGGCGCGCGCTGGTGGTGGCCGCGCTCGTCGTGCTGGCGGTGCGGCACGTCGTGCCCTTCGGGGGGACGATCCTGTACCCCTTCACCCTGCTCGGCACGTGGGTCCACGAGATGGGCCACGGGGTCACCGCGCTGCTCGTCGGCGGCACCTTCCTCTCCCTCGACATCTTCCGCGACGCCTCGGGCCTCGCCCACATGACGGCCCCGCGCGGCGTCGCCAGCGCGCTCGTGGCCATCGGCGGACTGCTCGCGCCGCCCCTCGTGGGCGCGTCCATCCTGGTGCTGGCCCGCGGCTCCCGACGCTCGCGCGTGGTGCTCCTCGCCCTCGCGGCGGCGCTGGTGCTCTCGCTCGCGCTCTGGGTCCGCACCCTCGCGGGGTGGATCGCGATGCCCCTCGTCGCCGCCCTCGTCGCGGGCTTCGCGCTCTGGGGCAGCCCCCGGGAGCGCCTGGTGTTCGCGCAGTTCGTCGGGCTCCTGCTGGGTCTCGATACGATCGCGCGCATCGACTACCTCTTCACCGCCACCGCCACCGTCAACGGCCGCGAGCAGCCCTCGGACATCGCCGCCGTCGTCGCCGAGATGGGCTCGATCATCCCCGTGTGGGGCGCCCTCATCGCCCTCGTCGGGCTCTCCGCGCTCTACCTCGCGCTCCGCGTCGCGTGGCGTACGACCGCCCCGGCCCCCCGCGCGCCGTGATGCTACGCCGGGCGCCCGCGGCGCCGCTGCGCCCCTTCGTCGAGACCCTGTGGCTCAGCGACGCGCCCGCGCTCGGCCCGCGCGAGATCGTGCTGCCCACCGGGGCGATGCACGTCGTCGTACGCCTGAGCGACACGCCCCTCGTCGTGTACGACTCCCTCGACGACCCCACGGGGCGCGAGCTCGGCTGCGCCGTGGTCGGCGGCGCGCGGACCACGGCCTACGTGCGCGACATGTCGCGGCCCACGCGCGCGGTGGGCGCATCGCTGTGGCCGGGCGCCGCGGAGCTTCTCTTCGGCGTCCCCGCCGACGCGCTCGCCGGGCGCCACACCCGCCTCGATGCGCTCTGGGGGGCCTTCACGCGCGAACTCCGCGACCGGGTGCGCGCGGCCGCGACGCCCGCCGATCAGCTCGACGAGTTCGAGCGCCTGCTCACGTCGCGGCTCCACCGTGGGGGCGGCGTGCACCCCGCCGTGGGCTACGCGCTCGAGCGCCTCCGCCACGGGGACCCCGTCGCCGCGGTGGTCGGGGCGACGGGCTACAGCCACCGGGCCTTCAACGCGCTCTTCCTCCGCGCGGTGGGCCTCACGCCGAAGCGCTGGGGGAGGGTGCAGCGGCTGTCGCGCGCGCTGGCGCAGCCGGCGGAAACGCCCTGGACGGAGGTCGCCCACGCGGCGGGATACAGCGACCAGGCCCACCTGACGCGGGAGTTCCGGGCGATGGCGGGGATCACCCCGGGGCGCTGGCGCGCGGCGGCTCCCTCGGAGCCGAGGCACGTGCTGGTCAAGAATGTTCAAGACGGGGGGCGCGCGGGCGGGCGAGGGTGACCGCAGACGAGAGGAGCTCAGCGATGAAGGTCCACGAGATGTTTGCCTACTTGCGGGTGAAGGGCGCCGCGCAGGCGATCGCGTTCTATGTCGAGGCGTTCGGGGCCGTGGAGAAGATGCGGCTCACCGAGCCGGGCGGGCGCATCGGGCACGCCGAGCTGCTGCTCGACGGCCACGAGTTCATGCTGTCCGAGGAGTTCCCGGAGATGGGCATCCTGGGGCCCGCATCGGTGGGCGGCACCACGCTCACGATGCACGTGCACGTCGACGACTGCGACGCTGCCATCGCCCGCGCGGTCGCCGCCGGCGCCACCCTGGTGCGCCCCCCGCAGGACCACTTCTACGGCGAGCGCTCCGGCACCATCCGCGACCCCTTCGGCCACGAGTGGAACTTCGGCCACTCCATCGAGAAGGTCACCAACGAAGAGATGCAGCGGCGCTACACGGCCATGATGACCGGGGGGTGACCGGGCACCGGTTCAGGAGTGGGTCCGGTACACGCTGTAGATGTCGCCGACGTGGTCGGGCATCTCCAGCTTCGCGACGGCCTCGGCCTGGTCGGCCGGCACCAGCGCGCGGTTGCGCTCCAGCGCCGCGCGGATCTCCTCGCGGCCGACGCCGCTCTGCACCTTGCCGAACTGCGTGAGCTGGAGCGAGGTGAGGGTGCGGTTGACCTTCAGCGCCTCGCGCAGGTGGTTCACGCCGGCCTGCGAGATGTGGTTGTGCAGCAGGTCGAGCGAGCGCAGCGCGGTGTTGCCCGTGAGCATCTCCGCGAGCGCCCGCGCCCCTTCGTCCCCCGCGAGGTTGCCCAGCTCCCCGACGGCCACAGTGGCCTTGGTGAACCCGAGGTCGAGCAGCGCGATGGAGGGGTGACCCACGAGCGCCTTCGCCAGCGCCGCGGCGCCCCTCGGCCCCACCCGGTTGGACGCCAGCGACACCCGCCGCAGGGTGGTGTTGCTCGCGAGCCCGCGCGCGAGCACCTCGGTCCCCTCGTCGCCGAGGCGGTTGCACGACAGGTACAGCGAGTCGAGCGCGCAGTCGTTGGCCACGAAGTCTGCGAGCAGCGGCGCGGAGGCCTCGGTGACCCCGTTGGTGCCGAGGTAGAGGTGCTTGAGGGTCTTGTTGGCGCCCGGGCCGCGCAGGGCGCCGAGCAGCGTCGCGAGGCCCTCGTCGAGCAGCCCGCAGTTGACCACGTCGAGCACCTCGATGGTGCGGTTGGCGCGCAGCATCGCCGCCAGCGGGACCATCCCCGCAGGCTTGAGCGGGTTGCGCTTCAGCCAGAGCGAGGTGACCCGGGTGTCGTGCGCGAGGGCGTCGCACACGTGCGCGATGCCCGCCGGGCCGATGTGGTTGCCGGCGATGTACCAGCACTCCAGGGGCGAGTCGGTGCGCTCGCGGATGAAGCCCGCGATGGCCTCCGCGCCGCCGTCGCCGACGATGTTGTTGCCCAGCAGCAGCCGCTTCACCCGGTGCGAGCGCATCATCGCGCCGAGCAGGGGGCGGATGCCGTCGGGGCCGACCACCTGCTTGCACAGGTCGAGGCGGCCGTCGGTGGTGAGCGTGCCCTTGCTGAACGCCGTCTGCACCTCGACCGGCGCGTCGGCTTCGAGGTGCGCCAGCAGCGGGTCGAGGTCGGCGAGCGAGCACGGCACCACGGGCTCCGGCGCGGGCTCGGATATGTGATGCGAGATGGGCTCGGCGCGCCGCCGCTCGATGAGCTCCGCGGTGATGGCCCGCGCGCGGCGGACGGCGCTGAGCTGCGCCGCGGCGTTGTCCGGGTCCATCGCGCGCAGGGCGTTGCGCAGCAGCGAGAGCGCCTGCCCGTAGCGCTGGTACGAGAGGTTGCGCGCCTGCGCGTCGAGGGGGAGGGACTGCACCGCCGCGCGGCGGGCGTGCTCCGTCGGCGGCGCCGGGCGCTCGGGGCGCAGGGCCTCCATCGCCGCGATGGCCACGGCCATGTCGTCCAGGGGGAAGAGCTCGCGCGCCACGTCGCGGGCGAGGCGGCACACCTTGTCGGCGCGCGTGCCCACCCGCGGCGCGAAGCGGGCGCACTGCGAGGGCAGCCCGTTGCCGTCCGCGCTCGCCCGGGGGGGATGTGCCCCGAGGAAGAGCCGGTCGAGCTCGGGCAAGCGCTCGGGCCACGCCGCGATGGCGCCGAGGTCGCGCAGGAGCTGGCGCGCGAACACCCCCACGATCTCCTCGTGCACGGCGACCAGCGCGGAGGTCTCGGGGCGCTCCCGGTCGGCGTCGGTGCGGCGCGCGTGGGCCCGCTCGGCCACGGCGGCGAGCTCGCGCCAGTGCTCCTGCGCCGCCATCTCCTCGAAGACGCTCTGGAGCGCTGGGACGTCGAGGGCTCGGGCCGCGAGCGCGTCGCAGGCGACCTGGTACATCGCGTCGCCGTCGGACGCGGGGCCACCGGGCGCCTCCGAGACCTCGGGCGCGGCGCTGCGGTCGACGAAGGGCTCGACGAAGGCGCGCAGCCCTTCGAGGGGCCAGGCGGTGGGCGAGAAGTGCCCGCCGCCATGCTTCAGCAGCACCGAGCTGGCGGGATCGAAGACCTCGAAGAGCTGCACCGAGCGGGCGGGCGCGACGAGGGCGTCGTTCTCGCCGTACACGTGGGCCGAAGGGACGGCGACGGAGCCGGGCTTCACGAGCCCGGCGTGGGCGAGCGCGCGGGAGGGAAAGGCCCCGACGCAGATCACGAAGCTGAACGCGATGGTGGGGTGCGGCTGCATCGCGGCGAGCACGGCGGCGAGCGTGCCGCCCTGCGAGAAGCCCAGCACGCCGTCGAAGGGACCGTGCTTGCGAAACACGCCCTCCAGGAAGGCGACGGCGTCGTCGAAGCCCTCGTAGGTGAGGTTGTCTTCGGTGGGGTGCCACCAGGCCTGCTGCTTCGGGTCGTCGGGCAGGCCGTCGAGCGCCTCGTGCGACGCGCCCGCGGGGCGGTACGGCCGCGGCGACGTCACGAAGGTGAACTCCGCCACGTCGGCGAGGGCGTTGCGCAGCTTGCGGGTGCCCGCCCGGAAGCCCGCGCCGCTCTGCCGCATCCCGTGGAGCGCGAGGATCTTCAGCCGCCGCGCGGGCGCCGGGGCCGCGGTCGCGACCGGGGCGGGGCGACGGTCGGACGGCGCGCGCGACCCCGCGAACACCGCCGTGAACTCGGGGTGGGCGAGGAAGAGTTCCTCCGCGGCGGTGCTCTCGCGGCCGATGGGGGCGTTGCGGTGCGGGTCACGGCCGAAGCGCTCGAGCACGTGGAGGTGCTTGAGCACGGCGACGCGCCACGACTTCGCGGTGCGCTGCTGCTTGTGGGTGCAGCGGGTGATGAGCTCACTCACGCCCGCGAGGGCCTCGCGCGCATCGGCCGCGGCCTCCGAGTGCGCCAGCGCCATGAACAGGAACAGCGACTCGGCCGGCGCGAGGTGCCGGGTGAAGCCGCGGGAGAGGGCCGAGCGCGCCACGCCGAGGGCCTTCTCGTCATGGGCGTAGGCCCGCGCCGTGCCCCGGTGCATGTGCCGCGGAAACTGGTCGAGCAGCAGCACCAGGGCCACGGCGGTGCGGGGGGTCTCGCTCCAGCCGTCGAGCGCACCCGACGCCGCGCGCTCGACGAGCGCCCCGAACTCCCGGCCGATCTCCTCGTCCACGGCCGGTCGCGCGTGGAACCACAGCGAGTGGTCGACGCGGTAGTCGTCGGCGTACGGGTCGGCGGCCGGACGGGCCGTGGCCGAGGTCGTGCGAGCGGCGAACCAGTAGTTCCAGACGCGGGCGGCGTCGGGGTCGGTGAAGGGGGGGATGATCGCGGGCGATAGTTCGATGGGCGTGTTCATGCGCGTCGGCTGCGGTCGACGTGGCATCGGCGTCGACCTCCCCTTTCCTGAAGCGGAGCGGGATAGCGCGGCGATCCGCACCTGTCGAAGGGCCTCGCATCGGGGCCCGACTTGCCGCCCCCGGGGTGCTGCGCGTAGAGAGTGCGCAACTCCGATGGCCACCGAGCGCAAGCGCATCCATTTCATCTCCCTGGGTTGTCCGAAGAACCGCGTCGACACCGAGGTGATGGTCGGCGTGGCCAACAGCGCGGGCTGCGACCTCGCGGCCACCCCCGAGGAGGCCGAGTACATCGTCGTCAACACCTGCGGCTTCATCGGGCCCGCCAAGGAGGAGAGCGTCGACACCATCCTCGCGATGGGGCGCATGAAGGAGGAGGGCAACTGCGAGAAGCTCGTGGTCGCCGGGTGCCTCTCGCAGCGCTACCCCGACGAGCTCGCCAAGGAGATGCCCGAGGTCGACCACTTCCTCGGGTCGAGCGACATGCTCAAGCTGGGCTCGGTGCTCGCGGGCGGCGCCGAGCGAATGCTCGTGGGCAACCCCGCGGACTACGTGCTGCGCGCGAGCGACCCGCGGGTGCTCTCGCAGGGCCGGCACAGCGCCTACCTGAAGATCGCCGAGGGCTGCAACCGCACCTGCTCGTTCTGCGCGATCCCGATGATCCGTGGGAAGCAGCGCTCGCGCGGCATCGACGACATCGTCGAGGAGGCCGCCCGGCTCGCGTCGCAGGGTGTGCTCGAGCTCAACCTGGTGTCGCAGGACACCATCGCCTACGGGCGCGACCGCGAGGAGAAGCCCAACCTCGCGGGGCTGGTGCGGCGCCTGGGCGAGGTCGAGGGGCTGCGCTGGATCCGGCTGCACTACCTCTACCCCGAGACGCTCACCGACGAGCTCGTGGAGCTCATCGCGTCGCACCCCAAGGTGGTGAAGTACGTGGACATGCCCTTGCAGCACGCGAGCGACGCGATGCTCCGGCGGATGAAGCGCGGCCACGGGGGGCAACGGCTGCGGCGGGTGGTGGAGACGGTGCGCACGAAGATCCCCGGGGTGACCTTCCGCACGGCGTTCATCGTGGGGCACCCGGGCGAGTCGGACGAGGACTTCACCGAGCTCGTCGACTTCGTGAAGTGGGCGGAGTTCGACCGGGTGGGGGTGTTCCGCTACTCGGACGAGGACGGCACCGGAGCGGAGACCCAGGACGCCAAGGTGAAGCCGAAGGACAGCGCCGCGCGGCACCGCAAGCTGATGGCCGTGCAGCGTCCCATCGCCCGCAAGCGCAACCGGGCGCTCATCGGCACGCGGGTCGAGGTGCTGGTCGACGGCGCGAGCGAGGAGCACGAGTTCGTGCTCCAGGGCCGCCACGCGGGGCAGGCGCCGGACATCGACGGCGTGGTGTACCTGTCGGGCGCCGAGGTGAGCGCCGGATCGATGGTGATGGCGGACATCTCGCAGAGCGCCGACTACGACCTCGTGGGCGAGGTGGTGATGGACGAAGACGCGCTGGTGCCCGTGAAGGCGAAGCCGAAGAAGCGGGTCGCGCTGCGGGTCACCGCGGGCTGAGGCGCCAGCTGGGGCATTGGACCGACACGCGGGCGCTCGCGCTGGTTGACTGACCGGGCGCCGTTGACTAGAAAACCCGCGGCCGCGCCTGACTGACCCCGCGCGACGGAGAACCGATGGCCACGTACATCACGACGGACTGCATCAACTGCGGCGCCTGCGAGCCCGAGTGTCCCAACGACGCGATCAGCGAGGGCGACGAGATCTACGTCATCGACCCCGAGCTGTGCACCGAGTGTGTCGGCTTCTATGACCACGAGGCCTGC
Source organism: Myxococcales bacterium (assembly GCA_030652255.1). Lineage (GTDB taxonomy): Bacteria > Myxococcota_A > Polyangia > Polyangiales > SCUS01. The sequence continues at coordinate 195,310 of JAUSAZ010000012.1, read as the reverse complement.
CAGGCGGTGTGTCCCGTGGAGTGCTGCCTCCCCGATCCGAAGCACCCGGAGAGCGAAGACGTGCTCATCGAGCGCGCCCTCAAGCTCCACCCCGACGACGCCACCCTGAAGACCCGTTCGGCCGCCAACAACTACCCCTCGCGCTTCCGCAAGTGACCTGGCGCCACCGCGCGGCCCTGGCGGCCTTCGGGCTGACCGCGGGCTGCGCGACCGCGTCTCCCATCCTCGCGCCCGCCCGGGTGCTGCGCCCCGAGAAGGTCGAGCTCGACCTCGGCAGCGCCCTCGTCGCACCGGTCGGCACCGCCACCCTCGAAGACGCCCGCCGCGCCGGGGCCACCAACGAGCAGATCGTCCGCTCGGCGGTGGCCTACGCCATGGCGCCGCCCGGGGTCGTGCCCTACTTCAACGCCCGCGCGGGCCTCGGGCACCGCGCCGAGGGCAGCCTCGGACTGCTCGGCCGCACGGTGCGCATCGGCGCGCGGCGGGAGTTCATCCACGACGGCGACTTCACCCTGAGCGCGGGCCTCGCGGGGCGCTTCGCCTTCATCGCGGGCGCGCTCGACGGCCTCATGCCCGACTTCGCCGTGCAGCGATCGAGCGTGTACGGCGGCGAGGCCTCGGTGGTCGCGGGCATCACCCGGCGCGACATCTACGACGTGTGGTTCGGGCTGCGCGCGGGCTATCAGCACAGCGACGCCACGGTGCAGGCGCTGGCCATCCAGCCGCTGCCCTTCGATCTCGGGGCGCACCGCGTCGAGGCGGCGGCGGCCTTCGGGCTGCGCGTGGGCTTCGGCCGGCTGTCCGCGGCCATCGAGCTCGACCTGCGGATGGCCTGGTCCGTCGGCGGTCGCTCGGGCGCCGACTCCGTCGACGCGCTGACGTGGGCGCTGGTGCCGGCGGGGGCCATCAGCTGGCGGCTGTGACCCCCCCGTCGCCGCGACGGCGGTAGGGTTCTAGCCCCGGGCGGCGGCGACGATGCGCTCGAGGCGCACGAGCGCGGTGTGCAGCACCGACTCCTCGGGGCCGAAGGAGAAGCGCACGTGGTCGCGGAAGCGCGACGAGCGCCCGATGCGCCGCTTGCCCGGGTTGACGTCGAAGAACTCTCCCGGGACGGTGATGATCTTCTCGGCCAGGGCGGCGCGGAAGAAGCCCATGCCGGTGTTGAGCGGCGCCGGGAGCTTCGCCACCGAGCCCCACACGTAGAAGCCCCCTTCGGGCTCGACGTCGAGGGTGACGCCGAGGGCGCGCAGCCCGTCGAGCAGGAGCTGCCGCTTGCGGCCGAAGGCGCGGGAGATGGCCGTGGTCTCGGCGCGGGCGTGCTCGGCCGTCACGATGGCGCAGGCCGCGCGCTGCATGGGCTTGGAGCCGCCGCCGTCGAGGAAGGACCCGGCGCTCGCGACCCCTTCGATGATGGCGCGGGGCGCGACGGTCCAGGTGATGCGCCAGCCGGGGTAGCGCCAGTTCTTGGTGAGGCCGTCGAAGATCACCACCGGGTCGCGGTCGACGTCCTCGACGTAGCGCGCGCCGCTCTCCATTGGGGTCGGGTCGCCCGGGCGGTTCCAGATGTAGTGCGAGTAGAACTCGTCCATGAGGAGGGCGCAGTCGTTCTCGCGGGAGAGGGCGACCCAGCGCGCGAGGTCGTCGCCGCCGACCACCTTGCCGGTGGGGTTGCACGGGTTGCTCAGCAGGATGGCCCCGAGGCCCCGGCCGACGATCTCGCGCTCGAGGGCCTCCGGCGGAAACGCGTAGCCCTTGTCGCCCTCCAGCAGGATCGGGATGGGCGAGAACAACCGGAACACGTCCAGAAGCTCTTCGTACGCGGTGTAGTCCGGGAGGAAGTGCCCGAGGTTGATGCGCCCGAGGGCGGCCGCGGCGCGCAGCAGCGACACCCGACCGCCGCCCGAGATGGACACGTTCTCGGCGGTGTACTTCGACGGCAGCCCCTTGCGGTAGAGCTCGTTGTACATCCCCGCGACGGCCTCGCGGAGCTCCCAGAGGCCGGGCACCGGGGCGTACTCCTGGTCGTCGAGGGCGATGGGCAGCGACTCGATGCGCGCGGGCGCGCCGGGGAGGGGGCCGGTCTCGGGCTGGCCCTGGCCGAGGTTGCACCAGCCCTCGGCGCCGAAGCGGAAGCCCATCTTCTGGGCCTCGGTGGTCACGTAGATCACCCCGGTGCGGGGCACGGCTCGGAAGGCGCTGAAGGTGTGCTCGCTCACGGCGTGACCATGCCTCAGGTGAGCGCCGCGGCGCCAGCGCTGGCGCATCGCGGTCGTGTCGGTGGTTTGACGCGCCTCCGACCGTCTGCCTACGGTGCCCGCGAGCGATGCCCCATTGGTGAAATCACGCCGGTCGCACATGCCCCTGGAGACCGCCGATCGGCTGCGCGACACGGAGCCGAACCTCCCGCGGGTACGCGCCCCCTCGACGCCGCAGGTGCCGCGCCTCGGATCGCTGGTGGTGGTGCACTCGACAGACCTTCGCGAGGTGTGCCGTCGCGTCGAGCTCGACCCGGCGGTCGGGCGCTACACCATCGGCCGCGCCGACGGGTGCGCGGTGACGCTCGACCACCCGCGGGTGTCGCGCCAGCACGCCCACGTCGATCAGCGCAACGGCGAGTGGTGGCTGGTCGACGACCACAGCACCAACGGCACCCTGGTCAACGACGCCCCGGCGGAGGTGCGACGCCTCGAGAGCGGCGACCGCATCCAGGTCGGCGGGACGGTCTTCAAGTACATCGCCGCGAGCGACATCGAGGGCCAGTACTTCGCGACCATCCGCACGGCGATGATCACCGACGGGCTCACCCGCGCGCTCACCCACGCGGCCTTCCGCGAGCGGCTCGAGAGCGAGTTTCGCCGCGCGCGACGCTACCGGCGGCCGCTGGCCCTGGTGCTCATCGACCTGGACTATTTCAAGCAGGTCAACGACAGCCACGGACACCTCGCGGGCGACACGGTGCTGCGCGACGTGGCGGGGATGATCCTCTCGCGGGTGCGCCGGGAGGAGTCCCTCGGGCGCCTCGGCGGCGAGGAGTTCGCCATCCTGCTGCCGGAGACCGAGCTCTCCGGCGCGCAGGTGCTCGCGCGCGACCTGCAGGAGCGGGTGCGCGCCGCGCGCTGGGAGGTCGCCGGGGCCACGGTGCAGATCACCGCCTCCTTCGGGGTGGTCTCGCTGACGACCGCGATGACCGTGCCGGAGGCCCTGCTCGAGCGGGCCGACGCCCTGCTCTACGCGGCCAAGGACGCGGGCCGCAACCGGATGGTCAGCGACGACGCCGCCCCGGGCTGAGGGTCAGCCGTCCACCGGGATCGCCACCCGGAAGATGGTCCCCGTGGGCGAGGCGGCGTGCGCGGTGACGTCCCCGCCGTGGGCCCGCGCGATGTGCTTCACCAGCGCGAGGCCGATGCCCGTCCCCCGCGGCCCCCCGGAGCGCACGGCGCGCCCGCGGTAGAAGCGCTCGAAGATCTTCCGCGCGTCCTCCGGGTCGATGCCGGGCCCGCGGTCTTCCACCTCGATGATGGCCCGGGCGCCCTCCTGCCGGGCGCGCACCACCACCACGTCGGTGTCGCCCGCATACTTGAACGCGTTGTCGAGCAGGTTGAAGAGCAGCACCTGCATCGCCCGCGCGTCGAGCCGCACCGGCGCGATCCCGTCGGCGATCTCGGTCACCAGCGCGGGGCGCTCGCGGTGCGCCCGGAAGCGGAACGCCTCGGCGTCGCGCAGCACCACCGCGCCGAGGTCCGACGCGGTGAACTCGTACGCCGCGCGGCCCTGCTCGAGGCGCGCGAAGTCCAGCACGTTCTCGATGAGCGCGCTCAGCCGCTCGCTCTCCCGCACGATGATCTCGAGGTACTGCGCCCGCTTCTCCGGCGTCGGCGCGCGCTCCCCCGCGAGCATCTCGCCGAACATCCGGATGAGCGAGAGCGGGGTCTTGAGCTCGTGCGACACCGTCGCGATGAAGTCGCTCTTGAGCGTGTTGAGCTGCTCCTCCTGCCGCGCCGCGAAGAGGAGAAACGACACCCCCGCCAGGATGACCAGCAGTGAAGCGCCCACGTACGATCCCTCGACGACGCCGCGGCGCCGGGCGCGCGCCTCCAGCTCCGGCGCCTGCCGCGGGGCCACCGCCAGGCGCCACTTGTAGAGCGTCGTCGGGAAGCGCGTCGACACCAGGAACTCCCCCGCCGCCGTGAGCGAGCGCCCCACCACGAGGTGGTTGTTCTCGTCGGTGATGTTGAAGCGCCCGCGGGCGAGGGGGTCGTCGAAGAGCTTCGGCAGCAGCTCGCGGCGGATGTAGTCGAGGTCGGCCTCGAGCACGACGTAGTACCGCCGCCCCGCGGTCTCGCGCGTGAGGTACGACAGCAGCACGCTGCGCCCGTCGACGGCGCCGTGCCAGTGGCGGTGCGCGCCCAGCGGCTCGCTCGTGAGGTGCAGCTCCGCCCGCAGCCGGCCGGTCACCCAGCCCGCGAGCTCGGAGCGGTCGTCGTCGTCGCGGTGCGCCACGAGTCGCAGCGGGCGCATCGCCTCGTCGAGCACCAGCACCGAGCGCACCGTCGGCGAGATGCGCTCCGAAAGGTCGGGCCAGCGCTGCGCCAGCATGTCGAGGTCGTCGGGGTTCACCAGGTGGAGCACGGCGTTGTCGCCCGCGATCACCGTGGCCTCCACGCGGTCGATCTTCTCGCGCACCAGCAGCACGGTGCTCTCGATGACCGAGCGCTCGCCCAGCGCCGCGAGCGCCGACGAGGTGCGCCACGACCACCACGCGAGGAAGCCCGACGCCACCACCACCGCCGCCAGCAGCAGGGCCCTCAGGGCTACCCGGGCTCGAACCGTCAACACGCCGCGCATCCTATACCCCCGCCACGCCCTTGCGCGCCCGGGCCGCTTGGGGTTCTAGTTCGGGCGTAGCACCCGGGTGGCCTCGCTCGTCCCTCGTCTCCCTTCTCACGCTCCGGGTGGAGGTGCGCTGGCAATGTCGATGCTTCGTCGTTCGTGGTGGGTCCTCGCGCTGCTCGGCGCGCTCGCGCCGGCCTGCAAGAGCAAGCAGCCGGTCAACGGCCAGTGCGTCTTCAACTCCGACTGCGACGAGACCGAGAACCTCATCTGCGCCGGCCGATACTGCCGCCAGCAGTGCAACCTCGCGGCCCCGATGGAGACCCGCAGCCGCGACTGCCCCTCTGGCACGCTCTGCCAGCCCGCCGCGCAGTCCAACAACGTCGGCGCCTGCCTCCCCATCGGCGACAACGGGTACTGCGTGTACAGCTCCGAGTGCACGCCGCCCTACGTGTGCCTCATCGACGGCCGCTGCTCGTCCCAGTGCCGCGAGTCCCGCGACTGCGTCGCCATCTCCCTCGACCCGGGCGCCGTCTGCGTCATCACCGACGACGTCGGCACCTGCTCGTTCCGCGACGGCGGCATGTCCAGCGTGGCCGACACCGGCACCTCCACCCCGGCCGACACGGGCGCCGCCGACGCCGGCGGCGGGCTCGACGCCGGGCTCTGACCCGCCCGCGGCCCCGGGCGCGGTTGCTCGCGACACGCCCTCGCCGAATCCGCTAGTCTCACCGCCGATGATGCCATCCCCCGCCGCGAACGACCGCCCGCTCGGTGTCTCGCCGGGCGACGTCATCGGCGGCCGCTACGAGATCATCCGCGTGCTCGGCGTCGGCGGCACCGGGGCGGTCTTCGAGGCCCGGCACCGCACCATCCAGCGCACCGTGGCGGTGAAGCTGCTGCTGCCCGAGATCGCGCTGGCCAACCCCGCGGTGCCGCAGCGCTTCCTCCAGGAGGCCCGCACCTCCAACGAGGTGCGCCACAAGAACATCGTGGAGGTGCTCGACTTCGGCAACGACCAGGGGCGGCTCTTCATGGTGATGGAGTTCCTCGAGGGGGAGACCCTCGGGGCCCGCATCAAGCGCGACGCGCCGCTCACCCCCGGGGCCATCATCCGGGTGCTCGACCCCATCATGTCCGCGCTCGCCCTCGCGCACAGCCGCGGCATCGTGCACCGCGACGTGAAGCCCCAGAACATCTTCCTCTCGCACACCCCCGGGGACGACGGCGTCACCCCGAAGCTCATCGATTTCGGCATCGCCAAGCGGGTCATCACCGACGACGTCGGCCTCACCGCCACCGGGATGATCCTCGGCACCCCCGCGTACATGCCCCCGGAGCAGGCCACCGGCGGCTCGAAGAACGTCACCCCCGCGGCCGACCAGTACGCCCTCGGCGCGATCCTCTACGAGGCCCTCACTGGGTCCGTGCCGCACCAGGCCGACTCCTACCCCGCCATGCTTGTGGCCATCGTGACGGGCCCCGCGCCGGACATCCGCGCGCTGCGCCCCGACCTCGACCCGGGCCTCGCCGCCGTCGTGATGCGCGCCCTCGCCTATGAGCCCTCGCAGCGCTTCTCGTCGCTCTACGAGATGCGCGACGCGCTCGCGCCCTTCCGCGACCAGCACACCCGCGGCGCCGTCTCCCGCCCCGGCGCCCCCCCGTCGGTGATGCACCAGCAGACCCGCCCCGACGGCACCCCCGGCCCCGACGAGGCCCGCCGCGCGGCGCTCGCCCGCGTCCCCGGCGCCATGGCCCCGGAGGCGGTCTCCCCCACCGCGCCGCCCCGCGCCCGACCCCACGGCGCGCTGCCCCTCATCGCCGGGATCATCGGCGTCGTGGCGGTCGGGATGATCGTGCTCGCGGCCACGCTCCTCGCGCACCGCCGCGCCCGGGCCGACCGCCCCCCGGCGCCCGCCGTCATCGCCGCGCCGTCCGCCCCTCGGGCCAGCGTCGACGGCGACAACATCACCTTCCGCATCGACGTCGACCCGCCCACCGCCGTCATCACCCTCGACGGCACCGTGGTCGGCCAGGGGCATGCGGAGCTCCTGCGCCCTCGCGACGGCCGCCGCTACCAGCTCCGGCTGAGCGCGCCGGGCCACGCCAACGTGAGCGACGTGCTCGTGGCCAGCGCCGACGCGCGCATCTCCCGCGTGCTGGGCCCCGCCGGGGCGCCCGCGGCCCCTCCGCCGGCGCTGGTGCGCACCGCCCCGACGCCCCCCCCGACGCCCTTCCCGACGCTGGCGCCCACCCCGCCGTCGTCGGGGCGCTCGCACGACCGCCGTCACCCGGTGATCGACCGTAACAACCCTTTCGAGTAGATCCGGCACCCCCATGCGACTGCACCGAACCGCCATCGTGCTCTGCCTCGCCCTCGGCCCCGCCACCGCGCTCGCGCAGCAGCCGCCGCCGGCCGCCGTCGCCGAGGCGAGGGAACGCTACCAGCGCGGCATCGACCTCTTCGAGGAGCGCAACTACGACGCCGCGATGGCGGAGTTCCAGCGGGCGTACGAGCTCACCCGCAACCCCGCGGTGCTCTTCAACATCAGCGCGACGCACGAGCTCACCGGGCACTTCGTCGAGGCCCTCGACGCCATGCTCGACTACGAGCGCCGCGCCCCCGCCGCCGCCGTGGCCCAGCGCCGCGCCGACGTCGACGCCGCCCTCGGCCGCCTGCGCTCCCGCATCGGCACCATCGTGATCCGCATCGAGGCCGCCGGGCTCGACGTGCGCATCGACGGCCTCCAGCGCCCGCCCTCCTCGGGCAACCTCGAGATCCGCGTCCCCGCCGGCCGACACCGCGTCTCCCTCGCCGCGCCGCACTACCAGCCCCGCGAGGCGGAGTTCGACGTCGCGGGCGGGAGCACCATCGTCATCTCCGAAGCCCTCGTGCCCGAGCGCGCGTTCATGGCCGTGGAGTGCAACGTCCCGGGCGCCGAGGTGCTCGTCGACGGCCGACCCCTCGCCACCACGCCCATCACCTCGCCGCTCCCGGTGCCCGAGGGCAGCCACCACGTCGTCGTGCGGCGCCCCGGGTACACCACCTACGAGACCGACGTGAACTCCGTCGGCGCGGGCGCCCGCGTGCGCGCCGACCTCGCGTGGGCCGACCCGATGCCCCGGGACATCGGCGCCCGGGTGACCATCCAGGCCAACGAGCCCGACGTCGTCGCGATGATCGACGGCCGGCGCATCGCGAGCGACGGCACGGCGCTCGTCCCGCCGGGGCGCCACACCCTGCGCGTCGAGCGCACGGACTTCCTGCCCGACGAGCGCGAGGTCGACCTCGCGGCGGGGCGCGACAACGCGCTGTCGGTGTTCCTGCTGCCGACGCCGGCTTACCGGGAGGCGTATTCGTCGAGCCGCCGCCGGGCGCTCATCACGGGCGGCGTGGTGCTCGGCATCGGGGCCGCGGTCATCGGCGGCGGCGCCGCGCTCTTCTTCACCAACGAGTCGACCCTGGGCGACGCGGAGACCAGCCGCGACAACAACCAGGCGCTGCTCAACTCCTGCACCCGCGGGGGCAACTGCCCCTCCGGCTCGACGACGAGCTACGTGCAGATCGAGCAGGCCCGCAATGACGCCATCGTCGACGTCGACAACGCCACCATCTGGCGCTGGACCAGCGTGGGCATCATGGGCGCGGGGCTCATCACCTCCGTGGTCGGCGTGGTGCTCCTCGCGGGCGCGCCGTCGGGCTCGCGCTTCGATCGCCACGCCTCGCTGATGCCGCGCGTCGGCTTCACGGCGCGCAACCTCGACCTCGCCTGGACCTTCTAGTCCAGCGCTCTCCGGGGCGTCGTCGTTTCGTTGTTCGGGGGGGGAGCGTCGGGGGGCGCCGTCGCCCCCGCTGCGGAAGAGGGTTCGGGACGGGTCAGCGCGCGGAGACCTCGATGACGCGGTCGCCAGCCGAGTCGACCACGTAGATGCGGCCCTCGGCGTCGAGGGTGAGCCCCTGGAGGCCGCCAGCGGGCACGGTGCCCGAAAGGTCGACCCAGTCGATGACCTCGCCCTGGAGGCTGACGGCGTAGATGCGCGAGGTGGCGTTGTCGCTCACGTACAGCCGGCCGTCGTGGAGGGCGATGCCCGAGGGGGCCATCATGCCGACCGTGGCGCCGTCGAGCAGCGTGGTGGTGCTCGCGCCCATCATGCGGCGCTGCGTGGCGCCGTCGTAGTTGGGGCTGATGGTCGTGGTCATGCGGCCCTCGGCGGGGTCGAGGGTGCCGATGCGGTGGTTGCCCGGGTCGGCGAAGTACACGCGGCGCGACTCGCGGTCGAACTCGATGTGACCCGACACGCCCTCGACGTAGCTGATCTCGCCTTCGGCGAAGCGCTGCACGATGGCGCCCGAGTGGTCGGCCCCGCCGGGCTCGTGCGGCGTGCGGAAGTCGTAGCGGGTGAGCGAGCGGTGGTAGCCGTCGACGACCCAGTAGATGTTGGCGTCCTCCCACGCGATGCCCTGCGCGTTGGGGCTGTTGTGCAGCATGTCGATGTGCGAGATGTGCCCGCCGTCGAACTCGTCGTACCCGGAGAGCCAGAGCGTGGGGCCCATGAAGTCGACGGGTGAGCCGCGGGGCGGCGGGCCCTGGGTGAAGTCGTCTTCCTCGTGGGCGGTGGCGAGCATGCCCGGCGCGCCGAAGGCGAGGCACGACACGTGGGACATGAAGTGCGTGTGCTGAGGGCCCGCGCGGTTGTCGAAGTCCTGGTTATCGGCGCCGGCGTTGCGGAAGATGGTCATGGAGCTGTCGCCGAAGTTGGCGACCCACATCTCGCGCGGCGACTCGGGGTTGAAGGCCACGTCGCGCGGCGTGGCGAGCGTGTGCTCACCCGTCGCGATGACCCGCACCTGCACGGCGTCTTCGCGGTGGGTGCCGCGACCCAGCACGGGCAGCCCCATGGGGCCCGCGTCGACGACCACGGGGGTGTCGGCGGTGACGCCGGCGTCGCCCGCCACGGTGGGCGCGCTGTCGCTGCACGCCACGGCGAAGCCACCCATCAATCCAAGCAACCACGGAACATTCGATGAACGGTGCATCCAGCGCTCTCCTCGCGTCATCGGTGCTTAAACCATCTCGGGGAGCGCCGCAAAGCGGGGCGTGGCGACCGCACGGCCCACCAGGTCGTCAGTGGCGCCAGGCTCGACGGTTGTAGCGCGCCTCGTCCATGCGCGCGTCGGCGAGGGAGAGCAGGTGCTCGAGGCGCACGCCGGGCGTGCAGCGCACCCCGCCGATGTTGACGTCGAGCGTCCACGGGACGCCCGCGGAGTCGTTGTATGCGTCGACGGCGCGCTGCACGCGGCCGGTCACCACGAAGTCCTCGCCCGCGTCGGCGTAGGGCGTCATCACGACGCAGAACTTGTTGTCGCCGACGCGCGCCACGAGGTCGCTCGCGCGGAAGGTCGACTCGAGGATTCGCGCGAGGTCGCGCAGCGCCCGGTCGCCGGCGGCGTGACCGAAGCGGTCGTTGATGGGCCTGGTGCCCGCGAGGTCGACGAAGAGGACGGCCGCGCCCTCGTCGGCCGCGCGCGAGATGCTCAGCATCTCCTCGCCGAGGGCCATCAGCCCGGAGCGGTTGGTGAGCCCGGTGAGGGGGTCGATGCTCGCGGCCTCGAAGCTCTGGATCTCCCGCTCCAGGGCGCGCCCGAGGTCGTGCAGGGCGCTCAGGTGCTCGACCCTCGTCGCGCCCTCGATGAGGGCCTCGCTGCGGAAGGGGACGGGGCGCTGGGCCTCGCCGGTAGGGCGTCGGGGACGAATCATGGTCACGCTCCTCTCAAGACCAGTATCGGTCCGACGACGGCACGGTTGAGTCTGCGGACGGGATTTGTTGGGTTGCCCGGCGCTACGGTCGAGTTCAGCGCGCGGGGCCGATGTCGTTGATGTCGCTCTGGCTCTCGCGCTGCGCCACGTAGATCTCTACGGCGTTACGCAGCGCGAGCGGCGGCACCTGGAACTCGAAGCCCAGCGCCGCGCGCTGCGACGCCGGGGCGATGCGCACCCACCGAAGCACGGCGTTGGTCTGCACGATGACGCCGTTGCCCGGGAGCGCGAAGCTCATCTGTACGACCACCCCGATCTCCAGGGCCTTGGCCGAGATGACGAGCACGCCGCGGGTGGAGATGTCCTCGATGCGGCCCTCCATCACCCCGTGGTGCCCGATGATCCGCACGGGGGTGGCGTAGGCCGCGCGGGCGACCTTGCGGCGGGACACCCCGCTGGGCTGCTCGGCGACGAGGGCCGGCGGCGCGACGACGGGCTGGGGATTGGTGCCCGGCAGCGGGTTGGCGCCCGGCAGCGGGGTCACCGGGGGCGGGCGCACCGGCGGCGGCGGCGGGCGCCGGGCGGGCGCCTCGAGCAGCGGCGTGATGGCGCGCAGGCCCTGCGCCGAGCTGCCGGAGAGGAAGCGCGTCACGGAGAAGGCGATGTGCGTGGCCTCGAGGCTGCCGACGAGGTCGCGGGCGCACGAGAAGCGCTCGCTGGTCGAGGAGCGGAGGCAGCGCTCGACGGCGAAGGTGAGGGCGCCGGGGAGCTCGGGGCGCAGCACCCGCAGCGAGGGAAACTCGCCGTCGCTGCGCTCGCTCGCGAGGCCCTGCGGCGGCCGCCCGACGAGGCACTCGAAGAGCAGCACGCCGAGGCTGAAGAGGTCGGAGCGCGGGTCGACCACGCGGCCGTTGTGGTTGGACTCCGGGGCCCTGTACGCGAAGGACCCGGAGCGCCGCCGCGGGCCCTCCAGCGGCACCGCCTTCCGCGGCTCGTAGGTCATCTGGAGGTTGCGCAGGACGACCTGCTCCTCGCCCAGGGGCGAGCGGACGATCCACACGTTGGCCGGGCTCACGTCGCCGTGCAGGAGCCCGTTGCGGTGGAGCGCCTCGAGGGCGAGCGCGATCTGCCGCCCGATGGTGGCGGTCTCCTCGGGGGTGAGGGTGCCGCGGGCGGCGAGCAGCCCCTCGAGCGAGCGGCCCTCGAGGAGGGCCGTGACGACGTACGGAACGGAGTGGGAGATGCCGGCGTCGAGGAGCTCGACGAGGTACGGGTGGCGGATGCGGCCGAGCGCGAAGGCGTCACGGAGGAGCATCGCCTCGGTCTCGTCCGGGTTCCCGTCCGAGCCCCGGAGGAGCTTCATCACGACGCGCCGGCCCGTGTACCGGTGCACTGCTTCGAACAGGGTGCACACCTCGCTCTCGCCCAGGTGGCGCTTCAGCTCGTAGCGATCGTCGATGTGATCGCCGACCTTCGGGTTGTTCATGGCTCCCTCCAGGGAACGGTCAGCACCGCCGGAAGGATAGGGCGGGGGCTACCGTTGCGTGCTGACGATCGTGCGGTCCCGCTCGGGGGCGCGCACTTCGGGGATCGCGCGCGGGAGCTCCTGCTCGGCCGGCTGGGGGCGCGCCTCGACGCCCAGCGCCGCGGGGACCGCGTACGACGAGGCCGACGCGGCGAGCATCGCCGGCTGCGGCCGTTGGATCCAGTGCACCAACCCGACGGCCAGGACGGCGCCGCAGAAGAGCGTGAGCGCCACGCCGACGCCCGACACGAGGCGCGACGGCCGGCCGCGGCCCCAGCTGGACGGGCGCAGGGTGTCGAACTCCACCCGCTGGCGCCGCTGGCTCGTGTGGCTGGGCAGGTCGCCCGGGAGCAGCGGGGCGCGCATGGGGGGCACCGACAGCGGGAGCTCGGTGCCGATCTCGGCCTCGGCGCACGCGGGGAGGGCGGCGAGCGCGCGGTCGGCCGGCATCGGCCGGGTCGGGATGCGCTCCTCGTCGAGGGAGAGCTTCACGCTGCGGGACCCGGGCTCGGCGAGGCGCCCGGCGGACGTCGGGATGGGCTCCGGGTTCGCGGTGAACACCACGGGCCGCGGGTCGAAGGGCTCGGACTCGCGCCGCCGGCGGGCCTCGGCGCTAGGCCGCGACGGCTGCCGCGAGCGGCTGCGATCCGCCGGGTCGTCCATGAACTCCGCCGGGAGGATGTCGCTGATGCCCTCGAAGGAGCTCGGCCGGGGGAGGAAGCCCTGGGCGATCTCCGGCGTGACGTCGCGCCAGAGGGCGCACCCGATCAGCGCGTCGTGGAACTCCTGCATCGTGGCGTAGCGCTTGTGGAGGTCTCGCTCGATGGCCTTGTGGATCACCTCCTGGAGGTCGGCGGGGACGTCGGGCCAGTGGTGCTGCAACGGCGTCGGGCGGCCGAAGATGATCTGCGCCATCACGGCGTTGGGGTTGGTTCCGCCGAAGGGCAGCGTGCCGCAGACCATCTCGTAGATCATCGCGCCGACGCTCCACACGTCGGTGCGAGCGTCGATGGAGCTGTCGCCGAGGGCCTGCTCGGGCGACATGTACCAGGGGGTGCCGAAGACCATCCCCGTGGCGGTGCGCTCCATGCGATCGAGCACGTCGATGACCTTGGCGATGCCGAAATCGATGACCTTGGGCACGATGGTGCCGTCGTCCATTTCATGGAGGAAGACGTTCTCGGGCTTGATGTCCCGGTGCACGATGCCCGCGGCGTGGGCGGCGATGAGGGCGTCCATCACGGGCAGCGCCACGGCGATGGCCGAGAGGGGCGAGAGGCTCCCGAGCTCGTTGAGGCAGCCGGCCACGTCGGTGCCGCGCAGCTCCTCCTGCACGATGAAGCGGGTGCGCAGCGCGTCGTCGTGGCCCACCGCGTGGACGCCGACGATGCTCGGGTGGCCGATGCGCGCCGCGGCGCGGGCCTCGCGCTCGAAGCGCTTCACCAGGTCTTCGCGCTCGTAGAGGTCCACCCGGAGGGTCTTGAGGGCCACCTTGGTCGAGGTCTGGGTGTCCTCGGCCTGGTACACCGCCCCCATGCCGCCCTTCCCCAGGACCTTCCGGATCCGGTAGCGGTTGGACACCATGGTTCCGGTCGGCAACATCGTGAACTCACCCATGAACGTCTACGCCTCCACTCTCAACACCGCGATCGGTTGTTGGCTCACCGACTTGAGCAACTAGTGGGCCTGACCTCGTACTCGATCGCCGGCTGACCCGGGAGGCTCACCCGCACCCGATAGACGCTCCCTGCGGACACTGTAGGCACCTCCCAGCTGATGGTGTCGTCGCCATATCCCGCCCGGCGCACCACCGCGGTCACCGAGAGCGCGACGCCGTCGCGGAGCACCTGCACCTGGGTCCCCGGCACGCCCGCCCCGGGCTTCGAGAACGACCAGATCGTGCTCATCACCGGGCTCGGGACCCAGCCCGCGGGCGGCCAGGCGACCCATGCCGGCGCCGCGGCGTCCCGCGCCCCGAGCCCGAGGGTCATGCAGGCGAAGCTGCCGGTCTGCCCATACGACATCGAGCGCAGCTCCGGGCTGAGCAGCCAGCGCCGGTGGCCGAGGGTGTTGGAGAGGTCGCGCCCCTCGTCGACCCAGCCGCGCACCGCGTACCACGGGCTCATCGGGAAGCCCGGGTTGCCCGAGAGGTTGCTGCGCCCGGCGGCCTCGCGGCCCATCAGCGTGGCGCAGGCCCAGGTCGCGGGCGGCGTGTGCGAGAGCTGCCCGTTGCGCTCGAGCAGCACGGCGCAGGCCTGGGCGGGCGCCCGGTCGCCGCGGTCTTCGCGCACCGGCGCGAGGCCCACCAGGCCGCGGTAGTAGTTCACCCACTCGATCGACGCCTGGCGCGTCGGGTCGGGGAGCACCCCGAGGTCGCAGCGATCGCTCGCCGCGGCGGTCCACGTCGCGGTCGGCATCTGGCTGGCCCGCACCGTCCCGAAGGCCGCGCACGCGGCGGTCTCACTGGGGTCGCGCTCGGCGATCGAGCCCTCGTCCTTGGTGGTCGAACAGTGCAGGCACTCCGTGGGGACGACCGGCTCGAGGGCGCAGCCCGTCATCGCGCCTGCCACCGCCACCACCCTCAGGAGACTCGTGAAGATTCCGTGCTCCATGATCATTCAGGAATATCGACCGGGGGGGATAACCCTTGAATGAAACACTTGAATTCAAGGTGTTTTCTACATTGCAGCAGGTGTAGGTGATCGGCGCGCAGAGGGGGGGGGCATCGTCGCTCATCCCGCGATGGGATGGCGAGCATTGTTCGATGGGATGTCGAATGAGGCGCCCGGCCCCCGAGGAGGGGGTCAGGGCGAGAGGATGGCGCGGAGGTTCTGGATGGCGCGGGAGTGGAGCTGGGAGACGCGCGACTCGGAGACCCCGAGGTGGCCGCCGATCTCGCGGAAGGTCTGGCCTTCGTCGTAGTAGAGCCGGAGCACCTCGCGCTCGCGGGCGGGGAGCGACCCGGTCGCGTTGGAGAGGAGCTTGTGCTCCTGCCGCGCGGACACCTCGTTGTCGGGCGTGAGGGCGTCGTCCTCCACGCGGTCGGCGCAGCCGGTGCCCTGGATGGCCATCGCGACGTTCACCTGCGACACCCGGGTGCGGAGCTCGGTGAGGCTGAGCCCGAGGGCCTTCGCGAGCGACTCGTCGCAGACGCCGCCGGGCTCGTTGGCGGCGGCGCGAGAGGCGCGACCGAGCTGCCGGGCGAAGCCCCGTTGCGCCCGGGTGAGCGGGTCGGCCCGGCGGAGCTCATCGAGCAGCGCGCCGCGGATGCGATGATCGAGGTAGGCGTCGAGGGTCTCGGAGCGGTCGGGGTCGAAGCGCAGGAAGCCCTCCACCACGCCCAGGAGCCCGGCGCTGATCAGGTCGTTGAGGGCGATGTGCGGAGGCAGCCGCCGCGCGAGGCGCTTGGCGTGTGCGATGACCCGAACGAGGTAGCGACGGGCGAGCTCATCGGTGAGCCGGGCGCGGGCGGGAGACATCGGCGGGGGAGGAAGGGTCGGCTGATGCTGCAACACGGCGCGCTCCATTTGATGATCGACCGGTGAGGTTGTCTTGCTCGTGGGTCGATCGCTCTACGCTCAGCACCCGTGAGGGCGGAGGGCGATGACCCCGATGCCTGACCTCTATGGAAGATCGATGCCATGAGCTGTCGCCCGCTCGATGGTATCGGAGAGCACACCCATTCCGCAGCAGATGTCGTGCAGTGGAGGCAGAACCGCGGCGTCGCAGGCCGGTGAGGCCGTGGATGAGGCGCCGTGCGGACACGCCGCCCGATGTCATTAATCTGTCTTAAAATCCCCGCCAACCGATATCGAAGTGCCTTGAAATTGTGGGTATTGGGAGTCGAGGCGCCTGTCATGTTCGTGACAGACCCGGTCTCGCTGGAACAGCTGCATCAGTCGGCGTCGTAGAAGAGCGGGTCGCGCTTGCGGGTGAAGCGCTCGATGACACGCCGCGAGTCGGGGTCGAGCACGACGAACTGGACCCCGATTCCCTGCGGCGTATCGCTTGTAGGGTTGTGTGTGCGAATCCACCGCACCTCGACCTGGGCCTCGATGGGGGCGAGGGTCCCGGGCAGGGTGAAGCGCACCGTGAGCACCTCGCCGAGGCGGTGCAGCTCGTAGGTCTCGAAGAACAGCCCGCCGATGGAGATGTTCTCCGAGAGCCCGCGGTAGAAGTTGTTTTCGCTCTGCGCCGTGATCTCGAACTCGGCGTCGATGCGCTCACAGCTGCGCCGGTTGTCGGGGCGCTCGTCGGACAGGGTCGACACCGGGCTCGTCGTGGTCATGGGCTTCGGCTCCTTCGCGGGGACCAACGGGCTGCTGCCTCCGCTATCGGCGCGCAGTGCTGTGGACTTGAGAAGATTCCTCGCGCCCCATCAAAGGCCCCGACGGGCAGAGGTAGGGTCGCATCGGGTGCCATATGGCGCCGAGGCCATGGCTGTCCCGCCCGATGTCCGACTTTCCGGTCATTGGTTTGAACGCCATGGCGACGCTGCCCTATACGGGGCGCGGCTGCCACGAGGGGGATGTAGGCAATCAGAGCAGGACGTCGTCGTCGGTCGCGTCGACGGGCTCGACGCCCGCGTCGGTCGCGTCGTGGGCGGCGCCGGAGTCGCCTGCGAGGGGGCGCGGGACGGCGGTGGCGCGGATGCGATCGCAGACGGTCATGCCTGCGAGGCGGGCGCCTTCGTAGCAGAGCACGAACTCCGGATCGGGCGTGCGCACGCCGTCGCCGCCGAGGAAGAACACCGTCGCCATGCGCGACCGGAGCAGCAGGTCGCCCTTCAGGGTCACCCGCTCGCTGCGCGCGAGGACGTCTTCGGAGACCGCCTGGGCGGCGAGCTGCACGGTGTAGGTCGCGGGCAGGTCGGCCGCGCCGCGCCACGCGGTGTCGCAGTCGTAGCCGGCGCCCCCGACCGGGGCGGTCTGTCCATAGGGGATGTTGTTGGCGAAGAGCACGTTGACGAAGGGCACCGGGCTCGACGGCGGAAGGCTGTAGTTGATGGAGAGGCTCACCCGCTCGGCGGAGGCGCCGAACGCCGCGTGGACGGCCCGCACGTCGAGGGTGCTGGTGGGGCACGTGGTGCAGGTCTGGTCGCTGAGGAGTCCGAGGAGCCCGATGACCCGCCCGTCGCCGCCGAGCTCGCTCGTGAACAGCAGGGTCGACTGGCTCTGCGGGTCGATGTTGACCGTGAGGGAAGCGACCGCGGCGCCCGGCGTCGCCGCGGTGGCGCAGTCCACGCCGTGCGCGACGAGCGCAAACTGCCAGCGGTCGCGGTCGGTGACGCCGCGGCTGTCGAGGGCCGCGTGCTGCGTCACCATCGCGTACGTCGCCCCGCCGGAGGGCCAGTCGTTTGGAGGGACCGGCGCGTACGGCGTGTCGGCGCCCTGGCGGCGCATGCACAGGTCGACGGGGCCGAGGCCTACGGCCATGTGCGCGACGCGGATCATCGGGTTGACCGGCGCCGTGCAGCGCGGGTCTCCGACGTCGGCGTTGGGGGGCGCGTCGACGACAACGATGTCGGGCCCGGCGTCGGGGTGGTCGCTGACAGGCGCGCCCGCGTCGAAGCCCGCGTCGAAGCCCGCGTCGAAGCCCGCGCCGGTGTCGGGCGCCCCCACGGGCACCCGGAACTCGTTGAAGTCGAGGACGCAGCTGCTGGTGCACGCAAGCGCCGCGAGCAGCGGGAGCGACGCGCGGGTCACAGGGTGCCCCGGAGGCCGAAGGTGGGCCCCGCCGCGTTGAAGCCGACGTCGACCTGCAACGGCGGGCGCTGCGCGTCGGTGCTGGCGCGGCTGCCCAGCCAGAAGAGCACCAGGCCGGTGACGCCGAGCACCGACCCGCTCGCGATGAGGACGTTGGCGAGGTCGCGGTGGAACTCGCCGCGCACCGTGCGCGCCGGGTCACGGCTGCCCGCCTCCTGCGCGCTGAGGGTCTCGTAGTCGGACCATGCCAGCGCGCCGAAGACCACCCCAGTGATCACCGTGGCCACGCCCGCCGAGAGCGCGGTGACCCCGAGCACCCGCGTGGTCGCCCACGGGCGGGCCGGCGCGGGGTCTGTCGGCCGCAGCCGGAGCGCCGTGCCGTCGGCCTGGGTGGGGCGCAGACGGGCGCTCCCAGGTGTCGCCGCGAGGGACGCGTCGACCCGCGGGGTGAGCTCGACGGCGGCGTCACCGCCAGCCGTGAGGATCAGGATCTGTCGCGCCGGGGCGTACCCCGGGGCGTCGAACTCCACGACGACCTCGCCCGGCGCGAAGGGCATCGGGTACCCGATGGCCGTCGCGGGCACCTCGGACCCGGCGGCCCGGACGGCGGCGCCTGGTGGGAGACCGGCTACGTGGATGGTCAGCAGCGCGATGTCGCCGCGCAGCTCTCCCGCCTCGGCGCGCGCGCTCTCGCGGGTGGCGGCATAGCGGGGCTCGGTGACCGCGCGCCGGTCGGCGTCGCTGGCGGCGCGGTCGAGCGTCGCGAAGGCCTCGGGCAGGCGGCCGAGGCGCCGCAGCGCGCGGCCAAGGTACATGCGCGTGTTGGGGCTGTCGACGAGGTCGAGCGAGCGGCGGAAGTCTTCGATGGCCCCAGGGAAGTCCGCGGCGCGGAAGCGGTCGCGCCCCGACACGTAGAGGTCTTGCGCGCGGGCCTCGACGGAGAGCGTCGGGGCGTCCGCATGGGGCGTCTGCGCGGCCGCGGTGAGCGGTGCGAAGGTCGCTGCCATGAGGGTGAGGCGCAAGAGACGCATCGTTCGACAGAACCTCTATACGCCGATCTCCGGGGTACCGACACCCCCGGGGCCTACCAGCGATCAGATGCCGTCAGGATCGTACAACGCCGCGCCGCCCTCTGTCGTGCGTCGCTCGGACCGATGCTCCGGGGGCGTCGTGTGTTGCCGCGAGCGTCGCGCGCTTCGGGGCCGTGGGTGCCTCCGTGCCGCAGGTGGTGCGGGCGAGAGGACGAGCGGCGCATGGGCCGCAGTCGCAGCGACGGGCGGCGCCGACGGCGACGGCGACGGCGGCAGCGGCGACGGGGCAGCGACCTCGGCGGGGGGCGGGGTCACCGGGGGAGGAGGGCTGACGGTCGAGGTGATCACGGTGGCCGTGTGGCGCGCGGTCGCGGCGGGCCCGGTGGTCGCGAGGCGGCTGACGACGATCAGCCCGAGCGCGGCCGCGAAGGCGATGGGGATGGCTGCCCACCAGGAGGTCGCCCAGCGCGGGCCGGCCTCGGGCGTCGGGAGCGCCGCGAGGCCGCGGTGGGGGGTCTCGTCGACCGGGGCGCCCGCGAGCGAGGCCGCCGGGAGCACGTCGAGGTTGGGCGGGGTGGGGTCGGTGCGGTCGCGCCGGACGCGCAGGGTGCCGCGGCCGTCGCGCGAGGCGCTGCGCGGGGGCGCGGACGCGTCGGTCCAGGTGTCGAGGGTGCTCTCGCCGAGGGCGGTGGCGAGGGCGTCGGCGAGGCTGTGCCCGTTGGGAAAGCGGTCGGCGCGGTTGCGGGCGAGGGCCCGGGCGCACCACCCGTCGATGGCGACGGGCAGCGCGGGGCGCAGTGCCGAGGGCGGCGCGATGGGGTGCGTGAGGATCGCCACCAGGAGCTCTGCGATCGCCTCGCCCTCGAAGGGGTGCCGGCCGGTGAGCATCTCGTACGCCAGGATGCCGAGCGCCCAGAGGTCGCTGCGCCCGTCGAGGGTGCGGGAGGCGCGGGCCTGCTCGGGGGACATGTACCGCGGCGTGCCGACGAGGGTGTTGCTCGCGGTGGCGCCGCCGCCGGCGGCGAGCGCGTCGGTGAACTTCGCGACGCCGAAGTCGAGCACCTTGAGCTTGAGGGCCTCGGCCGGGCCCGAGAGGAAGATGTTCTCGGGCTTGAGGTCGCGGTGCACGATGCCCGCGGCGTGGGCGGTGTCGAGGGCGTCGGCGATCTGCTGCACCAGGGCCAGGGCGACGCTCGGGCGCAGCCGGGGGGTGCGCGCGAGGAGGCGCGCGAGGGACTCGCCGCGGAGGAGTTCCATCACGAGGTAGGGGCGGCCGTCGCTCGAGACGCCGTAGTCCTCGACGCGCACCACGTTGGGGTGCCGCAGCTTCGCCGCGATGCGCGCCTCGCGAAGGAATCGGTCGATGGCCCCCTGGTCACGGGTCATCTCGGGCAGCAGCACCTTCACCGCCACCGCGTGCCCCAGCACCTGGTGCTCCGCGCGAAACACCTCGCCCATGGCGCCTGCGTCGATCTTCTCGAGCAGCACCCAGCGGTCGCCGAGGATGTCTCCGGGCCGTGTCATGGAGGATCAACGGAGACTGTATCGGCCTGAAGGTCCCGCGGCAAATCGCTCCGACGCGCGCGACTCGCGACGGCCGGTGACATCGGGTAGGTAGGTCGTCCCCGCGAACGATGTCCGACGAGCAGAGCACACCACAGAAGAAGAGGTTCCGGCCGCGGTTCGGGTGGTTCTCGGCGCTCGTGCTGGCGGTGATCGCCGTCGCGACGCTGGTCGTCCGCAGCGACCGCTTCGCCCGGCGGGTCGCCCGGGAGATACACGACCAGGTATTCGCCGCGACGGGGCTCGAGCTCACCTACGGCAGCGTCACGTTCTCGCCCACCGCCGTCGCCGTGCGCATCCGGGACATCCGGGCGCGCCGGCCCGTGGCCGGGTGCGGCGTCCTCGTCAGCGTCGAGTCCCTGGAGGTGATCCCCTCCCTCGGCGACCTGCTCCGCGGGGACGTGCGCCTCTCCCGGGTCGTCGTCGACCGCGGCGCCGTAGACCTCGACTTCGAGCGCCTCCCCGGCGGCGCCGTGGCCCTGCGCTGCGGCCCGGTGACCCGCAGCAGCGGCGGCGGCGGGGGCGGTGAGATCCCCCTGCGCGACGTGGCCATGAGCGACGTGCGCGTGCGGGTGCGCCACCCCGACGCGGGGGAGTTCACCCTCGGCTCGGTCGACCTCGACCTGCTCAACCTGGGCCGCTCGCGTTGGTCGGTGGGCCTGCTCGCGGTGGACTCCGTCGGGCGCTCGACCTACTTCGAGGGGCCCATCCCACGGGTCGAGGCGCGCCTCACGGCCGACCTGCACACCGGCGTGGTGTACGTGGCCTCGGCGCAGGTGCGCGCGGGCCGAACGGCGGTGCGGGTGCGTCAGGCGCGCTTCGATCCGGGCGCCCGCTCGCTCAGCGTCGACGCCCGGGTGGAGGTGCACCTCGAGGACGTCCTCGCGCGCATCCCGAGGGCGCCGCAGCTCGAGGGCGCCGTGACCCTCGACGCGATCGCCGAGGTGACCGACCTCGCCCGCCCGGAGCGCAACTTCCGCGCGACCGCGGCGCTCACCGCCCTCGGGCTCGGCCTGCACGCGCCCGACCAGACCACCGGCGAGATGCTCCGGTACAACCTCGGCGACCGGGTGAGCGCGCGGGTGTCCGCCGACCCGGCGCGCGTCGTGCTGACCCGGTTCTCGGGCGGCTACGCGGGCGCGACGCTGACCTCCGAGCGGCTGAGCGTAGGGCTCGTCGCGCCGATGCCCATCGAGGGCGCGCTGGCCATCCGGGGCCTGGACTTCACCCAGCTCATGAAGGACGCCACGGTGACGCCGCGCACCAAGGTGCTCTGGACCCTCTCCGGCGACGCGCAGCTCAGCGGCACGCTCATGCCGCTCAGGCTCGTCGCCAACATCCCGGAGATGGAGACCCGGGACTTCGCGATCCTCCAGGACTACTTCATCGTGCTGCCGCAGCGGCCCATCGTGCGCGTGCCGCGGGCCCGGGTGAGCCTGCGCATGGAGGTCGACGACGTCTCGGTCTCCTGGAACGACGTGACCGTCGCCTTCGGGCAGTCGCGCGCCACGGTGCGCCGCATCCGGTCGCGCACCTCGCACGACGTCGACGACTCCGACGGCCACGACACGGACCTCAAGATCGAGGGCCTCGTCATCGAGCGCATGCACCTCGCGGACATCGGCGCCATCGCGGAGATCCCCATCGCGGGCGAGGCCACGGCGACGGTGTCGCTCAGCGACGACTTCGACCACCCGCGGGTGCACGGCGTCGCGCGCATCCAGGGCTTCACCTTCAACACCTTCCCCTTCGGCGACCTCGCCACCGCGCCGGGGACGGAGTGGGTGCTGCGCGACGAGCGCCTCGACGCCGTGCGGATGGACGGCGCCCACCGGCGCTCGCGGTACACCATCCACGACGCCTACCTCGACTTCCGCCAGTTCACGATGCGCGCCGGCGCCCGGATGCACGCCGACCCGATGGAGCTCGCGGACTTCTACGACATGTTCCATTTCGACGGCGACCCGACCTTCGAGCCCTTCGACGGGCGCGGCGTGGTCGACGCCACCGTGGACTATGTGCTCGGTCGGCCCGGCGACGACCGCGACGGGGTGATGACCGCGGACGTGACCATCGAGCGCGCCGAGGCGACGGCCTTCGGCGAGCGCATCGCCGACGTCGACGCGCGCCTGTCGTACGTCTGGCTGCGCCGCCGGGACGGGGTGCGCGGCGCGCGGGTCAACCTCGACCACTTCACCGGCACCAAGGGCGGCGCCCCGCTGCGCGCGAGCGGCGCGATGGACCTCGGCGCCCGAATGCACTTCGTCGCCGAGGTTCGCGACGTGCCCGTCGGGGCCTTCGACCTCGCGCGGGCCAGCCACCTCCCGGCGAGCGGGCGGGTGTCGGCGCTGGTCACCGTCGAGGGCACGCCGGACGCCCCGCGCTACATCGGCGACGCGCGCTTCCGCGACCTCGTGCTGCTCGACCGCCCGGTCGGCGACCTCGAGGTGCACGTCTCGCAGCTCCCCGAGGGCCCGGTGCCCACGCGCCCCGACGAGCGTCCCCCGATCGGGCGCATCGACCTGAGCTTCGGCGCCCTCGCCGACCAGCTGCGCGTCGACCTCACGCTCCGCGTGCCCTGGGAGCCGACCCGCTGGCGGGATGCCCTCGGCGTGACGCACCCCAGCTTCGAGCGCGCATGGGGCCGCGCGTCGGTGCGCACGCACATCGCCACCCGCGCCCCGGTCGACCTGCTCCCGTGGCTGCCGCCGTCGATGCTCGCGCGGCTCGGCGCCGACGCGCGCGTGGTGGCCGGCTTCGACCTCTCCATCGCCGACGGCCGCCTCGACCAGATGGCCCTCGCGACCGGGCGCGCGACCCTCTCGGCGCTCGACGTCCAGGCCCGGGGGCTCCCGCTGCGCCTCGGCGCCGGGGCCGCGCTCGCGGTGTGCTTCCGGGAGGGCGTGGCGTGGGTCGCGCCGCCCGCCGCCGTGGGCTGCGACGAGGGCCCCGCCGGGGAGGGCCGCGTGTCCTCCGTCGCCGAGGTCCCCTTCGACCTCGCGCGGCCGCTCTTCGAGGGGCCCGACGGCACCCGGCTCTGGCTCGCGGGCTCGGCCAACATCACCCAGGACTTCAGCGTGAGCGGCTTCGACGTGCGCGCCCGGGGCGACGCCGACCTCTCCCGGGTCGCCGCCCGGGTGCCGCAGCTCACCTTCGGCCGGGGGGTCGGGGTGTTCAACCTCCGCGCGCGGGGCACGCCCGCCCGGCCGTCGCTCTCCGGCGCCGTCGAGCTCCACGACGCCAGCGTCGGGGTGGTGGGCCTCGCGTCGCCGCTGCGCGACATCGAGCTCGACCTCCGGGTGGACGGCACCGAGGCGATCCTCCGGCGGGCGAGCGCGCGCTACGGCCAGGGGCAGATCGCGTTTACCCGTGCAGACTCGCCCGCGATGGTGCGCTTCGACGGCACCCGCCTCGACCGCCTCGACGTCCCCATCGTGGTGCGCGACCTCTCGCTCTCGCCCGACGAGGGCATCGAGGTGGCGGCCAACGTCGACGCCCGGCTGCGCTGGCAGGGCGGCGAGGAGCTCCCGCTCCTGCAGGGCGTCGTCGACCTCACGCGCGCCCGCTACACCCGGCCGATCCCCCTCTCGGCGGACGTCGCCGGGCGCCTCCAGGGGCGCCGGGACGCCCCGCCCCCGGCGGCCTACGACCCCGCGCGCGACTTCGTGCGCCTCGACGTGCAGCTCCGCACGCCGGCGCCGATGCGCATCGCCAACAACCTCGTCGACGCCGAGCTGCGGCTCGACGAGACCCGGCCCTTCCGCGTCGTGGGCACCCTCCAGCGCCCGGGGATCATCGGCAGCATGCACATCACCCGCGGCGTGCTGCGGGTGTACGAGAACCAGTTCGAGGTGCGCCGCGGGGTCGTCGACTTCGACAACCCCGACCGGGTGGCCGCGCGCTTCGACATCTCCGCGCAGACCGAGGTGCGGCGCACCGGCGACAGCGCGCGCAGCCAGTGGCGCGTCGGGCTCCACGCGCACGGCACGCCGGAGCAGTTCTCCGTCGACCTCTCCGCCGAGCCGTCGCTCTCACGGGAGGACATCGTGCTGATGCTCCTCTTCCGGCTCACCCGGGTGGAGCTGGAGCGCATCGGCGCCATCAACGCCGCGCAGACCCTCGCCGTCGAGGCCATCACCCGCGGCCTCGGGCTCGACCAGCTGCTCGGGCGGGTGCTCCCGGTCTTCGACGACGTGCGCATCGGCAGCGCGTACAACCCGCGCACCAACCGCACCGAGCCGCAGGTCTTCCTCGGGCGGCAGGTCTTCGACTGGCTGCGCCTCGGCGGCTCCACCACCGCGAGCGAGAACCCCATCGCCCGCTTCACCGCCGACGTGCGCCTGCGCGGCGGCCTCGGCGTGCAGGCCCTGGTCGAGAGCGCCAACAACCAGCTGGGCACGGTCAACGCCAACGCGGGCGCCGACCTGCGCTGGCGGATGGAGTTCCAGTGAGGCTGGTGCCGCGGGCGCTGCTGGCGCTGTGCTTCCTGCTCGTGGGCCCGGTGGCGTCGGCGCAGACGCCGCCCGACGAGGAGGTGGCCATGGAGCCCCCGGCCTCGGGCCCGATGACCGCCGCGCCCGCGCTGGCGGGCCCCATCGTGTCGGTGCGCGTCGAGCCCGCGCTCCCCGGCGAGAACCCGTGGGTGCGCACGGGCCTCGCCCCGGGCGCGGTGTTCAGCGCCCAGCGGGCGCGCGAGGCGCTGCGCATCGCCCTGGCCAGCGGCACCTTCGCCGAGGCGCGGGTGAGCGCCCGGGAGGCCCCCGGCGGCGTCGAGCTCATCGTGCGCGGCGAGCGGCGCTACCGGCTCCAGTCGTACACGACGCAAGGGGTCGGGGCGCGCGCCGCGGAGGACGTCGACGACGAGCTCGGGCTGCGCGCGGGCGCGGCGGTCACCGAGTCCCGGGTGCAGGCCGCGCTCACCCGGGTGGAGGCGGGCTACCGCGACGCGGGCTTCCCCCACCCGCGGGTGACGAGCCGCTGGCGCGAGACCGACGACCCGAGCGTGCGCGTGCTGGTGGTCTCCGTGGAGGAGGGCGCGCCGCAGCGGGTGGGCGCCGTGCGCTGGCCGGGCGCCCCGCGCGATGTGGTGGCCGCGCTCGGGGCCGCGTTCGACCTCCCGGTGGGCTCCATCGCCGCGCCCACGCGGCTGCGGGCGGGGCTCACCGCGGCCCGCCGGGCGCTGCGCACCGCGGGCTACCTGTCGGGCTCCCTGGCGGCGCCGGTGGTGCGCGCGGAGGGCACCCGGGTGATCGTGGAGGTCCCCGTCACGCCCGGTCCCCGGTACCGGCTGGCGTGGCAGGGGGTGAGGGTGTTTCCGGTGGAGGCCCTGCACGCCGCGCTCGACCTCGCGGAGGAGGGCATCGACGGCGCGGGCATCGACGCCATCCTCGCGCGGGTGCGCACCTTCTACGTGCGCCGCGGGTACGCCGAGGTGGCGGTCGCGGCGGCGGTGGCCGACGAGGGCGCTGGGGCCCGGGTGCTGCGCGTGACGGTGCGCGAGGGCGTTCCGGCGCGCCTCGGGGCGCTGCGCTTCGAGGGGGCGCGGGCGCTCACGGCGAGCGCCATGCGGGAGCTGTTTCTCGGCGTGGTGGCGGAGGCCGCGCCCGCCGACCCGCGGCCCTACGCGGGGCCTCGCGACCGCGAGCGGGCCTACGTCGAGTCCGTGGTCGACGGTGCAGCGCGCGAGCGCGTCGAGCAGCGCCTGCGCGACCTCGGGTACCTCGACGCGACGGTGTCGGTCCCGGAGCGGACCTGGCGCCGCAGCGCGCTGCGCGGGCCGGTGGGCTACCGCCACCCCGACGTGGTCGACCTAACCTTCACGGTCACCGAGGGCCCGCGCACCTACCTCGAGGAGCTCCGGGTGGAGGGCAACCGCGAGCGGGCCACGGCGGACGTCGCCGAGGCGCTCGAGCTGCGCGTGGGCGTGCCCCTGTCGTACCTCGCCATCGAGGAGGCGCGCATCCGGCTGACCGCGTGGTACCGCGAGGAGGGCTACGCCTTCGTGCGGGCCGAGCCGGAGATCGAGCGCTCGCCGGACCACACGCGCGCGCGGCTGCGGCTGGTGGTGCACGAGGGCCCGCGGGTGCGCCTCGGGGCCGTCGTGATCGAGGGCAACCGCCGCACGCCGGAGCACGTGATCCGCCCGCGGATGACGCTCGCCGAGGGCGACTGGTACCGCGCCTCGGAGGTGCGGGCGACGCAGCAGCGCCTGAGCGAGCTCGGGCTCTTCGGCGGCGTCAACGTCGGCCTCGAGGACCCGGACCTGGAGGCGCCGGTGAAGGTGCTCCGGGTGCAGCTCGTCGAGCGCCAGCCGCAGGCCCTGGAGCTGCGCGGGGGCTTCTCCCTCGGCGAGGGCCTGCGCTTCGGCTTCGAGTACACGCACCTCAACGTGCTCGGCCGCGCGGTGTCCTTCGGGCTGCAGGCCCGCGGGGGCTACCTGCTGCAGATCCCCAACGTCACGCCGACCTTCCCCCCGGAGATCAACCCGAGCTTCTCGGACCTCCTCAACTGGCGCGTCGCGGCCTCGCTGGGCTTCCCCTTCGTGCCGCTGCTCGGGCCGTCCTGGGGCGCGGCGGTCGACCTCTCGACGGTGCGCCAGCTCCAGCCGCCCTTCTACGCGCTCGCCACCCACAGCGTCGGCGCGTCGCTGCTCTTCTCCGCGCTGCGCCACTTCACGATGACCTTCACCGGCGAGCTCCAGTACGTGATCACGCAGCCCTTCGGCGCGGAGACCATCGCGGGCCTGGTGCAGGACTACCCCACCCGCTGCCTCGCCAACGGCAACTCCCCGGAGGCGTGCACGGCCTTCCAGCAGGTGCTCGTCCAGCAGCTGCTTCGGTACTCCGACGGCGAGTCGGTGCTCGGGGCCTTCCGCGTGGGGGCCCAGTACGACCGGCGCAACAGCGCGCTCTCGCCGACCCGCGGCTTCGTCGCGTCGGTGACCGCGGAGACGCTCCAGGTGATCTCCGCGTCCAACCCCAACCTCTCGCCCTTCACGCTCCACCTGACGGCGCGCGTGACGGGCTACGTGCCCATTCCCCTCGGGCGCATGGTGCTGCTGCTCAGCGGTCGCGTGGGGCGCAACTTCGGCGGCACCGGGACCCAGAGCACCCACCCCTCGCGCCGCTTCTGGCTCGGCGGCGCGGACGCCATGCGTGGCTGGCAGCAGAACCAGCTCATCCCGCAGGACCTCATCGACGCGGCGCTCACCGACCCGTCGTCGTCCAACCCCCTGGTGCGGGGCTCGTCGGGGGGAGAGTTCTTCATGGTGGCGGTGGCCGACCTGCGCATCCCGACGCCGCTCGACACGCCGCTGGGCAACGTGCAGCTCGCGGCCTTCGTGGACGTCGGCAACCTCTGGGCCCGGCCGCCCTCCTTCGATCAGCTCTATCGCCTCAGGGTGTCGCCGGGCTTCGGCGTGCGGCTCGACTCGCCCTTCGGGCTGATCTCCATCGACTTCGGGTTCAACCCGTGGCGCGTGCCCGAGGTGGGCGAGCGCACCTGGAACTTCCAGTTCTCGCTGGGCTCGGTGACCTGAGCGGGCCACGAGAGCCTTGACGCTCCCGCGGCCCCTCGCGCACCGTCGCGCCATGGCCCGCACCAAGACCACCCCGACGAAGAAGCCCACGGCCACCGCGAAGGAGCCCGAGGCGAGCGCGAAGAAGCCCGCGGCCAGCGCGAAGAAGCCCGCCAGGAAGCCCGCGGCGCCGCCGCAGGAGAAGCCCGCGGCGGTGACCGACCTGACGACGCCCGCGGCCGCGGCGCAGGCGGCGCTGGAGGCGGCGCGCGGCGCCTTCCGGGAGACGTCGCGCGGGATGTACGCGCTCGGCAAGGCGCTCGAGGTGCTGCACCAGCCGGGGATGGCCGAGGCCGCGGGGCACCCGAGCTTCGACGCGCTCTGCGCGCGGGAGTTCGACCTGAACCCGCAGACCGTCGATCGGCTGGTGCGCGCGGTGGCCCACGTCACCGAGGAGGCCTTCGCGGCGATGGGACCGAAGCGGGTCAACGCGCTGCTCGACCTGGCCACGGTGACCGAGGTCGATCACCCGTCGGCGATCCTGACGGGCGAGGTGGTGCGGCTCTGGAAGGGCGGGCCCAGGGTGCACGTCGCGAAGCTGCCGACGGCGAAGATCATCGAGCACGCGAAGGCCGCGCGCGCCCGGGCGCTGGAGCTCGGCGACACGGCGGCGGTCGAGCACACCGCCACGCCGCTCGAGCGCGCGGCGGCGGAGGCCGCGACGAAGTGGCTGCACCAGCAGGGCATCGCGGCGACGGTGACGGTGCGGGCGTCGAAGCCCGGGGCGCCGTCGGAGTTCGACGTGGTGGGCCTCGACCAGGGCGAGCTCGAGCGACTGACGCGGCGCTGACGGGCCCTCAGCGACGCCCGGCGAGCGTGCGCTCCAGCGCGTCGACGGCGTCCTTGGCCTCCTTCAGCCCGCACCGGGTCGACTCGCGGTAGACCTTGATCGCCTCGATCTTCTGGCCCGCGCGGATGAGCCGCACGAGCTCGGGGTTCTCGCCCGGGTGCCCCGAAGGCGCGCCCGGCGCCGCGGTCAGGAAGGTCGTCCCGCAGAAGGCGCAGGCGGTCGCCCCGGGGCCCACGCCCGCGCCACAGTTCTCACACTTCGCGCTCTTCATGACCGCCGACGTTACAGCGATCGGGGGCGCCGCGCTCAGTCGGACTTGCGGTAGTTGGGCGCCTCTTCGGTGATGATCACGTCGTGCACGTGGCTCTCGCGCAGCCCGAGCGCCGTGGCCTTCACGAAGCGCGCGCGGGTCTGCATCTCGTCGATGGTCCGGCACCCCGTGTAGCCCATCGAGGAGCGCAGCCCCCCGACCAGCTGGTACACGTTGGACGACAGGCTCCCGCGGTACGGCACCCGGCCCTCGATGCCCTCGGGCACGAGCTTCTCGTCGGCCGCGCCCGCCTGGCCGTAGCGGTCCTTGGAGCCCTTGCGCATGGCGCCCATGGAGCCCATGCCCCGGTACATCTTGTACGAGCGGCCCTGGTACAGCACCAGGTCGCCGGGGGCCTCGTCGGTGCCCGCGAAGAGCCCGCCGATCATCACCACGTCGGCGCCCGCGGCCACGGCCTTGGCGAGGTCGCCCGAGTACTTCACCCCGCCGTCGGCGATCACCGGGATGCCCCGCTTGCGGGCCACGCGGGCGCAGTCCGAGATGGCCGTGATCTGCGGCACGCCCACCCCCGCCACCATGCGCGTCGTGCAGATCGACCCCGGCCCGATGCCCACCTTGATGGCGTCGGCGCCGGCGTCCATCAGCGCCTCGGCGGCCTCCGCCGTCGCGATGTTTCCGGCCAGCACCGGGAGCTCCGGGTAGCGGGCCTTGATGGCGCGCACCGCGTCGAGCACGCCCTTGGAGTGGCCGTGCGCCGTGTCCACCACGATGACGTCGACGCCCGCGTCGACGAGGCGCTGCACCCGCTCGTCGCGGTCGCCGCCCGGACCCACCGCGGCGGCCACCCGCAGCCGGCCGCGGGCGTCCTTGGCCGCGCCGGGGAAGCGCTCGGCCTGGAAGAGGTCGCGCACCGTGATGAGCCCCGCGAGGGTGCCGCGCTCGGGGTCGACCACGAGCAGCTTCTCGATGCGGTGCTTGTGCAGCAGCGCGCGGGCCTCGTCGGCCTTCACCGTCGCGGGCACCGTCACGAGCCGCTCCTTCGGGGTCATGGCCCGGGAGACGGCCTGGTCGAGGTTGGTCTCGAAGCGGATGTCGCGCGACGTGAGGATGCCCACCGGGCGGCCGTCCTCGACCACCGGCAGCCCGGAGATGTTGTTGCGCTTCATCAGGGCGACCGCGTCGCGGAGGCTGTCGCCGGGGCCCACCGTGAGAGGGTCGACCACGATGCCCGACTCGGCGCGCTTCACCTGCTCGACCTCGCGGGCCTGGTCTTCGGGCGTGAGGTTCTTGTGGATCACCCCGAGGCCGCCCTCGCGCGCCATGGTGATGGCCGTGCGGGCCTCGGTGACCGAGTCCATCGCCGACGAGATCAATGGGATGCCGAGCTCGATGCCGCGACACAGCCGGGTGCGGGTGTCGACGTCCTTGGGCAGCACCTCGCTGTACGCGGGCACCAGAAGCACATCGTCGAAGGTCAGGGCCTCGCGCAGCGGTTCTTCGAGCATGGGTTCTCCGGGAGGTACGTAAGGGGGGGACTCTGGTAGCGCGACCCGCACGGCAGGGCGAGCGTCGGGCAGATCTTCCGCGGCCGTCGGTCATGACCGCTCGCAGTCGAAGCCTGGGAAAAGTTACGCCGAGCTGATAGAGAGCCGGGAGTTTCGTGCGATAGTCCGCCCGATCGATCATCCCCCCACTTTCGTCCTCAGGGTGCCGACACCATGCAACGTTCCAGCTTCCTTCGTGCGCTCTCCCTCTGTCTCGGTGTGCTCGTCGGCTGTGGCGCCGACGACCCCTCCATGGTGTTCCCGGAGGACGATGCTGCGGTCGAAGAAGACGGCGCGGTCGTCGAGATGGACGCCGGCGAGATTCCCAGCTTCGACGTCCCGGGCGTCGATCGCGGCAACCCGGGCCTCGACACCGGCAACCCCGTCGACACGGGCGGCCCGGTCGACACGGGCACCACCGACCGCGGCGGCCCCGTCGACACGGGCGTGATCGTGACCGACCGCGGCGGCGGCCCGGCGGCGTGCCCCTCGTCCTGCGGCAGCGACCTCGACTGCAACCCGTGCCGCGTCTCCAGCGACCCCGACAGCGTGCGCTACTGCTGCCTGAGCGGACTGTGCATCTCGATGACCGGCGTGTGCCCCTCGGAGATGATGATGCCCCCCGGGGGCGACGGCGGCGCGGGCGGTGATGGCGGCGGCGGCGCCGACGCGGCCGCGGGCGCCGACGCAGCGGGCGGCACCGATGCGGGCGGCGGCCCGGGCTGATCGCTCTCAGTAGGGCAGCGGCAACCGCAGCTCGCCCGGCATCCGCGACAGCGGAACCCTCCCCAGCCTTCCCTCCCTCAACATCCACCATGCATAGGCATCGATCTCCCCGGTGAGGTCGAGCCGCAGCGCCGTGGGGTAGCCCGCGAGCACCTCGGTCACGGTGATCGTCATGCCGGGCGCGACCAGCCCGTCGCCCACGGCCATCGGCGACGAGCGGTAGGCCGTGAGCGCGAGCGGCTCGACGAGCGCGCCCCCGTCGCTTCGGAGCAGCAGCGAGCGGGCGCCGAGGCGGGTGACGACCACGGGGTGCACCGAGGAGGTGAGCACGCGCCAGCAGCCCGACGGGCGCGCGCCCAGCTCGCGCCAGATCATCGGCGGGTAGTGCAGCGCCTCGAGGTCGAGGGCGCCGAAGAGCACGTCGCAGCGGGGCGTCGGGGCGACCTCCGGGGCGGCGGCGGCGATGGCGTCGCGGGTGCGGGCGAAGGTCGCGGCGAGGGCGCGCACCCCGCGGTGGGCCTCCCAGGGGACCATGCCCGCGTGCACGACCAGCAGCGCCACGGCGAGGGCGGCCGCGGCGGCGACCGCGGGTGTCGGGGTGCGCCAGCGGGGGAGGTGCGCGAGGGGCGCGGCGCAGAGCACGGCGAGCAGCGCGGCGACGCCCGGGGCGGCGGGGAGCAGCAGCCGGGGGAGCGGCGGGGCGGCGAGCACGGGGACCAGCGCGAGGCCCGCGCCGGCGGCCCAGGCGATGGCCGCGGCGCGGGGCGCAGGGGCGATGCGGCGGACGGTGAGGGCGAACGCGGCCAGGATCACGGCGGTGCCGAGGATGGTGACTGCGGGCGAGGCGGGGAAGACGGCGCCGTGGTGGTCGGGGCCGGTGGACTGCCCGAGGAGGGCGGCGCCGGTGAGGAGGAGCGCGCGGCCGGGGGCCTCGGCGAGCCAGCGGAGGGGAGCTCCGAGGGGGTCGAGGTACATCGAGCTGGCGGCGCCGTAGCCGAGCGCGCGGGCGAGCAGCAGGGGGCCGAGGGAGCTGAGAGCGAGCGTGGCGGCGCGGCGGGCGGGCGCCCGTCGGGCGAGGGAGAGCGCGACGGAGTACCCGAGCATCGGGAGCGCGTACTCGCCGGCGAAGGCAGCGAGCGCGAGGGCGACGTGCGCGAGGACGACGCGGCCGCGGAGGAGGGCGGCGAGCGC
Organism: Myxococcales bacterium; assembly: GCA_030652255.1. Lineage (GTDB taxonomy): Bacteria > Myxococcota_A > Polyangia > Polyangiales > SCUS01. The sequence continues at coordinate 162,799 of JAUSAZ010000012.1, read as the reverse complement.
GACGAGCCCGAGCAGGACGGCGAGCAGGGCGTTCTGGTTGGCGACCCAGAGCAGCGGGAGGGTCGCGGCGGGGGAGAGGGCGAGGAGGAGGGTGGCGATCCAGGCGGTGGGGCGAGGGAGGGTGGCGCGGAAGGCGTCGCCGGCCGCGACGACGAGGGCGACGAAGAGCAGGGCGGAGGCTGCGTGCGCGAGGCGGTAGCCGCCGAGGGTGAGCTGCGCCGCGAGCGCGAGGCTGGAGAGCGGGCGAAACATCGCGATGGCGAAGCGGTCGTCGGACCACCACGGGAGCAGGCCGTCGACGCGCAGGGCGGGGGCCTCGCCGGGGCGCACGAAGGAGAAGAGGTCCCACGCGGCGCGGCGGATGGGGAAGGCGCCGCGGAGCATGGCGAGCTGCGCGTGGTCGTCGTGGACGGGCGGCGCGCGGAGGGCGTCGAGGCGGATGGCGAGCCCGGCGAGACCGAGCGCGAGGGCGCGTCCGTGGTCGCGCCAGGGCGACGACGGCGCCGGGGCGGTCACCGGTGCGGCGCCCAGCGGAGCAGCGCGAGGAGCGCGAGCCAGGTGAGGCCGAAGAGGGCGCGCAGGCGGTCCCACGAGGCGTTGGCGCGCTCGGGGTCGAAGGGCACCAGCGCCCCGAGGGCGAGCGCGGCGCCCAGCGGGTGCAGCAGCGCGGCGGCGTAGGCGGCGGAGGCGACGATGAGCGCGCGGGCGATGACCGCCGTGGCGCGCGGGCCGAGGACGACGGCGGTGGTGCGCACCCCGGCGGCGCGGTCGGAGGGCTCGTCGCGGAGCACCTGCACGGCCTCGGTGACCATGCAGAGCAGCGCGAGCAGCCCGGCGTAGCGCCACCCGACGGCGCTGTTCAGCGGGAAGCCCACCATCGCCATGGAGAGCCCCCAGGCGGCCATGGCGACCAGGTCGAGTATGGGCAGGTGCTTGAGCACCCGGGAGTACACGACGATGACGACGATGTTGACGAGCGCGGTGAGCAGCAGCCCGGTGGAGTGCAGCGCGCCCCAGGCGAGGAGCATCAGCGCGATGGCGGCGACGGTGAACCACGCCGCGGTGAGGTGCTCGGCGAGGAAGCGGGTGCGGGCGTTGTCGCGGCCGGGCGCGCGCAGGTCGATGCCGACGTCGAAGCAGTCGTTGACCAGGTAGACGAAGAGGTTGAGCAGGGCGCCGAAGCCCGCGCGGGAGGCGAGGTCGCCCGGGGAGAGCCCGAGCGCGGCGGCGAGCGTGAGGCTCGTGACGAGGTTGCCCGCCTCGCGCTTGCGGAGGCGGTAGATCGCGACGTCCGCGGCGATGCGCCAGGCGACGCGGACGGCAGCGAGGACGTCGTTCACGGCGGCGCGGAGGCTCGCACGGCCGACGGGGTGCTGGCCAGACATCGCCGCGGTGGTGCCGCTTTCCAAACGGCCGGGGACGGGCCACGATGGAGCCGACCCGATGCATGTGGCCCTGCCGATGCTGCGCGACGTCCCGGCCCCGCGCCCCGGGGTGACGGTCGAGCGGGCCTCCGCCCGGCTCGTGCGCATCTCGCTCACCGACCGCTGCGACATGGCCTGCGTGTACTGCCGCCCGTCGGAGCGCGGGGCCTACCTGCCCGCCGACGAGCGGCTCTCCGTGGCGCAGTGGGAGGCCGTGCTGCGGGGCCTGCTCGCCGAGGGCGTGCGGCGGGTGCGCATCACCGGCGGCGAGCCGCTGTTGCACCGCGACGTGGTCGAGGTGGTGCGGCGGGTGGCGGCCCTCGGCGTGGACGACCTCGCGCTCACCACCAACGCCTCGCGGCTGGCGGCGCTGGCGGGGCCGCTGCGGGCGGCGGGGCTGCGGCGGGTGACGGTGTCCATCGACTCGCTCGACCCGGCGCGCTTCGCGGCGATCACGCGCGGGGGTGATCTCGCGGCGGTGCTGGCGGGGGTGGACGCGGCGCTCTCCGCGGGCTTCGACGAGGTGAAGACCAACACGGTGGTGCTGCGCGGGGTCAACGATCACGAGCTGCCCGCGCTGGTGCGCTGGGCGTGGGCGCGGGGCGTCACGCCGAGGCTCATCGAGCTGATGGGGGTGGGCGAGGGGGGAAAGATCTGGCGGGAGTCCCTGGTGCCGCGCGACGAGATGGTCGCCCGGCTGGGGGGTCTGGTGGTGGCCGGCGAGGGGGCGCGCGACGACGACCGCGGTCCGGCGAAGTACCTCCTCGCGGCGGACGGCAGCGGGCGGCGGGTGGGCTTCATCACGGGCTCGACGGACACCTACTGCGCGGGCTGCGACCGGCTGCGGGTGACGAGCGAGGGCACCGTGCGCCCGTGCCTCGCGACGAACGACGGCGTCGAGCTGACCGAGGCGGGCAAGGCGGGCGAGCCCGGGGCGGTGGCGGCGACGCTGCGCGAGGCGTGGGCGCAGAAGCCCGACGCGAGCTGGCGGGGCTGCACCGAGGTGACGGCGCGGGCGGTGTCGATGATCGCCACGGGAGGGTGATCGTCGGTGGCGGAGCTCGACGAGGCGCTCGCGGTGCCGGCGGGCATGGACGTGGCGGGCGTGCTGCGCCGGGTGGCGGCGGCCCTCGACGCGGGCCACGGGGCGGCGATGGCGACGGTGATCGCGCGGCGCGGGAGCACGCCCTCGACGCCGGGGCAGCGCCTGGCGCGGACGCCCGACGGGTGCGTCGGGACCGTGGGCGGCGGGGCGGTGGAGGCCGCGGTGCTGCGGTCCCTGGAGGCCGCGTGGGCGCGGGCCGCGCGGGGTGAGGCGGGGACCGGGGTGGAGAGCTTCCGGCTCGGGGCGGGGCTGGGAATGTGCTGCGGCGGGAGCGTGGACGTGCTGATCGAGGCGATGGCGGCGCAGTGGCCGGTGGGGGTGGTCGGCGGCGGGCACGTGGCGGTGGCGCTGGTGCCGATGCTGGTGGGCCTCGGCTTCGCGGTGACGGTGGTCGACGCGCGCGAGGCCTACGCGGCGGACGATCGCTTCGCGCGGGCGCGGGTGCTCTGGGGCGAGCCCGCGGAGCTGGCGGGGGTGGTGCCGACGCGGGGCGCGGTGCTGGCGATGACGCACGACCACCAGCGCGACCAGGACGCGGTGGAGTGGGCGCTGCGCGCGGGCTACGCGTACGTCGGCGCCGTGGGCAGCCGGGCGAAGGCGGCGCGCACCGCGGCGCGGCTGGAGGCGCGGGGCTTCAGCGAGGCCGACCGCGCGCGGGTGCACATCCCGCTCGGGGTGAAGATCGGGGCGCGCTCGCCGGCGGAGATCGCGGTGTCGATCGCGGCGGCGCTGGTGGCGTGGAGGGCGGGCGAGGGCGGGTGAGCGGGAGGACGGGTGGCTACCAGGCCCCCTGGACGGTCTTCATGAAGGCGTAGGGGTAGCCGAGCTCGAAGGCCGAGGCCTCGTCGAGGCGCTTGAGCTGCGGGGCGGAGAGGGTGAGCGCGGCGGCCGTCACGTTCTCTTCGAGCTGCGCGACGGAGCGGGCGCCGAAGATCGCGGAGGTCACCTGCGGCTGCGCGAGGAGCCAGGCGAGGGAGACCGCCGCAGGGGTCGAGGCGAGCTCCGCGGCGACGGCGCGCACGGCATCGAGGATGCGCCAGTTGCGCTCCTTGTCGAAGCCCGCGAGGCGGTCCTTCCACTTCTCCAGGCGGGCCCCGGCGGGCGGGGGCTGGTTCTTGTCGTACTTGCCGCTCAGGAAGCCGCCCGCGAGCGGTGACCACGGCAGGATGCCGAGGCCCTGGGCCCGGCAGAGCGGGGCGTGCTCGCGCTCGAGGTCGCGGGTCACCAGGCTGTACTCGGCCTGGAGGGTCACGAAGCCCGCGAGCGAGCGGGTGCGGCTCGTCCAGAGCGAGTCCATCAGCCGGTACGCGGCGTAGTTGGAGCAGCCGATGTAGAGCACCTTGCCCTGCGTCACGAGGTCGTCGAGGGCGCGGAGCAGCTCCTCCTCGGGGGTGTCGAGGTCCTGCATGTGGATCTGGTAGAGGTCGATGCGGTCGGTGCGCAGGCGCTTCAGGCTCGCCTCGGCGCAGCGCATGATGCGGTACCGAGAGGCGCCGCTGCGGTTGGGCCCCGCGCCCATGTTGAAGCGGAACTTCGTCGCCAGCACCAGCTCGTCGCGGCGCCGGTCGCGCTCCAGCCACGCGCCGATCACCCGCTCGCTCAACCCCTCCTGGCCGTAGACGTCGGCCGTGTCGACGAAGTTGATGCCCAGGTCGAGCGCGCGGTTGAGCACGTCGAAGGACGTCTGCTCGTCGCTGCCCACCTTGTGCATGAACGACTTCTCATCGGCCTCGCCGAAGGTCATCGCCCCGAGGCACAGCTCGGAGACCTTCACGCCCGCGCTGCCCAGCTTCTTGTACTTCATGGTTGTTCCGTCCCTTCCGTGGCCGCCGCACCCTTACACCCGCCGACGCGGCGGGCGGCCGTGGAGGTCGTCGAGGTTCTCGGCCTGCGTGAGGCGCGTCGGGTCGGGGTTCTCGTGCCCCTCGCTGGCCACCACGCGGTCGGCGCCGTCGGTCCAGAAGGTGGCGTATCCCGCGGGGGCGCCGCGGTACACCTGCCCCGACGCCGGGTCGTAGAGGTCGACGGTCTCTCGCACGGCGTTGACCGCGCGGCGGTGCCGCTCGTCGTCCGAGGCCTGCTGCGCGCGCCACGTGTCGGCCCGCATCGCGTCGACCTCCGCCGAGGCCATCGCGCTCATCTGCGCCCGCTGGGCGTGCGCGCGGATCGCCTCCATCCCGCTCTGCGCCTGCATCTGGAGCACGCGCGTGCCCGTGGCGATGCTGTCCATCGCGGCCTGGTGCTGCGCCTGCTGCATCGCGCTCACCTGCTGCTGCCACGCGGGGTTGGCCGTGTAGGTGTGGGCGATCTGGAGGAGCGAGGCCTTCACGTGGGGCCACTGCGCAGCGGGGCCGATGAGGGCGGTGACGAAGGGCGCCCAGCTCAGGCCCGCGGGCCCGGGGAAGCGCAGCGTGAGCACGTCGACCTGGCCGCAAAGCCCGAGGTCGGGGCACACGAAGGTGACGCCGCCCAGCGCCGCGCCCTGCTGTAGCATGGTCAGCACCCGAGGCCTCGTCGCGGGCCGCGGGTCGTCGCGGAGGATGGTCTCCACGTCGCGCATCCCGGTGCCGTCGAAGCGCGACGCGCCCACCTCGCGGGCGAAGTTGCGCGCGTACTCGGCGGCGAAGCCCTCCGGTGGGGTGTACGGCCGGAGCAGCATCCCGGGCAGCGGCGGCATGTAGGCGCCGTAGCCCGGATCGAGGAAGGTGGGCGGCACGCGCGGGTCGGAGCCGCGCAGCTCGGCGCCGCCGCCGGGGCTGACGACGCGGTACCAGGGCCGAGGGTCGGCCGGGCCGCGGGCGACGCCGCCCTGCGCCGACCAGGTGTCGGGCAGCACCAGCGAGAAGGCCCCTTCGGAGGGTTCGGTGAAGCGGACGAGGCGCGGGGCAGGGGATGTAGCGTCCATCGTGTCGACCTCCGAGCTGACCGTACCCGCGACGGGGGTCGCACGCGAACGCGGCGCCGCTGAACGCCGCTGCGGACCCCCGCAACGCGCCGGTTCACAGGGGGCCGAGGGTCGCGGCGTTCACCCCGGCACGCGCTACCAGCAGCGTAGCCGTGGGGCGCGCGGTGGCACGTCGGGTGGATCGCGCGGGCCCATGAGACCCCTCTCCACCTTGAGCCTCTCCCTCGGCGCGCTGCTGCTCTCCTCGTCGGCCTCGGCGGAGGCCCCGGCGGTGTCCCTCGGCGCGCGGCTGCTGCTGCGCGGCGGCGACTACGCCATGGGCGGAGTCGGGGGGCAGCTCCGCCTGCGCTCCTTCGAGCGCGTCGGCGTCGACCTCTACGCCGACGGCCTCTTCGGCCGCTGGGAGACCGTGCGACGCACCGACGTCGAGGTCGGCGGCACCCTCCAGTACGACCTGCTGCACACCGACCGCTTCGCGCTGCACCCCCTCCTCGGCGCCTGCGCGCTGCTCGCCTTCGCCGACGACCAGGACCGCTCGGGCACCACGGCCAACGACATCTGGTTCGGTCTCCGCGCGGGCGTCGGGGTGGCGGTGCAGCTCGGCGCGAAGGTCACCCTCCAGGCGCAGGTGCAGGCGCTGCTCTACCTGGGCCACGACTTCAACTCGCAGCGGTGGATCCTCGGCACCGACGACACGCTCTCCGTCACGCCGATGGGCCAAGGGGTGCTCGCCATCAACTACGGCTTGTGAGCGCGCCGCGGTCGGGTACGGTGCGCCGATGCGCCGCTCCCTGATCGCCCTCGCGCTGCTCGGCCTGCACTGCAACGGAAGCTCCACGGCGAGCGACGGCGGCGTCGATGCCTCGCTCCCCATGGACGTCGCGGTGGCCCCCGCCGACGTGGAGGTCACGGTCGACGCCGCGCTCGACGACGTGGCGCCCGCCGAGGACGTCTTCGTCCGCACCCCGGCGCCCGCGTGCCCCGCCTTCGTGGCGCGCCCAGCGCCCCGCTGCGGCACCGCGCAGGCCCGCGCGGGGCTCCTCGCGGCCGACGCCGCGCTCGACGCCAAGGCCCGGCGCTTCGACCGTGGGTTCCACGCGATCCAGGCCCTGTACACCGGGGTCAACTCCGAGGTGATCGCCAACGACGACGCGGTCGTCGGGCGGGTCGAGCGCTTCCTCCGCGACGAGGACGGCTGGGACCTCGCGGCCTCCGCGGGCGCCGCGCCGTCGACGCTCTTCCGCTGGACGAAGGTCGCGGGCGCCTACGCGGGCGCCGGGGCCGTCGCCGACGCCTACCGCTACGCCGTGCTGCGCGACGAGGGCGCCGCGTGCGACGAGGTCGACCGGGCGAGGGCGCACCTGCACGCCGCGCTCGACGGGATGCACCGCGCGGTGGCCGTCACCGGGGTCCCCGGGGTGATCGCGCGCGGGTACATCCGCCGGGACATCCCCGGCGGCGAAGGGATGGAGACGGTCCCGCTCTTCGACGCGATGGGCCGGCCGCTGCCGACGGAGAAGACCAACGGCACCTGGCGGACGCCCGCGGCGACCGGTCCGTCGGACTACCTCTGGGAGGACTCGTGCAGCCGCGACATGCTCATCGGCTGGGTGCTCGGCATGGCCGCGGCGTGGGAGGTCGCGCGCGGCGACGCCACCGTCGACCCGGCGCGGCTCGCGACGCTGCGCGCCGACGCGCGGGCCATCGGGCAGAACCTCCGGCGGGTCAATCCCCGCGGCTACGACCTGGAGGTGCACGACGCCGACGGGCGGGTGACCTTCCACGGGTACCTCCACGAGGGCGCCGTCGACCGGGCGTACATCCCCAACTTCCGCGCCAACGGGCAGCACGCGATCATGGCCCTCGGCATCGCCGCCGCGCTCGCCCGCGTCGCCGACGACCCTGCCCTGGACGACTGGCTCCACAACGACCTCATCCGCCTGCGCGACCTGCCCGGCATCGTGCGCGACCGGGTCGACCTGCTCGACGTGGGCGAGGTGACCAACTTCTCCAACTACAACATGGCCTTCACCGGCGCGTGGCTGGCGGGGCGCTACCTCTGCGACGACGCCGCGCGCGAGGCCGTGCGGGCGGGCACCGTGACGGGGCTCTACCAGACGCCGGGTCGGCCGCGGCAGCCCGCGGAGATGGGCCAGAGCTTCTTCGACCTGGTGGCCGTCGCCGCCGCGGCGCGGGGCACGGCGTGGCGCGACCTCACCGCGGCGGACGTCGACGCCGAGGCGCTGCGTCGGGCCGCGCGGACGCTGCGGGAGTTTCCCGACGCGCCCTTCTGGGAGCGCCCGCGGGAGAACTGCGACGCGGCGGAGATCACCGCGGGGATGTGCGTCGGCGACGACGGCACCCCCATCCCGCTGTCGGCCACGTCGGGGCGGGGAGACACGCTGGTGTCGACGGTTCCGGTGCCGATGCGCATCCGACCGGCGAGCAACTTCTACTGGCGCAGCGACCCGTACCGCCCCAACGGCGGCGGCACCCCGCGGGCGCTGCTGCCCGGGGTCGACCTGCGCATGGCCTACTGGATGGGGAGGTACCTCCGCGCGCGCTGAACGGCGCGCGGGAGGTAAGGGGAGGGATTCAGCGGCTGCCGAAGGGCGTGAACTGCGCGCCGAAGCCCGCGGGGGCGGGCGCGATCGCGGGGGCCTGGGGCTGCGCGCCGCCGAGGCCGATGGCGGAGGCGGCGGTGCCGAGGGCGCCCGCGAGGCCGCCGGCGCCGGCGTTCTGCCCGAGGTTCATCGCCTGGAGCTTGTCCCAGAGGAAGTCGATCATGAGGGGCGTGACGATGGCGCCGAGCACGCCCGCCACGCGCTCGGGCAGGCCGCAGCGGGTGGCGATCACCTGCGCGACGTGGCCGCCGACGACGCCCTGCAGACCGTCGACCGCGGCGCCCTTGATGCCCTGGCCCCGCACCAGGCCGCTGACGGCGCCGGTGAGGAAGTTCATGGCGTAGTTGCTGTTCTTGATGTCGAGGAGGCCGAGCTGCCCGTTGTTCGACTGCATGGCGTTCTGCATCGCCGACACGGCCGCGGGGAAGGCCGTCGTCAGGATGCCGGCCGACTGCGTGGGCGAGTACCCCTGGGCCTGGAGCGCGGAGTACGCCTGCTGACCCTGCGGAGACTGACCGAAGAGGTTGAGGAGCTGGTCGAACATCGTGGGATACCTCGTCGATGATGGGTCGCGACGCTCGCGACGACGGGGCGAAGGTTCCTGCGGGGCGCAGGCTTGTCAAGCGAGCGCGAGGGAGCGCCAGGCGCCTCGCGCCCGTCGCGGCGTTTTGGGGGATCGACGTCGGCGGCAGAGACTGCATCCTCTGGCCCTGTCATGGAGCCCTCGAACGCACCCCTCGTCTCCCCCGTCGTGCGCGCCGCGCACTTCGACGACCGCGCCCGCTGGAACGGCTTCGTCGAGCGCCACCCCCACGCGTCGGTCTACCACCGCTGGGAGTGGGGCGAGCTCTTCCGCGACGTCTACGGCACCCGCTGGCGCCCGCTCATCGCCATGCGCGGCGCACGCGTCTGCGGCGTGCTCCCGCTGGTGCGCCTCTCGTCCGTGCCCTTCGGCACGCAGCTCGTCTCGCTCCCCTACTTCGGCCACGGCGGCGCCATCGCCGACGACGACGAGTCCTACCGCGCCCTCTTCGACGCCGCCCGCGCGCTGCTGCCCGCGGAGGGCGCTGCGAGGGTCGAGCTCCGCCACGCGCACCCGGTGCCCGCCGGGGGGATGGCCACCCGCGCCGACAAGGTGCTGATGCAGCTCGCGCTCCCGGACGACCCCGAGGCGCTGCTCAAGGCCCTCGGGCCGAAGCACCGCGCGGACATCCGACGCCCTGAAAAAGAGGGACTCACGGCGCACCTCGGCGGCGAGGAGCTCATCCCCGAATACCATGCCGTGTACTCGTCGGTGATGCGCGACCTCGGGAGCCCCGGGCACAGCGCGCGGCTCTTCCGCGAGGCGCTGCGCCGGATGCCCGACCGCTGCTGGGTGGCCGTAGTGCGCTACCAGGGCCGCCCCGTCGGCGGCGGCTTCCTCGCGGGCATGGGCGACACGCTCGAGATCCCCTGCGCGGGCTCGCTGCACGAGTTCACCCGACTCCGGGGCAACATGCTCCTCTACTGGACCATCCTGTCCGAGGCCATCCGCCGCGGGTACAAGACCTTCTCCTTCGGGCGCTCGTCCCTCGACTCGGGCACCTACGCCTTCAAGAAGAACTGGGGCGCCGCGCCGGTGCCGCTGGCCTACCACTACCTCCTCGCGGAGGGTCAGGCGCTGCCCGAGCTCAAGCCCGACAACCCGAAGTTCGCGCGGGTGATCGCCGCCTGGCAGCGCCTCCCGGTGCCCGTCGCCCGGGCGGTGGGGCCGCAGGTGGTGCGCTGGATCCCCTAAGCGGCGTAGTCTTCCCGCCGCCATGACCATCAACGCACTCACCGTCGACGTGGAGGAGTACTTCCAGGTCGAGGCCCTCGCCCGCCACGTCGACCGCGACGAGTGGGACCGCCTGGAGTCCCGCGTCGTCTGGGAGACCTCTTCGCTGCTCGACCTCTTCGCGCGCGAAGGCGTCCACGCCACCTTCTTCACCCTCGGCTGGGTCGCGCGACGGCATCCCGCGCTGGTGCGCCGCATCGTCGCCGGGGGCCACGAGCTCGCCTGCCACGGCGACGCCCACCGCATGATCACCCAGATGTCCCCGGCGGAGTTCCGCGCCGACATCCGCGCCGCCAAGGCCACCCTCGAAGACATCGGCGGCGTGCGCGTCGACGGCTACCGCGCGCCCACCTTCTCGGTCGTCGAGGGCACCCGCTGGGCGCTCGACGCGCTGCGCGACGAGGGCTTCACCTACGACGCGAGCATCTTCCCCATCCGCCACGACCGCTACGGCATCCCCACGGCGCCGCGCGCCCCGCACCGCATCGCCTCGGGCGAGGGCGCCGGGCTCGTGGAGTTTCCCAGCAGCACCATCCGGGTCGCCGGGCGCAACCTGCCCGTCGGCGGCGGCGGCTACCTCCGGCTGCTCCCGATGGCCTACACCCGCTGGGCGCTCGACCGCATCGCCGCCGAGGGATCTCCCTTCATGGTGTACCTGCACCCCTGGGAGATCGACGCGCAGCAGCCGCGCTTCCCCCTCGGGCGCCTCGCCACGCTGCGCAGCTACCACAACGTCGACCAGATCGTCCCGCGGCTCACCGAGCTCCTGCGGGCGTACTCCTTCGGGCCCGCGCGCACGGTGCTCCAGTCCCTCGACCTCCTCCCGCCGCAGCCCGCCGGGGTCGCCGCGTCGGTCACGGCGTAGCGCTGCCCCGATGGCCGAGCCGTCGTTCATAGTCTTCGGCGACGACTGGGGCGCGCACCCCTCCAGCGTGCAGCACCTCTTCAAGCGCCTCGCCCGCACCCACCGCACGCTCTGGGTCAACACCCTCGGCCTGCGCCCGCCGCGCCTCGACCGCCGCGACGCCGCCCGGGTGGTGCGCAAGCTGCGCGCGATGATCTCGCCCCGCGCCGAGACCTCCGCCCCCGGGACTGCGCCCGACCGCGACCTCGACCTGCACGTCGTGGCGCCGCCGATGCTCCCGTGGATGCGCCCCGCGCCGCTGCGCCTCGCCAACCGCGAGAGCGTGCGCTTCGTCGTGGGCCGCGCCGCCGTGCGCCTCGGGGTACGCGATCCCATCGTGGTGACCACGGTGCCCAACGGCGTCGACGGCCGCGGGCTCGCGGGCTCGCGCTGCCTCGTCTATTACTGCGTCGACGACTTCACCAACTGGCCCGGCGTCGACCGCGCCGCGGCCACCTCCCTGGAGCGCGAGCTCCTCGACGCCTGCGACGCCGTGCTCGCCACCAGCCAGAACCTCGCCGACACCCGTCGCCCCCGGCGCGGCGCGGCCACCCTCCTCCCGCACGGGGTCGACGTCGAGCACCTCGCGACGGCCTGTGACCCGGGCACCCCCGCGCTCGCGGGCGTGCGCCGCGGCCGCCCGGTGCTGGGCTACCTCGGGCTCGTCGACGCGCGCCTCGACGTCGAGCTCGTCATGGGCGTCGCCCGCGCGCGGCCCGACTGGGACCTCGTGTTCGTCGGGCCCACGGACACCGCGCCCGACCCGCGGCTGCGCGGCGACAACGTGCGCTTCGTCCCGGCTGTCCCCTACGAGCGCCTGCCCGAGGCGCTGGCCGCCTTCGACGTGGCGCTGCTCCCCTACGTGAAGAGCGAGCTCACCCGCTCGATCAACCCGCTCAAGCTGCGCGAGTACCTCGCGTCGGGCCGCCCCATCGTGGCCACGTCGCTGCCGGAGGTGGCCCGCTACGCCCCGGAGGTGAGCCTCGCCGACACCGCCGCCGACACCGTGGCCGCCGTCGCCGCCGCGCTCGCGGCCCCCTCCGACCGCCGCGCCGCCCGCGCCCCGCTGCTCGTCGGCGAGAGCTGGGACGACCGCGCCCGCACCTTCCTCGACCGCTGCCTCGCCGCGCGCGACGGCGCCCCTGTCACCCCGCGAGAACCCGCATGAGCCCGCCATGGATCCACCGCGCCCTGGAGCGCGTCGACCGCCGCAACGCCCACCTATGGGCCCCTGACCTCGCCGCCTCGGCGCTGCGCCGCGAGGCCCCGGTGGAGGGGCACCCCGTGCACGTCTACGTGTGCGTGGCCGACCACTTCGAGCCGCGGTGGCGCAAGCCCTCGCTCGACGAGGAGCGCCGCCGGGTGCGCCTCTGGGCCGACGGCTACCCCGCGCTGGCCGCCCGCCACCGGGACAGCTTCGGCCGGGCCCACCAGCGCACGCTCTTCTTCCCGGTGGAGGAGTACCGGCCCGAGCACCTGCACGCCATCAACGAGCTCGTGGGCAAGGGGCTCGTGGACGTGGAGGTGCACCTGCACCACGAGAACGACACCGCGGACAACCTCCGGCGCACCCTCGTGGACTTCGCCGCGCTCCTGCACGAGGAGCACGGGCTGCTGCGCAAGGACCCGGTGACGGGGAAGGTCACCTGGGCCTTCATCCACGGCAACTGGGCGCTCGACAACGCGATGCCCGACGGTCGGTACTGCGGCGTCGACGACGAGCTCTCGGTGCTGCTCGACGCGGGCTGCTACGTCGACATGACCATGCCCTGCGTGCCCTCTCCCGCGCAGGGGAGGGTGGTCAACCAGATCTACTACGCGCGCAGCAGCCCCGGGCGCTCGCGCGGCCACGACACGGGGCGCGAGGCCTGCGTCGGGACGGCGGCCCGCGACGGCGAGCTCATGCTCATCCCGGGGCCGCTGGCGCTGCACTGGAGGTCCCGCGCGATGGGCCTCGTGCCGCGCGTCGAGGCGGCGATGCTCGAGCCCGAGAACCCGGTGCCCTTCGAGCAGCGGGTGGACTCATGGCTGGAGCACGGCGTGGCCCTGCGCGGCGCGCCCAACCACCGGTTCGTGAAGCTGCACGCGCACGGGTGCAACGGCGACGCGCCGGAGTGGTTCCTCCGTGAGGGCGGTCCCTTCGACCGGATGTTGACCACCCTCGAGCGCGCCACCGACGACACGCGCCGCTGGGTGCTCCACTACGTCACCGCGCGCGAGCTCTACGAGACCGTGAAGTCCCTCGAAGACGGAACCCTCTCCAACACCTGATCCCTCTCAACCACACCTGACACCGGATATCCCCCATGCGTACGGGCCTTGGCTGGGCGATTCTCATGATCACGGTGCTCATCGCCCTGGTCCGCAACCCGCGCTTCGCGGTGTTCGGGATGGTGGCCTGTGACACCATCCGACCGGGCGACGAGTTCATCGAGTTCGGGATGGAGACCGTTCGGTTCTCCCTCACCTACTACGCCGTCGCGCTCGGGCTGCTGATCGTCTTCTACAAGCGCTACCGGCTCACGTCGGACCGCTTCCACTGGGCGATCCTGTTCCTGTTCATGAGCGTCGTGAACTCGGTGCTGCACGCGCCCTGCTTCGGCCCCGGGCTCGTGCAGATCGACAACTATTACAAGATGCTTCTGCAGTACTACCTGATCTGCGCGTTCATGCGGAACGACGCGCACCTGCGGGAGCTGTACTGGGCCATCTCGAGCGCCAGCGTGATCGTCGCGCTGCGCTTCGTCTGGGGGAAGTTCCACCTCAACGAGCGCAACTTCGAGGGCGCCACGGGTGATCGCAACGAGATGGCGATGACCATGGTGATGACGGTGCCCTTCCTGTTCATGCTGGGGCTCACCACGAAGCGCATGTACGTGCGCCTCTTCGCCTGGTTCTGGATCCTCCCGCTCGCCCTCACGGTGCTCTTCTCGCTCTCGCGCGGCGGCATGCTCGGCCTCGGCGCCGTCGGCGGGTATCTCCTCTACCGCCTGCACCACAAGCGCTGGCTGGTGGTGGTCGGGGTGATGGTCGCGCTGGTGGGCCTGGCCAACCTGCCGACGGAGGTCACCGCGCGCTTCATGACCATCGGGCGCGCCTCGAAGACCGACGCGAGCGCCATGGGCCGGCTCAACGCCTGGGCCGCCGCGCGCAACATGGCGAGGGACCGCCCGCTCTGGGGCATGGGCAGCGGCAACTTCCTCGTGCGCTTCCAGCAGTACGCCCCGGTGCCCACGGACATCCACGTGGCGCACTCGTCGCTCTACCAGCTCCTCGGCGAGCAGGGCTTCGTGGGCCTCGGCATCTGGCTCTACCTGGTGGTGATGTGCTGGCTGGTCGCGAGCTGGTGCGAGATGCGCCTGGAGCGCATCCACAAGAAGAAGTGGAACGAGCCGCGCTACATGCTCGTCGCCGTGAAGGCGAGCTGGATCGGCTACGTGCTGTGCGGCGCGTTCCTCTCCCAGGAGGACATGGACTTCTTCTACCACCTGCTCGCGATCACCTCGCGCTACACGGTGTTCGTCGGCGAGTACGAGAAGACCTACTTCCAGGAGCGGGCGGCGCTGGCGCAGGGCGAGCGGATGACCATCCCCGCGCCCATCAACGAGCGGCTGACCAACCCGCTGCTCGGGCCGGCGTAACCGCGGGGCTTCAAAGGGTCTACGGAGTCGGACGGGGGGAGAGAGCGCCCGGCAGGAGTCCGGCCGGGCGCCCGCGACGGGGGAGCAGGAGTGACTACGGGCGGTTGAAGCGCAGGGTGTACGCGCCGCCCGTGCCCGCCGCGAAGGCGTCGACGAAGAGGGCGTGCAGGCGGACGGTCTGCGGGTACATCGACGTCAGGCTGGACTGCAGACCGCAGGACCCGCCGCCGTTGTCATTGCAGGTGCGGGCGCCGTTGCCGTGCACCACGTTGAGCACGGTGTCGAAGGCCGCGCTGCCGCAGGTCTGCGCCGTGAGGGTGGAGGTCGCCGCGCCGGGGCAGGTGCGCCACCAGTAGGAGTTCTCCAGGCCCGCGCCGCCGCAGGTGCCGCTCGACACCGCGCCGGTCGCGGGCGAGGTGGCGAGGATGCCCGAGGCCGATCCCGCGCCCTGGGCCAGCGCCGCGAGGACGCCGGCGCCCGCGGGGACGTGCTCGAGGTGCACCGTGGCGACGCCGCGGCGGGCGGCGAAGCCGCTCACCACGAGGTACCAGGTGCCCGCGTCGAGCGAGGTGACGACCATGGAGTTGAGTCCCTGGCCCGTGCAGAAGCCCTCCGCGTCGTCGTTGCAGACCGTGTCGCCCGCCGTGCGGCTCGCGGACACCGGGACGCCCGCCTCGTTGGTGAAGAAGAGCACCGTGTCGTAGGCGCTGCCGAAGGTGTCGACGTACACCAGCTCGCGCTGCGTCAGCGTGAAGCGGTAGAAGAGGTCGCCGCCCTGGTTGGCGCCCGCGCTGAGGCACGGCGTCGTGGTCTCGTTGGTGGCGTTGGTGGTGTCCGCGGTGAAGTCCACCGCGGGCTGCGCGAGGTTGAGCAGCGTCGCGCCCGCGCGGGTGTCGTTGGCCGGCGGGGCGGCGACGCAGGCGCCCGCGGTGCAGGTCTGGCCCGCGGCGCAGCGGGTGCCGCAGGCGCCGCAGTTGGTCGCGGCGGTCTGCAGGTTGAAGCAGCCGCCGCCGCAGAAGGTGGTGCCGGTCGGGCACGCTGCCACGCAGTCGCCGTCGGAGCAGGCCTGGCCCACCGCGCACGAGCGGCCGCAGGCGCCGCAGTTGAGCGAGCTGGTGCGCAGGTCGAGCTCGCAGCCGTTGCTGGCCACGCGGTCGCAGTTGCCGAAGCCCGCGGCGCAGGCGCCGAGGGTGCAGACGCGCGACGCGCTGCAGGTCGCGGCGGCGTTGGCGAAGGCGCAGCGGGTGCCGCACGCGCCGCAGTTGGTCACCGAGGTGAGGGCGGTCTCGCAGCCGTTGGCCGGCGCGCGGTCGCAGTCGCCGAAGCCCGCGGTGCAGGCGCCGAGCTCGCACGCGCCGTTGCCGCAGGCGGCCGCGGCGTTGGCGAAGGCGCAGCGGTTGCCGCACGCGCCGCAGCTGGCGACGCCGGTCAACAGGTTGGTCTCGCAGCCGTTGGTGATGCTGGCGTCGCAGCTGGCGAAGCCGCGGTTGCAGGTGAGCGCGCACAGGCTCGTCGAGCACGACGACAGCGCGTTGGCCGGGGAGGTCGGGCAGCGGGTGCCGCACGCGCCGCAGTTGTTGACGTCCGTCTCCGGGTTCACGCAGCTCGAGCCGCAGATGATCGCCGGGGTGGAGCACACCGTGGTGCACACGCCCGCCGAGCAGGTGGCGTTGGCGGCGCACGCGATGCCGCAGCCGCCGCAGTTGTTGCGGTCGGTGGTGACGCGCACCTCGCAGCCGTTGGCGGGGTTGTTGTCACAGTTGGCGAAGCCGGCGTTGCAGCTCGCGATGCCGCACGAGTTGGTCACGCAGGCGGCCGTGGCGTTGGCGAAGGCGCAGCGGTTGCCGCAGGCGCCGCAGTGGGTGACCGAGCTCCCGAGGGCGACCTCGCAGCCGTTGGCGTTGGCCGCGTCGCAGCTGCCGAAGCCGGGCAGGCAGGTGATGCCGCAGCTCGACCCGACGCACACCGGCGCCGAGTTGGGGGGCGTCGGGCAGACGGTGCCGCAGGCGCCGCAGTTGGTGGCCGAGGTGGTGGTGTTCACCTCGCAGCCGTTGGCGGGGTTGCCGTCGCAGTCCGCCGCGCCCGCCGGGCAGACGGTGCCGCAGACGCCCGCCGTGCAGCGCGCCGTGGCGCCGCCGCCGGCCACGCACGCGTTGCCGCAGACGCCGCAGTTGGCGGTGTCGCCCGAGGTGGCGACCTCGCACCCGTTGGCGGGGTTGTTGTCGCAGTCGGCGAAGCCCGCGGCGCAGGCGCCCACGCGGCAGGCGCCCGCGGTGCATACCCCGGTGCCGTTGGCGACGTCGCAGCGGGTGCCGCAGCCGCCGCAGTTGGCGGCGTCGGTGGTCGGGTTGACGCACGCGCCGGCGCAGCACGACGAGCCCGCGCCGCAGGCGGTGCCGCAGGCGCCGCAGTTGGCGCCGTCGGTGGTGGTGTTCACGCAGGCCGTGCCGCAGCAGGTCGAGCCCGCGCCGCACGCGCGGGTGGCGCTGCACCCGGCGACGCACATGTTGCCCTGGCAGATGGTCCCGATGGCGCAGTCGCCGTCGGCGGTGCACCCGACGCAGGCGCGCATCGCGGTGTCGCAGACCGTCCCCGCGGCGCAGTCGCCGGCGTTGCGGCAGCCCGGCACGCACGCGTTGGACGCGCAGTAGTTGCCCACCGGGCAGACGTCCTCGGCGGTGGTGCACCGGACGCAGCGGTTGGTGGTGAGGTCACACACGGGGCCGCCCACGGCGGCGGCGCAGTCGGACGACGCGCGGCACTCGAGCATGGGGCCGCCGTCCGCGGGGCCCGCGTCGTCGCCGGCGTCCGTCGGGGCGCCCGCGTCGTCGCCGGCGTCCGTCGGGGCGCCCGCGTCGTCGCCGGTGTCCGTCGGGGCGCCCGCGTCGTCGCCGGTGTCCGTGGGGATGCCGGTGTCGTCCGGGGCGCCCGCGTCGTCGGCGCCGGTGTCCACCGGGGCCCCGGTGTCGGTGCGGCCGTCGTCGGTGGCGACGGGCGCGTCGGGGGTGCCCGTGTCGACGACCGGGACGTCCGCGCCGCCGTTGTCCGCCGTGACCACGTCCGGGCTGGCGTCGCCGCCGACCACGGACGTGTCATCACAGCCCGCCGCTGCAAGCTGCAGCGCGCCCACGAGCAGTGCTCCGTGGGCAAGCTTCCATCGAATCATGTGAGTGCTCCCTTTCTGTCCCCGCGGAGGCGCTGCGGCGCACCGCTCCCCTCTGTCGGGTGTCTTCCGACGGGCACCCTACCATCGGCCCCGCGACCGGCGGGGCTTCGCGCCGGGGGGGTACCCCGCGCCGTCAGTAGGGGGGCTTGCGGTGAATCGATCGCCGACCCGAGCACGTCTGTGGACACGATGGCGTTCGGAGGTACAAGCCGATGATGATCCTTGATCGACGTGGTTTCAGCGCTCTCCTGCTCGCGGCCGCGGCGTCGCTGGCGACCGCTCCGGCGCTGGCGCAGCCGGGCCCCGCGGGCCCCGACCCGCGGCGGTGGGTCGAGGGGCGCCTCGGCGCGGTGACCCGGCTGCTCGCCCAGAGCGGCGACGCGGGCGCGGCCACGGCGGCGCGCGACGCCCAGGTGGCGCGCATCCTCAACGGCATGCTCGACATCGAAGAGCTCGGCCGCCGCGCGCTCGACCCCTACTTCGGGCAGCAGTCCGCGGCCGACCAGGCGGCCTTCGTCTCGCTGCTCCGGCAGCTCATCGAGCGCAACTACCGCAACAACCTGGAGTCCACGCTCAGCTGGGCGGTGACCTACGGCGCCGGCACGACGGCGGCCGACGGGACCGTGGTCGTGCCCACCACGGCGCGGTCGCGCACCAACACCCGCACCGAGCCGGTGACCATCGACTACCACCTGCGCCGCCGGGCCAACGACTGGATCGTCTACGACATCGTGACCAACCGCTCGTCGCTGGTGCAGTCGTACCGCGACGGGTACACCCGCATCGTGCGCGACCGGGGCTTCCCGGAGCTGCTCCGGCGGCTGCGGCAGCGGGTGGCGGCGCTCGGCACCGGGGCGGCGGTGAATCCGTGACCCGTCGGCCGGGAGGGTGCACTCGTGCGTTGACACCCGGCGGGGCCGCGGGGCATACGATTTCGGCTGCATGAAGCTCTATTCCAGCAAGGTACCGGTCATCGCGATGGACATCGTGCGGGTGCTCACCGCCGACAAGGACATCGAGGTGACCAGCGCGCGCGAGGTCGAGGCCGACATCGAGGCCGTGCTGCGCGAGTACCTGCGCATGGAGCGCGACCTCACCGAGAAGGCCAAAGACCGGGTCGAGCAGGTGGGCGGCGGGCGGGAAGACATCGCCCGGGTCAAGAAGACCATGGCCGAGGCGAAGAACATCGGCCTCGGGGGGGATGCGATCTCGTTCATCCTCAACCAGATCATCGTGATGCTCATGCGCTCGCCGCACGTCGACGAGGTGTTCTCCGAGGACGACGTCATCCGTCGCAAGGCCAAGAAGGTGCTCGAGCGCCACATGGCCGCCGACGAGGAGCTCGACCGCGAGGTTCGCGACCAGATCAAGAACTTCCAGGAGGGCACCCGCACCTGGGAGGTCGAGTACCAACGCGTGACGGAGCAGGTGAAGCGCCGTCGCGGCATCACCTGAAGCGAAGGGCTACAACCCAGCCATGTGGATCCCGAAGGTCGAAGAGAAGAAGCACTTCTGCCACAAGTGCAAGAACGAGCTGGTCTTCGAGGTGAAGATGGGCCGGCGCGACCAGTGCCCGCACTGCGGCGCCGACCTCCAGTGCTGCAAGAACTGCGAGTTCTGGGACGTGAGCGCGCACAACCAGTGCCGCGAGAAGATCACCGAGTACATCCCCGACCGCGAGGCGGCGAACTTCTGTTCGTTCTTCACGTTCAAGAACGGCGAGCCCGGCAGCAACGAGGGCGAGCTCAAGGCCAAGTCGAAGCTGGCGGCGCTCTTCGCGCCCAAGAAGTGAAGGGGGCGATCGCGTGAAGGTCCTGGTGACGGGGGGAGCGGGCTTCATCGGCGGGCACATCATCGACGCGCTGCTCGCGCAGAACGCCGAGGTGCGGGTCATCGACAACCTGTCGACGGGCAAGCGGGAGAACATCGACCGCGTGCGCAACCGGGTCGACTTCATCGAGGCCGACATCTGCGACCCGGAGGCCATCGCGCGGGCGGTGCACGGGGTCGAGCTGGTGTTCCACGAGGCGGCCATCCCGAGCGTGTCGCGCAGCGTGGCCGACCCGGTGGCGAGCAACCAGGCGAACGTGGGCGGCACGGTGTCGGTGCTCAACGCCGCCCGCCTCGCGGGCGTGCGCAAGCTGGTCTACGCCGCGAGCTCGAGCGCCTACGGCGACACGCCGACGCTCCCGAAGGTCGAGACGATGACCCCGCGGCCGATGAGCCCCTACGCCATCAGCAAGCTGGCGGGCGAGCAGTACGTGTCGGTGTTCGGCAAGCTGTACGGCTTCGAGACCGTCTCGCTGCGGTACTTCAACGTCTTCGGCCCGCGGCAGGACCCGAAGAGCGAGTACGCCGCGGTGATCCCCCGCTTCGTGACGACCATCCTCAACGGCGGTCGGCCGATCATCTTCGGCGACGGCGAGCAGACGCGGGACTTCTGCTTCATCGACAACACCGTGAGCGCCAACCTCCTGGCGGCGAAGGCCACCACCCGGGGCGAGGTGGTCAACGTGGCCTGCGGCGCGCGGGTGTCCCTCAACGCGCTCATCGCGCTCATCAACGAGGAGCTCGGCACCGACGTGAAGCCCGAGTACCAGGCGGGCCGCGCGGGCGACGTGCGCGACTCCCTCGCGGACATCTCCGCGGCGCAGAAGCTCCTCGGCTACGAGGTGCTGTACGACCTGCGGGCGGGCCTGAAGAGGGCCATCGACTGGTACCGCGCGAACCCCGTCGGCGCGTAGCGGAGAGGCGGCGCACCCGTGCGGAGCATGACGGGCTTCGGCGCGGGCGAGGCGCACCTCGGGGGGCTCAGGCTCTCGCTGGAGCTGCGCTCGGTGAACCACCGCTACCTGGAGGTGCGGGTGCGGCTCCCGCGCGAGCTCGCCGATCACGGCGTCTTCCTGGAGCAGCGGGTGCGCGCGCAGCTCTCGCGGGGGAGGGTGGACGTGAGCGGCCACCTCGAGGGGGCGCTCGCGAGCGGCCACGGCTTCGACGAGGAGCGGGCGCGCGCGGTGCTGGCCTCGATGCAGCGCATGGCCGACGCGCTGGGCTACACCGAGCGGGTCCCGCTGGGGGTGCTGGGCGCGATGCCCGAGCTCTTCACGGGCTCCGGCGGGCACGAGCCGGCGGCGGCGCGCGAGGCCCTGGAGGCCGCGCTGGCGACGGCGGTGGCGCGCTTCGAGGAGAGCCGCGCGGCGGAGGGGCGTCACCTGCGGGTGGCGCTGGCGGCGCTGCTGGCGGCGGTGAGCGAGGCCGTGGAGGCGGTGTCGGCGCAGGCCGCGGGGATGACCGCGCGGCTGCGGCAGCGGGCCCGGCAGCGGGTGCTGGGCGCCCTCGGCGAGCTCAGCCTCGACGAGGCTCGGCTGACGCAGGAGCTGGTGCTGTGGAGCGAGCGCTCGGACGTGAGCGAGGAGCTCACGCGGCTGCGGGCGCACGCCGACGCGATGGGGTCGCTGCTGGCGCAGGAGGGCGCCGTCGGGCGGCGGATGGACTTCCTGCTCCAGGAGATGGCGCGGGAGGCCAACACGCTGGGCGCGAAGGCGACGGACGCGGCGGTGACCACCGGGGTGGTGGCCCTCAAGGCAGACCTGGAGCGCATGCGCGAGCAGGCGCAGAACGTCGAGTGAGCGGATGGACGGCTTTCTCCACCTGATCGTCACGTCCCCGTCGGGCGCGGGGAAGACGACGATGGTGCGCGCGCTGCTGGAGGCCTTTCCCCAGCTGGTGCAGAGCGTGTCGAACACCACGCGGGCGCCCCGGCCGGGGGAGGTCGACGGGCGCGACTACCACTTCGTCGAGCACGCGCGCTTCGACGAGATGGTGGCCGAGGGCGACCTCTGCGAGTGGGCCGAGGTGCACGGGCACCGCTACGGCACGTCGATGTCGCGGGTGCGGCTCGCCCGGGAGACCCACCGCGGGGTGGTGTTCGTCATCGACGTGCAGGGCGCGCGGCAGGTGAAGGCGGCCATCCCCGACGCGGTGGCGGTGTTCGTGCTGCCGCCCTCGTGGGAGGTGCTGGAGCAGCGCCTGCGGGGCAGAGGGACCGAGCGCGAGGAGGTCATCCAGCGGCGCCTGAAGAACGCCCGCGACGAGGTCGCGATGTACGGGCTCTTCGACTACCTGATCATCAACGACGACCTCGCGACGGCCATCGAGGAGCTCAAGGGCGTGGCGCGGGCGACGGTGGCGCAGCGCGCGCGCCGGGCGCAGCGGGCCGAGGCGCTGCTGCGCTCGGGCTGAGCGCCGGGGCGATGAGCCGCTCGAAGGCCGGGCGCATCGCCTCGGCCACCGCGCCGCCGTACGAGTGGCCCGCGCCGCGCGCCAGCGCCACGTCCGCGGCGACCCCGGCCGCCTGGAGCCGGGGCTGCACCCGCCGGGCGTCGCGCGCGCACCCCGCCTGCCCGCAGGCGAAGAGCACGGCCCCGCCGCCGCGTCGCCCGAAGCCGCGCGCCACCTCGACGGACCACGCCGAGTGCCCGCCCTCGACCAGCACCGCCGCGGCCACCGGCTCGGTGGTGCTGCGGAGGTAGCCCACCCCGAGGATGGCGCCCAGCGAGAAGCCCGCGTACACGATGGGCCTGCCGGCGACGCGCGCGCCGTGGGCGAGGCGCAGCGCCGCGAGGCCCGCGGCCACCTCGCGGTTGAGCGCCGCCTGCGACGCGTAGGTGAAGCGCACGTCGTCGGCCGAGGGCGAGTCGCGCCGCGCCACGCCGCGGGGGCAGAGGATCCACGCGCGCCCCGCGACGAGGGTGCGCCACACGTCGCACTGCCACTCCGGGCGGTCGTAGTTGCCGTGCGCGGCGACCACCACGACGCGCGCCTCGCCGCTGTCG
Source organism: Myxococcales bacterium (assembly GCA_030652255.1). Lineage (GTDB taxonomy): Bacteria > Myxococcota_A > Polyangia > Polyangiales > SCUS01. The sequence continues at coordinate 140,379 of JAUSAZ010000012.1, read as the reverse complement.
GGCGCGACCACCACCGCGTCGCCGAAGCCCGGCACCGCCAGCGGGGCTCCGCGGCGGGCCATGAGCGCGGCGACCGGGCCGCGCCACGGAGCGGGGCCAAGCGTCTGCGCGAACAGGGCGTCGCAGCCCAGCGAGAGCGCGAGCGCGAGCAGGGCGGGGAGGTGCGGCGGAGGCATTAGGGGAGAACATGGGTGCCGCGCCCTCCAGGCGGCAGGTGGCGAATGTTCGGCCGCGGCCCTACGTCTGTGGCAACGATGGCCTCGACCCCGCTCACCCCAGGCTCCGTCTTCGCCCGAGATTTCAGGGTCGTTCGCCTCCTGGCTGACGGCGGCATGGGCTCGGTCTACGTGGTCGAGCAGCTCTCCACGGGCAAGCAGCGCGCGCTGAAGGTGATGCTCCCGCGGATGCTCCACGACGCGGCGCTGCGCGAGCGCTTCACCCAGGAGGCGCGGCTCGGCGCGAAGATCGCGAGCGACCACGTCGTCGAGGTGGTGGGCGCGGGCCTCGACGCGGAGACGGGCATCCCGTGGATGGCCATGGAACTCCTCCAGGGCCGCGACCTCTCCGCGGCGCTGGCCGATCACGGCGCGTACGCGCTGCCCGAGGCGCAGTCCATCCTGCGCCAGGTGGGCCACGCGCTCTCCCGCGCGCACCGCCTCGGCATCGTGCACCGCGACCTCAAGCCCGAGAACCTCTTCCTCGCCGAGTCGCGCAGCGAGGGCGGCGGCGCCACGGTGAAGATCCTCGACTTCGGCATCGCGAAGGTGATGCAGGAGACCCGCGCGACCGGTGCCACCCTCGGCGGCCTGGGCACGCCCCTCTGGATGGCGCCCGAGCAGACCCACGGCGGCACGATCACCCCCGCGACGGACGTGTGGGCGCTCGGGCTCATCGGCTTCGCGCTGCTCACCGGCCGCTCGTACTGGCGGAGCGCGACGCGGGACGTCCCGCTCCAGGTGGTGCTCACGGAGATGGTCGCGGCGCCGCTGTCGAGCGCGAGCGAGCGCGCGGCGGAGTTCGGCATGCCGGGCGCGATTCCTCCCGGCTTCGACGCGTGGTTCGCGCAGTGCGTGGCGCGCGAGGCGGGCGAGCGCTTCGTGAACGCCGAGCCGTGCATCGCGGCCTTCCTGGGCCTCGGGGCGGTGCCGCCGACGAGGGTGCTGGCCACGCCCACCATGATCGGGGCGCCGTCGGTGCCTGTGGCCCGGCGCTCGTCGGCCCGCCGGGGGTGGATGCCCGCGGCGATCGCGGCGGCGGTGCTGCTCCCGGCGCTTGGCTTCGGGGCGTGGGTCGCGACGCGCCCGCCGAGGAGCGATGTGACCGCGCAGGTCGCGCCGACGCCGGTGCGTGCGTCGACGGTCGAGAGCCAGGGGCCCCACGAGGCGCCGCCCGTCGTCGCCGCGCCCGCGCCTCCGGTCGCTGCGCCATCGCCTCCGGTCGCCGCTGCGCTGCCGGTCCCGCCGCCTCCGGTCGCTGCCGCACCGACGCGTGCCACCGCTGCGCCTCGCCGCACGGTCGTCGCCCGTCGCACCTCTCCGCCGCGTGTGTCTGCGCCGCAGGCACCCGCACCGCAGGCACCCGCGCCTGTGGCGCCCACGGCGCCTGCCGCGCCCACGGCGGCGGAGGTTCCGGCCTACTCGACGACGCGCCCGCCGCCGGTGGTGCCGACGCCCGGGTACGAGCCCCGCCGTGGGTACGAGCCCCGTCGTGGATACAGGCCCCGTCGCGGGTTCGAGCCGCCCGGAGGCGTCGAGCCCTCGTACGCCCCGGCGCCTGTTGCGCATCCCACGCACGAAGCTCCGTCTGCAGCGCCGGTCCACGCCCCGTCGTGCGGCCCGTGCACGCAGGGGATGGTCGAGCGCTGCAACGGCTGCGACGACAACTGCAACGGGATGGTCGACGAGGGCTGCTGAGGCCTCCCCGCAGGAGTTCTGACGGGTTGAGCAGAGCACCCGCCCACGCCCTCGGTCACCGTCCTCGCCGATCGAGGGGAGCATCCGCCCACGCCTGCGAGCACCGTCCTCGCCGATCGAGGGGAGCGCCCGCCCATGCCCTCAGCCACCGGCACCTCACTCCCGCGAAGGTCTGATGGTTGACCTCATCTCGGCCGAAGCGAAAGTGGCGCAAACCGCTGGATCGCTGGGGTTCCGCGCGATGGCGCGTCACCCCAGGCAATAACAGGATGGACGCCCCGGGCACTGCCCGGGGCTCCGAACGGCCGCCGCTGGCATCAGGCCGATCGGGACACGATGCGGTCCGGAAACAGAGGCGTTGTCACGCCGATGGGCGTCGCTCTGTGGTGCGCAAGCGACGTCCGACCGCAGCCCCGGGCAGTGCCCGGGGCGTCCATCCTGTTATTGCCTGGGGTGACGCGCCATCGCGCGGAACCCCAGCGATCCAGCGGTTTGCGCCACTTTCGCTTCGGCCGAGATGAGGTCAACCATCAGCGCGAAGGTGAGGCCGGTGCTCGCAGGCGCGGGCGGGTGCTCCCCTCGATCGGCGAGGACGGTGACCGAGGGCGCGGGCGGGTGCTCCCCTCGATCGGCGAGGACGGTGACCGCAGGCGTGGGCGGGTGCTCCCCTCGGAGGGCGAGGCCGGTGCTCGCAGGCGTGGGCGGGTGCTCAGCCCGACCGGTCCCATTCTCTGGGACGCGGCGCTAGGCCCGGAGCGGCGCCACGCGGATCTCCACGTGGGCCGTGCCGCCCTTCGGCGGGCTCACGGTGATGTCCAGCGCGCCGTCATCGCGCCTCCACGCCGACACCACCACCGACGACGGCAGCGGAACCGGCTTGCGGAAGCGCACCTCCGCCACCCGCGGCCACGCAGGGAGGTCGTCCGCGCACTCCGCGAGGGCGCGCGCGACCGTCCAGGTGCCGTGCACGATGGCCGTGCGAAACCCGAAGGGCCGCGCCATCCAGGCCCGCTGGTGGATGGGGTTGAGGTCGCCCGCGATGCGCGCGTAGCGGCGACCGGTGTCCTCCGCCACCCGCACGATCGCCGAGCGCAGCGCCCCGCCCTCGACGCCCGCCGCGGTCTCTTCGCGCTTCGAGCGCGCGCCGCCCTTCTCCCCGCGTCGGCGGGCCAGCGCCGTCGTCGTGGTGCGCCACACGATCGCGCCCTCGAGGGTGGCCTCGGTCACCAGGTCGAACTCCACCCCGAGCGCGGCCTCGCGGCTCCCGGCGACGCGCGCAACCAGGTCGAGCGCAGCGCCCGCGGGGAGGCGGGTGCGCTCCTCGGTGCGGTTGGCGACGTGCACGATCCCCATCGCCGCGATGGGGAACTCCCGGTCGGCCAGCAGCGCGAGGTGCAGCGGCGCGGCCATGAGCTGCGGCGCCAGCGTCGGGAGCGCGCCGTCGTCGGCGAGGCCGCAAACCCGGCGGTAGCGCGCGAGCCACGACGGGTCCGCCACCACCCCGCGGGCGCTGCGCTCCAGCCGCGGGAGCGTCGCGCCCGGGCGGAGGCCCGGCCGCCGCGCGGCCAGCAGCTTCGCGTGGGCCAGCAGCAGCGAGGGGAAGCCCGCGCCGCTCACCAGGGCACCTCCTTCGACCAGGCCGCGGGCCAGGCCGAGCCGCGGTTGCCCGCGATCTCCCGGCCGTCGGGCGCCGTGACGAAGTTGCCCACGTCGCCGAAGGCCCGCTCGGCGTTGACGCGGCCGTCGCGCGATCGCATCGGCGCGAGGCTCACCCCCCGGCGCAGCGAGACCACCTCGTGGGGCCCCGGGCGAAGGTCGACGAGGGCGCCCTGGCGCGCGGCGTCGAGGAGCTGCTGCTCGTTGCCGATGGGGTCGGCGACGGTCTTGGCCTTGAGGGTCCAGACCAGGAGGCTCGTCGGGTCGCGGTCGGGGAAGGCCTCCGCGAGCAGGTCGGGCGCGCCGTGAAACTGCTTGCCGATGTCGTTCTGGTTCACCGGGCCCGCCATGAGGCACACGCCCGCGAGCAGGTCGCACCCCGCCGGGACCTCCGTCGTCCCCGACACCTCCGCCACCAGCGCGCTGCGCGCCGCCGCCGCACCGAAGGCCCGCACCGCGAAGCCGAAGGGCAGCCCCGCCGACTCCACGTCCCGGCGCGAGAGCCCGCCCACGTAGATGCGCTGCCCCGCGAGCGCGAAGGCCTTGCGCCCGCGGGCGGCGTTGCGGCTCAGCGCCCGCCCGATGGGCAGGTCGGCCCACAGCGGGATCTCCCGCACCACCCGGTCGGTGACCTCCGCCAGCTGCTCGCGCACCGCCCGGAGCCGGTCTTTACCGTCCGGGGTAAGCACGTCGATGCGCTCCAGCAGAAGCAGCTCGCGCGCCCGGTCGCGCTCGACGCCGGTGAAGTGCGCGAAGGCGTTGTAGGCCGCGCGGCCCGCCTGCTCGGCGAGCGCGTCGGAGACGTTCATGTCCTGCCGGGCCTGGTAGGCCGCGGGGGCGCCCTCGTCGGCGTTGACCCCCGGCTGGATGCGCTCGCTGCGCAGGGCCAGCAGCGCCGCGCCCAGGCGCCGCGCCGACGCGGGCGCGATGGCCACGCCCTCTCCCGGTCGCGCGTACCCCACCTGCGCCACGAGGCCGATGCGCCAGCCCTGGGCCCGCTCCTTCGGGCCGAGTCCCGCGAGGGCCTCCAGCTCGCGCAGCGCCGCGGGGTCGTCCGGCGCGTCCATCGGCCGGAGGAACACCTGCGCCCGCCGCTGCCCCGCCGACGCCACGACCGCGGCGCGCTCCATCGCGTCGGCGAGCACGCCCAGGTGCAGCTCGGTGAGGTACCCGATGGTCGGGATGTCGTCGGCGTGGCGGAAGCGCTTGGCCCACGCGCGCATCGGCACCGTCGCGAGGCTCGCGAGGGTCTTGTGCCCGACGAAGGTCAGCAGCAGCGTGAAGGCCGTGCGGTACGGCCGCGCGAGCACCAGGTGGGTGTACGCCGCGCCGTCGAGCACCGGCACGCCGTGGGTGCCGATGCGGCGCAGCAGGGCCGCGGCGCGGGCCGAGTCGTCGGAGCCCAGCAGCACGTCGCGGTGTCCCTGGAAGTTGGTCGACTGGCGCGCGGTGAGCACCCCGAGCGAGCACTCCTCGAAGAGCTCGGACTCCCGCGGCGCAGGGCCCGGCACGAAGCCCGTGGGCCGCGGAAGCGCGAGCACGGAGAGCATCGTCGCGGCCTCGTCGCGGGTGAGCGAGACGCGGGTGCGGTAGCCCACCGGCGACGCCGAGTCGAGGCGCTCGGGCAGGTGGTGCCGGGTGCGCTTCTCGCCCGCCGGGGCGAAGGTCGCCGCGCGCGCCCGGCGCTGCTCCGCCGGGGGCGCCTCGATGGCGACGAACTCGTGGGGCTTGCTCGAGGCGCGCGCTCTCTGCGGCGCGGGCGCGGGGGTGGCTTGCAGCGACATGGACGCGGACATAGCCCGGCGCGGCGGCGGGGGTCACGCGATCTCGACGCGCGAAATACACTGCAATCACCGCGTAGAATGATCGCGCCTGCGTCGCGCGCTACGCACGCTCCCCCGGTGCGTCGCTCTGGTCGCGACTTCGACCTCCGGCCCCGTCCGATGCTACGCCTCCCGCGAAGCCATGGACCTCCGCAAGAGCCTCTTCATCCTCCCCAACCTCTTCACCGTCTCGAGCATCTTCTGTGGCTTCAACGCCATCCGGCTGCTCTCGACGGCGGGGTCCCCGGCGGTCGACCCGGCGCGCTACCAGGCCGCCGCGCTGCTGCTGGTGTTCGCGATGTTCTTCGACATCATCGACGGCCGCGTGGCCCGGCTCACCCGCACCCAGTCCGCGTTCGGGCTCCAGTTCGACTCCCTCGCCGACGTGATCTCCTTCGGCGTCGCCCCGGCGCTGCTCGCGTGGCGCTGGTCCCTAGCGCCGCTCGGCGACCTCGGCGTCGCGGCGTGCTTCCTCTACGTGGCCTGCGGCGCCATCCGCCTCGCGCGCTTCAACGTCATCGCCATCCGCGAGGCCGGCGCCACCACGAAGCCCGGCAAGTACATCGTCGGCCTGCCCATCCCCGGCGCCGCGGGGATGCTCATCGCGCTCGTGCTCGCCAACCACTCCGTCGGGGCTCGGCTCTTCGCGCACCCCTCCGCCGTGGCCCTGCTCATGGTGGTGCTCTCGACGCTGATGGTCAGCACGGTGCACTTCCGATCCTTCAAGGACGTGCGGCTCACCGGGTGGCGCCCGCTCGCGGTCATCGCCGCGGGGGTCTCCAGCACCGTGCTCGTGGGCGCGCGGCTGGGCCCGGCCTTCGCGCTCCCGTGGCTGCTCGGGTGCTACCTCGCCTTCGGCCTCATCGAGAGCGCCGTCACGGTCACCCGCCGGCGCCGGGAGCGCCGCGTCGAGCGCACCTCCCTCAACGACTGACCCGCACCCCGCAGGAGCCTGGCGATGCCGAAGGACACCCCCTACCGCGCGCCCATCGAGGTCGAGGAGCGCGCGCCCGCCCCGCAGCTCGTGGTCGCCTGGAGCGACGCCGAGCGCTCGAAGTGGAAGGCCTTCCTCCGCGGGTACTACGGCTTCCTCGCGGCGGCGCTGGGGGTCGGGGCGGTGGCCGCGGTGTCACCCCACGCGGCGGGCGCGTGCGCCGCGGCGGGCGGCGGGTACTGGTGGTTCCGGCGGCGGCAGGAGGTCGCGCCGGGCTTCACGCTCGACGTGGCCGGCGGGTCGCTCGCCGTCCAGCGCGCGGGCGAGGCGGCGCCCGTGGTGGTGGCGCTGTCCGAGGTGCGCGACGTGGAGATCGAGCGCAAGGCCATCCAGCGGGTGTCGTACCACCAGGGCTACGGCGACGCGGTGCCCACCACCGAGCTGAGCGGCGACCTCGACGTGGCGCGCATCGTGTTGGTCTGCGACGGCGCGGATGTGCGGGTGCGGCTCACCGAGCAGTACGCGCCGGTGTTCGTGTGCATGGAGCGCTTCGGGAAGGTGCGGAGCTTCCTTCGCAGCCACGGGTGGAAGCCCGTGGCCGAGCGCGACGAGGGTTGAGCGGAGGGGGGCGCTGCGACCGGGACGACGATCACGGCTGACGCACCCGCCTTCGGGAATGCGCAAAGGCGGATGTGGTCGTCGTCCCCGTCGCAGCGGAGTACCCCCTCGAGCGTCGGTGCGGGGGATGAATGTTGTCTGCGGGGGGCGCCGTCAAGCGGCCGGGGAGATTTTTCCCGCGGCCGCGAGGAGGTCGTAGCGATCGAGGTTCATGACCTTGTTCCAGGCCGCCGCGAAGTCGCGGACGAACTTCTCCCGCGCGTCGTCGCTCGCGTAGACCTCGGCAAGGGCCCGGAGCTGCGAGTGCGCGCCGAAGACCAGGTCGGCCGCCGTGGCCGTCCACCGCACCGAGCCGGTGGCCCGGTCGCTGCCCTCGTAGACGCCCTTCGCCGTCGCCGAGGGCCTCCACGCGGTGCCCACGTCGAGCAGGTTCACGAAGAAGTCGTTGGTGAGCGCGTCGGGCCGGTCGGTGAACACGCCGTGCTTCGAGCGCCCGTGGTTGGCGTCGAGGGCGCGCATCCCGCCCACCAGCACGGTCATCTCGGGCGCCGTCAGCCGGAGGAGGTTGGCGCGGTCGAGCAGCCGCGTCTCCGGCGTGAGGGGGTCGGCCTCGCCGACGTAGTTGCGGAAGCCGTCGCCGGCGGGCTCGAGCACCGCGAAGGCCACCACGTCGGTCTGCTCCTGCGAGGCGTCGGTGCGGCCCGGCGCGAAGGGCACCGCGACCGCGTGGCCGGCCTTCCTCGCGGCCTCCTCGACCGCCGCGCAGCCGCCCAGCACGATCAGGTCGGCCAGCGAGACCTTCTTGCCGAAGCCCTTCTGTACGCCCTCGAGCGCGGTGAGGACCTTCGCGAGGCGGGCCGGCTCGTTGGCCTCCCAGTCCTTCTGCGGCGCGAGGCGGATGCGCGCGCCGTTGGCCCCGCCGCGCTTGTCGGTGCCGCGGAAGCTCGCCGCGGCGTTCCAGGCCGTCGAGACGAGGTCGGCGATGGACACGCCCGCGTCGAGGATGGCGCGCTTCAGGGCGGCGACGTCCCCCGCGTCGATGAGCGCGTGGTCCACGGCGGGCACAGGGTCCTGCCAGAGCTGCGGCGCGGGGATCCACGGGCCGAGGTACCGCGCGCGCGGGCCCATGTCGCGGTGGAGCAGCTTGAACCACGCGCGGGCGAAGACGTCCGCGAGCTGCTCGGGGTGCTCATGGAAGCGCTTCGCGATCGGGGCGTAGACGGGGTCGACCTTCAGCGCGAGGTCGGTGGTGAGCATCATCGGCGCGTGGCGCTTCGCGGGGTCGTGGGCGTCGGGCACGGTGCCCTGCGCCTCGGGGTTCTTCGGCCGCCACTGCTTCGCCCCGGCGGGGCTCTCGGTGAGCTCCCAGTCGTACTTGAAGAGGTTCTCGAGGAAGCCGTTGTCCCACTTCGTCGGGTTGTTGGTCCACGCCCCTTCGAGGCCGCTGGTGATGGTGTGCGGACCCTTGCCGGTGCCGTGCTTGTTCTTCCAGCCGAGGCCCTGCTCCTCGAGGGGGGCGCCCTCGGGCTCGGGGCCGATGTTGCCCTCCGCCCGCCCGGCGCCGTGCGTCTTGCCGAAGGAGTGACCGCCCACGATGAGCGCCACGGTCTCCTCGTCGTTCATGGCCATGCGGGCGAAGGTGTCGCGGATGTCGCGCGCGGCGGCCAGCGGGTCGGGCACGCCGCCGGGGCCCTCGGGGTTCACGTAGATCAAGCCCATCTGCACGGCGCCCAGGGGGCCCGCGAGCTGGCGATCGCCGCTGTAGCGCTCGTCCCCGAGCCAGGCGTCCTCGGGGCCCCAGAAGAGGTCCTCGGGCTCCCAGACGTCGGGGCGCCCGAAGCCGAAGCCGAAGGTCTTGAAGCCCATCGACTGCATGGCCACGTCGCCCGCGAGCACGAGCAGGTCGGCCCACGAGATGGCCTGGCCGTACTTCTTCTTGAGGGCCCAGAGCAGCCGGCGGGCCTTGTCGAGGTTGGCGTTGTCGGGCCAGCTGTTGAGGGGCGCGAAGCGCTGCTGTCCTTCGCCGCCGCCGCCCCGCCCGTCGGCGATGCGGTAGGTGCCCGCCGCGTGCCACGACAGGCGGATGAAGAAGGGGCCGTAGTGGCCGTAGTCCGCGGGCCACCAGTCCTGCGAGGTGGTCATCACCGTGATGAGGTCGCGCCGCAGGGCCTCGACGTCGAGCGCCGCGAAGCGCGCGGCGTAGGTGAAGTCGTCCTCCATCGGGTTGGACAGGCGCGAGTGGTGGTGCAGCACCGAGAGGTCGAGCTGGTTGGGCCACCAGTCCCGGTTCGTGCGCGGCCGACCCTTCTTCGGGGTCGGCGCGGGGATCACGGGGTTCTCGGTCTCGCTGACGCTCTGGGTGTGTTGTTTGTCGGGCACGCGGTACCTCTGCTCTCGGGGTGGGCGGTCGATCGAAGCCGCGGGAGCGTAGGTCCGGTCGCCGCCGCCCGTCGATGGCCGCCGCGCGCCGGGCGTCAGGCCTCGACGAAGCGGGGCTTCAGCACGTGGTTCTCCAGGTGGACGTGCGTGAAGGTGTCACCCTCGACCTGCTCCAGCTCGGAGAACAGCGCGCGGTAGCTGTTGCACGCCCACGCAGGCAGCGCGTAGTCGTCGCTCGCCACCCGCGCCCGCTCGAGCAGCAGCGCCACCGCGAGGTGCTCCTCGTGCATCGCGCCCAGCGCCTTCTCGGCGACCGCGCGGTCGACCACGGGGGCGACGAGCGCCGGAAAGAGCACGGCCTCCTCTTCGTCCAGGTGCGGCAGCAGCGCCACGACGAGCTCGGCGACGGCGGCCTCCAGCTCGCGCAGCTTCGGGTTGTGGTCGCCGTGAACCCGCGCCACCTTCGTCGCGAGTGCGCCGACGAAGGGCAGCGCCGTGCGGAGGTACGCGTGGTGGCGCGCGACGATGTGCGCGACGAGCTGCGGCGTCGTCAGCGAGCGCGCGTCGACGGCGCGGTCGCCCCGGCGCGCCTCGATCGCCTCCGACAGCGCCGCGATCAGGGCGTCGGGCTCCATGCCCCGGGCCCTCGCGGCCTCGGCGATGGAGACGCCGCCGCGGCAGCAGAAGTCGATGCGGTGCTGCTGGAAGACCGGGGCGCACTCGGAGTGGTCGAGGATGAGGTCGGCAACCGTCTGCTGTGGGTCGATCATGGTGTGAGGCTCCGCTGGTGGGGTGTTCGTGGAGAGGTGTGGAGCACGCCGCGCGCCACGCGGCGCTGGTGGCCTTCGCGCCTGCGCAGGGGCCCGCCGGTGTTCCGCGCGGGTGTTCCACAACGGAACAGGTGGAACACCCCACACAGGGCGCGAAGTGCTCGGGACTCCGTCGGAATCACCCGGCATGGCCGTTGCGGACGGGGGCCGCCCGGAGGCTCTCTCTTCATGTCCTGGAACACGCCTTGGAAGGTCCTGCTGCTCGTCGTCCTCAGCTCGTTCGCGGTGCTCCTGTATGCGGGTCACCGCATCCAGCAGGAGGCGCCGCCGATACCGTCCCGCGTGATCTCGCCCGACGGCGAGGTGCTCATCGCCCCCGACGACATCTCGTCGGGTCAGAACGTCTGGCAGGCCATGGGGGGCATGCAGGTCGGCTCCATCTGGGGCCACGGCAGCTACGTCGCCCCCGACTGGACCGCCGACTACCTGCACCGCGAGTCCATGCTCGTCCTCGATCAGTACGCCCGAGGGTCGGGCGCGGCCTCCTACGACGCCGCCCCCCCGGAGGTCCAGGCCGCCTTCCGCTCACGCCTCCAGCGCGCGATACGCACCAGCACCTACGACCCGGCGACCGGCACGGTGGTGCTCACCGCCGAGCGCGCCGAGGCCCTTCGCTCGCTGCGCGCCCACTACACCGCGCTCTTCCGCGACGGGCGCACGGAGTTCGCGATCCCGCGCGGGGCCCAAGCCGACGCCCGCAAGGCGCACCTGCTCACCAGCTTCTTCTTCTGGTCGTCGTGGGCCGCGAGCACCGACCGCCCCTCGCAGCCCGGCGTCTCGTACACCAACAACTGGCCGCACGAGCCCCTCGTCGGCAACATCGTCACCGGCGACGCCGTGCTCTGGACCGGCGTGAGCATCATCGTGCTGCTCGCCAGCATCTCCGCGATGGTCTGGTGGCGCGCCGCCCGGCCGCACATGGCGACGGTGACCGAGCCGCCCCCGGACGACCCCCTGCTGCGCACGAAGCTCACCCCCTCGCAGCGCTCGGCCCTCGTGTACTTCGGCGTGGTCGCCGCGCTCTTCCTCGCGCAGATCGCGATGGGCATCGTCACCGCGCACTTCGGCGTCGAGGGCGACGGCCTCTACGGCATCCCCCTGTCGCGCTGGCTCCCCTACGTCGTCAGCCGCACGTGGCACACGCAGCTCGGCATCTTCTGGATCGCCACCGCGTGGCTCGCCGCGGGCCTCTTCGTCGCGCCCAGCATCGGCGGCGGCGACCCGCCGTACCAGCGGCTCGGGGTCAACGCGCTGCTCGGCGCGCTCGTGCTGGTGGTCGTCGGCTCGATGGCGGGCCAGTGGCTGAGCGTGATGCACCGCTTCTCGGACGACGGCACCCGCTTCTACTTCGGGCACAGCGGGTACGAGTACATCGACCTCGGCAGGGCCTTCCAGATCGGACTCTTCGCGGGGCTCATCCTGTGGGTGACGCTGGTGCTGCGCGCGGTGCTCCCGGCGCTGCGCCGCAAGGACGAGAGCCGCGGGCTGCTGCTGCTCTTCGTGCTCTCGGCGCTCGCGATCGCGGGCTTCTACGGCGCGGCGCTCGGGTACGGCCACCACACGCACCTCTCCGTCGCGGAGTACTGGCGCTGGTGGGTGGTGCACCTCTGGGTCGAGGGCTTCTTCGAGGTCTTCGCCACGGTGGTGTTCGCCTTCCTCTTCGCCCGCCTCGGGGTGCTCGAGCCGAAGTCCACGGAGCGCGCGGTGGTGGTCTCGGTCACCATCTTCCTCGCCGGCGGCATCATCGGGACGCTGCACCACCTCTACTTCAGCGGCACGCCCGCGATGGTGGCCTCGCTGGGCTCGGTGTTCAGCGCGCTCGAGGTCGTCCCGCTGGTGTTCATCGGCTACGAGGCCTGGGACAACCTCCGGCTCGCGCAGCAGGACGGGTGGGTGCAGAAGTACCGCTACCCGATCTACTTCTTCGTCGCCGTCGCCTTCTGGAACGCCATCGGCGCCGGCCTCTTCGGCTTCATGATCAACCCCCCGGTGGCGCTGTATTTCATGCAGGGCCTCAACACCACGCCCCTGCACGGCCACGCCGCGCTCTTCGGCGTCTACGGCATGCTCGGCCTCGCGCTGATGCTCTTCTGCGCCCGCGCCGCCGACGCCGACCGCCCCTGGAACGAGCGGCCCCTCGCGCTCTCCTTCTGGCTCCTCAACGGCGGCCTGATGGCGATGCTGCTCCTCAGCCTGCTGCCCGTCGGGCTGCTCCAGACCCGCGCCTCGGTCGAGGTCGGGTACTGGTACGCGCGCAGCCCGGAGTTTCTCCAGACGCCCACCATGAGCACGCTGCGCTGGCTGCGGGCCATCGGGGACACCGTGTTCGGCGCCGGGGCGGTCGCGTTCGTGTACTTCGCCGCGACGCTCCTGCGCCGTCGGCCAGTGCTCGACACGGGGCCCGTCGTGTCCCATGACCCCGAGGGTGCGCCCCACCTGTGATCCGACCTGCGCCGTCTGCGGCCTCGTCCCCCTCATCACCCGCCTGAAGGGCACCACCCGTGTGGTGGCCCGAAGCGCTGCGATGCAGTCGCTCCTCAAGCGGGCGGCGCGCTTCGCGGCGAGCGACGCCCCGGTGGTCGTGCTCGGCGAGACCGGCACGGGCAAGGAGGTCGTCGCCCGGGTGCTGCACGCCAACTCCGCGCGCTCGCGCCAGGCCTTCGTGGCGGTCAACGTGGCCGCGCTCCCCGCAGAACTCCTCGAGTCCGAGCTCTTCGGCCACGGCAAGGGCTCCTTCACCGGCGCCTCGGCAGCCCGCCCCGGGCTCTTCGAGGCCGCCGACGGCGGCACCCTCTTCCTCGACGAGATCGGCGAGATGCCCCACGGGTTCCAGGCCAAGCTGCTGCGCGCCCTCCAGGACGGGGAGATCCGGCGCGTCGGCGAGAACGCCCCCTTCGTGGTGGACGTGCGCGTGGTCTGCGCGACGCACCGCGACCTCGCCGAGCGCGTGCGCGCGGGGCTCTTCCGCGAGGACCTCTACTACCGCCTGCGGGTGCTCACCCTGGAGGTGCCGCCGTTGCGCGAGCGCCCCGAGGACGTGCTCGCCCTGGCCGAACACTTCCTCGCCGACGAGCGCGCCCCCGTGGTGGGCTTCACCGACGCGGCGAAGGCCCGCCTCCAGCAACACCCCTGGCCCGGCAACGTCCGCGAACTGCAAAACGTGGTGAAGCACGGCGCCGCGCTCGCGACGGGCCCCGCGGTCGACGCGTGCGACCTGCCCGACGGGCTCACGCGCCCGCCGGCACCCCACTGCGTGGCGCCGGGCACCGAGGCCCACAAGACCCTGGCGGAGGTGGAGCGCGAGCACATCCTTCGGGTGCTCGACGCCTGCGGGGGATCGCAGTCCGAGGCCGCGCGCGTGCTCGGGGTCGCGCGCAACACGCTCTGGCGCAAGCTCCGGAGCCCCTGAGCCCCCGCGCCGCGCGTCAGGCTGCGTCGAGGGGACAGCCGTCGAGGGTGATCCGGTGCATCTCGCGACGCTGCCCGCGGTAGTCGTTCTTCGCGTTGTGCCAGGTGGCCCGGTTGTCCCAGATCGCGACGGACCCTGAGCTCCAGCGGAAGTTCGCGACGCGCACGCCGAGCAGGACGCGGGCGTAGATTTCCGCGAGCAGCGGGGCGGAGCGCAGCACCGACCAGCCCTCGAAGCGGACGGTGAAGCTCGGGTTCACGAACAGCGCCTCCCGGCCCGACAGCGGGTGACGGATCACGACCGGGTGGGTGACCGTGCCCAGCGCGTCGGCTTCCTGGGTGTTCTCCGTTCGCGCCTGGGGGTCGATCCACTCGCGGATCCTGGAGGCCGTGGTGCCGAAGGCGTGCTTCGCGGAGTGGACGGCGCGCATGCCCCGGAGGCGGTCCTGGAGCTTGGGGGGCAGGGCCGCGAAGGCGTCGTAGGTGCTGATGAACTGGGTGTCGCCGCCGCGGGTCGGCAGCTCGCGAGCGACGAGGATCGAGCCGAGCGCGGGCTCGACGTCGTAGCTGTGGTCGGTGTGCCAGAAGCCGCCGATGTTGAGGCGCTGGTCGGCCTCCTTGGTGACCATGGCGATCTCGGGGTGCCCGGAGTTCTTCACGAAGAAGCGGTTGAGGTTGATGGTGCCGAGCCGCCGGGCGAGGGCGATGTGGTCGGTCTCGGACAGCCGCTGGTCGCGGAGGAACACCAGCCCGTGCTTGTGGAAGAGGTCGCGGATCTCGCTGAAGGTGGCCTCGTCGGCGGTGCGGAGGTCGACGCCGCGGATCTCGATCCCGGCGCCTTCGTGCGGCGTGGCGGTCATGGTGTTCATGGTCGGTCCTTCATTGGGGTGAACGGCGGAGTGGGCGGTCGGAGCTGCGGGGCGTCGACGAGGCCGCAGCACGCGTCGACGATCTCGGTCACCAGCGCGCTGTCGGTGAGATCGGCAGGGAGCGCGCCGACCTCGTAGGCCGCGAGGACGACGCAGGCGTACCCGAAGATCGACCGCACCCGGAGGCTGCGGACCCCGGGCGGAAGCCGGACGAGGTGCGCCTCGAGCCGGGACTGCGCGGCCTGGAGCGCCTGGTTGTCGACCGAGGCAAGCGCGGCCAGTCCCGTCTGCGGGTCGCCGATGGCCTGGATCAGGAACCGGGCCCAGTAGCTCGGCCGCCGAGAGAGCACCGACTCGATCAGCGGCACGACCAGCACCTCGACCAGCTCGCGGGTGCTCGGGGCGCCCCCGAGCGCGAGGAGCATCGACGTACGCCGCGCGCTCGCCGACGCCATCCGGGTGGCGAGCAGCGCGTCGACCAGGCCCTGACGGCCACCGAAGTGATACTGCACGGCCGACTTGTTCCGCTGCCCGGCGGCCTCCTGGACGGCCTGCACGGTCAGGGCAGCAAGGCCACGCTGGGCGACGAGGCGTTCGGCGGCATCGATCATCCGAACGGCGGCTTCGTGCACGGATGGTGAGATAAGGGATCTTCCTTAATCCGTCAAGGGTTCCTCCTTACTTCGTGCGGGTAGACGACTGACGCGTGCGCGCCGACACGTGGTGCTGGCCGCGGCGCTCCACATGCCCGATACGCTCCGGCGATGACCCGCACCTGGTCGCGCGACACCGCCGTGGGCGACACCGTCACCCTCACCGTCGACCGGCGGGGCATCGCCGTGTCGGTGCTCGCCATCGACGGCCGGCGCGAGGGCTTCACGGGCTCGCTGGAGTCCTTCGAGGAGGAGTGGGAGGTGTGGCTCGGCGCCCCCTTCGGCGACGTGATCGACGACATCCGCGAGGCCGTCGGGGTCGCGCGCGGCGCGGCCGACGACGACGACGACCTCATCCCGTAGGCACCTTCGCGACGAGCCCGCGCAACGGTCCCCGGATCGGGCGCGAGCGGGCGTAGAGTCTGCGCGTGGCGTTGTCCCCGCGCACCTCCAGCCCCCCAGACTCGCCCGAGGACGCGTGGCAGTCGGCCCTCCTGCGCGCGGCGCAGCAGGGGATGGAGGACGTCGCCCTCACCGGCGCGGCGGAGGTGCTCTTCCTTCGGGCGAAGCGGGCCTCGGCGGCGAGCGCGTGGTTCGACGCCCTCGCCGACGCCGCGTGGACCCGCGGGCTCTGCGTCGCCCGCGTGGGCGTGCTGTCCGACCGCTGCTTCGACACCCTCGACGGCCTCGTGCGCAACCTGGTGCAGTCGCTCCGCGCGCCCGGCGCCTCGCGCGACCGCGGCTGGACCGCGCTGCTCGACGCCTTCCTCGCCACCCACGCCTCGCCCGGCGCCGCGCTCGCCGCCTTCGACCGCGAGGCCGCGCGCTTCGGCGCCCACGGCGACCTCGCGGTGCTCACCCGCGAGTACCTCGACGCCGCCGGCCGCCCCGCGCGCCCCGCCTCGCGCATCGACGCCTGGCTCGCGGGCACCGACCTCTCCCGCGTCGAGTCCCGCGGCGCCGCCCTCTCCGCGCTCTCCGCCCCCACCGCCCTGCGCGCCCTCGGCGAGTGCTCGCGGCTCGTGCGCGCGCTCGGCCACCGCGGGCTGCTGCTCGTCTTCGAGGGCGCCGAGGTGCTCACGCGGCTCTCGGCCTCGCGCCGCGACGGGGGCTTCACCGTGCTGCGCGAGCTCATCGACAACGCCGACGGCGCGCGGGGGCTCGTGTCCGCGCAGCTCTGGGTCGGCGCCACGGCGCTGCTCTACGACGGCGCGCGGGGGATCTCCCTCAGCGGCCCGCTCGCCTCCCGGGTGCTCGCCCCGGCGCCCGCCTCGGACGACCTCCCGCCGCCGCACCGCCCGCTCGTCGACCTCTCCGCGCCCGCCGGGTGGCGCGCCCCGGCGATGCTCCCCATCCCCCTCCCGGCGGTGCGCAGCGAGGCCGCGGGGCTGCGCGCCATCCTGCGGTCGGCGCACGGCCTGCCGCCGGTCGACCCCGACGTGGGGCTCAGCGTGGGCCACGAGCACATCGACGCCACCATCGACGAGCTCTTCCGCCACGCGTCGCTGGAGAGCTCGGTCTTCGCGCTCGTCTCGGGGGTGTACGGCTCGGGCAAGTCGCACCTGCTCATGCACCTCACGGCGCGCTCGCTGGCCGAGCGGCGGCCGGTGTTCCGCCTGTCGCTGGAGTACCTCGACGCCGACCTCGGGCACCCGCAGCGCCACCTCTTCCGCATGCTCGACCAGGCCGTGCTCCCGCTGCCGGGCAGGCCGAGCGCCCTCGACCGGCTCGTCGCGTGGACCCGCACCACCGCAGCGGTGGAGTCCCTGCGCGCGACCCTGGAGGCCATCGCGGAGGGGGCCGGCGACGCGGCCGGGTCGGCCACGAAGCTCCTCGGACGGATGCGGCGCAGCAAGCGACCCGGGGCCGTCGCGGAGGCCTTCCTGTCGACCTCCGACCTGCGCGTGAAGCCCGCGTCGGCGACCTACCGCAAGGACGCCTACCAGCGCCTGCTGCTATGGCTCGAGCTGCTCGCGCGGGTCGACGGATGCCGCGGCCCGATGATCCTCGTCGACGAGGCCGAGAACCTCTTCCGCGCCTTCACGGCCCCGCAGCGTCGCGCGGCGCTCCGCTCGCTCTCGTACTACTGCGGCGGCACGCTCCCCGGGAGCTGCGTCGTGCTGGCGATCACCCCCGACGCGCTCGACCGGCTGCGGGGCGAGGCCGACGCGCTGCTGGCCGACGTGGCCGAGCAGCGCACCGTGCTGCCCAGCGAGGACGCCGCCATGCTTCGCCACCGGCTCCACCAGGCGAAGCCCATGGCCGTGCCGACCCTCGACGAGGGACAGCGGGTGGTGCTCGCGTTCAAGGTGCAGGCGCTCCACCGACGGGTGCGGGCGCCGACGAGCGATCCCCGCTGGGCCTCGTGGGTGACCGAGACCATCGCGAGCGCCGCGACGCCGCGCGAGCTGGTTCGCCGCGCGGTCGACCGGCTGGAGGGCCTCTGGTGGCGCTCGACGGCCTCGGTGGGCGACGACGCCTGAGGGCCCTCAGCGCGGCAACAGCATCGGGCGGATGAGCATCGGCGGTCCGCCCGGCTCGATCTGCCCGAGGGTGTTGTCACCCCAGCACCAGAGCTCGGTGTTGACGAGCGCGCAGCCGTGACCCGCCCCCGCCGCGAGGGCGCGAGGCGGGTTGCGCGCGAACTCGATGATGCGCTGCGGGACGGGGTTGTCGGTGCTGGTGCCGTCGCCGATCTGGCCCCGGTCGTTGGCGCCCGCGCAGGAGACCGCGTCGGTGCCCAGCGCGCCGCAGGTGAAGCCGTCGCCCGCGACCAGGGACGACTGCCCCCGCCACGACTCGACGGCCAGCGGTGTGGTGCGCACCAGCGTCGCGCCGTCGCCCAGGGCCCCGCGGGCGCCGTCGCCCCAGGCCCAGGTGGTCCCATCGGCGGTGCGCGCGAGCGAGTGCGCGTCGCCCACCGCGTGCAGGCGCCCCTCGCTGAGCCCGAGCACCGGGCCGGGCGTCGGGCGGTCGACGGTGGTGCCGTCGCCGAGCTGCCCGCGGTCGTTGGCGCCCCAGGCCTGCACGGCCCCGTCGGTGGTCTCCGCGGCGGTGAACGCGCCCCCCGCGAGCACGCGGCGAAAGCTCCCCGCGACGGCGGTGAACACGTTGCGGTCGATGGTAGACCCGTCGCCGAGCTGCCCGCGGCGGTTGTCGCCCGCGCAGCGGACGACGGACCCGTGACGCGCGCAGGTGTGCCCCGCCCCGGCGCTCACCTCGTCGACGGCGTCGAGACCTGTCGGCGCCACGGGGCTCGGACGGTCGACGGTGGTGCCGTCGCCGAGCTGCCCGCGCTCGTTGGCGCCCCAGCAGCGAAGCCCGCCGGCCGTGAGCAGCGCGCACGCGTGGCGGGCGCCGGAGACCATCGAGGTCACCGGGCCGAGTCCGCGGACGCGCACGGGCCCCGTGACGGGCGCGGTGGAGCCGACGCCGAGCTGTCCGCGGGTGTTGTCGCCCCAGCACCAGACCGAAGCGTCGGTGCGCACCACGCAGGTGAAGGTGCCGCCGGGCGCCAGCGAGCGGATCGTCCCCATCGGCGTCTCGGGAACGTCCGGCGGGGCGTCCTGCGTCGCGTCGACGGTGGCGTCGGCGACCGCGTCGAGCACCATCGGGACGTCCCTCGGCAGCACGAGCGGCGCGTCGAGCGCGGGCGTCGCGTCCGTCGAGGCGTCGGGGCGCACGGCGATCCCGTCGGCGCCGAGGACCACGTCCCACCGGCACCCGCACAGCGCCGCGAGGGCGATCAGGGCGCGTCGACGCATGTCCGCCGTACCCTCGCCGACTGCGGCGACGTGGGGTGCCTCGCCACGAAGGCCGCCGCCGCCCGGCGCGCCTCCTCCGCCCGACCCGACGCGCAGAGCGCCTGCACCGAGAGGGCCTCGCGCTCCTCCGCGAGGTGCCCTCGTGGGAAGGCCCGCGCGTGGCCCCGCAGCGCCGCCTGCGCCGCGCCCGGGTCACCCGCTGCGAGGGCGGTCTGGGCGCGCTCGATCCAGCGAAGCTCGGCGGGCAGATCATCGCGCTCGACCCGCGGCGCCGCGGGTGCGGGCGCTGCGACCGGCGCAGGCACGGGCATCGCGAGCGGCGCGGCCACGACCAGCGGTGCGACCACGACGGGCGGCGGCGGCGGGGGTGCGGGCGCCACGACGGCGGGCACCGGGCGCGGGGGCGGCGGAGCGACGGAGGAGGGCGGACGGGTCGCCCACCAGCCGAGCGCGAGGACGGTGACCCCGACGCCCGCCCAGAGCTTCCAGGCGAGCGCGGGGGTCGCCGGGGGCGCGGCGGCGATGCGCTCGGCGACGCGGGCGTGCACCCGCGCGGCGACGTCGGGCGGCGGGTCGTGGCTCGGGGCGAGCGACGCGAGGAGCCCGCGGGTCTCGGGGGAGAGGTCGTTCATGACGGGCTCCTGGCGCTGCGGTAGCGCTGCGCGGCGGCCTCGAACTCGGCGCGCCCCACGCGCAGCCGCGAGTACACGGTGTTCAACGGGGCGCCCACGGCGAGGGCGATCTCGGGCGCGGACATCTGCTCCAGCTCGGCCAGCATGAACACCACCCTGCGCTCCTCGGGGAGCTCGTCGAGCAGCGCGTCGAGCACCCGGCCCGCCTGCGCGCGCTCGGTCATCGCCTCCGGGGACGGGGCCGTCGAGGCGACGGCGTCGACCTCGTCGCTGCGGTCGCGCGGGTCCTTGCGGCGGCGCCACCGGCGGTGGTCGCTGGCGGTGCGCATCGCGATGCCGAAGAGCCAGGTGCGCACCGACGACCGACCCTCGAAGTCCTTCAGCCGCCGATGCACCACCACCCAGACCTCCTGCGCGGCATCCTCGACGTAGGCCTCGGCGACCCCGAGCCGCCGGAGGTTGCGCCACACGAAAGGGAAATGTTCGCGGTACACCGCGTCGAAGTCGGTCGCGCCGGGCGCAGTCGCGGGGAGCGCGGTCTCCATCGTGCCGGGGGAGTGGCCGGGGTCCGGGCGATCCGTCACGGCCATCGCGCTTCGAGCCCGAGGCTCGTCACGAGCCCGAAGGCCACGACCTCGCCGGTGACCCCGACGCCCTCCACCACGAAGCGGGGCCGGGTGAGGTTGGCCACCCCCTCGACGTGCGCGATCACCGCGAAGCGCCCACCCCCGGGGCCCACCCGCAGCGCCGCGCCCGCGCCCGCCGTCGCCCAGGGCCACGCCGCGGTGTCGTTGCGCTGGAGCCCGAAGGCCGTCGCCCACATCACGCCCCCGGTCGCCGCGGCACAGAGACCCACGGCGAGCACCGGCCGCACCCGCATCGCGCAGGCCCGCGCGGTGAGCGTGGTCGCGAGCACCTCCGCCCCGGTGCCTGGCCGCGCGCCGTCGAGCGTGGTGGGGAGCTGCTGGGCCAGGCCGAGCTCCAGCCGCAGGGCGCCGCGGTCGAGGGCGCCGTGCACCCCGAGCGACACCGCCGGCCCGGCGAAGGCGAGCGCGTCGAGGACGGCATCGAGCCCGAGGTCGACCCAGCGCGGCACAGGCGCCGGGGGAGGGGGCAGCACCGCGGGTCGGGGGAGGGCCGACTCGGGGTCGTCGACCTGCACCACGGACTCCGGGAGCGCCGGGCGCTCGAGCGCAGGCGTCGCGTCGGGGAGCGCGTCCGAGGCGAGCGCCAGCACCACCGCCGCGGCCTCCGCGACCAGCGCGCAGGTGCGCCCCTCCAGCATCCGGTCGCCGCCGTCGCCGTTCACCTCGGTGTGCACCCGCACCCGCCAGCGACCGCGCGGCGTCGGCGTGACCGTGGCCGTCGCGCGCAGCCCCGAGGCGGCGCGGGTGAGGTTGGGCCGCAGCCGGGCGACGCCCGCCACGACGGCGTCGCGCGAGGGGCACCCGGGCGGGGCGGTCCAGGTGAAGGCGAGCGCGTCCTGCGCCCCCGCGAGGCGCGGGAGGAAACAGAGCGAGAGCGCGACGACAACGCCCGGTGTCCGCACGCGCCGGAGCCTACCGGGTGTCTCCGCCGGGCGTCGGCCGAATCGGGTGACGGATCGCAGGGGGCCCGGCCACTGCGCTGTCCACGGAGACACCCGCGATGACGAAGCACGGCTGGCTGGTACCTGGGATGGCGTGGATGTTGGCGGGCTGCGCGGAGACGGCGTCGTCGTCGTCGCCCGCCGACGCTGCGAGCGCGGTGGACGCCTCCGCCGACGCGGCGTCCGCGGTCGACGCGGAGGCGCCCGCGGTCGACGTAGTCCCCGCGATCGTCGACGCGCCCGACCCGGTGGACCTCCCCGACGCGGGCCCCGCCTGCGCGGCGCGCGCGGTGGACGTCAACGCCTACGCCACGCGCTCCGGGGCTTACTCGCTGCGCGCGACCGCGGGCGCCCGATCAGGCGTCGGCCCATGCCAGACCTGGCAGGGCGGCGGCGACCGCTGGATGCGCTTCACGGCGCCGGTCGCGGGCCTGTGGCGCGTCTCGGCGCAGGGCTCCAACCTCTGGAGCTTCTCGGCGCACCGCGCCTGCGAGGGCGCGGGCACCGAGGTCGCGTGCCGGCAGTTCACCGACTTCCACTCGACCAATCCCTTCACGCGGCCGCTCTCCTTCGACCTCGAGCTCGCGGCCGGCGAGAGCACCTTCCTCCTCGCCTCGGGCTGCGTCTCCACCGGCTGCGCGTGGAGCATCGACATCGCGCCCCCCGTCACGGCGGAGGGCCGCTGCTCGCTCTCGGCGCCCGCGAGCGCGTGCCGCGACGGGTGGTTCTGTCGTGACGGCGCGGGACTGCCGTCGGGCGTGGGCGTGTGCGTCGAGGCCACCGCCCCGGCGCTCGAAGCGGCGAGCGCCTTCGCGTGGGACGAGACCGTCCGCCTTCGGGTGGAGGGCTCGGACACCTCCCGCGACACCAGCCGCGCCGAGGTCGAGGTGCTCGGCGCCGACGACGCGTCGATCACCACCACCACCGCGTACCTCTCGCGCGACGAGGGCGACCGCTTCGTCGGCCGCGCGGTGCTGCACGTCGGCCCGCGGGTCGCGGCGGTGATGCAGGCGCTGCGGGTGACCCTCGTCGACGCGCGGGGCTTGCGCTCGGAGACCCGCCGCGTGGCGCTCTCGCCGCCGGTCATCGCGGGCGCGGGCCAGCCCTGCGACGAGCACGGCGTCGACAACGTCTGCCCCGCCCGGCACCGCTGCACGACGGCGGAGTGGGGCGGCCTCGGCTGCGTCGCCTCGCCCTGAGCGCTTACCCGAGCAGGTATGCCACGCCGCTGCGGGACACCCGGTAGAAGGGCTCCCCCCGCGCGCGGAGCGTCGCCTCCGCGGCGGCCGAGCCCTCCGCCGTGAGGTGGGCGGTGTTGGCGCGCACGGTCTCCAGCCGCCGCCGGGCGTTGCCGCGCCGCGCCGACGCGAGCAGGGCGTTCTCCTCGGCGCCGGGCGCGAAGGGCTGGGTGAAGAACGCCAGGAGCTTCTCCACCGCGCGCCGCGGCACCGCCGTCGGGATCTCCTCGGCCACCGGCAGGAACACCCACGTCACGGTGCCCGCCGCGGGCGGCGGCAGCGGGGGCAGCGGCAGGAACCTCGCCGTCACCACCACGACGGCCTGACCCTTCTCCAACCCCTCGCTCGCCTGGTGGAAGTCCGTCTCCGACTGCCACTCCACCCGCGAGCCCAGCTCGAGCAGCCGCGGCTGCGCCCCGCGGGTGAGCTCGAGCGTCTCCGCGGGCCGCGCCGGGTCGCCCGTCGCCACGGCGATCTGCACCGACTCGCCGCGCTCGGAGAGCGTGCGGGCGAGGGAGATCCAGAGCTCGACGAGGCGGTCGAGGACGTCGCCCAGCACGAGGTCGACCTCCTCGCCGTGCGCGTAGCTTCGGGGGAGGTGGTTGTCGAGCACGAGGCGCACCCGCCGACGCACCACCGGCACGGTCTCTGGCTGCCGCACCTGGAGGTGCCCGAGCTTCACGCTGAGCTTCCAGTGGATGCGCCGGGTGTCGTCGCCCGGCAGGTACTCCCGCACGCGAAACCAGTCCTCCGTCGGGGCCCGGCGCAGCACCGCGAGCGCGCCCTCCTGCGGCGCGGGCGAGCGCGGCGCGGCGGCCATGGCCACGGGGTGCAGCCGCGGGAGCACCCGCAGCCGGGCCTCGGCGGCCTGCGCGATGGCGACGCGGGTGAGCCCGAAGAGGTCGGTGAAGGCCACGCTCGCCGGGGGGATGCGGTAGTCCCCGCGCGGCGTGCGGTGCACCGGGCGCGAGAGGGTCACCCGTCGCATGGAGACCGCGGCGCCGACGACGTGGCGGCTCTCCGTGGCGAGGCGCGCCGGGAGGCGCTGGTGCACCTGAACCACGAAGCCCCAGGGAACCGGCACGCGCTCGAAGTGGAAGAGCTCCTCGACGCTCTCGCCGGACTCCACCACCACGGGGACGAACTCCCGCCCGATGATCCCGCCCCGGGCCGCGAGGCGCTCCTCGAAGCGCTGCGCCACGACGGTGCTCAGCAGCACGCCCGTGGTGACCACCGCGTAGAGGGTCGCGAGCCCGAGCACGGCGATGATCCCGAGCTCGGCGAACTTGAGCGTGAGCGAGAGCACGACCGCGGCGAGGGCGCCGAAGAAGAGCCCGAGGCCCTTGTCGGTCATTACCTGGGTGTGGCGCAGCGCGCTCTCGAGCACGGCGCGCGCGGTGGGGGCGGCGTCGGTGAGCGAGAGCTCGCGGCGCACCTTCACGAAGACGCAGACGCCCTGCGTCACCTGCAGCGGGAGCAGCACCACCGAGGCGCGCTCGATGAGCCGGGGCAGGGTCTCGCTCACCTGCGACACCTCGGCGAAGAAGCCCGCGAGGCCGCCGACGATGAAGGGCAGCGCCGCGAGCAGGGCGGTGTGGAAGAGCACCCGCGCGACCAGCAGCACCACGCTCCCGGCGCGCGGCGGGCTCATCGCGGGACGGCCACCCGGTGCAGCGCCTCGATGACGAACTCCCGGCCCGCGCGCCCGTCGGCGAGCAGCACCCGGTGCCCGAGCACGTCCGGGGCGACGGTCTGGATGTCCTCGGCGACGACGTAGTCGCGGCCGCGCAGCATCGCGCGGGACTGCGCCGCGCGCGCGAGCTGGATGGTCGAGCGCGGCGAGATGGACTGGAGGTTGCGCGGGTCGCCGCGGAGCGACTGCACCACGGCGACGGCGTAGCGCTTGAGCTCGTCGCTGAGGAAGATCATCGGGACGGTGCGCTGCCAGCCGAGGAAGTCGTCGCGGGTGATGACGGGCTGGAGCTGCGCGAGGGGCGCGTCGGGCTGGAGGTGCACGTTGAGCATGTGCACCTCCGCGGCCTCGGCGGGGTAGCCGAGGGAGAGCATCACCATGAAGCGGTCGAGCTGCGCCGCGGGGAGGGCGTAGGTGCCCTCGTGGTCGAGCGGGTTCATGGTGGCGATGACCTGGAAGGGCTCGTCGAGGGGGTGGGTCTCGCCCTCGACGGTGACCTGCCGCTCCTCCATCACCTCGAGCAGGGCGCTCTGGGTCTTCGGCGGCGCGCGGTTGATCTCGTCGGCGAGCAGCAGGTTGGTGAACACCGGCCCCCGCTGGAACTCGAACACCCGCCGGCGCATGTCGAACACGTTCGACCCGGTGACGTCCATCGGCAGCAGGTCGGGCGTGAACTGGATGCGCTTGAACACGCACGCCATCGACGCCGCGACGCTGCGCGCCAGCATGGTCTTTCCGACGCCCGGCACGTCGCGCAGCAGCACGTGGCCCCGCGCGGTCATCGCCACGAGCAGCCGCGCGATGACGTCGTCCTTGCCGACGATCACCCGGCGCACGTTGTCCATCACCAGGTCGAACTGCTGCTGCACCCGCACGATGGAGCGCGCCACCCCGTCGCGCTGCGCCTCCTGCGCCTGCGCCTGCGCCCCCCCACCGGTCCCCGTCGTGGTCTCGCTCATCGCCGTGGCGCGATGATAGCGCTCAACCCGAAAGGAAGAACGCCCGCAGCCGGTCGAGCAGGCGCTGCTGCCGCGAGCGCCGCGCCGCGCGGTAGGTCTCCAGCCAGCGGTCGACGTCCTCCTGGGGCACGGTCCAGGCGTCGGCGAAGGCCCGCAGCACCCGCACCTCGCTGGGGTCGGCCACGCCGTCGGCGTACGCGAGCTGCGCCATCAGCGACACGAGCCCCTCGCGCCGCCCCACCGGCACCCGCGCGGCGATCTCCACCGGCCGGTGCACCCGGAGCTCCTCGGCGGACAGCGGCGCCAGGCCCTCCGCGGCCAGGAAGGCCTCCACCAGCGGCATCTCCCGCGGGTCGCGCAGCCCGTCCGCCATCAGCACGCTCACCAGCGCGAGCAGCATCGCGCGGCGGTCGTCGGGCTGCGCCGCGGGGTCGCTCGGCCTCCCCGGCTTCGCCTCGGAGGCCACCCGCGCGACCGCGCCCGTGAGAAACCCCGTCCCCCCGTCGAGGGCCGTGTCCACCGCCGCGCCCTCCGCGTAGCGCGCCGCGAGGGCCGCGAGGTCGTCGCTGCCGAAGGTCCGACGCACGAAGCCCGCCACGTCGTCGTCGCCCTCGTCCGCCATGAGCCTGCGCAGCGCGCGATCGAGCGCCTCGGCGTCGCCCAGCCCGTCGCCCGCCCGGGTGCTCACCAGCGCCGCGCGGGCTCCGCACGCCCGGCACCCGTGCGCCGCGAGGTCACCCTCGTCGAGCGGGTGCGCGCAGTAGGGGCATCCCCCGGCGGGCCACGGCGCCGCTCGCAGCGCAGACGATCCCGCCGTCACCTGCCCGACCCGCGCCGCGGCGCACAGCCGACAGCGGGCCTCCGCGGGCAGCCCGAGGGCGCTCGCGGCGACGGCCGGGTCGTACAGCTCCAGCCACACCCCGCGGGTGTGGCACTCGGGGCACTCCGAGGTGAGTTCGACCTGCGCGCGCACTGCCGCTCCGCGGTCCCGTCAGCGGGGGCTGGGCGGGGAGGGGCGGCTGGACACGCGCCGACGCCGCCCGTCGGAGTTGGGCCAGCGCAGCATGAGGTACTCCTCGCTGACGGCGAAGCGCAGGAGGTCGCGCAGGGGCTCCCACTCGACGAAGGCCCACGAGAGCGAGCGCGGCACCTCCGCGGGCGCGCTGGCCAGCAGCCACCGCGACGACTCGAAGAAGTCCCCTGACACCAGCAGCCCCGCGCGGGCCCGCGCCTGGTCGATGACCGCGCGCCACCGCGCCGGGGTGAGCGAGCCGCCGAGCTCCTCGACGTACGCGCGCACCTGCCGGTGGAGCCGCGTCGGCGTGGCGTCCATGAGCTGCGCCGCGGCCTGCGCCACCGCGGGATCGACCCGCTCCGCCGGGGCTTCGCCGAACGCGAAGGTGAGCGCGCGCACCATGCGGTCGGCCACCTCGGGCGAGAGCGCGGTCATCGGGAGGTGCCCCGTGCGGGCGCCCTCCAGGTGGTGGCCGAGGGCGAAGTGCCCGGCGGGGGTGTCCGTCGCCTGCTCGAGCGACATCACCAGCGACACCGGCGACGTGGCTGCGATGATGGCGGGCGCCGCGGCGGGCCCGTCGCGCAGCAGGAGCGTCGTCGAGCGGGGCATCTGCAGCAGCCGAAGGGCGGCCTGGAAGGGGCGCAGCACCGCGGAGCTCGGCGCGAGCCGGACGCCCTCGTCGCGCGCGCCGGAGCGCTGGAGCTCGCGGCGCCAGGTGACGCCGACGCTGTCCCAGAGCATCGCGCCGAGCTCGGCGAAGGGGCCGAGGCGGGCGGGGAGGAGAACCCGCGCGACGCCGTCCGGCGGGTCTTCGATCTCGATCGGGTGCAGGGGGTGCAGCTCGAGGGCGTCGCCGCGCAGGACGGCCCGCACCTGGCTGAGCCCGAGCGCCTCGCCGCGGAGGTCGCCGCGGCGGGCGAGCTCGATGAGGGCGTCGAGGGCGTCGAGGCGGGTCGGGTCGGCGTCGAAGCGGGCGCGCTGTATCACCGCGGCCTCGTGGGCGCGATCGGGGTCCGCCGCGAGGCGCTGGGCGAGGGCGACCGCGGCCTCGTCGTCGCCGCGGGCGGCGCGGTCGTGCAGCACCTCGACGGCCTCGACCGCCGCCGGGGCAGGCGGCGGGGGCGGCGGGGGCGGCTTCGGGGTGCTCGCGGGCCGCGCGCTGGCCGGGGTGACCGACGTGATCAGGAAGGTGTCGACGTCGCGCCCCGGGTCGTCGATCGCGTCCTGCAAGCGCGGCTGCACCGTGCGCGCGACCACCACCGGCGGCGGCGGCTCCGAGGCCCCCGGGCGGGTCGGCGCGGGGGTGACCGGCCGGGGCTCCGCGACGAAGGAGATCCACTCCTGGCCCTCGCGGCCCGACTGGGGCAGCGCGACCGGCGGCGGAGTCGGCGCGGCCGACGGCGCGTCCTCGACCGCGTCCGACACCGGGTCGTCGTCGAGGACGAGCTCCAGGGTGCCCATGCGCGACGGCGGATGGGTCGCGGGCGCCGGCGGCGGCGGGGTCGACGCCAGCGCCTCGGACCCCCGAAGCGCCGCCTGGAGATCCGCGGGCACCGACGGCCGGCCGATCATCTCGAGCACGGTGCTGCGCGCGACCCGGGGCGCCTCGTGCTGGCGCAGGTAGAGCCCGATCGCGGCGAGCGCCCGATCGAGGTCGTGCGCCTCGGTGAGCGCGCAGTCGAGGGCCTGCAGCGAGTGGAGCCCGCGGAGCGAGTCGTCCCAGGCCTGCTGCGCGGCGGCGAGCTCGCTGTCGACGAGGGTGTTGAGCGCCGCCGTCGCCGCCGCGGGGTGGCTCGCGCGCAGCGCGTGGGCGCGCTCGATGACGAGGTCCCAGAGCGAGCGCGAGCGGCTCACCTGCCAGGCCTGCACCTCGAAGGCGAGCGCCCGCTCCGGCGAGCGGAGCTGCGCCTGCGCGATCTCCGCGCACCGCAGCAGGAACTGCAGCTTCGCCTCGGCCGACGGCGCCTCCGCCGCGAGGACCTCGTAGGCCTCCAGCATCGGCGCCCAGCGCCCCGTCGCGCCCGCGAGCCGCTCCACCGCGCGGAGCGAAGCGCCGATGTTGCGGGTCTCCCGGAAGGTCGCGAGCTGCGCCTCGAGGGCGTCGGCGAAGCGGCCGCCGTGCTCCTGCGCCAGCGCGCGGCGGTAGTGCAGCGCGCGGCGCCCGTGCACCCCCGCGGCCACCCCCGCGGCGTCGTCGTAGATCGACAGCAGCCCGTCGAGCAGGCCCGACCGGCGCCCGATGAGGTCGGCGTCCTGGAGCACGTCCTCGGCGTCGCCCTCCGCCCGCATGGCGTCCCGGAGAAACTCCAGCGCCCCTTCGCCGTCGCCCTGCACCGCCCACGCGACCCGGGCCGCGCACCGCAGCCGCAGGGCCGCGCCCGCATCGGGGCCGCGCGCCGAGGCCCACCGCGCGAGCCACCGGAGGCCCACCTGCGGCAGCCCGTTGGCGAGGGCGCACCGCACCCAGCGCCCCTGGGCCTCGTCGTCCGTCGCGGCGTCCGCGAGGAGGTCGAGCTCCTCCGCGCGGACCCGCGCCGGGTCGGCGCCCCGCAGCTTCGCCCCGAGCGCCCCGAGCGGATCGCCCGCGGCCTCGCGCAGCGCGATGAGCTGCGCGATCCATCCAGGGTCGGGCGCGTCGCTCGCCGCGACCGCGAGCTCGAGCCGGCGCACGAGCACCGCGGCATCGCCGTGCGGGCGCGAGAGGGCGAGATCCGCGAGCGGCCGGTCGGCGAGCAGCCCAGCGTCCGTCGCGGCGTCGAGCGCGTGGTGCACGCCGGACTCGTCGCCGAGCGCCGTGAGCCGCGCGACCCCGCCCCGCACGAGCGCAGCGAGCTCGGGCAGGCGGGCGCAGGAGCGCAGCGCCGCGCGGATGGACGCGACGATGTCGTCGCCGTCGTGGCCGAGCCGGGTGAGGCCGGCGAACGCGAACACCGCCTCCGGGGACCACGGCGCGGCCTCGACGAAGCGCCGGGCCACCGCGAGGGCCTCGCCGGAGTCGCCCGCCGACGCCATCAGGGCGCGGGTGCGCAGCGCGAGCAGCGTCACGCTGTCGCCGAGGAGGACGTGCAGGCGACGGAGGCGATCGCCGCGCTCGACCGAGGCGCTCGGCTCCTCGGTGGCAGCCCCGAGGGCCTCGAAGACCCCGCTGCGCGTGCCGACGAAGCGCTGCAGCACGTCGCGCTCGGCCGGGTCTTCGCTGGCCATCGCGACGGCGCGGATCGCGTCCCGCGTGAGCGACTCGTCGCCCCGCTGCTCGGCGAGCGCCGCGAGGGCCGCGGCGACGGTGGCGTCGCCCGGGAGGTCGTCGGCGTAGACTCGCAGGAGCTCCAGGGCGTCGGAGCCGCCGCCCGCCGCCAGCTCCGGGAGCGTGAGGCACTCAAGCACGGCCTCGCGTCGCACCGCGGCGAGCGCGCTGCGGGTCGCGAGCCGGCGCAGCACCGCGACGAGGGTGCCAGGATCGACCGCCCGCCGCGCCGCCCGGACCCACAAACCCGCCGCCCCGGCGTGCTCGAGGGCGAACCCGGCGAGCGTCTCCAGCGCAGCGCCCGCACCGGCCAGGGCGCCCGGGGCCGCAGCGCAGCGCGCGACCGCCGCGTCGAGGGCCTGCGCCCGCCGCTCCGGCTCCGCCGAGGCCAGCGCCCCGAACTCCGCCTCGGCCTGCGCCGCCTGCCGCGCCGCGCCCTCGTACACCCGCGCGAGCGCCTCGAAGGCCTCCGCGACCGCCCCCTGCACGCTCGCATACGCGGCCTCCGCGGCGGCGAAATCGCCCGCGGCCTCCTCGAGGGAGCCCAGCCAGAGCAGCAGCTCGTTGCGCCGGTCGGCGCTGAGCTCGGGGCTACGCACGAGGCCCCAGACGGCGTCCCGCGTCGCGCCCTCCACCGTCGGCTCGGCCGCGAGGGTGCGCAGCAGCGCGAGCGCCTCGGCGTCGTCGGGCTGCGCCCGCAGGCCCTCCACCAGCGCGCGGGTCGCGAGCAGCGGGTCGTGCGGCAGCTCCATCGCCGCGACGCCCTTCCACGCCGCGGCGCGGGCGCCCTCCGGGGCCGACCACGCGTCGACGCGGAGTCGCACCGCGAGCTCGGCGGCGCGTCCGCGGTCGGCCAGCAGGTCGCGCAGGGTCTCGCGCGCCGCGGCGGCCTCGGGCCCCGGGAGCAGCGCGCGGAGCGTCCAGATCGCCACCGACTCGGCCTCGCCCGCGTCGGGGTCGTCGCCGCGCGGGAGCGCCACCTCGCCGCCGTTCAGGTACGCCTCCGCGGCGGCCTCGAGCGCGACGCTCACCGCGGCGCGTCCCCGCCCGGCGGCCCGCAGCGCGGCGACCAGGCACTCCGCGCCGCGCGCGCCCGGCGCCGCGATCCACGCGTCCACCGCGAGCGACCGCCAGGCCTCCGTCGCGCCGTCGCGCTGCGCCGCTTCGGCGGCGGACGCCAGCACCTCGGCGCTCGCGGCCGATCGCGCGAGGTGCGCCATCGCCACGCGCGCGGGATCACCCTCCCGCGTCATCCGCCGCGCGTCGTCCATCGAGCCGGCGGAGGCCCAGAGGTGCCAGGCCGTCGCCCGCCGCGCCGCGGTGTCGTCGAAGCCCGTGAGCGCCTCCGCCGCGCGGGCCGCGTCGGTCCACCGGCCGGTCTCGACGTCGAGCAGGGCGCGGCGCCGGAGCGAGGCGGGCGTCGGCTCGGAGGCCGCCAGCGCGTCGCGCTCCAGCCCGACGGATCCGCTCGCCGCCCAGACGAGGGCGAGCTCCTGGGCCACGGCCGCGTCGGGCCCGCGGGCGCTCACCCCCAGCAGCCGGAGCACCTCCAGCCGCGAGTACTCTCCGCCCCCCTCGTCGCCCTCCAGCTCGAACGGGCCGAGCGGTGCAAAGGCCTCGTCGTCCAGCGCGGCCGGGGTCATCGTCAGGGGCTGGTCGCGGCGTCGTCGCCCGGAGCCTCGGGCGCCCGGGCCGCGTTCATCCGCTCCTGCAGCGACTCGATCTGTCGACGCGCCATCTCCGAGCGCGAGCCACCGGGGTTGATGGTGAGGTACTGCTGGTAGGCCTGCACGGCCTGCCCGTAGCTGCGCTGCTGGCTGTAGGCCTCTCCGAGCCCGATGTAGGCCTCGGAGTACCGCGGGTTGCTCGCGAGCGCCTGGCGGAAGCGGGAGATCGCCGCGCCGACGGCGTTCTGGTCGAGCTCGACGAAGCCGAGCCCGGTGAGGGCCTCGGAGCCCGTGGCGCGCACCGCGAGCGCCTGCTGGTAACGCTCGCGGGCCAGGCTGGTGCGGCCGGCGTGCTGCAAGGTGTCGGCGTCGCGCACGAGGCGGTCGTAGTCGCGGGTCGGCGCCATCGCCGCCGCGAGGCTGCCGTTGGGGTCGCTGCTCCCGTGCCGGGGCGCCACCGGCGCCGCGGTCGGCGCTGCGACCGGGGCGGTCGGCGGCGCGGCGGGGGGCACGACCGGGGCGGTGGGCGGCGCGACGGGCGTGGTCACCGCGGCCACGGTCACGCCGGCGTCCGGCGTCCCTGCATCGGTCGCGGTGGGGGTCGCCACGACGGTGGTCGCGCCGAGCGCCCGGGAGAGGCCCAGCAGGGCCTCGTGCTCGGGCTCTGCCCGCAGGGCCTCGGCGAGGAGCTCCTGCGCGCCCCGCACGTCGCCCTGGCGCTGGAGCAGCCGGGCGAGGGCCACGCGGGCCCGCTGGTTCTGCGGGTCGGCGCCGATCGCGGCGCGCAGCCCCGCGGTGGCGGACATCGGATCGTCGGTCAGCGTCGCGAGGGCCAGGTAGAGCGACGACTCATTCGTTGGCGCACCGCGTCGCGCGCCCTCGAGGTGGTTGGCCAGCGTGGGCGCGCCGACCACCCGGGCCACGTCGGCGAGCCGCGCTTCAACCAGGGCACGCTCGGCGGGCGCCACGGTCTCGATGGCCGCCTCGGCGGCGCGGAGGTCGGTGCGGGCGCGATCCTTCCGCATCGTGCCCTCGCGGCGGGCGAGCTCGGCCGAGGCCTGCAGGCGCGGCGCGTCGGCGCCCGGCAGGCTCGACTGCGCGTCGAGGTCGGCGGCCTGCTGCGTGGACATCTCCGACCACGCGGCGAGCACGGCCGCGCGGGTCGCGATGAGCGCGGCGTCGTCGGGGCGCAGCACGATGGCCGCGGAGAGTTCTTCCCGCGCTTCGTCCATCGCCGCGGGGGTGTACCGCCGGGAGCGCTCGACCGCGTCGGTGATGACCCGATCGCGGCGGGCGGTGTCGCGCGTCGCGTTGGCGCCCGCGGAGGGAACGGCCGGGCCAAAGACGCCCGTCTGATAGGAGAACAACAGCACGCCGCCCGCCACGAGGGCGCCGACCACCAGCCCTACCCCGAGGCCGCTCCGGCGACCGGCGACCGGCGCGCCGCGCAGGGCCCGCGGGTCGGAGGCCATCGATCGGGTCGGGGCCTGGTCATCGACGAGGTCACGGGGCGGGGTGGAGAGCGCGGGCAACGGCGGGAGCAGCACCTTGGGCGGCAGGCTTGCGGGCCGCGAGCGGGCGCGCTCGACCTCGTCGGCCAGGGGCTCGTGCCGGTCGGCGATCGGGGGAGGCGAGGGGGAAGGGCCCATCTCCGCGGGCATCTTGGGCGGCGGAGGAATCTGCACCATCGTGTTGGGCGCGGCCGGGGCGCCCCCGCTCTTCACGGCAGACGGGCCCCGCAGGGCGTTGGGCACGGGCGGCGGCGAGGCGCCACCGTGGGAGGGGGCCCGCAGAGAGACCGGCGGCGGTGGCGGCGCCGCGCCGCCCGGGCGGATCGTCGGCGAGCTCATCGCGGGCGGCGGCCGGGAGGCGCGGGCAGGGTTCGAGCGGCTTATGCCCGGCGCGGGCGTCGGCGCCCGCACGCCGCTCATGCTGGGGAAGCGCTGCCCCGTGCGGCCCGGGGCGTTCTGCGACGCACGCAGTTCGGCCGTGGCGAAGAAGCTCTCGAGCTCCGCGATGGCGCCGAGGCTCTTCCAGCCTTCGCCCGCCCGGGAGATCTCGTCCATCTTGCTGACCTTGCCCTCGAGGATCCATTTCTGGAGCACCGCGAGCGAGTCGAAGGGGATCACCGTCCCGTCAGGTCGACGGAGGTTCCACACCTTCGCGGCGTCGGACTCCGACGTGGGGCGGAAGATCTTGAATTGATGGCTGCAGTTCGTGCACTTGACGGTCGTTCCGCGCTCGGAGACCAGCGCGTCGTCAAATTCGTACTCGGCCTTGCAGCGTTCACATACGACGTCCATGCGCTTGGTCTGCCCTCTTCTCGCGGCGGCGTGGACGATAACAGACTGCCCTCCGCGGTGGCGAAACAACAGCAGCGATCCCTCGGACGGCGCGTACCGCCACGCGACCTCCAGCGGGCACGACCGTTGGGCGATCGTTCACGGGGGCGCTATGAACGTCCATTCACGCCGTCGATGATGCTCCGACCCGCGCGAACGATTGGCGGGACTTGAGCGACGGCATGGGAGATGCTGAAACGGTCCGTCGAAGCAGCCCAGCAACCTCACCGCTACCCCTTTGAGCCCGTTCCGAGGGCTGAACCGTCCTGGAGGCGTCGCCATGCGCAAGCACCCCATCACTATTCAATCCTTCATGATCGTCGGCTCCCTCGGCGCGTGGCTGCTCGGTTGCCCGGTCTGGAGCGAAGACGGCGACGGCCCCAACGCCATCCCGGTCACCGACGCCGGGACCCCGACCGACAACCCCCCGATCGTCACCGACACCGGCCCCCGGGCCTGCATGGTCGACCGCGACTGTCCCAGCGGCTACTGCGCCAGCGGCCGCTGCGCCCCGGCGCCCTCGTGCACCACCACCGCGAGCTGCCCCAGCGGCTCCTACTGCGAGACCTCCCGGGGCGCCTGCGTCCCCGGCTGCACCGCCAACACCGACTGCGCCCGCGTCTCCGCGGGCCTCGTCTGCGACGCCGCCGCGCGTCGCTGCGTGCCGGGCGGCGGCTGCACCACCGACGCCCAGTGCGCCGCGACGCCCGCCACCCCGGTGTGCCTCGGCGGCACCTGCCAGCCCACCGCCAACCAGTGCCGGTTCGACTACCAGTGCACGGGCTCGGGCCAGTCGTGCGTCGACGGCCAGTGCGTCGTCGGGGGCTGCACCGCGGCCAACGTCGCCACCGTCTGCGCCGCGGGCCAGGTCTGCACCAGCGGCCGCTGCACCTACCCCACGAACAACACCACCGACTGCGGCGGTCGCTGCACCAGCGCCCAGCTCTGCGTGAGCGGCACCTGCCTCGCGACCTGCACCACCGACGCCCAGTGCACGGCCGGCGGCCAGATCTGCCTCGGCGGCGTGTGCCGGGTCGACACCCGCCCGCGCCCCTTCTGCACCATGGACTCGCAGTGCAACGCGGAGTCGGTCTGCAACAACGGCGCGTGCCGCCGGCTCTGCCCGATGCCGACCACGATGCCCGACGGCGCCTGCATGACCGTCGACGTGCAGTTCAACCTCTGCGCGACCGACACCATGGGCCGCTCGCTCTGCACCAGCACCAACGAGCAGCGCCCCGAGTGCGCCCGCTCCGCCAACTGCGCCGCCGGCCGCACCTGCGTCAACGCCCGCTGCCAGTGATCCTCAGCGCGCCGTGATCGTCACCGCGCGCACCGCCTCTCCGCCCCGCTGATCCCGCAGCACCGCCCACACCCGGGCAACCTCCCCTCCCAGCACTACTCGTCCCGGCGTCCAGCGCGCGACCATCGGCGCCGCCGCGCCGGGGTCGGTCACCACCCGCGGCGGGGCGACCGTCCCGGAGCCGACGTACACGGACGCCATCAGCGACTCGGCGCCGCCGTCGAAGGCCTCGGCCGCGTCGGGGGCGGGCGTCAGCGTGAGGGTCAGCGGGGGACAGTCCCCGTCACAGGCCGCGAGCGACCCCACGGACACCGAGGCGCCGTCCTCCAGCGGAGTCGATGCGCCCGCGCGCCCGATACTCCATGCCGCGATGCGCGGCGGTCGGTTGAGCGGCGCCGTCGCGCGCACCGTCACCCGGCGGAAGGCCTCCGAGCCGTCCCCCCGCGGGCACACCAGGCGCGCCTCGCCGGGGTCGATCACCGCGTCGGCCCCGGGGCACGCGATCGCGTAGAGCACCCACGTTCGCTCCGTCTCCGCCGGGCGCAGCGTGAGGTTCGCGGCGGGCACCTCCACGCGGTCGACCTCGCCGGACGCCAGCTCCGTGGCCCCGTCCGGCCGGGCGCAGACCCGCGGGTCGTCGGCCGCGCCGGGGTCGCAGAGCCGCCAGCGCCAATGGATGGTGCGTCCGCCTACGGGGTCGGCCCACACCGCTCGCGCCGAGATCGCCGCGCCGGGGCGCACCTCCGGCGTCTCGGTGGTGAGCGCCAGGATGCGCAGGACGTCCACCGTGGAGGGCGAGGGCAGCGGGTCGGAGCACGCCCCGAGCACCGACAGTCCAAGCCAGCCTCGGGTCCGCATCGCGGCCCCCATCCTATGCCGCGCCCGAAGCGGTGGTGTAGACCGTGTGACTCCCTATGAACGAGCTGGTGCAGGTCGGGTCGGTGCTGTCGCTGGAAGATCTCGTGGCCGTGGCGCGCCGGCGCGTCCCCGTCGCGTTCGACGACGAGGCGCGGGCGCGGGTCGTCGCCGCCCGCCGGGCCATCGACGCCATCGCGGCCGGGGGCGACGAGTCGCCGCGGGTCTACGGCGTCAACACGGGCTTCGGCGCCCTCGCCGAGACGCGCATCTCGCCCGGGGACATCCGCACGCTCCAGCACAACCTCCTGCGCAGCCACTCGTGCGGCGTCGGCGACCCGCTGCCCGAGGAGGTCGTGCGGGGGATGATGCTGCTGCGCGCGCAGGTGCTCGCGCTGGGCTTCTCGGGCGTGCGGCCCGTCGTGGTCGACACCCTGCTCGCGATGCTCAACCGGGGCGTGCACCCGGTGATCCCCTCGCAGGGCAGCGTCGGGGCCTCGGGCGACCTCGCGCCGCTCGCGCACCTCGCGTCGGTGCTCATCGGCGAGGGCAGCGCGGAG
This sequence comes from Myxococcales bacterium, assembly GCA_030652255.1. Taxonomy (GTDB): domain Bacteria; phylum Myxococcota_A; class Polyangia; order Polyangiales; genus SCUS01. The sequence continues at coordinate 104,436 of JAUSAZ010000012.1, read as the reverse complement.
TTCGAGGGCGTGACGAGCCCGGGGGCCGAGGCGATGGCGCGCGCGGGCGTGGCGGTCATCGCGCTCGAGGCCAAGGAGGGGCTCTCGCTCATCAACGGCACGCAGTACATGCTCGCGCACGGGGCCCTCACCCTGCACGACGCCGAGGCCCTCGCGCGCTGCGCCGACGTCGCCGGGGCGATGTCCCTGGAGGCGCTCAAGGGCAGCGGGCGGCCCTTCGAGGAGCGGGTGGTCGCGGTGCGCCCGCACCCCGGCGCGCTGGAGGTCGCGGGCAACCTCCGCGGGCTGCTCGCGGAGAGCGAGATCGCCGAGAGCCACCGCGACTGCGGCAAGGTGCAGGACCCGTACTCCCTGCGCTGCATGCCGCAGGTGCACGGGGCCTCGCGCGACGCCATGCGCTGGGTGCGCGAGGTGCTCGCCCGGGAGATGAACAGCGTCACCGACAACCCGCTGGTGTTCGTGGGCGAGGGCGGCGCGGAGGTGGTCTCCGGCGGCAACTTCCACGGGCAGCCGCTGGCCTTCGCGCTCGACCTCCTCGCGATGGCCTGCGCCGAGCTCGCCAACATCTCCGAGCGCCGCGTGGAGCAGCTCGTCAACCCGGCCCTCTCGTCGGGGCTGCCGCCCTTCCTCGCGCCGCACACGGGGCTCGACTCGGGCTTCATGATCGCCCAGGTCACCGCGGCGTCGCTCGTCACCGAGAACAAGATCCTCTGCCACCCCGCGAGCGTCGACTCCATCCCCTCGTCGGCCGGCCGCGAGGACCACGTCTCCATGGGCGCCACCTCCGCCCTCAAGGCCGCGCGCGTGCTGCGCAACTCCCGCATGGCCGTCGCCATCGAGATGCTCGCCGCCGCGCAGGGCCTCGACTCGCGCCTCCCCCTCAAGCCCGGTCGCGGCGTCGCCGCCGCCCACGCGCACCTGCGCGGGCTCGTCCCCACGCTCGTCGCCGACCGCGCGCTCGCGCCCGACTTCCGCCTCGCCGACGCCGCCCTGGCCGACGGCTCGCTCCTCGCCGCGGTCGGGCCGCTCGCGTAGTCGATGGACCTCCCGGTCACGGCCGCCCTCGTCGCGGCCGCCTTCGCCGCAGGGGTCGTCGACGCCATCGCGGGCGGCGGCGGGCTCATCACCCTCCCGGCGCTGCTCGCCGCGGGCCTCCCCCCGCAGCTCGCGCTCGGCACCAACAAGGGCCAGTCGACCTTCGGCAGCTTCAGCGCCCTCGTGAACTACTGGCGCCTCGGGGTGATCGACCGCACCCGCGTCGCCGCCTCCTTCCTCTTCGGCTTCGTCGGGTCCCTCGCCGGCGCGTGGCTCGTGCTCCAGGTGCCGCGCGACCTGCTGCGCCCCGTGGTGCTCGTGCTGCTGGTGCTGGTCGCGGTGCGGCTCACCCTCCGGCGCGACGTCGCCGCGCCCACCGAGCCGCTGCCCCCGGGCGCCTCGCCGCAGCGCCGCGCCATGGCCATCGCCCTCGTCATCGGCACCTACGACGGCTTCTTCGGGCCCGGCACCGGGACCTTCCTCATCCTCTCGTACGTGACCTGGCTGCGCGAGGCGATGGCCCGCGCGAGCGCCAACGCCAAGGTCGTGAACTTCGCCTCCAACCTCGCCGCCCTCGCCATCTTCGCGTCGCAGGGAGTCGTGCGCTGGGAGGTCGCGCTCCCGATGGCGGCGGCGCAGTTCCTGGGCGGGGCCTTCGGGGCGCGGCTCGCGGTGCGCCGGGGCGACCGCTTCGTGCGCTGGGTGGTGCTCGCCGTGGTGATCTGCCTCGTCGTCAAGATTGCGGTCGACCTGCTCCGCGGCTGACGTCGCGAACTTCGGGTCGCGACCGCCGCGCTGCTACGTCTGCGGGCGCCGTGATGACGCTCCCCTCCAGGCTCGGTGACACCACCCTCGGCGACCTCCTCGCCGACCTGCGCCGCGCGCACGCCACCGGCACCCTGGAGCTCATCGAGGCCGCCCAGGTGCACCGGGTCCACCTCCGCGCCGGTGCCGTGCAGGCCGTCGAGTCGAGCGCCGACGCGCGCCGCTTCGGCGACCTCGCCGTCGCCGCGGGCCTCGCCTCGCGCTCCGCCGTCGAGGGCGCGTGGGGCGTCGGGCGAGACCGCGGGTTTCGCATCGGCCAGTCGCTGGTCTGGCGCCGGGTGGTGAGCTCCGCGGCCCGCGACCGGGTGCTCGACGCCCAGCGCCTCGCGCGCCTCGATTCGCTCTATCGCGTGGGCGACGCGGCGCTGCGGTTTCGCTCCGCGCGGGCGCTGCCCGAGGGGGCCGCGGAGCAGGCGCCGCTCGGGGCGACGGAGACCTTCCACGGACGACCGCGGCGGCGGGACCATGGGCGTAGCGCGGTCGACCCGGCGCGCGTCGAGGCCCTCGCGGCGCTGGGCTTCGAGCGCGACCCCGGGGCGGCGGCCCTGCGTCGGCGCTTCCAGGAGCTCGTGCTCGCGCTGCACCCCGACCGGCACCCGCACGACGACTCGCGCGCCCGGGTCGACCGGCTGCGCGCGGTGATCGCGGCGTACCGCCTGCTGCGGGGCTGAAGCGGGAGGGAGGGTCAGCGGGCGACGGGCATGAGGCCGCCGGCGGTGGCGCCGGAGGTGGCCGTGGCGTCGCCCTCGACCAGGCGGAGCGAGACGGGGATCGTCACGATGGCGCCCGTGAGGCTGGGGTGGAAGTGCAGCTGCCGCCCGAGGGTGACCACGCAGTCGCGCATCGGCGACGGAAACTCCGGGGGCGTGATGTCGAGGCGGTTGACGTTGCCCGAGGGCTCGACCGCCACGCGCAGGGTGAAATCGCCCGCCGCGGCGGGGTTCATCACGAGGGTGGCGGCGTAGCAGGTGTCGGCGAGGGACTGCACGTCGGGCACGACGGCGTCGACGAGCTCGCGGGTCATCCGCGGGGCCGGGTTGCTCGCCGGGATGAGCGCCGGGCGCCACGGGCGCACGGTGATGTTCTCGGAGTTGGGCACCTGCATCTCGTTGGGCCGAGGCGCCGGCAGCACCGGGGAGGGGAGGGTCTGGCCGTTGATCTCGCCGCTGCGGAAGCTGAAGGGGAAGGACATCAGCGTCGGCGCGCCCACCGCGGGGAAGCGCCGGGTGCGCAGCGCCGTGAGCACGCACTGCGACATGATGGCGAGGGAGGGGTCGGGCGTGCCGATGGTCTCGACGTCGCTGACGGCGCCGTTGCCGCCGACGGTGATGAGCGTGACGATGGAGCCGCCCGCCTGCGGCGAGAACGCCAGGAAGGCCTTGTAGCAGGCGCGCACGGGCTCGTTGGTGGACACGAGCACCGGCAGGGCCATCTCCATGGTCATCGGGCTGCGGCGCGGGGTGCGGCGCGACGTGGGGGCCGCGAAGGTCGGCGGCGTCGGTGCCGCCCACGCGGCGTGGGAGACGCGCACCTCGGGGAGCGTCAGCGCCATGGGCTCCGGGGGTCGCAGCGGGGTGACGGGGCGGGGCGGCGGCCGCGACGAGCACGCGGCGACGAGCGCCAGGGACAACACGAGGGACGACGCGCGAGCGGTGGACATTGCGGCGCAGGATGCCAGAGACACCGCGGCGATAAAACCCCGTCGCGCCCGCGATCGACCGCGGCCGCCGCGGACCGTAGACTCCGCGCCTGATGCGAGAGGAAGAGCTCCGGGCGCGGCTCGACACGCTGCCCACGTCCCCCGGCTGCTACCTGTTCAAGAACAAGAAGGGGGCGGTGGTGTACGTCGGGAAGGCGCGCTCGCTGCGGCAGCGTGTGCGGCAGTACTTCCAGGCCAACAGCTCGGACTACCGCTATTTCATCCCGCTGCTCGACCGCGTGCTCGGCGACATCGAGACCGTCGTCACGGCCACCGAGAAGGAGGCCGTGCTGCTCGAGAACTCCCTCATCAAGCAGCACCGCCCGCGGTACAACGTCCGCCTCCGGGACGACAAGGACTACCTCTCCGTGCGGCTCGACAAGCGCGCCGCGTGGCCCCGGCTGGAGGTGATGCGGCGCCCGCGGGCCGACGGCGCCGTGTACTTCGGGCCGTACCCCAGCGCGACCGAGGCGCGGCGCACGCTCAAGACCATCAACCGGCACTTCCAGCTGCGCACCTGCGACAACGAGGAGTTCGCGTCGCGCACCCGGCCCTGCCTGGAGTACCAGATCAAGCGCTGCGCGGCGCCGTGCGTGCTGCCCGTCGCCCCGGAGGAGTACGCGGCGCAGGTGGAGTACGTGGAGATGTTCCTCGGGGGGCGCACGCGCGAGCTCGTGGCGACGCTCGAGGCGGAGATGCGCGCGGCCTCGGCGGCGATGGAGTTCGAGCGCGCGGCGCGGCTGCGCGATCAGATCACGGCGGTGGCGGCGGTCACCGAGACGCAGCGCGTGGCGGAGGTGAGCGACGTCGACCGCGACATCGTGGGGCTCTACCGCGAGGGCGACGGGGTGGTCGTCACGCTGCTGCTGGTGCGCAACGGCTTCGTGCGCGACACACAATCGCTGGTGTTCGGCCGGGCCGAGCTGCCCGACGACGAGCTCGTCTCGCAGGTGCTCACCGGGCGCTACGCGGGCGAGGGAGCCACCATCCCCGACGAGGTGGTGCTGCCGCTCGAGCCCGAGGGCAGCGCGGGCGTCGCCGAGTGGCTGAGCGAGCTGCGCGGCAAGGAGGTGCGCATCCTGGTGAAGCCGGAGCCCGGTGAGGGGAGCGCCGCGCCGCTGCTGGCCATGGCCATGGAGAACGCGCGCCACGCCTTCCGCGAGAAGCGCATGGCGGTGGCGAGCGCCGGGGGGCAGGCGGAGGCCCTGGCCCGCGCGCTCGACCTGGAGGAGCCCCCGCGCACCATCGAGTGCGTGGACATCTCGCACCACGCGGGCGCCGAGACCGTCGGCGCGGTGGTGTGCCTGCTCGACGGCGTGGCCTACAAGCGCGGGTACAAGGGCTTCCACGTGCGCACCGAGAACACCGGCGACGATTACCGGGCCATGTATGAGGTGCTCTCCCGGCGCTTCCGGCGAGGCAGGGACAAGGAGCAGGGCTGGGAGCTGCCGGACCTCTTCGTGGTCGACGGTGGGAGGGGGCAGCTCAACATCGCCGTGACGGTGCTCCAGGAGCTCGGGATCACCGACATGCCCGTGTGCTCGCTCGCCAAGGAGCGCGAGAACGTGCTCGGCGAGAAGGTGGTCGACCGGGTGTACCAGCCGGGTCGCAAGAACCCGGTGACCATCCGGGACAACGGCCCCGCGCTGGTGCTTCTGGCGCGGGCGCGCGACGAGGCCCACCGCTTCGCCAACAAGACCCGCGAGGCGCTGCACCACAAGAAGCGCCTGCGCAGCGAGCTCGACGGGCTGCCGGGCCTCGGGCCGGTGGCGGCGAGGGCGCTGCTGAGGAAGTTCGGGAGCGTGGCGGGCGTGGCCGAGGCGACCTACGCGGAGATCGCCGCGGTGCCGAAGGTGGGGCCCATGCGCGCGAGGGCGGCGTACGAGCACCTGCACCCGGGGGTGTTGCAGCTCCCCGAGCACGACGACCCCTGAGCGAAGGTCGTGGGTTATGATCCGCGGGCGATGCGATCTCGCCGCGGAGCCTGCCGCGTTGGCGTCTGGTGCCTGGGCCCGGTGGCCTGGGCCCTCACGGTGGGCTGCGAGGTGGAGCGGAGCGCGGCCTCCGACGCCGGGGTCCCGGTGGCCGACGATCGGCCCGAGGCCCGCGGGGCCGACAGCGGCGCTGCGCCCAACGCGTGCGCGGAGGTCATCGCGGCGGGGGTGATCGCGGGGGGATTCACGGACCTCACGGCGGCCGTCGAGGCGACGCTGCCGACGGTGCCGCCGGCCCCACCCTTCGGGTCCGCCGTGCTCTCGCACGCGACCATCGGCGACGTCGACGCCGACGGGGCGCCGGACATCTTGTATGCGACGCAGGGCGACCCGACGGGCTCCGTCGGGTACCGCTACGACGCCGCGTCGGGCACGCTCGCGCGGCACGAGGGTCCGTGGCTCGCGGCGCCGGCGCGGGGCATCGTCGACCTCGACGGCGACGGCCGCGACGACGTCGTCGGGACGGGGGAGGGGCCTGGCTCGGGCGTTCCGCCGGTGCTGTGGGGCGGGGCCGGGGCCTTCGTGCCGCTGCTGGAAACCGGCGCCATCGGCGCGGGCGCGATGTGGCTCGACGACATCGATCACGACGGCTGGATCGACGTGCTGGTGGGCGCCGAGCTGCGGAGCCCGTGCGGGGCGCAGCCGACGGTGCGGGCCTTCCTGCAGACCGCGCCGCGCCGCTTCGAGGAGCGACCCGCGCTGGTGCCCGCGCGCGTGCGGGTGGGCGAGGGGACGCTCTTCATGGGGCCGCTCGGCGGGCGGCGCGTGGTAGGCGCGGTGGGCAACCACGGCGGCTGCGAGCTCGACGCGCCGGTGTTCTTCGCGGAGGGGCCCGTCGACGGCGAGGCCTACCCCACCTTCCAGCCGATGCCCGTGGTCGCGGGGTCCATCGGCGGGCCGATGGGGGCTGCCATCGCGGACCTCGACCAGGACGGGCGCTTCGAGCTCGCGATCACGGGCGACCCCCGCTTCCATCTGTGGCGCGGCGGCGACCAGATCCCGCTCGCCCTGGTGCCCGACGCAGGCGGGATGGGCACGCTCCTCGGGTCGCTCGGCGTGGCCCAGAAGCCCTGGGCCGTCGCGTACCTCGACCTCGACCGGGACGGGCGCCAGGACACCGTCGTCACCCACGGCAACCACAACACGCTCCCGACCGAGGCCCCGATCGGACCGCAGTGGACCTCGGTGCACCTCCACGGCGACGGCGACTTCTGCATGGGCGAGGTCGACGGGGCGCTCGGGCTCGACCGCGGGGGCGACTGGCGCTCGCTGTCGGTGGGCGACCTCGACGCGGACGGCGACCCCGACCTGGTGGTGGGCGGACGGGGCGCGCCGGCGCGGGTCTACCGCAACGACCTCCGCCCCGGGCGCAACGGCTTCGGCCTGCGGCTGCGCGGCACGACCAGCAACGCGCTCGGCGTCGGGGCGCGGGTGGAGGTGCGCGCCACGGCGTCGGCGCGGGTGCAGCACCACCTGGTAGGCGCGATGGCCCCGCCGCAGGTCTTCACGAACCCGCTGCTGTTCGTCGGCGTCGGCGAGGCCAACGCGGCGGAGGAGGTCACCATCCGCTGGCCGTCGGGCACCGTGCAGGTGCTGCGGGACGTCGCGGCCGGGCGCACCCACCTCGTGGTCGAGCCGCCGAGCATCGTGGTGGAGCCCCCCGCGCGGCGGCGCCCGGCCGACGGCGCATCGACGGTTCGGCTACGGGTCACCCCGCGCGGCCCCGACGGCAGCCCCGCGGTGGGTGCGCAGGTGACGTTCCGGCTGCTGGCGGGCGATGGCTCGCTCGGGCCGGCGGTCGTCGGGGAGGGAGAGACGAGCGTCGAGGTGACGGCCCCGGCGGCGCGGGGATCGTGCGTCGTCGAGGTCTCCGTCGACGGGCACCCCATGGCCACCCGGCCCCGCATCTGGTGGGACTGACCGGCCGACGCTGAGCGCGCCTTGACCCGGCAAAGTGCGCGGTGATAGAAGCGCGCCGATTTGGACGCCTTGATCGGGCCGTCGCCGCGCCACAGGAGAGCCGAGCGGATCCTATGAAGCTCCCCCTCCGTGACATGGCAGGCCTCTCGCTCGGACTCGAGTTCGTCATCTCGATCGTGGTAATGGCGGCCCTCGGTCGCTGGATCGACAGCCGCTATCACACCGGGCAGACCTTCCTGCTGGTGGGTTTTGCGATCGGGGCGGCGGCGGGGTTTCGATCGATGTACCGCTTCGCCACCCGCGACGACCCGAAGCCCGGCCCCCCCAGAGACAACGACCCGTAAGCCCCCGAGCACCCCGTGAGCCACCCCGACACCGAGAACCGCGCCGCCCCGGAGGAGTCCAACGGACCCGACGGCGACCTCGCGCGCCGCATCGGAGTCGTGGCGCTCGCGGCGGGCCTCGTGAGCGCGGTGGCCATGGAGCACGAGTTCGGCGCGAAGGGCGCGCTGTCCTCGGTCATCGGCACCGCCGTCGGGCTGCTCAACCTCTACGTGCTGGCCCGCGTCGTGACCCGGCTCATCGATCCGAAGGTCGCCGCGGGCAAAGGCCTCGCGATGGCCTTGCTCCTGGCGAAGACCGCCGCACTGTTCCTGGGTGTGGGCCTGCTGATCTCGCGATCGTGGGTCCACGGCGGGAGCTTCATGGCGGGCATCACCGCGGTGGTCGTGGCCATCGCCGGCGGCGGCCTCTGGGACGCCGTCAGCCCGAAGCCCGCCGAAGATTCTGTCTCCTCCGACTCCGACGAAGGAAAGCGCTGATGCCCGACCACACGTCATGGTTCACGTACCTCCTGGCGCTGCCGAATTTCCGGGCGCTCTGGGCCATGTTCAACCACTACGGCTGCGTCAACGCCGAGGGCCAGCAGGTGGAGATGATGGCCGGTGGCGTCTGCGCCGACGGCTCTCCCGCGCAGGAGCTCCCGAACCACTTCAGCTACCCCGCCAACACGCCGGTGACGCTCGAGTACACCACCATCGCGCTCTTCGTGGTGCTGCTCATCGCGGTCTTCGTGGTCGTCACCCGCGCGCGCATCACCAAGACCTCCGAGGCCGTCGTGCCCGAAGGCTCGCTCACCGTCGCCTCGTTCACCGAGAGCTTCGTCGAGACCTTCTATGACCTCCTCGCCGACGTCCTCGGCAAGAAGGAGGCGCGGCACTTCCTCCCGATCATCGGCACCTGCGCCCTGCTGATCTTCTTCTCCAACGCCCTCGGGCTCATCCCCGGCTTCGCGCCGCCGACGAGCAACTTCAACGTCACCCTCGCGTGCGGCCTGGTGATCTTCTTCGCCACCCACTACTACGGCCTCAAGCACCAGGGCGCCGCGTACCTCAAGCACTTCGTCGGCCCGATGCCCGCGCTCGCGCCGCTGATGCTCCCGCTGGAGATCATCTCGCACCTCGTGCGGCCGCTCTCCCTCGCCATCCGCCTCTGCGTGAACCTCTTCGTCGACCACATGGTCGTGAGCGTGTTCACCGGCCTCGCGTTCCTCCTCGTGCCGGTGCCGATCATGGTGCTCGGCGTGCTGGTGGTCGTCCTGCAGACCTACGTGTTCTGCCTGCTCGCGACGATCTACTTCCAGCTCGCCATCGACCACGGCGACGACCACGGCCACGAGGCCCACGCCGACCAGGGCCACGCCGCCCACGAGCACGCGTGACCCACTGAGATGTTCCATCGCCCCGCTGTTGGGGCACTGATCAGTTCGAACCCAAGAAGGAAATCCCACACCATGAAGAAGATCACCGCACTCTCGAGCGCCCTGCTCGTCACCTTCTACACCCTCGCCGCCTTCGCCCAGGAGGCCGCTGCGGTGGCCCCCGGCTCGAACTCCTTCGACGCCCAGATGATGGCCGCCCTCGGCGCCGGCATCGCCATCGGCGTCGGCGCCCTCGGCGGCGCGCTCGCCCAGGGCCGCGTCGCCGCGGCCGCCCTCGAGGGCATCGCCCGCAACCCCGGCGCCGACGCCAAGATCCGCACCCCGATGATCCTCGGGCTCGCGCTCATCGAGTCGCTGGTGCTCTACGCCCTCCTCATCGCCTACTTCCTCCAGGGCAAGGTCGGCGGTCACTGACCGATCGCCTCCGCGCTCCCCCCGCCCTCCGCCTCCGCCGCCTTCCCCCCTCCCAGAACCTGACGCGCCCGGCGCCGGATACTTGCCGGCGGGCCCCGATCTCTGCCACCGATCAGGGCCTATGCCCCGCGCGCTGCTCCGTTGCGTGTTCGCCGCCATCGCGCTCTGCGCGCCATCGCTCGCGGCGGCCCAGCCCCGCCCGGCGCCCGCCGCCGCGGACGTCCGCGCGGCCCGGCCGGTCGGGCCCGGTCGCCTCGCCCTCGCGGCGGCGCAGAGCGCGGTCGACGAGGTCATCCTGCCGCGCATCGAGGTGCGCGCCCGCCGCGGCGCCCCGGCGGTGGCCGACGCGTCCGTCCGCGGCGCCCGCAACGCCCGGCTGTGCCTGCGCCCGGTGGTCACCGTGCGCCGCCTGCGCAACGGCGAGATGCCCACCTGGACGGGGCCGCTCACCGACTGCACCGGGCGCCCCACCATCGCCGCGCTCGCCGCCGTGTCGTTGCTCGCCCAGCCCGGTCGCTTCACGGACTTCGACGTCGACGCCGCCGTCGCGATGCTCCGCCGGGTCGCGCCCGCCGCGGGCCTCAGCCTCGCCGACGAGACGGCGCCCCGCGCCCGCGCCCGCCTCCGCGCCCGCTCGTCGGCGCCCGCCGTCGAGCGCGACCGGCTCACGCACGACCCGCTCATCATGCTCACCCGCAACGCGCGCGTGCTGCACCCGCGGGTCATCCAGCTGATGCAGGGGCTCTTCGATCGCTTCCCGGGCAGGGTCGCGGAGATCGTGTCGGGCTACCGTCCGGGGGAGGGGCGCAGCCGGCACGCCCACGCCCGCGCGCTCGACCTGCGCCTGCGCGGGGTGCGCCACGAGGACGTGCGGGACTACGCGCGCACGCTCCCCGACGCGGGCGTCGGGTACTACCCCAACAGCGTGTTCGTGCACCTCGACACCCGCGACGCGCAGGAGGGCGGGGCCTTCTGGACGGACTTCTCGGGCCCCGGCGAGGCGCCGCGCTATGGGCACTGGCCGCCCACCGACCAGGACGTGCGCTCCGAGGTCGAGTGGATGGTCAACGACCGCGACGCCGACCTCACCACCGCCCGCGAGCGCGAGTGGTCGCCCGAGGTCGTGCACCAGCCCCCGCCTGCGCCCTGAGCGCGCGCCCGCGGAGTGGAAGGCGCACGAGGATCTTCACGCGTGAGCCTTGAAGAATGCCCCGGGGAGCGTCATGGTGGGTTCGTCCCTCTGCCGGACAGGTGCTGGATGCGTATAGAATCCCGCTTTATCTACACGAATCCGGGGGTCAACCTCGTGGTGGTGTGCAGGCCCGGACCTTTCACCGGGAAGCCTTAAATCGCGATACCCGACTCCCACCTTGGCGTGTCCAAGGGGTTCGCTACGGTCCCACGGTCCACGCGGTACGGACACCTTCGAAGGGCGATGATCCCAGCAGGATCATCGCCTTTCCCTATTTGGCCACGGCGTATGACGCGGCGCGTCCCCCACTTGCCAGGGCGCGTCTTCCTCGTGCATGGTCGAGATACCCACCATCTAAAAAGGATAAAACCCGTGACATCTATCTGGTCCCACCGATTCGAGGTCGTGATGCGCCCACTGCGCGATCTCGGCGCGGCGCCGACGACGGTCTATATCGAGACACGCACCGCCGCGCAGGCTGCCCGAGACGCTGTCACGCAGTATCCCGAGATGAAGGTCCTGTCGGTCGCCCGCGCCTCTGCGACGGTCACCGCGGTGCGCCCCGCCGAGCATCGTGACGTGGTGGTCCCGCTGGCCCGCGTCGCCGGCCGGCGCTGATCACGCCTCGACCCGCACCCGCACCAGCCGCCCCGCCTCGCTCATTCCACACAAGGTAAACCGCACCGCCCCCGGCATGCCCGGCACGGTGAGCTCCACCCGCACCGCCGCGGCCTCGACCGCCACCACCGCGTAGCGCACCGAGCCGTCGGCCCGGGTGAACATCGCCACCACCGCCTCGGCCCCGCGGTGCTCGGTGCCGTCGCCCTGCACGAACACCACGTCGGCGTGCAGCGCCTCGGCCACCGCGCTCGTGTCTCCCTCGACCAGCACCCGCAGCAGCGCTGCGGCCTCGTCGCTCACGGCACCCTCCACGCTTCGAGCGTCCACAGCCCGGTCCCCGACTCGCGCTCGTCGACCCCGTAGGTGCCCCGGAGGCCCAGCGTGTCGGGCAGCAGCCTCCCCCGGCCCGTCGCCACCGCGTCGCGCGGGGATACCTCGCGCCATCGGATGGCCAGACCACCGCCGGGCAGCGCGTCCCCATCGAAGGTGCCCTCGCGCTCCTGGTAGTGGTAGGTCGCGCGCCACCGCCGCTCGCTCAGCGGCGTGAGCAGCGTCTCCACCGCGACGCCCGTCGGCAGCCCCGTCCATCGACCCAGCCAAAGCCCCGCGCGCAGCTCGCTGGTCGGCCGCCCCGCGCGCCGCAGCTCGATCGCCTCGTGGCCCACGCCCGCCTCCCGGAGCGTGCCGTCGCGCGCGTCCAGCGAGAGCACCACCGGGCGCTCTCGACCCTGCTGGATGGCGATGGTGCCCTCCTCGCGCCAGAGACCCGCGTACCCGCTCTCCCCGCGCACCGCGGCGAGCTCGCCGTGCCACGGCGGCAGGTCCCAGCTCCCGCGCAGCACCGCGCCGTCCTCGTGCAGCCACACGGCGACGCGCATCCCCTCGGGCACCTCCGGCCAGCGACCCCAGTACAGCCCCGCCAGCGACGGCCCCCGCGGCGGCGCGCTCGCCCGCGGCGCCTCCGCCCTGCGGCAGTGCCCCGCGAGCGCCGCGGCCAGCACCGCCCAACCGATCCGCTGTCGTCCTCGTCCGCGCAACGCGGCGCAACATGCCGCAAGACCCCACCGATTGACTATCCTCCGCGCACCGGATGGCACTCCCCCCGCTCGCCCGCATCGTCGCCCGACCCGCCCTCGCCGCGCTGCTCCCGCTGGGCCTGCTCGCCGCCGTCGCCCCTTGGCTGCCGCTGGGCCCGCTCGCCGCCACCCTCCTGGCCCTCGGCGTCGTGGCCCTCGCCATCGTCGGTGGCGTCGCGCTCGCCCCCTCCGCGGCCCTCCCGGCGCGCGTCGTGGTGCCCGCCGCGCTCGTCGGCGTCGCCCTCGTCGCCCTGGCCCTGCGCCTCCCGCCGGTCGCCTCCGGGCTCGCCGGGGCGCTCGGGCTGCTCACCGTCGCGGCCCTCGTGGGCGCGGCCATCGGGTCGCGCATGGAGTCCGCCGGCCACCTCGCCGCCGTGGCCCTCGTCTCCGCCGCGGTCGACCTCTGGAGCGTCACGTCCCCCGCGGGGCCAACGCACCGCATCGTGCAGTCGCCCGCCCTCCTGCGGGTGCTCACGCTGAGCGTGGCGATCCCGCCGCACCGCGAGCCGCGGCCCGCCATCGGCTTCGGCGACGCGGTGTTCGTGGCGCTCTACCTCGCCGCCGCGGCGCGCTTCAGCATGCCCCGCGCCCGCATGGGGGCGGCCCTCTGGCTGGGCATCGTCGGCGCCGGGGTGCTCGCGATCGCCCTGGAGCGCGCAGTGCCTGCCCTCCCCACCATCGGCCTCATGGTACTGGCGAGCCAGCCCATGGCGCGCGATGTTCCGCCCGGTGATCGGCGGGCGACGGCGCTCGCCGCGGGGTTGCTGGCCGCGTCGGTGGCCCGCGCGCTCACGCGCTGACCGAGGAGACGGGAGACACGGATGTTCGCTGCCTGGGGTCGATGGGTCTTCGCGCACCGCCGCGCCGTGCTCGCGGTGAGCGCGGCCTTCCTGCTGGCCTCGCTGGCGTCGCTGCTCGTCGGGGGCCGGCTCACGTCCGGGCGCATCCACGGCATCGAGGCCGACACCGCCGCCGAGCTCATCGACCGCGAGCTCCCGCAGGCGGGCGCCTCGGGCCTCACCATCGTCCTCAGCCACGCCGAGTGGACCACCGACGAGCCGCGCTTCCAGGAGGCCGCCCTGCGCGCGCTCGCGCCCCTGCGCCGCGACCCGTCGGTGCTCCGCGTGCGCTCGCCCTTCGACGAGGACGTCTCCGCCGTCGAGGCCTCCACGATGCAGTCCCTCGACACGCACCACGCCATCGCCACGGTCGCCCTGCGCCACGCCGCGACCGTCGACACCCGCGGCTACCCCGCCCTCCGGCGGCGCATCGTTGGGGGGCCGCTCACGGTCACCGTCACCGGCCTCGGGGCCTTCCGCGCCGACCTCGACGCCGTGCTCGAGCGCGACCTCCAGCGCGCCGAACTGCTCTCCGCGCCGCTCACCCTCGTGGTGCTGCTCGCGGTGTTCGGCTCGGTGGTCGCGGCGCTGCTCCCGGCGGGCATCGGCGCGCTCGCGGTGGCCGCGGGCGTCGCGGCGGTGATGCTGCTCTCGTGGCGCATGGAGGTCGCGCAGTACGCGATCAACATCGTCTCGCTGGTCGGCCTCGGCGTGGCCATCGACTACTCGCTCTTCATGGTCAACCGCTTCCGCGAGGAGCTCGCGGCGGGGCTCTCCGTCGAGGACGCCGTCGCCCGCACCGTCGCCACCGCCGGGCGCGCCGTGGCCTTCTCGGGCCTCGCCGTCGTCATCGGGCTCTCCGGGCTCTTCTTCTTCCGCGGCTCGTACCTCGTGTCCCTCGGCCTCGGCGGCACCCTGGTGGTCACCTTCGCGGCCCTCTACGCGCTCACCTTCCTCCCCGCCCTGCTCTCGGTGCTGGGGCCCAACGTCAACCGCTGGCGCATCGGCGGCGGGGCGAAGACCCACAGCGGCGGGTTCTGGCACCGCCACGCGACCTGGGTGATGCGCCGCCCGCTGCTGGTGCTGCTCCCCACGCTGACCCTGCTGCTCGTGCTCGGGCGGCCCTTCCTCGACATGAAGGTCGCCATCCCCGACATGGGCGTGCTGCCCGCGAGCACCGAGACCCGCCGGGGCCACGGGCTCCTCGTGGAGCACTTCACCGAGCGCGCGGCGACCCGGGTGGTGATGGTGGCGCGCTTCCCCGGCGGACCCCTCCAGCGCCGCGATCGGGTGCTCGCGCTGCGGGCGCTGAGCGCGCGGGTGGCGGCGATCCCGGGGGTCGAGCGGGTGGAGAGCGTCGTCGACCTCGACCCGACGCTGGAGCCCGACGCCCTCGCCGACGTGCTGATGGACCCCGGGCAGCACACCGAGGGGCACCAGCTCTTCGTGCGCGACACCGTCGGGCCCAACGTCGTGGTGCTCTCGGCCCTCACCGAGGCCGCGCCCGCCTCGGAGGCGGCGCGCTCCATCGTGCGCGCGGTGCGCTCGCAGCGGCGCGTGGCCGACGGCGAGCTGCTCGTGACGGGCCAGAGCGCCATGGACCTCGACACCGCGGCCTACCTGCGCGCTCGGGTGGGCCCGGCGCTGGGCTTCGTGGTCGTGATGACCATGCTGGTGCTGCTCGCGCTGCTCGGGAGCGTGGCCCTGCCCATCAAGGCCGTGCTGATGAACCTCCTGTCCATCACCGGCTCCTTCGGCGCGCTCATCTGGATCTTTCAGAAGGGCCACCTCGCGGGCGTGCTGCGCTTCACGCCCGGCCCCATCGACCCGTCGCTGCCCATCCTGATGTTCTGCGCCACCTTCGGGCTCTCGATGGACTACGAGGTGCTGATGCTCACCCGGATGCAGGAGGAGTACGCCCGGCACGGGGACAACACCCGGGCCGTGGCCGAGGGCCTCGAGCGCTCCGGGCGCCTCGTCACCAGCGCCGCGGCCATCATGGTGGCGGTGTTCGCGGCCTTCGCCATGGCCGACGTCATCCTCTTGAAGGCCATGGGCGTGGGCATGGCGCTCGCGGTCGCCCTCGACGCGACCATCGTGCGCATCCTCGTGGTGCCCGCCACCATGCGCCTCCTCGGCGACTGGAACTGGTGGGCCCCCGCGTTCATCCAGCGCATCCAGCGCCGGCTCAACCACGGCGGGCACTGAGGACATCCCCGGGGCGCGTGGCGCTCGACGCCCGCGGCGGGTTCCGGTAGCTCTGCGGGGTACATGCAGACCTCCCATCGCCACCTGCTCTGGTTCGCGTTCGCGCTCACCCTCTTCGGCTGTACCAGCGACCCGGCGCCCGCCGTGGTCGACGGCGGCGGGCTCGACGTCCCCGCGGACGTGACCTGCGCTGCGGGCCAGGTGGCCTGCGGCGGCGCCTGCGTCACCCTCGCCGACGACCCCCTCCACTGCGGCGCTTGCGGCACGGCGTGCCCGCGCACGCAGGTCTGCGCGGCGGGGCAGTGCCGCCCCTCGTGCCCCGCGGGGCAGGTGCTCTGCGGCGACCGCTGCGTCTCGACGGACACCGACCGCGCCCACTGCGGCGCCTGCGGCGCGGCGTGCTCCGCCGGGCTGGTGTGCGCCATGGGCCAGTGCGCCCTGGAGTGCGGCCCGATGCTCGCGCAGTGCGCCGGCGGCGGCGACGCGGGGGCGGGCGCGGCGCGCTACTGCGCCAACACCCGCACCGACCGGGACAACTGCGGCGCGTGCGGCGTGGCCTGCGGACCCGGGCAGATCTGCGCGGCGGGGGCCTGCGTGACCACCTGCGGCGGCGGCACGACGGCGTGCGGCGACGCGTGCCGTGACCTCCAGAACGACCGCGCCAACTGCGGCGCCTGCGGCCGGGCGTGCGACGCGGGCCAGCTCTGCTCGATGGGCCTGTGCGGGGCGTCGTGCGCGACCGGGACCACCGAGTGCGCGGGCGTGTGCCGCGACCTCCAGGGCGACCGCGCCCACTGCGGCGCGTGCGGGACGGCGTGCGCCGCCGGCGAGGTGTGCGTGCGCGGGGCCTGCCAGGTGAGCTGCGGCGCCGGCACGACGGAGTGCTCGGGCGTGTGCCGCGACCTGCAGACCGACCGGGCCAACTGCGGCCTCTGCGGGCTCGCCTGCGCGGAGGGCGAGGTGTGCTCGATGGGTGCGTGCGTCGCGACCTGCGGCGGCGGATTGAGCAACTGCTCGGGCGCGTGCCGCAACCTCCAGACCGACCCGGCGGGCTGCGGCGCCTGCGGGACGGTGTGCCCGGCGCCGGCCAACGGCGCGGCGTTCTGCACGGCGGGGCGCTGCGGGGTGGAGTGCGCCCGCGGCTTCGGCGACTGCGACGGGGACGCGAGCAACGGCTGCGAGGCCGCGCTCGACGACGTCGCCAACTGCGGCGGCTGCGGCGTGGCGTGCCGGTACCCCAACGCGGGCGCGAGCTGCACGAGCTCGGGCTGCGCGCGCGGGGCCTGCGCGGCGGGCTTCGACAACTGCAACGCCATGGACGTGGACGGCTGCGAGACCAACACCCGCACCGACGGCGCCAACTGCGGCGCGTGCGGGGTGCGCTGCGCGGCGGGCGAGGGCTGCGTCGCGGGGGCGTGCCAGCCCAACTGCGGCGCGGGGCTCACGGACTGCGCGGGCGCGTGCCGCAACGTGGCCAACGACCCGGACAACTGCACCAGCTGCGGCAACCGCTGCGCGCGGCCGGCCAACGCGACGGTGTTCTGCGCGGGGCGCTGCGGCTACGCGTGCAACGCGGGCTTCGGCGACTGCGACGGCAACGCGGGCAACGGCTGCGAGACGGCGCTCAACTCGCTCACCAACTGCGGCGCGTGCGGGCTCCAGTGCCGCTTCGCCAACGCCGCGGCGGCGTGCACCGCGGGGCGCTGCGCGATCGGCGCCTGCGCCGCGGGCTTCGTCAACTGCGACGGCGACGCGGCCAACGGCTGCGAGACCAACACCCAGACCGACCCGGCGGCCTGCGGCGGCTGCGGGGTGCGCTGCGCGGCGGGGCAGGTGTGCTCCGGCGGGGCGTGCCGGGCGAGCTGCGCGGCGGGGCAGACCGAGTGCAGCGGCGCGTGCACCAGCACGCAGACCGACCCCAACAACTGCAGCGCCTGCGGCCTGCGCTGCGCCGCGCGGCCCAACGCCGCGGCGGTGTGCGCGTCGGGCGCGTGCAACTACGCCTGCAACGCGGGCTTCCGCGACTGCGACGCCGCCGCGGGCAACGGCTGCGAGGCGGGCATCGCCTCGGACGTCGCCAACTGCGGCTCGTGCGGCCGGGCGTGCAGCTTCGTCAACGCCACCGCGGCCTGCGTGGGCGGGGCGTGCTCCATCGCGGCGTGCACGGGCGCCTTCCGCGACTGCAACGGCACGGGTGGCGACGGCTGCGAGGTCAACAGCGCCACGAACGTCAGCCACTGCGGCGCGTGCGGCAACCGCTGCGTCGTGGCCAACGGCACCGCGGCCTGCGCTGCGGGCACGTGCGCCGTGGCGGCCTGCAACGCGGGCTTCGGCAACTGCGACGGCAGCGCGGCCAACGGCTGCGAGGTCGACCTGCGCACGAGCGCCTCGAACTGCGGCGCCTGCGGCAACCGCTGCGCGAGCGGCGTGTGCACGGCGGGCGTGTGCGCGAGCGGCGCGCGCACGTACAGCGGGTCGTTCGTGACCAACGTCGACCCGCCCCCCTCGGCGTGCACGGACTGGAACACCTGGCGCGCGGGCCTCGGGACGACCTACTCGCGGGTGACCATCCGCGGGACCTTCAACCCCACGGGCATCTCGTGCACCAACCCCGTGGTGGTCAACGGGCTCGCGACGGCGCTGCGCACCGGGACCAACTTCAGCATGAGCTGCGACGGCCGCGTCTGGTCGCTCTGCGGCAGCCGCTACAACGGCGAGCTGTGGATCGACCCGCCCGCGACCTGCAGCCCGTCCAACTGCCCCACCGGGTACATCGTGCGCCCGTGCCAGGGCTCCAACTGGGGCGGGGTCAACTCGGCCACCTGCGCCGCGCCGTCGCAGACGATGGCGGTCGACTTCCTGTAGGCCCCCGCCGCGGTACACTCCGCGGCCATGGAGAGCCGCTGTCCCATCTGCAAGGCCGTCGTCCGGGCCGGTCGCCCGGAGAACCCCTCCGCACCGTTCTGCTCGTCGCGCTGCCGGGACGTCGACCTCGGTCGATGGCTCGACGGCGCGTACAGCATCCCGGTGCGTGACGAGCTCCCCTCCGAGGAGGAGCTCGCCCTCGCGTCGGTGCGCAACCCCGACCCCCGGCGGGTCTCGTGACCCGCGCCCGCCGCCTCTCCGCCGCGCTCGCCGTGGCCTCCGCGCTCGCGGGCGCCGAGGCCTCCGCGCAGAGCCTGCTCTCGCACGACTGGCTGGTGCTCCAGCCCGAGGTCGGGGTCTCGTACGCCAACGTCGTCGCCGTCAGCAACGACGGGCTCTTCCCCTCGGCGTCGAGCACCACCGGCTTCGGTCCGCGCTTCGGCCTGCTCGCGGGCATGCGCTTCGGGCCCGTCACCGGCGGCGCCCGGGTCGACCTCGCGCGCTACGCCGCCTACGACATCGGCAACGCGGGGCTCTTCATCGAGCTGCGCATCCCGGTGCCCTTCATCCAGCCCTTCGGGCGCGTGGGCGTCGGGTACGCGTGGCTCGGCGACCTCAACCCCGACCCGCGCTACCTCGCCTGCGGCGCCAGCGGCAGCGGGGCGTCGTGCCCGAAGGTGTCGGGCTGGTTCGGCTCGGTGGGCGGCGGCATCGACCTCGCCATCAGCAGCCACTTCACCCTCGGCGCCAACCTCGACGTGACCTTCCTCAACCTCACCCGCGCGGCCTCGCCGGCCAGCGTGATGTTCACCAACACGGGTGACAGCGTCGGGCTCCAGGTGACCCTCGGGCTCCACGCCGCGCTGCGGATCTGAGCGGGGATCGCGGGCTGGAGGTTCGTCGGGACCCGCCACCAGACCGGGGTTGGTCGCGTCCCGCGCCTGCACCCCGGGCAAGCGAATGCAGGCGCCCCCGCAACGGGGGCTTTCGGCAGGAACTCTATTGCGTCTCCCCCACGGGCAGAGGTTGGGATTGTTCCCACTCCTCGACGACGGAGCCTTCGGCGTGATGGCGAGGCTGGTTGTCGACGTAGCGCCGTACGACTTCGATCTCCGACTCCCGCAACGTGAACGCGCCGTACCCCTCCTGCCATGCGAACTCCGGGAGATTGAGTTCGCGGTGGATGAAGCGGGTCGTGGGCGCCTTGAGCTCGCGGGCAAGCTGGGCCACGCCAACCTCGGGTGACATCCAGACCAACACGTGCGCGTGGTCGGAAACACCGCCCACGGCGAGCGGGATGCAGTTCATGGCGCGACAGCGCGACGAGAGGTACCCGTGGATGCGCGGAGCGAGCACGGGCGTGATGGAGTGCTCCCTGAACCTCGTCGCCCACACGAAGTGCACGAAGAGCTTTGTGTACGAGGACGACATCGCCTTTGCCAATCTTCCCTTGGCCCGCTGCACCGCGGACCCGCGTGAGGTCATTCCGGCAGCCCCATCAGGGGCGCGTGCCTTCGCTTGCCCGGGGTGCAGGCGCGGGACGCGACCAACCCCGGTCTGGTGGCGGGTCGAACGGGCATCGACGATGAGGCCCGTACGTCGGGGCGTCTGTTGAGCGATGATGTGGGTGGCTCGGTCAGCCCGTCGGGGCCGCGGTCTTCGTTGCCGGCTTGCGTGCGACGGCCCGAGCCTGGAGCGACGGGAGGTGCTTGTTTACGTGGCGCCCCCAGACGGCGCCCGCGGCGAGCTCGATGTGCTCGTAGGCGCGGACGAACAGTGTCCAGACGCGGTCGCGCAGGGCCATCGCGCTCTGCTGGTCGGCCGTCCGGCGGCTCGGGCGGACCGCCGACGCGGGGCGGATCTTCTCGATCAGGGCGGCCCCGAGGACCTCCGCGCGCCGGACCTGCTCGGTCTGGACCGTACCGCCAGCGATGACGAGGTCGTGCGCGAGGTAGAGCGCGGCGAGGTCGGCGAGGTCGTTGGCGACGTCGCGGGCCCCGGTGCCCTTCTCGATGCGCGCGACCTCTTTGGCGGGGCAGCGATCGAGGAGGGACAGGGTGCGCGCGTGGGAGAGGAGCACGCGGCGGAGGGGGCGCGCCTCGCGGAGCAGGTCGAGCACCTCGTTGGACTCGCGGGGCAGGGCCTCGACGCGGCTCGCGGTGTAGGCCATCGCGAGGCCGAGCGAGCCCAGCGCATCGATGCGGGCCCAGTCGGCGCGGAACCCGCTGGCCTCGACGGCCGGGCGGGCCGCGAGGAGGGCGTCGCGGCCGCGCATCGCGTTGTAGTACGCGAGGTCGGCGTCGGCGCGGAACGGGATCACCTCCGCGAGCCGGAGGGTGCCCGCGGCGCCGCGGTGGATCGCGAGGGCGTCTGCGGAGCCGAGGACGGTGGGGACGGCGGGAGCGCCGTCGGCGGGGGCCGCCTTCTTCGAGGGGGCGACGGGGGCGGGGGAACTAGACGCGGTGTTGGTGGGCTTGGGCATGATGAACGTGACCTCCTGCCGACGTCATCGGGGAGCGCACGCGTGAGGTTTCGTGGTGCGTGAGATTTTCCTTCGGGGGATGCGCGCGTGGGTCGGGGTGGCTGCCACGACCACGGAGTTCATGGCAGGCGGGTTGGAGGGTGGCCGCCATGACCACGGGGGTCACGGCAGGCGGGTCGGAGGGCGGCTGCCACGACCAAGGGGGTCATGGCAGGCGGGTCGGAGGGTGGGCGCCATGACCTCGGAGTGGGGGCAGGGACGTCGGAGGATGGTTGCCACGGGTGTGGGGCCTCAACGACCTCATCGCGTTGATCCCGCCGCCGCGGTCGCCGCGTGGGGATCGAAGAAGCGCGGAGGGACGCCGCCGACGGCGAGCGGGTAGACTCGCGCGGCCGTGAGGAAACCCGACGCCGCCGCGCTGGTGTTCGTGCTCGCCGCCGAGGGTTGCTTCCCTCACGTTCGGTTCTCGCCTGCCCCGTATCGACAAGCGCCATTCGCGGCGCGCGCGGCGACCTATATGCGCCTGCACCCCGTCGTCGGCCGAGCTTCCACGATACCCGCCGAGCTGTACATGACGCTGGCCGATGGCACGCAGGTCGCTCATCCAGAAGACCTGGGTCCGCTCGTCGATGCGACCTCGCGCACCGCGCGATCGACGGATCGCTATCGCACTGCGCGGCTCACCGAACGGCTCGTCACGTGGGGCGGCGTTGCGGTCGTCGCGGCAGGCGGTGTCGTGTTCCTTCGCGCGCGCGACGAGTCCATCGAGCAGGCCGAATTCTGGGCGGGGCCCGTCGTCATGCTTGTCGGCTTCGTCGCCGAGCTGGTGGGTAGCCTCTTGCTGAGGCCGCGGGCAGAACGCCTTCGGCTCGAGGCCTTCGACGCGTTCGACGCCTCGCTGCGCCAACGCCTCGGGATCTGCGGGGATGGGTCTCAGGCCAACGCGTGTCCCGACACGCCCGGCGCACAGCCCCCGTCCCCGACCCGGACCTCAAACTGAGACACTACCGCACGACGAGGGACCGTCATCGGCGTCGCGTGTACTGGGGGTCGCGATGGAGCGCCCGGTGGCTGGCGCAGGCGGCGCTACTCGCGGCGCGCGGGGCGGACTGTCTGGTGGACGACGAGACCGCGGCGCGCAACGTGGTGAGCACCTCACGACGCCGGACTGCGAGACAGTGGTGCAGCGGCCGGACGGGTGCCGGCACGGGTGGCTGAGGTCGCAGCGGGCAACGGAGTTTCCTGGAGCCCGGAGCCCCATAGGCGCCAGGATAGAAGCGCAACCCGCTGTGGGACCGGGGTTTGGGCGTTGCCCCTACACCCCGGGGCAAGCGAAGGCAGGCGCCCGCTCCGCGGGCTGTCGAACAGGAAATTCATCGGCCTTCCAGACGGCCGATTCGTCTCTCCGGAAGGTCCATCGAGTGTCGGTCCGAAAGCCCCGGAGGGGCGCTCGCCATCGCTTGCCCGGGGTGTAGGGGCAACGCCCAAACCCCGGTCCCACAGCGGGTTGCGCCCCTATCCTGGCGCCTATGGGCCCGCCGCCCGCTACTCCAGGAAGGCCAGCAGCCGGTCGCGCTGGGCCTCCGCGTCCGCCCTCCCGAGGTCGATGAGCTTGCGGGCGAAGGCGCCGTCGAAGAGCAGGTAGCTCGCGAGGTCGCTCTCGTCGTTCATGCTGTTGTCGAGCAGCGTGAGGAGCTGCCGCGCGACCAGCGACCCGGAGAGCCGGCCGCGCCGGACGTGCTGCGCCGCGAGCCGCCCGATGTCCTGGCTGGGCCGCACCAGCATCGTCTCGACCCTGCGGTAGGGCTCGCCGCCGCGCGCGAGGGCGTGCGCGCTCAGGCGTTCGGCGAAGCCCGGGCCCGCGACCTGCTCGCCGTCCTCGAGGATCTGGTTGATGCGCCCGAGCAGCTCGACGTCGGCCTGCACGTGGTCGAGCAGGAAGGCGTTGAGCACCTTGCCCAGGAGGAAGAGCGCGCCGGGCGACTCGTTGACCCGGCTCGTGGGCGACTCGTTGACGACCGCGCCGCGCGACTCGCGCGAGAGCCCGATCACCAGGATGCGCTCGGCCCCGAGGCGGATGGCCGGCGCGATGGGGGTGTTCTGCCGCAGGCCGCCGTCGCAGTAGAGCATCGAGCCGATGCGCACCGGCGGGAACACCAGCGGGATGGCCGCGCTCGCGAGGGCGTGCTGCGGCCCGATGGTCTGCCGCTCGACCACCACGCGCGCCCCGAGGCCGACCGGCAGCGGCACCTCCGGCGCGGTGTCCATGAAGAGCGTGGTGCGCCCGGTGGCGATCTCCGTCGCGCTCACCGAGAGCCCGCGCAGCAACCCCCGCTTGAGCGAGCGCGCGACCATCTTCCAGCTGATCTCCCGGGTGACCAGGTCGATCATGGGCTGCACGTCGAAGAGGCCCGCCGCCTCGCTGCCGCCGCGCAGCACCCGCGGCAGCCGCAGCGCCTGGCGCAGGTCGAAGCGCAGCACCTGCTCGAAGGCGATGGAGGTCCAGAGGTCGACGAGGCGCTTCACGCCGGAGACCGGGTCGGCCATGTGCGCGGCGAGGTAGCACCCGTTGATGGCCCCCACGCTGGTGCCGCAGATGACGTCGACCCGCGGCGCCACGTCGCCCCGCAGCCGCGTGAGCTCGCCGTAGAGGTACGAGAGCACCCCCACCTCGTACGCCCCCCGCGCGCCGCCCCCCGACAGCACCAGCGCCACCGACCGCGGGATCACCGGCTTGCTCCACCGCTCGCTCGTCACGTCGTCGTCACCTCCCGCGGCGCCACGCGCCACGTCGCCATCACCGCCCGCTCGAGCGTGCCCGCCTGCTGCGCCATCGCGTCCGCGCTGGTCACGTCCCCGCCCCGCCCCGCGCCCAGCACCCGCAGCGCCTCGGCGCAGGCCCGCAGCACCCGCGCCCCGCGGTGGATGCGCGCCGGGTTGGCCATCAGGGGGTCGCCCAGCACCCGCTCGATGGCGTGCACCGCCGCCGCGCGGTCGCCCAGGTGGGCCGCCGCCAGCGCCATGCCCGCCCGCGCCCGCAGCACCTCCAGGGGGATCCCCGACTCCGCCGCCGCCTGCTCGGCGCTCTCCACCGCCACGCGCGCGAGGCGGTACTGCCGCCGCGCCATGAGCACCCGCCCGTCGCCCAGGCAGAGCCGCACGTAGGCGTAGCGCCCGCCGGTGGCGCCGAGCAGCGCGCGCGCCCGCTCGATGGCCGCCGCGGCGTCGTCGACGTCGCCGCGCTCGACCAGCAGCTCGGCCAGGGTCACCAGCGCCTCGGCGAGGGTGCCGCCGAAGCCGTGCCGCACCGCCTCGGCCAGCGACACCGCACGCTGCGTGAACTGCAGCGCCCGGGACGCCCGCCCGAGCGCCCCCCACGCCTTGCCGGCGTGCAGCACCGTGCGGGCCATGCGGTCGCGCCCGCCCACCTCTCGCTCCAGCGAGATCGCCGTGCGGAAGAAGCGCAGCGCCTCGGCCGGGGCCCCAGAGGCCATGCACGCCATGCCCACCGCGTCGTAGGCCGCGCCCAGCATCCGCCGCGGGCCGAAGCGCGTCGCCGTCGCCACCGCCTCGGCGCCCACGTCGAGCGCCGCCCGGTGCTCGCCCACCCAGCGCCGCATGGTGGAGCGCGTCACCAGCACCTCGACCTCCAGCGCGCGCGGCACCTCCGCCTCGCGCCGCAGCGCCCCCAGCGCCGCGTCGGCCTGCTCGATGGCCGCCCGCAGCTCGCCCCGGTGCCCGAGGTGCACCGACCACGCCCAGCGCGCCTCGGCCTCGGTGCGCGCGTCGCCCGCCCGCCGCGCCGCCCGCACCGCCGCCACCACGTCGCGCGCCGTGTCGAGCCCGGGAGTGATCTCGATCTTGAAGCGCGCCTGGCGGGTGAGCGCCCGCGCGATGACCCCGGCGTCCTGCGAGGCGATCGCCACCTCGCGCAGGGCCAGCAGCGCGCGCCGCCGCCGGCGGTTGTGCACCCCCGCCCGCGCGGCCTCCTCCAGGGCCTCCCACGCCGCCGCCTGGAGCTTCAGGCCCTCCAGGTCGCGCGCCCCCGCGCAGAGGGTGAGCACCCGCTCATGGGCCTCGGTCGCCTCGCGCTGCCCGCGCGCCCCGGCGACGGTGAACGCCCGCGCGGCCTCCATCCACGCCCGCGCCGCGGGCCGCGTCGCCCCGGCGGCCTCGCGGTGCACCGCCAGCGCCGTGTGGTGCCGCGCCGCGCCCACCGCGCTCACGCCCTGCCGCTCGAGCACCTCCGCCAGCCGCGCGTGCATCGCCGGCAGCGCCGTCGGGTCGACCGCGGCGCGCAGCAGCCGCCGCAGCGCCGCGTGCGCGAAGGAGAGCACCGGGGCCGCGTCCGCCGCGCCCGGGGTCTCGACCAGGATGCCGTCGGTGACCAGCCGCGCGCGCACCCGCGGGCCCTCCGGGCCGCCGAGGGCGTCGACGACCGCGCGGGTGAGCTCGGCCTCGCAGAGGGCGCACCACCGGAGCAGCGCGCGGCTCGACGGCGGCAGCGCGTCGATGCGGGCCGCGAGCACCTCGTCGAGGGTGCCGGGCAGCAGCGCCTCGCCGCGGTCGTCGGTGACCAGGTCGGCGACGATCTCCCCCGCGCCGTCGAGCTGCGCCCGCGCGCGCACCCGGTCGCGCTCGCTCAGCGCCTCGACCACCTCCAGCATCGCGAGGGGGTTGCCGCCCACCACCGCGCTCACCTCCTGCACCAGCGCGTCGCTCGCGTGGTCGGCCCCGAGCGACTGCGCGATGAGCCTGCGCCGCGCCTCGCCGTCGAGCGGCCCCACGACGATCTCCGGCACGCCGCCGAGCTCGCCCTGCAGCGCGTCGTCGTCGCGCAGCGCGAGCACCACCAGCACCGGCGACCCGGGCGGGCGCCGCGCGAGGTCGGCCACCAGCGCGCGGCTGGGCGCGTCGGCCAGCTCCAGGCCGTCGAGCAGCAGCACCAGCGGCCCGTCGTGGGCGGTCTCCGAGAGCATCGGGCGCAGCACCAGCGCGAGCTCGCGGGTGATCGCCGCCTCGGCGGACTCGTCGTGGGGGTCGAGCCCCAGGCAGGAGCGCAGCGCCCGCACCGCCGCCCGCCGCCCGAGGGTGCCGGCGCCCCAGCGCTGCACGGCGCGGTCGAGCGCGCGGCCGAGCACCTCGCGGTCGACGAGGTCGGAGGGCAGGAGGGGCTCGGCGTCGCGCTGGAGCACCAGCACCTGGTGCAGCAGCTGCGCGATGAGGGCGAAGGGCACGCGGCTCGTGCCGAGCGAGGCCTCGACCCGGAGCACCCGGGTGGGCGTGGCGCCGCCCAGGAGCCCCTCGGCGAAGGCGCCCAGGAGCGTGGACTTGCCGATCCCGAGCTCGCCCACCACCCGCCGCGCCGCGCCGAGCTCGGTGAAGATCACCGCCCCGTAGGCGTCGCGCAGCTCGCCCATCGCGACCTCGCGGCCGAGCAGCGCGAAGCCCTGCACCTCCGCCGAGGCGTCGCGCTCGGAGCGCCCCCGCATGCGCTCCAGCGCCCAGGCCCGGGGGCCCCGGGAGGCGGCCTCGCGCAGCACGAACGCGCGGCGGACGAAGCGCGCGAGCGCGGCGCCGAGGAGGGCCTCGCCGGGGCGCGCGGCGGTGGCGAGGCCGTTGGCGATGGGCAGCGCGTCGTCGACGGGCTCGAAGCGCATCGGGACGCCGTCGGGGTCGAAGGCGCAGGCGACGAGCCCGCGGGCGAGCCCGAGGCCGAGGGTGGGCGCGAGCTCGACGAGGGCCTCGTCGACGCTCTCGAGGTCGGCCGCGAGGGTGCGCGCGGCGTCGAGGAGGTCGAGCGCGAGGCGCGCGGCGCGGAGGGGGTCGTCGACCTGCGGGCGCAGCACGCCGACGAGGAGGGTGAAGCGGTCGTCGCCGTTCCACTCGAGGGTGGCGGCGGCCTTGAAGGCGAGGGCGTCGATGAGGGCGACGAGGGCGCGGGTCTCGGGCGAGTGGGCCGGCCGGGACATGCGCCCGACGATGACCGCCACGTTGACCCGCTCGCGCACGGCGCCGACGGCGTCGACCCGGGGCGCGCGGGGCGCCGAGATGTCCGAGAGCAGCATCAGCTCGGGCTGGGTCACGCTCGCGTAGGGGTCGAACGCGGGCATGGTGCGCCCGACGCCGTCGCGGGCCGCGCCGAAGTCGTCGGGCATGAGCGAGCCCGGGCCCACCGTCGGGAGCGAGCTGTACGCGGGCGGCGGCGGACGCGACGACGGCGACGCGGGCGTGTTGCTCGCGCGCCGGCGGGGCATGATCTTCTCGACGAACTGCTCGAGCGTGAGCGCGTCGGCCTGCTGCTCGGCCATGTGCAGGAAGCCGTTGAGCGAGACGGCCACCTCGCGCGCCGTGGCGTAGCGATCGTCGGCGCTGGGGCGCATCGCGCGGCGCACCACCGCGCGCAGGGCCTCCGGGGCGTCGGGCACCAGCACGTCGGGGTCGGGCAGCTGGCCCGCGCGCACCTGGGCGAGGAGGGTCTGCGCGTCGGGCACGTCGGCGAACCACGGGCGGCCGAGCAGGAGCTCGAGGAGCACCACGCCCAGCGCGAAGACGTCGGCGCGCCGGTCGACGGGCTCGCCGCGGGCCTGCTCCGGGGCCATGTAGCCGTACTTGCCCTGCACCAGCCCGGTCTCGGTGAAGGACGCCGAGCGCGCGTGGGCGATGCCGAAATCGCCGAGCTTCACGGCCCCTTCGTAGGAGAGCAGCACGTTGGCGGGGGACACGTCGCGGTGCACGATCTCGAGGGCGCGGCCCTGCTCGTCGTGGCGCTCGTGGGCGTAGTGGAGGGCGCGGGAGAGCTCCCGCAGCACGTGCGCGGCGACCGCGTAGGGGACCTTCTCGCCCGCCCGGTGGGCCGTCGCGAGCAGCAGGCCGAGGTCGGGCCCGTCGACGTGCTCCATGATGAGCAGGAGGGTCGGCCCGTCGGACTCGAAGCCGTACACCTGCACGAGGTTGGGGTGGTTGAGCCGCATCGCGACCCGCGCCTCGTCCACGAACATCGTGCGGAAGTGCGGGTTTTCCGCGAAGTCCGGGAGGATGCGCTTGACCACCAGGGACTTGTCGACGCCCTCCGCCCCGCGCGAGCGGGCGAGGAAGACCTCCGCCATGCCGCCCACCCCGAGGCGCCGCGTGACGATGTATCGACCGAGGCGCTGGGGGTTGGCCGTCGACATGCGCGAAGCGTCGAGGCTACGCCACGGGGGGGCGCGCGGAAAGCGCGGACTACGGCGTAGGCAGCGCGAATGTCAGCGATGTCGCAGGCAACCCGATCCACCGACGAGGTCCACCTCGCGCACCAGGGAGGGACCCTGCCCGATGAATCCGATCGCCCCAGATGTCGTGCGGTTCCGCGGCGCGCTCAGCCCCGCTCCGTGTTCCGTGCTTGTTGGCGTCCCGGTCGAAACCGATATTCGTTCGATGCCCCCTCGTCCCTCGCGTCATGGTGCGGGCTGGTCGGCGCTGCTGGTCGGCCTGGCAGCCTGTTCGGACCACGGAGCCCTCGTCCCCGTCGATTCGTCGTCGGACGCCGTGCCGACGGGCGGCGACGCCACGACCTTCGACGCGCCCTCGTCCGACGCTGCGTTGGGCGACGCGGCTTCGGATGGCACCGCGCCCGCCGACGTCGCGGATGGGTCGCCAGAGGTCTCCCTGCCGCTGCGGCCGGTGATTCCCAACGACCCCTGCGAGCCGGGTGCGTTCGTCGACCTCGATCGGGAGGGTGTTCGCTCCCCGGGGAAGGTGCACTACGGCGGGAACACCTTCGACACGGCCGAGTCGATCGGACCGGGACCCGGCCCGTCGTGCTTTCCGCAAGCGCTGCATCCACGGCTGATGCGCTGGACCATGCAGCGCAGGGGGTTGCTCGAGGTCGAGGCGACGGCCGAGCGCCTGGTGCCGGTTCGACTCGTCGCGTGGGCGTCGACAGCGTGCTCGTCGGGGGCCGAGCCGCTCGGATGCGCGGTCGGCCCGCGGTCGGCGTACAACTCCGGCGGCCCGATCCCCTTCGCGACCCGCGTGCTCGAGGCCGGGACCACGGTGTGGATCGGCGTCGCGGCCACGCCCGCGCGGGTGACCTCCGCCGTGGCCGTCATGACGGCGTTCACCCTCACCCTGACCGAACGACCGGTGCCCTTCATCGGTGGAACCTGCAACGCGAGGGCGACCGGTCCGACCTGCCCGCCCGGCGCACGTTGCGCCTCCATCGTCGACCGGTCCGCGCGCTGCGTGCGCGACGGCGCGGAGCACGGCAGCTGCGCCGGCAGCCCCGGCTGCGATCCCGGGCTCGGTTGCCATCGCGACACCTGCGAGCGGCTCCACCGCGAGGGAGAGCGGTGCTCGGACTTCGAGGGGCCCTGCGAGCCGGGCACCCGGTGCGTCGCCAGCGCAGACGGCGAGACACGCTGCGTCCGAGCGCGCGTCGAGGGCGGCGTCTGCACGCCGACGGCCGGACGCGCCGGGCTCTGCGACGATGGCCTCATTTGCTCGATCGAGATGTCCTCGACCTGGAGAGCATCGCCGGTCTCGATCTATCTACCTCGCTGCCGACCCTTCGTGGGGATGGGTGAGGTCTGCGGGGCAGGGCTCCATCGCCCCTGCGCGCCGGGGCTCGCCTGCATGAACGAGGGCGGCGTTCGGCGCTGCGCCGCGAGCGTGCTCCCGCCGGGGAGCCTGCTGGCCGAACCGTGCGAAGCGGGCTGCAACCACCCCGGCATGGCAGGCCATCGGTGCGCCGCGGATCACGAATGCGAGGAGGGTCTGCGGTGCCTCGCGCGCGATCGAGACCTGAGCCCCCGATGCGCCCGGAGCGTGGCGCTCGGAGACCGATGCAGCGATGTCCTGCTCTGTCCGGAGGGCGCGGAGTGCGTCGTGCGTCCGGGGCGGGGGACCTGCGTCGCGCAGGGCACGGCCGGAGGCGGGTGTCGCCGGACGTGGCCCGAGTGCGATGACGGCCTCGTCTGCGACGGGACGCTCTGCGCCGCGTACCCGATGTGCCCGCCCGGCACGAGCGGGAGCAGCGTGTGCCAGCTACCGGAGGGGCGGCTGGGCGGTCGCTGCCGCACCGATCGCGCGCCCCGCTGCGACGAGGGGCTGACGTGCGATCCGATGAGCTCGTTCTGTGTGCGCCCCGCGCCGATCGGGTCGCCTTGCGGGATGACCCCGGGCGCCTGGCCGCCGACCGCGGGTTGTGAGCCCGGCTCGTACTGCGGCGCAGGCGATGCCGGCGAGGCGCGGCGATGCGTTCGCGCTGGCGCGCCGGGGGGCCCTTGTGACCGATGGGCGTACCGGCTCTCCCTCGGCGAGGTGTCCTGCCCGCCGGGCTATCAGTGCGGCGGCGATCTCCGTTGTGGTCGGCTGTCCGGCGTAGCGCCCGATGAACGATGTCGCGAGGACTTCGATTGCCCGGCGTCGACCTCCTGCGTCATTCCCGACGCCTCGGATTACAGCTCCTACTGTGCCGAGCCGGGTACGCTCCGCGGCCCGTGCCTCCGCGGCCCGACCCCATGTCGCGGCGGCATCCGGTGCGGTCCGTCAGGGTCGACGCAGGCGCTGCGCTGCGATGGACCCGTCGAGGAGCCGGGACCCGTCGGAGCGAGCTGCGTCGACTCCTCCCGGTGCGC
This sequence comes from Myxococcales bacterium, assembly GCA_030652255.1. Classification (GTDB taxonomy): domain Bacteria; phylum Myxococcota_A; class Polyangia; order Polyangiales; genus SCUS01. The sequence goes on along the minus strand of JAUSAZ010000012.1, from coordinate 73,926 downwards.
TGTCGGGCTCGACTGTGCAGAGTCGCAGCGCTGCCGGCTCGCGGGGACCCTCAACGGTTTCTGCCGCCCCGCCGGCGGGTCGCTGCCGCCATGCGACGTGGGCCTGGCCTGCGACGAGGCCGGGGTCTTCTGTGTCGTCCCGATGGCCCGGACGGCGTGCGTGGGTCCGGAGCGGACGTGTCCGTCGGGGCAGCAGTGTGTCCACGTCGGCGCCGCGTCGCAGTGCGTGGCTTCGGCGGGTCTCGGCGGACCCTGCAACGCGACGCAGCCCTGCGGCGCCGGGCTCTTCTGCGACGACTACGGCACCTGCCGGGAGACCCTGGCGGTGGGCGCCCCGTGCGAGCCCATGTACGGACAGCCCTGCGGACCAGAACTCGTGTGCCGGGAGCACGGCATCTCCGACTGGCGTTGTGTCCGTCGCGGCGGGGCGAACAGCCCATGCCGGCTCCTGCGACCCGTCTGTGATGGCGACCTGCAATGTCGAAACGACTTCTGCGTCGCGGTGCTCGCTGCGGGCGCCCCGTGCCGCCCGGGCGATTGCGGCCTCGACGCCAGCTGCGAAGGTCCGTCGGTCGACGAGTGGCGCTGTCGAGAATTTGGTGTCGAGGGCGGCCGCTGCCGACGGACGCCTGGTTCCATCCCCTGCGACGCGCCCCTCCGCTGCGGGGCGACTGGACTCTGCGAGCCATGACGGCGTCGATGACGGTGGGAGCGCTCCTCGCTGCGCTGATGGCGGTCGGGATCGGCGGCTGCGCGGGCGAGGCGACCGTTGGAGGCGACGCGTCGAACGGGGCAGAGACGACGAGGGACGCCGCGGACCGACGGGAGGCGGGGGGCGTCCCGTCGGCGGACAACGACGGTGGAGGCGACGCGGGGCCGCGGTGCACCGATCGACCCTGCACTGTCAGATGTACCGAGGCGCAGCCGTGTCCAGGCGCGGCGAGGTGCTGCGAGGGGACCTGCGTCGACCTCTCGACCGACCCGTCCCACTGCGGAGCGTGCAGCAACGTCTGCGTCGCCCCGCACGCCACCTCCGCCTGTGGGAGCGCCTCGTGTCTGGTCGCGACCTGCGCCGTCGGCTTTGGGGACTGCGACGGTCGCGCGACCAACGGCTGCGAGACCGACCTGGGGAATGACCTCGCGAGCTGCGGCGTGTGCGGGCGAGCCTGCCGCGACGAGGAGTATTGCCGTTCGGATCGCGGCGGATCGGGCTGCGCGCCGTTCGCGCCGCCCAGGTTGCTCTCACCCCTCTCGACGGCGACGGTGACGACGCGCCGCCCGACGCTGCGCTGGGAGCGCCGGGCGAGGGATCCGGCGGTGCGCGTCGAGATCTGCCGCGATCGAGCCTGCGCGCTCCCCGTGATGACCTTCGACGTCTCGGGTGACCGCGCTGCGCCCGACCGCGACCTGCCCGTCGGACCGCTCTACTGGCGGGTCACCCAGGGCGCGGTCGGTGTCTCCCCGACGTGGCGCTTCGACGTCGGCGCGAGGTCCGCAGCCGTCGACACGAGCTGGGGAGACGCCGCGGACTACAACGGAGATGGGTACGCCGACCTCGCCGTAGGCGCAGAGCGCGTGACCGTGAGCGGTGTTCACAAGGCAGGGCGGGTGCACGTCTACCTCGGGAGCGCGACGGGGCTCCCGGCGACGCCCACGGTGAGCCTCGACGGACCTGACGGTCGCGACGCCCGCTTCGGTAGCGCCGTCGCGAGCGTCGGAGACCTCAACGGCGATGGCTATGTCGAGCTTGCGGTCGGGGCCAGGAGCGCCTCCATCACAGGGCCGGCATTCGGGGGTCGGGTACACATCTACTTCGGGAGCGCGACGGGAATCTCGGCCGCGGCGAGCCAGTCCCTCAACGGCCCCGGCGGCGCCGGCGCCTATTTCGGGTGGGACGTCGCGGCCGCCGGCGACGTCAACGGAGATGGGTACGCCGACCTCGCAGTGGGTGCGCCGGGGACCGCCGCGGCCGACGGAACCCCTGGCGCTGGCCGTGTGCATGTCTATTTCGGCGGCGCAGACGGCCTCGCGTCGGCCCCCGACCAGACGCTGGACGGCCCGGACGGATTCCTGGGTGAGGCGGTCGAGAGCGCTGGAGACGTCAACGGTGATGGCTTCGCCGACCTCGCTGTCGGCGCGCGAGGCACGCGCATCACCGGTGAGATCGGTCCTGGCGCCGTGCAGGTCTACTTCGGCAGCGCCGGGGGCCTCGTGGCGACACCCGGGTGGCGGATCGAGGGCTACGAGGGCCCCGACGGCGAATATGGTCGGCGCCTCGCCGTCGGTGACGTCAACGCGGACGGATATGCCGACCTCGCCGTTGGCGCACCGGGCGCCACGATCGACGGCGCCAATGACGCGGGGAGGGTGCATGTGTATCTGGGTGGCTCTGCCGGGCTTGCTGCGACGCCCAGCCAGAGTTTCCAGGGCAGCGGCTGGAATCATCGGTACGGGGGTGCCCTCGCGGGCGTTGGAGACATCAACGGCGATGGCTACGACGACGTCGCCGTCGGAGAGTCATCGGGGAGGCCCTGGATCAGCGGCACCCTGCACATCCTCTCGGGCAGCCCGACGGGACTGACGGCTTCGGAGCAGAACCTCGTCGCTCCCTATGGCTGCCCCGATGCACGCGTCGGGGATGTCAACGGTGATGGCTACGCCGACCTCCTCCAGGGGTCACCCTACGAGGACTCCCGCGTGCTCTACGCAGCGGGCCGGGTGCACGTCCACCTGGGGAGCGCGATGGGGCTCGCGATCACCCCGAACCAGTCGCTCGACGGCCCTGACGATCGCGATGGACTCTTTGGGGGCGCCCTTGCGAGCGCTTCAAGGCCTCGAGGTCGGCGCCTCGCAACACGCTCGTTGGGGGCGATCGCCCGATCGCGGCGCGTACCCGGGGACCGACTCCTACCCCTGATACCGGGTCCGCACCGCCGGCACGAGGTACTCGTCGAAGGCACGGTCGAGCCCGTAGGCGGGCGCCCAGCCCCAGTCGGCGCGCGCCCTGGCGTCGTCGACGTCGCCGGGCCACGAGTCCACGATACGGGCCCTCCCCGCGTCGGGCGCGAAGGAGATGTCCGCGCCCGGGAAGGCCCGCTTCACCCGCTCGGCGAACTCCTGCGCCGACAGGCTGAAGGCCCCGACGTTGTAGCTCGGCAGTGTGAGCGCCTCGGCGGGCGCGTCGAGGAGCTGCAGCAGGGCGCGCACGGCGTCGGGCATCGCCATGAAGGGCAGCCGCGCCTCGGGGCCCACGAAGCACGCGTAGGGCTTCCCCTGCGCCGCGTGGTGGATCATCTCGGGCCCGTAGTCGCTCGTCCCGCCCGACGGCACGGTGTCCGCGGAGATGAGCCCGGGGAAGCGCAGCGCGCGGAAGTCGAGCCGCGCGTTGGCCGCCACCGGACCGACGGAGCGGTAGTGGCGCATGAAGTAGCGGCCGAGGTGCTCGCAGTAGAGCTTGTTGCACCCGTACATGGTGATGGGCTCGAGGAACTGCCCCTCGGTCACCCGCGGGTGCGCGGCCTTCTCGTCGAGCGAGGGCAGGCCGTACACCGCGATGGAGCTCGGGAGGATGAAGCGCACGGGCCGGCCGAGGCGCGCCGACTGCTGCTGCGCCATGCGCATGAGGTGCAGCGTGCCCTCGACGTTGATCTGGTGCGCGAGGTCGGGGTCGCGCTCGCCGCGGGTGGAGAGCAGCGCCGCGAGGTGGAACACCACCTCGATCTCGTGGTGCGCCGCGAGCTGGTCGAGCAGGTAGCGGTCGAGGATGTTGCCCGCGTAGGTCTCGTGGCACATCGGCCGGAAGCGCTCGGGCAGGGGCGTGAGGTCGAGGGTGACCACGCGGTAGCGGCCGTCGGCGTGGAGGCGCTCGAGCAGCGAGCGACCGATCTCGCCGTTGGCGCCGGTGATGAGGGCGACGGGGGGAGGGGCCATGATCGCGCTCCGCCGCTCAGCCGGGCTTCGACTCGGCCACCGCGGTGACGCGCTTCGAGAGGTAGTCGATGAGGTCGATCTTGGTGACGAGCCCGAGCAGGCGAGTGCCGTCGGCGACGAGCGCCACCTTGGCCTCGGCGAGCACGCTCTGGAGCAGGTCGACCCGGGTCTCCGGGGTGACCGTGGCGTAGTCGCTGTCGAGGATGTTGGTGATGGTGCCGTCCATGTTGGCCTCGCCGGACACGAGGTTTCGCAGCACGTCGACCTCCGTGACGATGCCGCGGATGTGCTCGCCGTCGACCACCGGCAGCTGCGAGATGCCCAGGGACTTCATCTTCGCGATGACGTTGCGCAGCGTGTCGTCGGAGCGCGCCGTCACCAGCTGCTGGCTGCGGGACTGCATCATCTCGCGCACCGTGCCGAGGGAGGCCTCGGTGCCCGTGAAGCCGTTCTCGCGCATCCAGTCCTCGTTGAAGATCTTGGTGAGGTAGCGCCCGGCGCTGTCGGGGAGCAGCACCAGGATGCGCTCCTTCTTGTTGCGCGACTGGGCCCACTTGATGGCCCCGGCCACCGCCGCGCCGCACGAGCCGCCGCAGTAGATGCCCTCCAGGCGCACGAGGTCGCGGGTCATCATGAAGCACTCGCGGTCGTCGACGCGCACGCAGTCGTCGAGGATCTTGAGGTTCATGGTGGTCGGGAAGAAGTCCTCGCCGATGCCTTCGACCTTGTACGAGAACGCGCGGGTCACCTGCCCGTGCTTGACGAAGTCGTAATAGACCGAGCCCACCGGGTCGACGCCCACGATCTGGATCGCGGGGTTCTTCTCCTTGAGGTACTTGCCGGTGCCCGAGAGGGTGCCGCCGGTGCCCATGCCCGAGACGAACGCATCGAACTCGCCGTTGGTCTGCGCCCAGATCTCCGGGCCCGTGGAGAGGTAGTGGGCCTCCGGGTTGGCGGGGTTGTGGTACTGGTTCGCGAGGATGGCGTTGGGGGTCTCCTCGGAGAGCCGCCGCGCGACGGAGTAGTAGCTGCGCGGGTCGGCGGGCTCGACCGCCGTGGGGCACACCACCACCTTGGCGCCCCAGGCCCGGAGCGCGGAGATCTTCTCCTGGGACATCTTGTCGGGCATCACGAAGATGGTGCGGTAGCCGCGCACCGCGGCGACCATGGCGAGCCCGGCGCCGGTGTTGCCGCTGGTGGCCTCGACGATGGTGCCGCCAGGCTTGAGCCGCCCTTCGGCCTCGGCGCGGTTCACGATGTTGATCGCGATGCGGTCCTTCATGGACCCGGCGGGGTTCATGAACTCGCACTTCACGTAGATCTCCGCCGCCAGGTCGGGCGGGACCACCCGGTTCAGGCGAACGATCGGGGTGTTTCCGACCGCATCAAGGATGTTCGCGTGGGCGCCGTGCATCATCGTGTCTTCTCCGCTCCTCTTCCGGGGCGGGGGACTAGCACAGGCACCGTGCGTCACGGTAGTCGGGATCACCCGCTGCCGCGGGGCGTCACCCGGGCGAGTAGCAGCTCACCCCCGCGAGCCGGAACGCGTCGTTGCCTTCGAGGCACTGCAGGGTCGTGCGCGCGGGGTCGGGCACCACCGTGAGCACGTAGGGCGCCGAGCGCACGGGCACGTCCATCCAGGTGCAGCGCACCGCGGCGCAGGCCCCCGGCTCGAGCCTCCCGTCGGTGAGGGCCGTGCACGCCACCGCCACGCCGCCGTCCCCCTCGGCCGTCTCGAAGGCCACCGGCACCCCGCCCGCGACCGGCGCCGTGCCGCGGTTGCACACCGTCGCCGTGAGCTCGATGCGCCCGGTGCTCGCGCCCACCACGCACTCCGCCGCGCTCGCGGCGCGCACGGTGAAGTCCGCGGCGGAGGTCGGCGCGAGGCCCCCTTGGCTGTTCTGGCGGAAGTTGTTGAGGCCCACCGAGCGCCAGTTGGGGGTGCGCGCGTGCGAGGCGGGCACCACGCCCGTGTCGCTCACGTTGGTGATGGAGTAGGCGTGCTCGTTCCAGATGGGGCGCGACGGCGCCCATCGCCCGCGCGGGTCGCCGAAGACCTGCACGCCGCCGAAGCGCGTGCCCACCAGGGCGCGGCAGACGTTGCCCGCGCCGCCCGCGCCGGGGTCCGGCGCCCGGCAGCCGTACCCGGGGCCGCCGCACTCGGCGTCGGCGGCGCAGCGGCAGAGGCCCGCGTCGCAGCGCATCGAGGGGGTGGGGCAGTCCGCGGAGGTCGCGCAGCGCAGCCCGGGGAAGATGGTGTCGTAGCCCATCGGGGCGAGCGAGCCGCAGGTGATGTTGCAGTCGTCGTCGTCGGGCACGACGATCTCGGCCTTCAGGTCGCCGTTGACGTCGACCACGATGGGCGTCTCGTACCAGGTGCAGCTCGGGCGGTAGCGCGAGAACAGCACCGACCCCGTGGCGCCGTCGTACACGCGGGTGAAGCACTCGTCGGCGTACACGGCCTCCGCCGAGCCGTCGCCGTTGAAGTCGAACACGCTCGACCCGGTGGAGTGGCTCGACGCGTCCTGGTTGGCGCGGGTCCATCGGATGCCCGGCGCGGCGCAGCCCGCGGGCGCGGGCGTTCCGGCGCACTGGAGGTCGAAGACCAGGTAGCTCGCCCGCGCGGCGGCGGCGAAGTCCACCCGGCCGTCGCCGTTGAAGTCCGCGGCGGTCGGGGGCCCGCCCGTCCCGCCGCCGGGGATGGCCACCGGGCCGAACACCACGCGGCCGCGGATGGTCTGCACCCGCGCCGTGCCCGTGGAGATCACCGCGACCTCGGGCTCGCCCGGCGTCGAGCCCGGGAACTCCCCGAAGTCCGCGACGGCCACCATGCCCTCGGCGAGCGGCGCGGCGGGCGCGAAGAAGCTCGCGGGCTGCCAGGCGCGGGCGGTGACGTTCCACGACCAGATCCCGGAGCCGGTGACCAGCTCGGGGATGTGCCGCGGGTCGTTGTCGACGTCCGCCGTGACGCCGAAATTGCCCTGCCAGTAGGGCAGCGCGAGGTGCGCATCGAGCAGCAGCCCGTTGCGGTCGTAGACGGCGCCGCCGAGGGTGATCTCGGGCACGCCGTCGTCGTCGAGGTCGACCAGCGAGGGCGAGGCCCAGGTGCGCGGGTTGTTGGCGTCGGGGACGCCCGCCGCGGTGCGGCTGCGCCAGAGCAGGCGCCACACGCGCGCGGTCGGGTCGAAGCGGAAGGCCACGAGGCCGCCCGCGGTGGGATCGTTCACGCCGACGCGGGTGTCGGGCATGCTCGACGCGACGATCTCGGGGCGGCCGTCGCCGTCGAGGTCGCCCACCGCGGCGCTCGCGGCGCCGTTGACGAGGTGCGCGTCGAGGGTGAACTGCACCTCGCAGGTGCGCCCGTCGAGCACGCGGAGCACGCCCTTGTAGTTGGCCGTGCTCCAGGTGGCGGCGGGGTGCATCGGGGCCACGATGCTGGGCCTCGGCTCGCGCGCCGTGGGGTCGAGCTGGAAGTCCGCCACCACGAGCGATGGGGAGACGCTGGTGTAGCCATGGAAGGGGTCCGTGGCGGGCGAGCGGTCGACGTAGGAGCAGAGGATGCCGGGCGAGAGGAAGGCAGGCACCGCGGGCCGGGTGCACGCGGTGTTGGTCTCGCCGGGGTTGTAGGGGACGCAGCGGCCGCCGGTGCAGCGGGCGTCGCCGGGGCAGGTCGGCGGGCCGCCGTCGGACTCGACGCACGACCCGCGATCGGGCACGCACACGGCGCGCATGGGGTCGCAGTACTGCCCGACGGGGCAGCGGGCCCCGGCGTCGACGGAGCACACGGTGGGGCGGTCGACCGGCACGTCGGGGGCGTCGGGGGCGTCGGCGGCGGCGTCGAGGGGGCGCGCGATGTCGGAGGGCTGCGCGTCGCGGGTGCTGGCGTCGAGGCCGGCGTCGGGGCGAGAGCACTGCGCCGACACGCAGGCGTCGGGCAGGGAGGTGGGCGCGTCGGAGGGCTCGAAGCAGGCGGCCGGGAGCGCGGCCAGCGAGAGCAGCGAGCGAAACCACCAGGGAGACCCACGGAAGAGCGGCGCCATGGGGCGGGATCGTCGCACGGTTCGTCGGGCGATGACCCGACCGGCAGGGACGTTGGAGTCAGCCGTGCCCGGCGATCACCGCGCGGTGATGGAAGGCCTTGAGCGTCGCGTTGCGATCGGTCGACGCCACGAGGACATCGATGTCGGCCCGGTCGAGCAGCACGACGAGGCTCTTGCCGCTGCGGCGCGTCCACTCTTCGATGTTGACCGTGCTGGCGTACCCACCCGGAGCGATGAAGAACCCCATCGAGGCGCGCCCGTAGCGGTCCTCGATCTTCATCCGGAAGAGCTTCAACGCGTCTACGCCGACGACGGTCGAGCGGTTCTTGCACTCGGCCAGCAGGTAGGTGCCCTCCTTCTGCCAGACCGGGTCGGTCGAGCCGTTCTGCACTACGACATCGATCTCTTCGAGATCGTTCTGGACGTTGACCTCGGAGCGCTCGAAGCCCGGCACCGACCGGAAGATCAGGAGCATGAGCGTTTCGAGGAGCTTGCCCTTCGCCTGGGGGTTGCCCTCGGCCTGCGCCTGCTTCCAGGTCGAGGCGATCTCCTCCTCGCGCTTGTCCTTCGACAGCGCACCCAGCATCCGCTCGCGCCAGAGTTCCATCGCGTTGCGCACCTTCACGCGGAGGAGCGGGGTGAGGAGCGAGTCCTTCTGGAGATAGTCCCAGGCGCCGCGGTCGAACGCGCGCTGGACGGAGACGGGATCGGCGAAGCCGGTGACGACGATGACCTTGGCGAAGGGCGCACGGGTCCTGATCTGGTCGAGGAGGTCGAGCCCCGAGTTGCCGTCGCTGGACCCGCGGAGGCGCTGGTCGAGCAGGACCACCGCCCAGTCCGTCGCCTTCAGCGCTGCGAGGGCGAGGGGGGCCGTCATGGCGGCCTCGCTCTCGTACCCGTCGTCAGCGAGGATCTCGCGGTAGGTGTCGATGATGTCCCGCTCGTCGTCGATGATGAGCACGCGGCCATCGGTGTTCATGGAGACCTCCTCGACGAACCGGGAAGCAGCAGGACGAAGCAGGCGCCGCCCAGGTCGCTGGGCTCATATCGCACGGAACCGCCCATCTCGCCCTCGACGACATCGCGCACGAGGCTGAGCCCCTGGCCGGAGCCCCCGGGACGCAGCGCGAAGCTCCGTTGGAAGATGGCGTCGCGGTACGGCACCTCGACTCCGGGTCCGTCGTCGTGCACAGCCACCTGGACCTGCCCTGAGGCCCCCTGGCCCAGGTCGATCCGCAGCTTCACCTCGCGATCGCTGACAGACTGCACGGCGTTTCGCAGCAGGTTGACCATGACCATGACGAAGCGATGGCGGTGGCCGCGAACCGCCGGGAGCTCGTCTGGCGGACCGAACTGAACGCGGGTGGCCAGCCCGCCGTTGAGCTCGGCCAGGGCGTCGCGTATCGCGAGCGCCACGTCGAAGGGCTCGATGGGCTTGACCGCGAGGGTCGACGTCTCGGCCATCTCGGTGGCGAAGCGCAGCACCCTCTCGACGTTGCGACTGATCCGCTGCTGGTAGACCTTCCACTGGTCGTCGGGGGCGCTCTGGGCCAGGACGTCGGAGAGCTTCTGTAGCGCGTGCTGCACCGGCACGATGCTGTTGTGCAACTCGTGAGCGACCATGCGCGAGTGGCGTTCGAGGGCGAGGGTGGCCGTGTCGGTGATGCCCTCCGCTCCGGTCGCAGTGCGCGGGAGCACGGCGCCGCGCTCCTCGGCGATCAGGGTCTCCGCGAGCACGGAGAAGGGCGTGGGCTTCTGGGACGCGATCTCCGCGATCATGGGAAGGAAAGCGGTGCGGACTGTATAACCGGACGTCCGCTCATCAGGCTTCGACCACTGATCAAGCAGGCCAATGGATTCCAGTCTCTCGACTATGCCGTGGTCCAGCAGCCATCGCTCGCCAGTGTCCGCATGATGGCGATCGTCATCGAAGCTGACGACGGCAGAATGGAACGTTCCCTCTGGATGCCTGTCGAGAGCAATGACTGCCTGTATGGGCATTCGATAGACATCGGACGGTCCGAGGGATTGCAGGGTCTCCACCGTCAGGAGCCAGTGCACCGCGTCGGCCTCCGGCATGCGCGTGAGAACCTGTCCAATCGGTGAGACCTCTGTCTGCGCTCCACGAGAACGAACGAGGCGAAGCTCCATGGCATACCGCGCGACGTCGAACCGACGCTTCCCTACCCAGGTAGCCCTGGCCAGCGTCGTTACGATCTGTCCCAGTTCCCGGGCACGGGTGCGCGAGAGCGATGGGCCGGGCAGACCTACCAGCAGGTCGATTGCATCCTCGGTCTGCATGCGAAACGTCGCCGCGTCCCCTTCCGCGCAGGGGCCGGCGCGCAGTTCGGCTTCCAGGTCTCGGAGAAAGCCGTCCCTCCGCTCACGATCCCAGAACGAAGCTTCTACACTGTGCATCCCATGACTTCGTTCGCGCCTCTCCAGGGCATCGACGAAGTACCGCCGCGCCGAAGGCATATCGATCCCGACCGTCGGAGCGGCGCCCGCGGTCACCCCCCGCTCTACCCCTCGCAGGTACTCTCGCAGCTCGTCGATCAGGCTCACGCCCCGGTTCGTGCGGCCGCCGTCGCCGCGCTGTCAACCGCCCATTGTGGGCCCGCCGCGACGCGTGCCATCGTCGGCCCATGCGTAGAGCCAAGATCCTCGCGACGGTGGGCCCCGCGAGCCGCGAGCCCGGTGTTCTCGATGCCCTCATCGCGGCCGGCGTCGACGGCTTCCGGGTGAACTTCTCCCACGGCGTGCCCGACGACCACCGCGCCGCGGTGAAGAACATCCGCGCTGCCGCATCGCGCGCCGGGCGCGACGTGGCCATCCTCGGCGACCTCTCGGGGCCGAAGATCCGCTGCCGCACCTTCGCCAACGGGCCCGTCGAGCTCGTGGAGGGCGCGGCCTTCACGCTGACCACCCGGGAGGTCCCCGGGGACGTGCACTCCGTCTCCATGACGTACCCTCTGTGGAAGGACCTCCGCGTCGGCGACCCGGTGCTCCTCGACGACGGGCTCCTGCGGCTGCGCGCGACGGGCATCCACGACGAGGACGTCGACTGCGTGGTGGAGGTCGGCGGCACCCTCTCCGACCGCAAGGGCATCAACGTCCCCGGCGCGAAGCTCAGCGTGCCCGCGCTCACCGACAAGGACCGCGCGGACGCCGTCCTCGCCCGCGAGCTCGGGGTCGACTACCTCGCGCTCTCCTTCGTGCGGCACGCGAGCGACCTCCACGAGGCGCGCCTCGTCGTGGGCGAGGGCATCCCCCTCATCGCGAAGATCGAGAAGCCCGAGGCCATCGACAACCTCGAGGCCATCATCGCCGCCTGCGACGGGATCATGGTGGCGCGCGGCGACCTCGGCGTGGAGCTCGGCCCCGAGAAGGTGCCGCTCGCGCAGAAGCGGGCCATCCAGCTGGCCAACGCGCAGGGCAAGCTGGTGGTGACGGCCACACAGATGCTCGACTCCATGATCCGCTCGCCGCGGCCGACGCGCGCCGAGGCGGCCGACGTGGCCAACGCCGTGCTCGACGCCACCGACGTGCTGATGCTCTCCGGCGAGACCGCGAGCGGGCGCTACCCCGTGGTCACCGTCCAGATGATGGACACCATCGTCCGCGAGATCGAGGCCTCGCCGCTCTACGCGAAGCTCACCGAGCCGCAGATCTCGCGCCTCGACTGGGACTTCACCCACGCCTGCGCGGCGGCGGCCTCGCTCACCTCCCGGCACGCCCGCCTCGCGGCGATCGTGGTGTTCACCCGCTCCGGGCGCACGGCCGACATGGTGGCGGAGTTTCGCCCCCGCGCGCCCATCATCGCCCTCACCTCGACGCACGAGGTGGCCCAGCGGCTCGCGCTCCAGTGGGGCGTGATCCCGGTGGTGCACTCGCTCCCCGACGCCTCCGACGAGACCCTCGCGCTGGCCGCCCGCATCGCCCGCGCGACGCTCCCGATGCACGACGGCGAGACCATCGGCGTGGTCTCCGGGCACCAGATCGACACCGGCACCAAGTCCTTCGCCCTCCACACGCTCCAAGCGACGTGACCCCGGTCGACGACCTGCGGCGCCCGATGATCCTCCCGCCCTGGTGGCGCGGGGGCACGCCCCGGGAGCCCCTCGTCGAGGCCTTCGCCCGCGCCCGCTGGCTGCTCGCCACCTACTGGCTGCTCCTGGTGTCGGGCTACGTCGTGCTGCTGGGCGCGGCCTTTCGCTACTGGGGCGCCGACCCCGAGCTCCTGGTGCTGCTGCCGGTGCTCGTCGTGGCCAGCACCCTCGGCGTCGCGCTGGGCAACCTCCTCGCGCTGCTGCGCCTCCGGGGCTGGGTGGTGCAGGGGGTGGTGTGGTTCGCCATCATCACCCTCGCGTGCACCGTCGCCATCGCCGCCGGGCCGCGCGTCGCGGGCGGGTCCGTGGCCTTCCTCACGAGCGTGAGCTGCGGGCACGCGGCGATGCAGCGGCGCGCGCTGCTGGCCACGCTCTGGCTCCCCGCGGTGTGCTGGGTGGGCGCGATGCTCACCGTCATCGAGCAGCACGGCGGCGTCCGGTACTGGGAGGTCGGGGTGAAGGACGGCGTGTGGGACCCGACCACCCTCGGGCTCCTGGGCACCCTCGTGGCGCTCTACTTCGCCTTCCTCGCGGGGCAGGGGCGCTACCACCACGCCGTGTGGGCCGCCGGCGCCACCGACACGCCGACCACCGTCACGCAGCACCAGCGGGGCGCCGCGCTGCGCCTCACCCGCCGCGGCGGGCTCGCGCTCATCCTGCTCGCGCTGCTCGTCACGGCCGCCACCGCGTCGCTCGCGCCGTACCTCTGGCGCACCGCCCCGCGCGAGGGGCAGCGCCCCGGCGACGGCGCCAGCGACCCCCGCGGCCGGGAGCGTCGACCGCCGCCGCCCGGGGAGCGCGACCCCCGGGGACGGCGGGCGCCCCACCCCGACGCCCAGGCCCTGCGCGACGCCGTGAGCCGCGCCGCCCGCAAGGCCCGCGAACAGGCCGAGGACGTGCTGCCCTTCGTGCCGTTGTTCTTCCTCAACCGCCCGGTGCGGCGGTGGTGGCGCCTGCGCCGGCTGCGGCGGGGCGGGCGCGCCGACGAGCCCACCAAGCGCGCGCTGCGCCGCTGGGAGTACGTGACCGTGGCGCTCGGCGACGTGGGCATCCGGGTGCTGCCCGGGGACACGGTCGACGAGCTGGTGGCCAAGGTGGGCGCGCAGCGCGCGGCGAAGGGGCTGCCGCCGATCCCGGAGCTGGGCGCGGCGGCGGCGGAGGTCGACCGGGTGCGCTTCGGGCTGGGCATCCCCGCGGGCACCGTCGAGGCCCTGGAGGCCCACGCGCTGCGGGCCTACGAAGCCATCCGCGCGCCGATGACACCGTGGCAGCGGGTGGCCTGCTGGTGGCGCCGGATGGTGTGACACCCACCGCCGGTGGTCGCCACGCGCCGGGCGGGGACCTATAACGCGCGCCATGTCGGCCCTGAGCGCCTCCGATCGCGACCCCTCGACCGCCCCTGACCGGGCCTTCTTTGCGTTTACGGCGGTGGTCTCCGCCGTGGCGCTGGCCTTCATCGCGTGGCTGCTGCTCATCCGCCGCGGCGGGGCGGGGGGCGTCGACCTGCGCTTCCTCCCGGCGGTCAACGCGTGCCTCAACGGCACCGCGGCGGCGCTGCTCGTCGCGGGCTGGGTGGCCATCCGCCGCAAGAACATGCGCGCCCACCGGGCCTTCATGGTGAGCGCCTTCGCGGCGTCGGCGCTCTTCCTGGTGAGCTACCTCACCTACCACTTCGTGCACGGCGACACGCGCTACGCGGGCCACGGCCCGATGAAGGTCGCGTACCTGCTGCTGCTCGCCAGCCACGTGCTGCTCTCGATGCCGGTGGTGCCGATGGCGCTGGTGGCGTTCTACTTCGCGTTCCGCAAGCAGTTCGACCGGCACCGCCGGGTCACGCGCTGGCTCGCGCCCATCTGGCTCTACGTCTCGGTCACCGGGGTGCTGGTGTTCGTGATGCTGCGCGGGAGCCTGCCGTCAGCCCCCTGAGAGCGCCTCAGCGGAAGGCGAGCGAGACCCGCCGCGCGGTGTTGTAGTCGCAGGTGTAGGCCCGGCCGTTGGTGAGCGCGCCGACGCCGCGGCCGAAGCCGCCCTCGTTCATGCGGATGGAGCAGCTGCGGCCCAGGTTGTTGATCCCGATGCCGCGGGCGGAGCAGTAGGTCCACGCGCCGTTGACGACGACGTTGAGGGCCGTGGTGGTGTACCCGACGGTGCACTCGGTGGCGCTCATCACGTCGATGTAGTCGCGGCTCCAGTCGACCACGCACGAGCGCACGACGTAGACGTTGTTGACCTCGTCGGAGAGCCGCCACGCGAGGGTGGGGCGCACCAGGGTGATGTCGGGGTTGCCCAGCCGCCAGCTGCGCGCGACGTCGCCGAAGGCCGCCTCGCCCAGCGTCGCGTTGCTGTCCGCGAGCAGCTCCGTCGGAACCTGGTTGGCCACGACGGTCCACCCCCCGTCGCGCATGTCGCAGGCGTAGGTGCGCGCGGCCATCGGGCCATCCCCGTCGAGGTCGAGGCGGTAGGGCCCGCTCGTCGCGGTGGGGGTGAGCGCGAGCACGGCCGCGCAGCTCCGCGCCGCGCAGCTCCCGGCGAAGCACCGTCGCGCGCCGCCCACCTCCGGGCACGCCGTCCCGCAGGCGCCGCAGTTCGCGGCGTCGGTGGCGGTGGCGACCTCGCACCCGTCCGCCGCGCTGGCGTTGCAGTCGGCGCGGCCGCTGTCGCAGCGCGCCACCGTGCACGCGCCCGCCACGCAGGCCCCCGTGGCGCTCGCCGGGGCGCAGCGGCTGCCGCACGCGCCGCAGTGCTCGGCGCTGGCGCGGGTGTCGACCTCGCAGCCGTTGGAGGCCTCGCCGTCGCAGTCGGCGAAGCCCGCGTCGCAGGCGTACGCGCAGACCGCCGCCGCGCAGGTGGCGGTGGCGTTGGGGCGCGCCGCGCAGGCCCGGCCGCAGGCGCCGCAGTGGGCCGTGTCCGCGGCGGTGTCGACCTCGCAGCCGTTGGCGGCGCTGCCGTCGCAGTCGCCGTAGGGGAGGGTGCAGCTCATCACCGCGCAGGTGGCGTTGCGGCACACGGCGGCGGCGCGGTCGAGGGCGCAGCGGCTGTCGCAGGCGCCGCAGTGGGCGACGTTGGTCTGCGGGTTGACGCAGGCGCCCGCGCAGCAGGCCTCGCCGGTGGGGCAGCGCGAGGTGGCGTTGCAGCCGGCGACGCAGACGTTGCCGACGCAGAGGTTGCCCGCGGGGCAGTGCTCGTCGGTGACGCACGCGACGCAGGCGCGGGAGGTGGGCTCGCAGCGGGGCGTGGCGGCGGTGGCGGCGCAGGCGGCGTCGTCGCGGCAGCCGTTGTCGCAGCGGTTCATCGCGGCGACGCAGTACTGGCCCGAGGGGCAGCGGTCCGAGGCGGCGGTGCAGGGCACGCAGCGGCCGGTGCCGAGGTCGCAGGCGGGCCCGCCCGATCCGCTGGCGCAGTCGCCGTCCGAGGTGCAGCGGGCCGCGGGGATGTCCACGGGCACATCGGGAGCATCACGGACATCGGGCGCATCGGGGGCATCGACGGGGGCGGGCGCGTCGGCGGCGTCGAGGGCCGCGTCGGGCGTGGCGTCGACGGGCTCGGCCGCGTCCGCGGGGCCGCCGACGACCGAGCGACCGGTGGAGCAGGCGCTGACGAAGAGCGCGAGGAGGAGCGCGAGCGATCGGAGGGGAGGGGGGGCCATCGAGGGGGGAGAGTGTATCGGGAGCGCGGCGTTCACCGGGTGAATGTGGCGGAAACGCGAGCGCCCGGCGGTGTACACATCCCCGCCATGCCGAGAGCAACGAAGCCCATGGACGCGCCGCCCCCGCCCACCCCGGCCGTGCGCGTGGTGCACGGCATCGCCTTCCGCGTGGCCCGCCGTCCCGACGGGATCATCTCGCCCGCGACGCTGGGGCTACAGGCGATCGCCCGCGCCGCCGGCTCCCGGCAGGCCGGGTCGTGGGGGGTGTTCCCGGTGCATGGGCAGGGCGTGGTCGTCGCGGGCTACCTCTCGGCGCGCACGCCCGTCGCGCGCGATCACTTCACCGCCATCGAGCCCGGCGGCACGCTCTCGTTCGCGCACGAGGTGGTCGCCTACGGTCGCTCGTCGGGCGGCGCGGTCGGAGACGCCCGCAGCGACCGACAGGATGGCGACTGCGTGGACGAGTTCGTCGAGGCGCTCGCTGCCACCGGGGCGTGGGCTGCGCTCGGCGCGACGCCCCTCGACCTCGGCGCGCTCCCTGGCGCGGAGCACCTCGACGAGGACACCGGGTCGACCTACCTGCTGCTGAGCGACGACGGGCGCGACGGTGAGGTGGTCTACGGGATGACCTTCTGGCGGCCGGGCGCGACCTACGACCAGGGGCCGGTGCAGACATGGACACGACCCGTCGCAGACGGCGACGCCGTGCGGGTGGTGGGTGTCTCCGCAGGTCGGGTCGACGCGCGCGCCCCGCTGGCCGTCGCGCCGAGGACGAGCGGCGAGGCGGCCGACGCGCGCCGCCGCGCGATCGAGCAGGAGACCCGCGCGGTGCTCGACAGCGAGCGGCCCTTCTCCTGGTACCTCATCGCGGGCCCCGCCCCCGGAGGGCCCTGACGCTGATCGGGCGATGCCACCCTGGAAGCCGCGCCATGGTCGAGGTGTGGCCGCCAGGGGCGCCGGGCGGGCCTGAACCCCACGAAAGCGCTTCCCTCCAGGGCGTTTTGCGGCGCCAGGGGGCGTGGCACCGGGCTCGCAATCAGCGGCGCCCATGGAGATGCTCCGACAGTCACCTTCGTCGCCCGTCCGTGAGCCGGCCGACCGGCTCGATCAGCTCTTCCAGCGGCTGGACTCCCTCGATCACTACGAGCTCCTGGGTGTCGCACGCGATGCGCCGAGCTCGTTGATCCAACGCGCCTACGGACTGCGCAGCACGCTCTACCGCTCACTCGCATCGGCGCAGCGCCAGACCACCGCGAGCGCGTCGCGGGCGCACGCCGTGCTCTGCGCGATGGACGCCGCGTGGCGGGTGCTCGGTGACCCCGCCCGCCGCGTCGACTACGACCGCCGCCTCGGGGTGACCCACCCGGCGAACAGCGCCCATGGACCGATCGAGCCCTTCTCCCGCGCCGAGCGCGCGCAGGAGGTGTTCAGCGTGGCGCCCTGCGCGCCGTCGGCTCCGCCCGCCATGCCGACGCCCGCGCCCCCGCCCCCGCCGATGACCCTGACCGACCTCGCCGAGCGGGGCATCAGCGAGTCGTTTCGCCCGACGTCCCCGACGAGCGACACCGTTCGGCCCCCGATGCTCATCTCGGCGAGCATGCGGCTCTCGCCGGAGTCGCTGCGCCCGCCTCGCGTCCCGACCCTGGTCGATGCTCCGGCGTCGCCCGACGCCGACCCCTGGGGCGACCTCGCCGTCTCCATGCGCGACCTCCGCGACGAGGTCGACCTGCTCTGCGGGGTGCTCCAGTCCACCCTCAACGCCCTGGCCGCGCACCAGCCCGGCGACCCCTCCCTCGACGCCGCGCGCCGGGGCATCTCCGGGCTCCAGGCGCGCCACGCCGCCCAGGCCGCGCACGACCACGAGCGCCGCGGGCGCTGGAGGCAGGCCTCGCGGGCCTGGCTGGGCGCGGCCGAGCACAGCCCCAACGACGCCTGGCTCGTGGCCCACGCCGCGCGCACGCTGCTGGCGTCCGACGGGGCCGACCCGGAGGGCGCCTCGCTGGCCCGCCGCGCGCTGCGCCTCGACCCGGCGAACCCGCTCGCCCGCTCGCTTGTCGCGATGGGCTGACAGCCCCCCCGCCCCGCTCAGCTGATGCCGTAGCCCTTGAGCTTCTTGTGCAGGCCCTCGCGGGTGATGCCCAGGGTCTTGGCCGTCGCGCTCTTGTTGTTGCCGTGCTCTCGCAGGGCCTCGATGAGCAGCCACTTCTCGATGTGCTCGATCATGTCCTTGAGGGTGCCGCGCGGCGCCCGGATCTTGTCGAGCAGCCCCTCGATGTTGCGGATGCGCGGCGAAAGGTGCTCCGCCATCACGTAGCCACCCGGCTCGCACTGGATCACCAGCCGCTGCACCTCGTTCTCCAACTCCCGCACGTTGCCCGGGAAGTCGTAGGACATCAGCAGCTCCATCGCCTGCTGCGAGAAGCCCGCGACGGGCTTGCCGAGCTCGTGGGTGTACCGCTTCAGGAAGTGGGCGGCGAGGACGGGGATGTCCTCGCGCCGCTCGCGCAGCGCCGGGATGCGCACCGGAAACACCTGGAGGCGGTAGTAGAGGTCCTGCCGGAAGCGGCCCGCGGCGACCTCGTCTTCGAGCTTGCGGTTGGTGGCCGCCACGATGCGCACGTCGACGTTCTTCACGACGCCGCTGCCGAGCGGGCGCACCTCGCCCTCCTGCAGCGTGCGCAGGATCTTCGCCTGCAACCCGAGGGGCATCTCGCCGATCTCGTCGAGGAAGAGCGTGCCCCCGTCGGCCAGCTCGAAGAGGCCCTTCTTGTCCTCCGTCGCGCCCGTGAACGCGCCCTTCTTGTGCCCGAAGAGCTCGCTCTCCAGCAGGGTCTCCGGCAGCGCCGCGCAGTTCTGCGCGATGAAGAGCCGGTCTTTGCGCCGCGACTGGTAGTGCACCGCGCTCGCGACGAGCTCCTTGCCGGTGCCCGTCTCGCCCTCGATCAGCACGCTCACCCGCGTGTCGACCACCTTGGCCATCTTCTCGAAGAGCGACTGCATCGCCTTCGAGTCGCCGATGATCCCCTCGAACTTCTTCTGCGCGCGCTGCTTGAGGAAGGAGTTCTCCGTCCGCGCGCTCATCTCCGCCTGCTTCACCTGCCGGTAGAGCCGCGCGTTGTGCACCGCCAGGCTCGCCTGCTGGCCCACCAGCATCAGCAGGTCGAGGTCGCGGTCCTTGAACATCCCGGGCTGCGCGCGGTTGTCCACCTGCAGCACCCCGAGGATCTCCTCGCCCCGCCAGAGCGGCACCCCCATCGTGGAGAGGATCTTCGCCCCCATGATGCTCGCCGTCTCTCCCACCTCGCGCATCGCGTCGGCGGCCAGCACCGCGGCGCGCTGCTCGACCACCTTGCGCACCACGCTCTTGGAGATGGGCACCGCCTCGCCGCTCTTGTCGGTGCGCCCGCGCACGCGCGTCGTCACCGCCACGTAGGTGGGCTTGTCGCCGCTGTCGTCCCGCAGCGCCAGCGTGAGGTGCGTCGCCTTGGGCACCGCCTCGAAGACCGCCGCCTCGATGGCGTCGAAGACCTCGTCGAGCTCGATGGCCCCGGTGAGCTTTCGCAGCACCGAGAGCAAGCCCTTGAGCGAGCCCGGGTCGCTCTCGACTGTGCGCTGCACCTCCGCCACGGTCTCCACCGGGCGCATCACGAGCACCTTGGCCTCGGGCTCCTCCACCGCCTGCACGGTCGCGGCGCGCAGCACCGACGAGCCGTCGGCCCGCGGGGGAATGGTCGCCGTGAGCATCGAGCCCGTCGTCGGCAGGAACGGCGTCGTCGCCGGGAGCACCGCGATGGAGACGCCCACCAGCACCGGGCGCTCGTGGTCGCCCAGCTGCAGCCGGTCGCCGTGCTTGAGCGCCAGCTCGAAGCCCACGGTGGAGTCCACCGGGAGCGTCTGCTTGCCGCGGATGACCCGCGACCCGTTGGTGCTCTTGAGATCGCGATAGCGCACCGCGCCGCTCGCGGACTCCACGGTGATGACCCCGTGCGAGCCCGACACGTGCCAGTCGGGGAGCAGCAGGTCGGAGTTGGGCGCGCGGCCCAGCGTGATCTCCTCCGCGTCCTGCTCGAAGACCCGCCCCTTCGCCTCGCCCTGCTCGACCTCCAGTCGGATCACGCCTGCAACCCTAGTCCCCCGGTGACCCGGGACACAACGTCAGCCATCGAGCCGCACCAGGCCCATCGCCGCGAGCAGCTCCAGGGGCGGCGGCTCGAGGCACGCCACCATCGGGAGGTACGCCTCCGCGAAGCCGCGGACCATCAGCCGCGCCCCGTACTCCAGCATCCCCCGCCGCGCTCGCGCCTCCATCGCGCCGAGCGCGCTGTCGATGTCGAGCACCGTCACCACGTCCGCCGGGGCCCGGCCGCCGGACTGCACCACCGCGTCGCGGAAGGTCGACAGGGCCGCCCGGGTGCGCACGTACTCGCTCTGCGCCCCGCCCACGTCGCGCACCCAGCGCTCGCCCGTCATGGGCACCCCCGCCCCGAAGCCCCGCAGCTCGCGAAACCACCGCCGCGCGCTGTCGACCAGCGGCTTCTCCGGCGTCGCCCCCTGCTTGAACACCCCGATGGCCTTGCGCAGCGTCACCCGCGCCTCGTGAAACTCCCCCTTGGCGTAGAAGCCCGCGACGGCGCCCAGCCACACCGCGGTGGAGCGCCCGCGCAGCAGGGCCTCCGGCGGGAGCTCCGTCAGCACCGAGGCCGCCGTCACGTCGCCGCCGAAGTACAGCCGCATCAGCGCCGACCAGAGCCGCGCCTCCTCGTCGTCGGAGTCGATGGCCAGCGCCGCCCGTGCGCACTGCAGCGCCCCCATGAACTCGCCCTGCGCCGCGAGGGCCACCGCGAGGGAGCGCTCGATGCACCCCACCGACGGGGCCAGCGAGCGCGCCGCGATGAGGGCCCAGGAGGCCTCCGCGGCGTGGGCCAGCACGTCCGGCGAGCGCAGCGCCACCATCCCGAGGGCCACGTACGCACCCGCCGCGTCGGGCCAGCGCGCGACGGTCTCCAGCAGCCGCCGGCGGGCGCCCTCGTGGTCGCCGGCGAGCCCGCGCGCCACCGCGGCCCCCACCGCGGCCCGGGGGTCGCCCTCCCTGGCGGCCGCGTCGAAGCACACCGCGCAGCGGGAGATGGTGCCGGGCATGGCCCCGCGGTTCCACCCGGCGATGCTCTCGTGCAGGGCGTCGATGGCGTCGTCGAAGGCGCTCATCCCACCACCTCGTCGAGGGCGCTGCCCAGCATCGAGGCCCCGTGCAGCCGGTGGTAGACCCGCAGCACGTCGCCGGCCCAGTGGTCGACCCGCGAGCGGGCCTCGCGGTCGTGCACGAACCAGTCGACCAGGAAGCCCCCCACCAGCGCGCGCGCCTCCCTGGCGGCCTTGGTCATCTCGGGGCCCAGCGTCTCGTGCTCGGCGCCCTCGTCGTGCGGCTCGTAGAGCGCCGCGCTCAGCCAGGCGCGCACCGCGGCGGCCGCGTGGTCCTTCGCGGCGGCGCAGCGGAGGTGGTCCCAGCGGCGGGCCCAGGGCTGCGACACCAGCTCGGCGAGCTCGCGCGCCAGGACGTGCATCACCCGCGGCGCCACGGGCTGCAGGCCCTCCAGCGCGAGGCTGGCGTACTCGGTCATCCGCGACTTCGCGGCGTCGTCGCCCACGAGGAAGAGCCCCGCGGACACCAGCCACGCGTCCGCCGCGGGGAGCGACTCCACCCGGATCTCGCGCAGGGTGTCGAGCGCCGACCATCGCCGCGCCAGCACCAGCTCGAACCACGCCCGCAGCGCCGTGAACGACTCGGCGTCGCGGGTGCCCCCGAACTCCTTCTCCGCCGCGCAGAGCCGCGCGAAGGTCTCGGGGAAGGTGTACCGCTCGGCCCCGCCCACGGCGACGGTGCGCAGCGCGTTGGCCCGCAGCGAGGGGCACTCCAGCAGGGGTTCGCCGAACTCCGCCCGCACGGCGTCGCCCGCCCCGAGCAGCCCCGCGGCGGCGAGCGCGACCCGCCCCCAGGAGTCGGGCGCGGCCCCCGACTGGATGGCCTCGGCGAGGAAGGTCATCGGTCGGGTGCCGAGGTTGGGGTGCAGGAGCATCGTGGCGAGGCAGTCCATCGCGCCGGGGTCGGCCTCGGTGGAGTAGGCCCGGGAGACCAGCGCGACGACCCGGCGGGCCTCGTCGTCCGTGGCGCCCCAGCCGAAGAGGGGGACGTACCGACCGTGGTGCAGCGCCGACTCGGTCTCCGGGTCGATGGGTGCGCGCGGGACCTCGATCGGGGACGCCGCAGCATGCCAGGGCAACGGGTCTACGAGCCAAGGCGGGGGCGGCAAGGTCACGGCAACCCGCGCATCGTACCACCGACCGGGCGGCGCCGGGTCGGTGTTGTTACGCCCGCCGCTACGCGCCGGTGCGGAAGTGCATCACGTCGCCGTCCTGCACGACGTACTCCTTGCCCTCGAGGCGCAGGCGGCCCGCGTCGCGCGCGCCCGACTCGCCCTTCAGCCGCACGAAGTCTTCGTAGGCGATGGTCTCGGCGCGGATGAAGGTGCGCTCGAAGTCCGTGTGGATGACGCCCGCCGCGACCGGCGCGGTGTCCCCGGCCTGGATGGTCCAGGCGCGGGCCTCCTTCGGGCCCACCGTGAAGTAGGTGCGCAGGCCGAGCAGCGCGTAGGCCTCACGGATGAGCCGGTTGAGCCCGGGCTCCTTGAGCCCGAGGGTGTCGAGGAAGTCCTTGCGGTCGTCGGCCGCGAGCAGGGCGATCTCGCTCTCGATGCGGGCGGAGATCACCACCGAGCGGCTGCCGTCGCGGGCGGCGCGCTCGGCCACCTTGGCGGACAGCTCGTTGCCGAGGTCGGCCGAGGCCTCGTCGACGTTGCAGACGAAGAGCGAGGGCTTCGAGGTGAGCAGCTGGAGCATGCGCCAGGCCTTCTCGTCCTCCGGGGCGATGACCGCGGCGCGGGCCGGGCGGCCGGAGTTGAGCAGGTCGAGGGCGACCTTCACGAGGCGCAGGGTGGCGATGGCCTCCTTGTCGCCGCCGCGGGCGCGCTTCTCCAGGGTGATGGTGCGCTTCTCGAGGCTCTCGAGGTCGGCCAGCATCAGCTCGGTCTCGATGATCTCGAGGTCGGAGATGGGGTCGACGCGGTTCTCGACGTGGATGATGTCGTCGTCGATGAAGCAGCGCGCCACGAAGGCCACGGCGTCGCAGTCGCGGATGTTCGCGAGAAACTGGTTGCCCAGCCCCTCGCCCTTGGACGCGCCGCGCACGAGGCCGGCGATGTCGACGAAGTTGATGCGCGCCGGGATGATCTCCTTCGAGCCGACGATCTTCGCCAGCACGTCGAGCCGGGGCTCCGGGACGGCCACGTCGCCGACGTTGGGCTCGATGGTGCAGAAGGGGTAGTTGGCGGCCTGCGCCGCCGCGGTCTGCGTGAGCGCGTTGAACAGGGTGGACTTGCCCACGTTGGGCAGGCCCACGATTGCGACTTTCAGCGCCATCGGAGGTCCTTCGGGTGCGGGGAATTCTTGGGGGTGACGGGTCGAGGCGGCGCTTCACTACCCCAACGCGGCGCGCCCGTCGAGCGGCGCCCGCGCGCGGTGCGTAGCCTGTTACGCAGCGGTTTCGGTGAGACGACGGGCCGCGGCGCGTGGGAGTATCCGCCCGCGCTTCGGCACCGCGATCGGCCCGGCGCGACCCCCACCGGTCGATCGCCAGAAGGCACCGATCGATGGCGCAACCACTGCTCGCCCGCGTGCTCCAGGAGCCCGTCTACGGCTGGACCAAGGACGGCGTGCTCTCCAAGCCGACCACCGCGGAGATCATGCGCGCCTGGCGCACCCGCATGAACGTCTTCGCCGACCGCAAGACGTGGCTCGCGTTCACCGGGTGGTTCTGGACCCTCGCGCTCATCCCCTTCGGCGTCGTCTTTCTCACGAAGTACTTCAGCTGGCCGCTGATGCTCGCGGGCTTCCTCTACTCGATGGTGTGGATCGGCACGCACGGCACCGTGTGGCTGCACCGGTACTCCACGCACCGCGCGTTCACCTTCCGCAACCGCTTCTACCGCGCGCTCTGCCGCGAGCTTTCGATCAAGATCGTGCCCGAGGAGACCTACGTCGTCTCGCACCAGGTGCACCACGCGTACTCCGACCAGCCGGGCGATCCCTACAACGCCACCGCGGGCTGGCTGTACTGCTTCCTCGCCGCCGAGCTGCACCAGCCCATCAGCAAGACGCTCAGCCCGAAGGAGTACGACCAGGTCGTCGGGCTGGTGGCCCACACGGGCCTGAAGCCCAACACCTACGCGCAGTACCAGCGCTGGGGCAGCGTCGCGCACCCGGCGCGCACCTGGGCCCACTTCGCGCTCAACTGGGCGGCCTGGTACGGCATCTTCTACCTGCTGGGCGGCCACGCGCTCGCGACGGCGCTCTTCGGCTGGGCCGCCGTGTGGGGCATCGGCATCCGCGCGCACAACTACGACCTGCACGCGGGCGGCAAGGACAAGCGCCGCGACGGCATCGAGTTCGACCGCCGCAACCTGTCGATCAACCAGTTCTGGCCGGGCATCGTCGCGGGCGAGTGGCACAACAACCACCACCTGTTTCCCAACAGCGTGCGCGCGGGCTTCCTCTGGTGGCAGCCCGACATCTCCTTCGCGTTCATCCGCTTCTACCGCCTCATCGGCGGCGTCACGGCGTGGCGCGACTTCAAGGACAAGTTCTTCGAGCGGCACTACGAGCCCTACCTCGCGGCGAAGCGCGCGGCGGAGCAGGCAGCGCAGCCCGAGGCCCGCGCCGACGACGCCCGGGCCGCCTGATCGCCCCGGTCCCCTGGGACCCATCGGCGTTCGCCGTCGATCGTACTAGCGTCGGCGTCACCCCATGCGAATCGTGAAGAAGATCCTCCGCGGCGTCGGCGTGCTGGCGGCGCTGCTGCTGGTGCTGGCGCTCGGCGGGTGGGCGTACCTCCGGCACCCGATGCCCGAGGCCGCGCCGGGCGACGCCGACGCCCTCGCGCGCCGGATGCTCGCCGCGGTCGACGCCGCCGCGTGGGAGCGCACCGGCGCCGTGCGCTGGAGCTTCTTCAACGGCGACCGCCACCTCTGGGACCGCGCCCGCGGCTTCGAGCGCTTCGAGCGCGGCGACGAGCGCGTGCTGCTCGACCTGTCCACCCGCCGCGGCCTCGCGTGGCGCGGCGGCCGCGCGCTCTCCGGCGCCGCGCTCGACGCCGCGCTCGACACCGCCTGGCGCCGGTGGATCAACGACTCCTTCTGGCTCAACCCCGTGGTGAAGGTCTTCGACGAGGGCGTCACCCGCTCGGTGGTGCGCGAGGGCGGCCGCGACGCGCTGCTGCTGCGCTACCGCTCCGGCGGCGTCACCCCCGGCGACAGCTACCTCTGGCTGCTGGACGCCAACGGCCGCCCGAGGGCGTGGCGGATGTGGGTCTCGGTGCTGCCCATCGGCGGCCTCGAGGCGAGCTGGGAGGGGTGGACCCGCCTCGCCACTGGCGCCCTCGTCGCGACGGTGCACCGGATGGGTCCGGTGCGGATGGAGATCCGCGAGGTGGCGGGGGCCGAGACGCTCGCGGCGCTGGCGCCGGGCGCCGACCCCTTCGCGGCGCTCACGCGCTGAGGGTCGACGGTCCGACCTCGGCGCGCGTCAGCGGGCGAACCACCACGCCAGCCACTCGATGCCGAGGCGCTGACCCACCGTGGGGTTCTGGATGGGCGGCGCGCTCCGGAGCTGCACCGCGGGGATGAGCCCGAACACGTTGCGCAGCCGCTGCTGGGTGCCCTCGTCGAGCTCGCCCGAGAACTCCAGCCGCCCGCTGTGCACGGTGGGGCGCGCGCGGATGGTCACGTCCCGGGCGCGGGCCCGGCCGAGGACGTCGCGCACGTCGGCCACGAAGCGCGGGGGCACGCGGCCGCGCACGATGAGCACGCGGCCGCCCCGCACCGAGAGACAGAACAGGTCTTCGTGGAGGGAGAACCACCAGAGGATGACGGCGGCGCCGACGACGGCCACGAGCAACCACGGCATGGTCGCCGTTGTAGCGCATCGCCGACGCGGGGAGGGCGAGGGGAGCGCGGAGGGGCTACGCCTGCGCGACGGGCTGCGCTCGGTCGGTGGTGGGCAGCGGGTCCTTGTCGAACATCGCGCGGGTGGCGAGGCGCTCGACGAGCGGCCCGTAGTGCTCCTTCACGCGCCCGCGCAGCAGCTCGGTGAGCAGCTCGGCGTCCGCCCCCACCTGCGCGCGGAACTCCTCCGAGCGCACGCTCTCCACGGCCTTCCTCGCCGCCACCGGCACCGTCGCCGCGGCCTTGCGCGCGGCCGCCACGGCGCCCTTGAGCGAGCCCAGCGCGCGCTGCGCCCTGGTCTGGGTGATGAACGGCGCCACCTCGTAGACGAGGTCGGCGGTCGAGCCGTTGACCCGGTGCGGGGCCTTGTGGAGCGACGAGGCGTACTTCGGGTTCTTCGCGAGGAAGTCGCGCACCTGCTCCTCGGTGACGCCGCAGGCGACGAGGGTCTTGCGGTACTCGTCCTCGGCCGCGAGCCGGGCCTTGAACATGTACATCTGCACCCGCGAGTAGAAGTTGGTGGCGCCGTCGCCGCTGGTCTCCACCGCGCAGAAGATGGTCCCCGGGAAGCGCGACGTGATGAGCGACTGCACCCCGTCGGAGACGCCCGACGAGGGCATGCAGCCGAAGGGCTTCACGCTCAGGGTCATGTGGGCCTTCTGACCCACCACGTTCACGATCAGCTTGCCCACCTCCATGTGCCCTTCGCCGCCGCGCAGGTCGTTGGAGTAGAAGCCCGAGGCCACCTCGGCGACGTGGTCCATGTCCGGGAGGGTGTAGCCGGCGAGGCCGAGCGGGCGCGCGAAGCACTGGAAGCCCACGCGCAGGCCCACCTCGGCGAGGCGCATGGTGGCGAGGCGCTTGGAGACGCCGAAGCCCTCGAAGCCGGTGAGCCCGTACTGGCCGCCGTCGGCCTCGCGGAGATCACGGCGCTCGCGCGTGTCCCGGGCCACCTCCCAGATGTTGTAGAGCAGCCACGCCGTCGTGAGCTGGATGTCGTCCTCGGCGCCCTCCGACTCCAGGAACTTCTGGAGGTGGTAGTTGCCGTCGCCCTCAGTGGTCATCGCCCAGAACTCGCCGATGATGCACACCTTCGCGCGCACCCGGAGCTTGTCGACCTGCACCGCCGCGAACTCCTTCCGCGCGCGGTAGAGCGCCAGGAAGATGTTGGTCTTCGTGTAGAGGGCCTCATACAAGATCTGCTTCACCCGCTTGACGGCCTCGTTGGTCGCGCCGGGCACGACCTCGTAGGGGCGGATGCGGTAGGTCAGCGCGTTGACCACGTCGCCGCAGACGATGGCCTTCACGATGGCGAGGAAGAACTCGGGGTTCATCTCCAGGCCGACGTCGTCGCCGGTGGCCTGCGACAGGCCGCCCTGCTGCTGGAAGAGCATCACGCGGAAGCCGTCGAAGCCCGCGTCGCGCAGGGCCTTGCGGTACTCCGTGACGTACATCCCGAAGCGGCACGGTCCGCACGCGCCCGCCGTCAGGAAGACGTAGTTCTTGACGATGTCCTCCGACGACATCCCGTGGATGTCGCGAAGGTCGATGAGGTGCTTCACCAGCGAGCCGACGGTGAAGTAGGTCGGGTTGCACTGGCCCCGGTTGCCGAACTCCTTGCCCGCCTGGAGCCCCGCGCTGTCGGCCACGCCGAAGTAGTGCACGTTGTACCCGAGGCCCTTGAGGGCGCCCTCGACCAGGAAGTCCTGCGCCGCGGTCAGGCCCGAGATCAGCAGCGTGACCTTCGCCTTCTCGGCTTTCGTCATGTTGGGCGTGAGCATCCCGTCGGCCCACTGGCGCCGCTCCTGGCGGATGCCGAGACGCTCTCGCTCGGCCTCCTCCCAGTGCCTCAGCTCGGCCTCGACGTCGACGTCCGCGCCCGCGGGCTCCGACACCGCCGCGCCGCCGTACACCGGCAGCCGCACCCTCGACCCATCGCCCTGTGCCATGACACCCATCGCGTCGCTCCTCTCCAACCGTTGAACGTCGTTCATCCGCCCACCGACACCATTCCGCCTTCGGTCTTCTTGCGCAGCTGGATCAGCCCCGCGGGCCGCTCCGCCGGCCGCTCGGGCGCCGCGTAGGCCGCCAGCCGCGCCGCGAGCCGCTCGATCTCCGCCTCCACCGCCGGGTCGCTCGCCCGCCGCGCCGCCATCTGCGCGGCCTTCAGCCGCAGCAGCTCCAGCTTCTTCTCGTCGATGGAGCGCGCCAGCGCGTCGCGCTTGCGGCCCTCGTCCTCCAGGCCCTCCTCGTGGAGCTTGAGCGAGTGCGCGTAGGTCTTCACCCGGATCTTGATCGACCCGCCGGGCTTGTTGGCGTCCAGGTCGTGCAGCGCCGCGTAGGGCGTGCCGTTGGCCGACACGATGCTCTCCACGATGCCGTAGGTCGGCGCGTCGTGGCCGCACTTGAAGGACGACAGGTCGAGCAGCGCGATGTGCGGGTGCCGCGCCGCGAACTTCACCGCCCACACCTTCTGCGCGCTGTTGGCCGAGTAGTTCTCGGGCCACACGTCGTTGATGTCGAGCGGGTGCTGCCCGCGCGCAAACTCGGGCTTGAAGTACCTCCGCAGGTACTCCGTGTCCCTCGGCAGCGAGCGCACGCTCAGGATGGGATAGCCCAGCACCTGGAACTCATCCGGGATGCCATGGTTGAGCCCCGGGTCGGAGTGGTACGGCCGACCCACCATCAAGATCGCCACGCGCCCTTCGGCCTCGACGGTCTCGAGGATGGCCCGGCCCTTGTCCTGGAGGTCGCGGTCGAAGGCGTCGAGCGCGGCCATGGCCTGCCGGTGCGCGTGGTCGCTCTCGTCCTCGGTGATGCCCAGCCGCGACGCCCAGGTGGCGAACATCCGCCGCGCCGTGAGGTTGGGCTCGCCGAAGGTGAGCGCCGGGTCGAGGTACTCGATGCCGCGCTGGGCGAAGAAATCCACCTCCTTGGTGAACGCGGCCTTCATCACCTCCGGGGCGCCCGCCACGATGGGGCAGCTCGCCTTGTCCATCACGTTCTCCCCGAAGGACGGGACGTGCGTGAGGATGGGGAAGAAGATGTACTGCAGCGGCTTCGCGTCGGTGTGGTGATGGAAGAGCAGGTTGTGCACGTGCGCCTGCGCCACCTTCGAGGGGAAGCACGGGTCGATGGAGCCGTACTTGCCGCCCTCGACCCACAGCTCCTCGGTGGTCTCATCGGAGAACACGACGTTCTGCTTCGGGATCCCGAGGGCCTCGAAGTAGGTTCGGAAGTACGGCCCCGTGGAGTAGAGGTTGAGCACCCGGGGAATGCCGATGCGGGTGCGCCGGCGCTTCTCCTGCGCCTCCGCGCTGGAGCGGTTGAAGCCGCGGGTGACCTCGACCCGCTTCGATGAGAACAGGCCCTTCTTGATGGCCCAGTCCTTCACCGGTGAGCCCGCGGCGGGCATCGGCGCCGGGGGATAGAAGTGCATGAACGCGCGCTTCGCCTCGTACTCGACGAGGTTGGGAAACTGCTTCGCGATCTTCTTGCGCTCGTTCATGAGCGCGATCATCGCGTCCTCGCTCTCGACGGTGCCCTTCTCGCAGGAGAAGCCGGCGATGTAGCGGGTGGTCGAGCCGTCCGGGCGCTCCGTGTCGATGAAGGTGCGCTTGCAGTTGTTGGGACAGAAGTGACAGACCGTCTCTTCGTCGTTCTTGGTGGTGTACTGGAGCCCGATGGCGGCATCGACGCCGATGAAGGTGCTGTGGCCCTTGCGCTTCACCACCCGCAGCGTCTCGAAGGCCGCCCCGATGGCGCCCGCCTCGCCGGTGTGCGGGTGCACGAACACCTCCGCGCCCGGCACGCGCTCCTTGATGTAGTCGACCTGCGCCTTGACCGCGGCGAGGTTGTACTGGGTCCCGCCCTGGAGCACGTAGCGCTTGCCCAGCGAGGCCATGCGGGGAATCTGGACGACGTACTGCCAGACGTTCTTCGGGAGCACCTGGGCGAGGCCCGCGAGGAGTTCTTCCTTGGAGAAGCCCTCCTTCTGGAAGTTGACCCGGTCGGTGTCGAGGAACACCGCGCAGCCGTAGCTGAACTTCGGCGCGAGCTCCGCCGCGAAGGCCGTGTCGGCGTACTCCGACACCTTGAGCCCGAACTGGTCGGCCATCGCCTGGAGCAACATCCCGTTGCCCGCCGAGCAGCTGTTGGAGAGCCGGAAGTTGGCGATGTCGCCGTTCTTCAGGAAGAGCACCTTGATGTCCTGGCCGCCGATGTCGCAGATGACGTCGACGTCGCCGAAGAAGCGCACCGCGCTCATCATGTGGGCCACGGTCTCGACCACGTTGACGTCCGCGCGCAGGGCCTCCTGCAAGACGTCCGCGGCGTAGCCCGTCGCGCCGAAGCCCAGCACCTCCAGCGTCGCGCCCTGCTCGTGCACCCAGGTCCGGAGCTGCAACAGCAGCTCCTTGGTGTCTTGAATCGGGTTGCCCTTGGAGAGCTGGTAGGCCTTCTGGATGATCTCGCCCTGCTCGTCGATGAGCACGGCCTTCGAGGAGGTCGAGCCCCCGTCGAGCCCGATGACCGCGCGCACCGTGGAGCCCGGGGCGAGCGTCTGCGGCACGAAGCGCGGGATGGAGTACAGCGCGCGGAAGTCGTCGACCTCGCCGACGTTGCGGGCGAGGGGAGGCCCGGCCGTCTCGCCGAGCCGCGCCTTGCGGCCGTTGGTCATGTACTCCCGGAGGCCGTCGAGCCCGCGGTAGAGACCCACCTCGGGCGCCTCGTGCAGGCCGTACACGCAGGCCCCGAAGGCCGCGTAGTACTGGGCGTTGTCGGGCACGAAGACCGTCTCCTCGATGGGCCGGTCGCGGGGCCAGTCGTAGCCGCGCTCGTCCCACACCTCGGGGATGCGCTTGCGCCAGCACTCCTGGAGGAAGGGGAGGTAGGTGTTGGGTCCGCCCAGCAGCAGCACCTTGTGCTTGAGGGTCGAACCCCGGGTGAGCACCGAGAGGTTCTGGAGCACGATGGCGTCGGCCAGCGAGCACAGGATCTCGTCCGAGGGGATCCCGCTCTTCACCAGGTTGACGATGTCCGTCTCCGCGAAGACGCCGCACTTGGCCGCCACGTGGTGGAGCTTCGCGTCGTTGAAGTGCAGGGTCCGCACGACCTCCGGGTCGAGCCCCACCTTGATCATGCACTTGTCGATGGTGGCGCCCGTCCCGGAGGCGCACTTGTCGTTCATCGACGGGGCGGCGGTCTTCTCGCCGGTCTTCTCGTTGCGCTGGAAGATGATGATCTTCGCGTCCTGACCGCCGAGCTCGATCACCGAGCCCACGTCCGGGTGCAGCGTCTCCACCGCCAGCGTGACCGCGTTGACCTCCTGCACGAACTTCGCGTGCATCCCGGCCACCAGCGGCGACGCCCCGGAGCCCGTGATGAACACCCGCCACTGCTCCTTCGGGGAGAGCGGGAAGGCCGCCTCGATGGCCTCCATCAGCTCGAGCACCTTCTCGGGCTGGCGCGTCTGGTGGCGCTGGTAGTCCGACCACAGCATCTCGCGCGTCACGGGGTCGAGCACCACCGCCTTGACCGTCGTCGACCCCACGTCGACCCCAACCACCACCGGACCCGAGCGCGTCGCGTTCATCGTCACCTCCACCAGGATGCTGCTGCTCCGCCGACCATCCCTCGTAGAGAACTGACGTGTCAGTCGCAAGGGGAGAGCAGGGCTACCACCGGGCGGAGATGGCGTCCAACGGCGGGCTCGAGGCCGCGGTTGCTTCGGGGGGGCCGCGGTGTTGATGATCCGCGCCGATGCGATCCCGGATGGTGATGTCGTTGGTGCTGGCCCTGAGCGCAGGGTGTTCGTCCGACCCGGCGCCGCCGCCGGTCGACGCCGCGGTGACCGTCGACGCGGGTGACGGCAGCGCACAGGCCGACGCCGCGGACGGCGGCACCTTACCCGAGGACGTAAACCTCGGGCCCGCGCGGGCGATCTTCGACCTCGACGCCGACACCGCGATGCCCGCCCACTTCTACGACCTGCCCTTCCCCTCGGACCTGCGGCGCACGGCCGCGGGCGGCCCCGACTACGCGGGACTGCCCATCCCCGCCACGGCGGGCCTCGTGCGCTCCGCCGTGCCCGTCGCGCAGGACCGCACGGGCTTCCCGGTCATCCCCGTGGCGTGGTTTCGCTTCGACGGCGCCCTCGCGGCGCGGGCCCTCGGCGACGTGATCCCCGCGGCGGCCGCCTCGCCGGTGCTCCTGCTCGACGTCGACCCCCGCTCGCCCGAGCGCGGCCGGCTCATCCCCACGGTGGCCGCGACCCTCGTCGAGGACGGCTACACCCCCGAGAACGTGCTCGCCGTCGCCCCGGTGCCGGGCTTCGTCCTTCGCGGCGGGCGCACCTACGCCTTCGTGCTCACCAACGCCCTGCGCGACGCGGGCGGCCGTCCCCTCGTGGGCAGCGCCGCGCTCGCCGAGCTGCGCGAGGGGCGCACCCCCGCCGGGCGTCGGGGCGCGGCCGCGGCGGCCCTGTACGCCCCGCTCTGGGAAACCCTGCGCACGAGCAGCATCGACCCCGCGACGGTGGTGGCCGCGACGGTGTTCACCACCGGCGACGTGGCGGCGGAGACGGCGCGCCTCGGCGACCGCGTGGTGGAGCGCTTCGACGTCACCGTCGACGGCCTCGCGCTCGCGCCCGGCGACACGCCCACGACGCACCCGCGCTTCTGCGAGCTGCGGGCGACGGTGACCATGCCGCAGTTCCAGTTCGGGGCGCCGCCCTTCAACACCGACGGGCTGATGCGCATCGGGGCCGACGGCGTGCCCATGACCACGACCTACGCGAGCCCTGCCAACTACGCCCGCGTCCCGGTGGTGGTCACGCTCCCTCGCGGCCCGATGCCCGCGGAGGGCTACCCCCTGGTGATGATGATCCACGGGTCGGGCGGGTTCAGCGACGAGGCCGTCTCGCGCGGCACCTGGCGGCCTCGCAGCGCGAGCAACCCCTGCACCACCACGCGCCCCAGCTACTACAACCGGGTCGACACCTACGGCGGGGTGATGGGCTGCTACGCGCCCGACGAGGGGCCCGCGTACTACCTCGCCCCGCGGGGCTTCGCGGTGGTCGGCGCGGCCATGCCCGTGAACCCCGAGCGCCTCCCCGGCGCGTCGGGCTTCGCCTACCTCAACCTCACGAACCCGTCGGCGATGCGCGACACCTTCCGCCAGGGGCTCTTCGAGCAGCGCCTGCTATTGGAGGCCCTTACCCGCCTGCGTATTCCCGCGGAGACCGTGGTGGCCTGCGCGGGCGCGACGCTCCCGGCGGGCGTGACCGAGGGGCGCCTCGACGCCGCGCGGCTCGTCGTGATGGGGCAGTCCATGGGCGGGATGTACACGCACTTCATGGCCGCGACCGAGCCGCGGGTGCGCGGCGCGATCCCCACCGGCGGCGGCGGGCACTGGTCGCGCTTCATCTTCGAGTCGCAGATCATCCCCGGCGTGGGCTCGCTCATCGGAACCCTCCTCCAGGGCCGCTCGCTGAGCTTCGTTCACCCCGCGATGGGGCTGCTCCAGACCCTGTGGGAGCCGGTCGACCCGGCGGTGTACGTGTCGCGCATCTCCCGCGACGTGCTGCCCGGCAAGACCCCGGTGTCGGCGTACGTCCCGGTCGGCCGCGGCGACTCGTACTTCTCGACGAGCACCTTCGACGAGATCGCCCTGGCCTACGGGCACCCGCAGGGCGGTCGCGAGGTGTGGCCCGGGATGCAAGCCTCCCTCGGCCTCGACGGCCGCGCGGGCCTGGCGCCGTACCCCATCGCAGGCAACCTGATGCGCGGAACGCCCCCGACGGCGATCACGAGCGCGGTGGTGCAGTACGAGGGCGACGGGCTCTACGACCCGCACGCGATCTTCACGCAGCTCGACGCGGTGAAGGTGCAGTACGGGTGCTTCGCGCAGACGCTGCAGCGCACCGGCCGCGCGGTCATCGTCGACCCCACCGGGCGCACGGCGGACGGGGCCTGCGAGTAGCGCCGGTCAGCGCCCGAAGATCTTGGCGAGCAGCCGTCCCCCGGTGGTGGTGCCGGGCGCCTCGGCGGCGCGGGCCTCGCCGTTGCGCTGACGGGCGGCGGCGAGGCGCAGCTCGCGCACGGCGTCCATGTTGGTGGGGTTGATGCGGTACGCGCGGACGTAGTGCTCGAGCGCGCGCGCAGGGTCGCCGCGTCGGGCGTGCGCCCGGCCCGCGAGCACGTGCAGCTGGTCGTGGTCGGGGGCCAGCTTGAGCCCGCGGGTCACCCAGCCGAGCGCCTCGATGCACGGGCCATGGGGGTCCCTCGCCAGCAGGGCGGTGACCAGCACCACGACGGCGCCCGTGAGGTCGGGCCGGGCCACGAGCGCCTCGCGCGCCGAGCGGGCGGCCTCGTCGAGCGCGCCGCACTTCAGGCACACCTCGGCGGTGTGCAGCCGGGTGAGCGCGTCGGCCTGCGCGGCCTGGCCGCGGCGGACGTTGGGCGTGCCGCCCCCGGCGGTGATCTCGAGGATGTGCCGTCGCCGGGCGCCGTCGTCGATGAGCGCCGCGAGCGCCTCGTCGAGCAGGCCCTGGATCTGCCCGTGCACCTCCCGCAGCGCGATGGCGCTCTCGGGAACCCCCTCCGGGCGCCAGAGCGCGCTCCGCTCGGCGTAGGCCGCCCGGACGTCCTGCGGCAGCGCGTTGGGGTCGAGGCCCAGCATCTGGAAGTACGTGTCGTTCTGCATCCCGGCGAGGCGCGCCTCGGCCGCGGCCAGGCGCGTGCGGAGGTTGGGCGCCGCGCCCCGCGGGGCGATCACCTGCGGCGGGGCGGAGGGCGGGGGCACCGAGGCGCGCACGCCGAGGTCGCGCACCACCGGCAGGTTGCTCGACGAGATGCGCCGCGGGGGATCGACGGGCCGCTGCTGGAACACCGGCTGCACCCCGGAGGCCGGGCGCCGCGGCCCCTCGGCGGCGACCTCCGCCAGCCCCGTCGTCAGCAGCAGCGCCACCAGCGCGCGGGCGCTCCCCACCCCGAGGCCCGCGCCCGTCAGCGCCGCGAAGGTGGCGGGGCCCGCCTGGAGCAGCGCGACCGCCGCGAGCTCGACCCCGTCGAGGCCGAGGGCCGTGAGCTCGGCGTCGGGCCGCAGCCGCAGCGACTCGGCCCCGAGGCGCGCCACCGCCGCGGAGACCGCGCCGTGCTCGGGGTAGGCCCGGAGCCCCGGCCAGAGGAGCGGGAGCAGGTCTTCCGGGTGGCGCTCGCCGCCGAAGTCCGCGAGGAGGTCGGCGCCGCGGAAGAACTCGATGCGCCCGCTCTCCAGGGCGAAGAGGCGCAGGGCCTTGCGCCGCACCTGCGAGCGCAGCGCCTGCGCGACCGCGTCCGGCCCGCAGGCCCCCATCGCGACGAGGATCTCTCCCTGCAACCCCTCGCGCGCGGCGAGGCGCGCGAGCGACTCGTCGAACTGCTCGCCCGTGATGGCGCCCTGCTGGCGCAGCACGCTGCCGAGCGTGTCGAGCGGCTGCGGCTGCCGGATCTGCGCGAGCATCCCCCGCTCGACGGACACCAGGGTCTCGCCGGCGGACACCCCGGCGTGACACTCGCCGTGCACCGCGAGCGTGCCGCTGAGCTCGCGCTGGCGGAGCGACCAGAGCAGCGAGGCGATCGAGGTGCGGCCGAGGTCACCCGAGATCGTCGGTGAGGGGCGGGGCTTCATCACGCTCCACTATGGCCCGGCCATCCCCTCCGCGAAGGGCCAGTTTCCCGCTCATTCTCGCCGCCGGGTCATTTTGCGGGGGGCATGTGGGCCCTCGCCCGACGGCTGCGCATGAGCGCTTTCCGCGTGTGGACACCGGGCGCCATGCGGATCATGTGCGGCACCGTCGGCGAGGCCTTGTAACGACCTCCGCCGGGCACCACATCGAGCCACGAGAGGATCACACGCCATGGCGAGCACGGGCCCACGCAAGAAGGACGACGCGCGCCGCGTCGAGGGGGAGGGGGGCGACGGCCCCGACGCGCGCCGCGTCGAGGGGGAAGGGGGGGACGGCACCGACGCGCGCCGCGTCGAGGGGGAGGGCGAAGGGGGCGACAGCGCCGACGATCGCACCGCCGAGCGCCCCGCGCGCGACGAGCCGATGCCCGAGTGACGCGCGGGCCGATCAGCGGTCACGGCGCGTTGCGCAGCATCGTGGCCACGTCGCCCAGCTTCGCCTCGACGAAGTCCCGCACGTCCCCCGTCACCCCGCTCTCGTCGAGGGCCCGCTTCATCGCGCGCATCCACGCGTCGCGCATCGCGGCGGTGACCTCGACGCCCGCGTGACGCATGCGCAGCCGCGGGTGCCCGTGGCGCTCCATGTACGTCTGCGGCCCGCCCAGCCAGCCGATGAAGAAGAGCGCGAACTTCTCCCGCGCCTCGGGGTGCACCCTCCCCGCGTCGTCGAGCCGGTGCAGCGCCGCGAGCGCGGGCTCGTGCGCGTCCATCGCGTCGTAGAAGCGCGCCGCGACCTCGCGCACCTTCGCCTCGCCGCCCAGCGCCTCGTAGGGCGTCACCTTCGTCGGATCGAACGTCATCCACCCATCTCCCGGTATCCCTCCGCCTGGAGGTTGAACAGCGCGGCGTAGGTTCCGCCGCGCGCCATGAGCGCCGCGTGCGGTCCCTCCTCGGTGATGCGGCCGCCGTCCACCACCACGATGCGGTCGGCCATGCGCACGGTCGAGAAGCGGTGGGTGATGAGCACCGCGGTGCGCGTCGCCTTCAGCGCCTGGAGGCGCTCGAAGACCTCGTGCTCGGCCTCCGCGTCGAGCGCCGCCGTCGGCTCGTCGAGCACCAGCAGCCCGCTGCGGCGCATGAAGGCCCGCGCGAGCGCCACGCGCTGCCACTGCCCCACCGAGAGGTCGTCGCCGCCGAAGGCGCGCCCCAGCGGCGTGTCGAGGCCCTTCGGGAGCCGCGCCACCAGCTCGTCGGCGCCGGCGTCGCGCACCGAGCGCTCGATGGACGCGCGGTCTTCGCGGGCGGGCAGCCAGCCGACGCCGATGTTCTCCGCCACGCTGAACTGGAAGCGCGCGAAGTCCTGGAGCACCACCGCGAGCCTCCCGCGGAAGGCGTGCGCGGGCATCGTCGCGAGGTCGACCCCGTCGAGCAGGATGCGCCCCGAGGTGGGCCGGTGCAGCCCCGTGAGCAGCTTCACCAGGGTGGTCTTGCCGGCGCCGTTGCGGCCCACCAGCGCGACGGTCTCGCCGGGGTGCAGCGTGAGCGAGACGTCCGTCAGCGCGTCGCGCTCGGCGCCGGGGTAGCGGAACGACACGCTCTCGAAGCGCACCTCCGGGGGGCGCTCGGCGTCGAGGCCGTCCGCCGGCGGCGCGTCGGGCTCGTCGTCGGGCATCCCCAGGAACTCGAACAGGTTCGCCATGAAGAGGTTGTCTTCGTAGATGCGCGCGAGCCCCGAGAGCGCCGACTGCATCGACGACTGCCCCTGGCGGAACACCATCAGGTACAGCGTCATCGCGCCGAGGGTGATGGCGCCCGCGAGGGCGTCCCGCACGATGGACACGTACGCCAGGTAGAACGCGACCGACGACAGCAGCGAGAGCGCGACCGACCAGCGCGCCCGCCGGCGGTGCAGCGCCACCTCCTCCTGGTGGAAGCCCTCGTGCACGACGCGGTAGCGGTCGATGATCCACTGCGAGAGCCCGAGGAGCTTCACCTCCTTCACGGTCGACTCGGTGGTGAGGGTGGTCTCCAGGTAGGCCCCCTGGCGGTTGCGCTGGGTGCGCGCGCGCTGCAGCGCGAAGAGCTCGCGCCCGTGGCGGGTCTCCGCGATGAAGGGCGGCACCCCGGTGAGCACGAGCACCAGGAGGGCCCACGGGCCCAGCTGCCAGAGCAGCGCGGCGTAGCCGGCGAGGGTGACCGCGCTGCGCAGCACCACCAGGAGCTGGTTGACGAGGTCGACGGGCCGCGCCGTGGCCTCGCGCCGCGCCTGCGTGAGCTGGTTGATGAAGGCCGGGTCTTCGAAGTGCGGGTACGAGACGTTCGCGGCCTTGCGCAGGATCAGCAGGTTGACGTGCAGCCCGAGGCGCGACCGGAGCATCACGCCGGTGAAGGTGTTCCACTGGGTGGCGGCGGTCTTGGCGAGGACGAGGAGGAGCTCCAGCGCCACCCAGGTGAGCGCCGCGCGCGGGGCCCGGGCGACGATGGCGTCGATGATCTTCGGGCCCACCGCGGTGATCGAGATGGTGAGCAGGGCGTCGAGCATCTGGCCCGAGAGCAGGTGCACCAGCAGCGAGCGGTCGGCCCGCGCGACCAGCCCCAGCGCGCGCCACGCGTTGACGCCGACCTCCGGCGCCGCCCGCCATCGCTCGCGCCACCCGAACGGGACGTCCTTCGCGGGCGGCGGATCAGGGGGCGGTGACACGGCCGTCGCGGTAGCACCGATGGCGCCGCCGTTCACCTGTCACGAGCGCGACGGGTCGAACTCCCCGGTCGCTGGATCGATCAGGGGATTCACGATGCCCGTCTCGGTCTTCTTGGTGGAGGCCGGGCTCGCCGGGGGCGCCGGCCGCAGCGAGAGGGCCGCGCGCTCGTCGGCGTCGAGGCCCTCGTAGGGGTCGTAGGTCACCGTGGCCTGCACCGCCCGGGCGGGCGCGACCTCGGGTGTGGGCTCGGGCGCGCGATCGAGCTCGGGCGTGGCTGCGGGCGGGGCCGCCGGGAAGGCCACCAGGGTCTCGGCGAGCGCGGGCGCAGGCGCGCCAAAGTCGATGAAGCCCGTGTCGGGGACGGACTCCTCCGGGACCGGGAGGTCTTCCGGGGACGCCGCGACGACCTCGGGCGCTGCGGGCTCGGGCTCGGGCGGCGGGGCGAAGGACGGGACGGGCTCGAAGGACGGCGCGGCCGCCGTGACAGCGGTCTCGGCGGCCTTCTCGGCGGTCGCGGGCTGGCTCGGCTCGATGGCCGTAGGCGCGCTGCCGCGGGTGGCCTTCTCGACGGCGAAGAGCACCCGCTTGATGGGCACCAGGAACTCCGCCGCGCTCTGGAAGCGCTTGTCGGGGTCGGGCTCGAGCGCCTGGAGCACCATCTTGTCGATCATCTCGGGCACGCCGGGCGTGAAGTCGCGCAGCGAGATGGGGCGCGTCGTGCGGTCGAGGCCCTCGAAGGGCAGGTGCCCGGTGAGCATCTCGTAGAGCGTAGCGCCCACCGCGAAGAGGTCGCTCCGCCAGTCGACGCCGACGCCCAGCACCTGCTCCGGGGGCATGTACGCCGGGGTGCCCGCGATGACCGAGCTCTTGAGGTCGGGCGTGAGCGACTTCGCGAGGCCGAAGTCCATGAGCTTCACCAGGCCCGCGGTGCTGCGCATCATGTTGGACGGCTTGATGTCGCGGTGGATGATCTGCCGGCCGTGGGCGAAATCGAGCGCCTCCAGCACCTGCCGCGCGACGCGCAGGGACTCCAGCACGGCGATCTTCCCCTCGGCGTCGATGACGGCGTCGATGGTGCGGCCCTCGACCAGCTCCATCGCCATGAACATCCGCCCGTCGATGACGCCGCTGTCGTGGATGGTCACGATGTTCGGGTGGTTGAGCTGCGCCACCGAGCGCGCCTCCCGCTGGAACATCTCCCTCATCTCGGTGCGCGCCCCGAGCTCCTCCGCGAGGAACTTCAGCGCCACCTCGCGCCCGAGCACCGTGTCCGTCGCGCGGTACACCACCGCCATGCCGCCGCGCCCGAGCTCGCCCTTCACGTCGTAGCGCCCTGCCGCCGCGTCGAGCTTCGCCGGCCTCGGCGCGCCCACCACGGACATCCGCCGCGCCAGCATCGACTGCCAGCCCGCGAGCTCGAGCACCCGGCCGCCCGCGTCGCGGTACCCCGGCGAGGCGTCCTCCACCGCGGCGAAGCACTCCTGCGCGCGCGGCCAGTCGCCGGACGCCAGCGCCGCGAGCCCCAGCCGGTAGTACACCTCGATGTTGCCCAGGTCGCAGGGGCGCCCCGCGATCATCTGCTCGAGCGACTCGATGGTGGGGCCGTCCTTCGCGCCCCGCACCGACTCGTCGTAGAGGGCGCCGAGGCCGATGGGGCTGTCCTCCAGGCCGCGCGCGAGCGTGCGGTCGGGGTGCCCGGGCCGGCCCTGGATCACCACCTGCGTGATGTGCACCACCTGCGGCAGCGCCTTCGTCACGGCCTTCGGGTCGGGCGGCGGCGGCAGGCTGCTCGCCTTGCGGGCCCGCGCGGCGGCGGCGCTGGCGGCCTCGCGCACCATCCGCGACGCGTCGTCGGCCCCGAGGCCCGCGTCGACGGGCGAGGCGACCGCGAAGGTGCCCTGGGAGGTCTTGAGCAGGTCGCGCGGCACCCCCGGGGCCTTCATCGAGACGCCCTCGCCGCGCGCGAGCCGCCGCACGCGCTGCTCGATGTCCCGGTAGTTGCCCACCGAGCCCTGCATCGCCTGGAACACCTCGATCGCCCGGTCGACCTCGCCGTCGCGCTCCAGCACCATCCCGTAGCGGTAGTGCAGCGGCGCCGTCGCCTTGGTCAGCACCTTCGCCCGGGTGAGCTCGCGCAGCACCGCCTTGGCCACCACGAGCGAGAGCGCCTCCACCCGGTCGAGCATCCGGTCCGGGTCCTTCGCCTTGCGCGCCAGGTCGGCCCAGGCCATCGCCGCGCGCTCCTTCTCGCCGGCCATCTCGTACAGCTCCGCCGCGCGCTCGTGGAACCCCCGCGCCGCCACCAGCGGCGCCGCGCGCCCGGGCGTGCCCAGCACGTTCACGTAGAGGTGCACCGCCTCGTCGGTCATGTCGGCGTCGCGGTAGAGGTCCGCCGCGCGGGCCACCTCGCCCACCGCGATGAGCTCCTCCGCCGCGCGCTGCGCCTCCTGCTGCACCTCGAAGGCCCGCCCCGGGTCGCCGCCGACCTTCGCCCGCAGCGCGAGGAAGCGCTCCTCCGCCGCGCGCGCCCTCTCCCTGGGGTCGCCCTCCTCGGCCTTCGCCGCGCCCGCCTTCGTCGCCTCGGGCTTCGCCGCGGCGCGCAGCTCCTTCGCGCGGTCGGGCATCCCGGCCTTCTCGTACGCGGCCGCCGCCCGCTCGCGGTCGCCCGCGCGCTCGTAGAGCTCCGCCGCCTGGCGCTGGTTGCCCGCCCGCGCCGCGACCTGCGCCGCCCGCGCCGGGTCGTTGCCCCGGAGGTAGAGGTCGACCGCCTCGGCGTAGCGGTCGTGCCGCAGCGCGAGCTGCGCGGCCTCGGCGTAGCGCCCCTTCGCGAGCAGCTCGTCGAGCCCGTCGATCTCCCCGCGGGCGGACCTCGCGGCCTTCGCGCGCTGCCTCTTCAGCACCACCACGAGGCCCACCGCCAATGCCAGCATCACCGCGACGACGACCGG
The DNA here is from genome assembly GCA_030652255.1 of Myxococcales bacterium. GTDB lineage: Bacteria > Myxococcota_A > Polyangia > Polyangiales > SCUS01. Next base: position 32,833 of record JAUSAZ010000012.1, on the reverse strand, counting down.
GTTGTCCACCGACTACGCTCCCACTGCTCTCATCCCGCGACCGCCATGAGCGCCTCGCTCGTCCCGAGCACCTTGCGGGCCATCAGGTACGCCGCGTTGTGCCTGAAGGACTGTAACGCCTTCGCCTCGGCCGCCGCCCGCAGCACGTCGGTGTGCAGGGCGCCCGCCACCAGCGAGTCGCGCGCCTCCGTCGTCACCTGCCACCACTCCACCACCGCGATGCGGCCCTGGTAGCCCGTCTGCTGGCAGAGGTCGCAGCCCGCCGGGCGCGGCAGCGCGACCTGGCTCCCGCGCTCGACGAGCCGGCGCGCCACCAGGCTCTCCAGCAGCGCCGGGGGCGGCGGGTCGAGCCGCACGCAGCCCGGGCACAGTCGCCGCGCGAGCCGCTGCACCACCACGAAGGACACCGCCTCGGCGATGAGCGTGCGGCTGCACTCCAGGCTCTCCAGGCGCTGCAGCACCGACGCCACGTCGTTGGCGTGCATCGAGGTGAGCACCAGGTGGCCCGTCATCGCGGCCTCCAGGGCCATGTGCGCCGTGGCCGCGTCGCGGGTCTCGCCCACCGCGATCACGTCCGGGTCCTGCCGCAGCGCCGCGCGCAGCACCTGCGAGAACCCGAGGCCCGCGCTGATCTGCACCTGCGTCACGCCCGGCAGCCGGTACTCGATCGGGTCTTCGATGAGCATCACGTTGGTGTCCGGGCGCGCCCGCCGCCGCTCGTTGAGCAGCGAGTACAGCGTCGAGCTCTTGCCCGACCCCGTGGCGCCCGCCACGATGATCGCCCCGTGCGGCCGCTGCAGCGCCTTGCGCACGGCGCCGAGCGAGCCCGGGTCGGAGAAGATCTGCTCCAGCGGGCGCATCATCCCCGCCCCCTCGAACACCCGCAGCACCACCTTCTCGCCGCGGCTGCTCGGCAGCGTCGAGATGCGCAGGTCGATCTCCCGCGACCCCGCCGCCAGCCCGATACGCCCGTCCTGCGGCGTGCGGGTGTTGGTGATGTCGAGCCCGCTCAGCACCTTCAGCCGCGCCGCGATGCCCTTCGCGAAGGACGGCGGCGGCGACTCGCTCCAGTCCTGCAGCATCCCGTGCACGCGGTAGCGCACCTTCACGCCCCCGGCCTCGGGCTCGATGTGGATGTCCGACGCGTCGCGGCTGAGCGCCGCCGCGATGATGCGGTTGACCGCGCGCACGACCTCGTCGCCCACCACGCGCACGGCCTTGTCGGCCTCGCGCTCGCTGTCCGCGGCGTCGAAGGTGAGGGACTCCGGCGAGATCACCGCCGTGGAGTCGCGGGTGTTCTCCGGCCCCCGCGCGCCGTCGAGCTTCAGGCGCAGCACCGTGTGGGCGAAGTCCTCGAGGGAGATCGCCGCCACCTCGAAGTCGACGGTGTGCAGCACCCGGCGCAGGTCGGCCAGGGCCGCGGCGTTGCGCGGCAGCACCATGCCCACGAGCAGCCGGTTGCCCTGCAGCCGCAGCGGCACCGCGCGGTGCTGCAGGATGAGCTTCGTCGGGAGCATCCCGATCACCTTCGCCGCCGGGTCGTAGTCCGCCACCTCGACGAAGGGGATGACCGCGCCGCCCGCATCCGCCGCGGGCACGGGCGCGGGCCGCCGCGGGCCGTCGACGCCGAGCCCCGGGGTGGGCGCGCGCATCGCCGACGGGGGCGTGGCGCCCGCGCGGAGGGTGATCACCCCGAGCTGCACCGAGCGCGCCGCGAGGCGCCGGGCGACCGCGAGGGAGAACTGCGGCACCCGCGAGAGCAGGGCGTCGACCAGGTCGGGCTTCATCCGCAGCACCACGCAGGCCTCGTCGGCCACCACGGTGTACGGGTGCGCGGCCCGGGTGAGGGCGCCCACGTCGCCGAAGTGGTCGCCCGCGTTGATGGTCTCCAGCGGCGTGCTCGCGCCGGTGGTCGCGTGCACCAGCGACACCGTCGCGCGGCCGCGGCGCAGGATCGAGATGCCGTCCGCGGCGGAGCCGGCCCGCACGAGCGTCGCGCCCGGCGGCTGCTCGCTGATCATCAGGTGCGGCGACACCTTCGCGATCACCGCCGCGTCGCACTCCCGGAGCAGCAGCGATTTCGACAGGAACTCCTCGAGCGCCTCACCGCGTGCGTCGTCACGTCCAGCCACGGCGCGGATTCTAAGCCCGCCGCGCCATCCGACGGGGGATCAAATTCCCTGGAAACCGCCCTGAGGGGGACCTACTCGAGCGAAGTGCGGAGCGAGAGCAGGAGGTATGGCGCCCGCTCGGTGACCCCGCGCTCGCGGTGGGTCAGCACGAGGCCGTGGGCCCCGCCCACGATGAGCCAGCAGAGCCCGTCGCTGGAGTCGTCGACCTGCACCGCCCGCGCCTCACGGGTGACCGCCGCATCGGGCGAGTCGGCGGCCCGCACGTCCCACCAGCCCCCGACCCCCTCTTCGGACTCGTGGGTGAGCCCCCGCACCGGGCGCGACTCCCCGGCGCGCTTGAAGCGCATCGAGAGCCCGTCCTCGTGGGCGGGGCCTGCCTCGACGTCGACGATGACGAACTCGCTGGTGTCCACCGCGGGTGTCTCCTCCCCCCCGCCGGTCTTAGCCGGTGATGGCGGTCTTGGCGGCCTCGCCGATGACCTCGCGCACGAGCTTCGGCACGAGGTAGCCCGGCAGGCGGTCGGTGAGGGCGCGCACCAGCGCGACGCCCTCGGCCTCGGGCACCTCGAAGTGCCCGGCGCCCCGCACCCGGTCGAGCAGGTGGAGGTAGTACGGAACCACGCCGAGGGCGCCGAGGGCCTCGCTCAGCGCCGCGAGCGCGTCGGCCGAGTCGTTGACCCCGCGCAGCAGCACCGACTGGCTCAGCAGCACCGCGCCGGTGGCGCGCAGGCGGCGCACCGCGGGGCGCACCACCTCGTCGAGCTCCGCCGCGTGGTTGACGTGCAGCACCACCACCGCGGGCGCGAAGCGGGTCTCCGCGAGCAGGGCGCAGAGCTCGTCGTCGACCCGGGCGGGCGAGGTGGTCGGGAAGCGGGTGTGGATACGCAGCCGTGTAAGGCTGGGGATGCCCTCGAGGTCACGCACGAGGCGGGCGAGGGTGGCGTTGGGGAGGGACAGCGGGTCGCCGCCGCTCAGGATCACCTCGACCACGGTGGGGTCGGCGCGCAGGGCGTCGAGCACGGCGGGCCAGTGGTTGACGGCGCTCGCGTCGCCGTAGGGGTACTCCCGGCGGAAGCAGTAGCGGCAGTGCACCGGGCACGCGGCGGTGGCGACCACCAGGGCGCGCCCGCGGTACTTCTGGAGCAGGCCGCCGGCGAGCTGCACCTTCCCGTCGCCCACCGGGTCGCTGACGAAGCCCTCGCGCTCGACGAGCTCGTCCGCCGAGGGCACGAACTGCCGCGCGCGCGGGTCGTCCGCCGGGGCGCCCGCGAGCTGCGCCGCGAGGTGCTCGGAGACCTTGAGGGGGAAGCGCGCGGACGCGGCGGCGATGGCGTCGAGGTCGCCCGGGGGGAGGCGCCATCGGCGGACGAGGTCGGCGGGGTCGGTGAGGGAGGGGGGCATCGGTGGTGCGATCGGGGCGTCGGTGCCTACGCCAGGGGGAGGCCCCCGCGCAACTCAGGTGCGGCCGCGGAGGCGCGCCATGAGCATCTGGGCCTCGAGGTGCAGCAGCGACTTGCTCTCCTGGCCGCGCTCGCTCGTGACCACCTCCTCGAGGCGGGTGATGCACTCCGCGCAGCCGTGGGGCGAGAGCGCGTCGATGGCGACGTGGATGGAGCGGCGCACCAGGAGGTCGGGGTTGGCGGCCTGCGCGAGCAGGGCCTGGCGCGCGGCGGGGCTGTCCCCGCCGGTCCACGCGATCATGTAGGCCGCCTTGCGGACGACGTTCTTCTCCGGGCTGGCGAGGCGCTCGCGGTAGCAGGCGAGGTCGCCGTCGTTGCAGTCGTGGGCGACGCTGGCCACCTGGCGGATGGTGGCGAGCTGCGCCTGCACCGGGGCGATCTCCGAGGCCGCGTCGGGCTGCGCGGCGACCATCGCGGCGAGCTGCGTGGCGGCGGTGGTGGCGAGCCCGTCGAACTGCGCGAAGGAGTCGTGGCGCACGGCGCTGGCGAGCGGCATGAGCAGCCCGAGGCGGTAGGGCACCGCGGTGGGGGCGCTCATCTCGCGGGTGCTGATGCGCCGCACGAGCAGCCCGACGGTGCGCGGGTCGCCGAGCAGCACCAGCGCGGGCGCGACGGTGGGGGCCATGTCGTCCTCGCCCCCGGGCGTGCCCTCGTTGAACACCGTGGAGAGGGCGTCGAAGATCTGCCCCCGCTCCGGAGCGTCGGCGGGGAGCGCGAGGCCGGTGTACCCGAGGGTCTCCGCCGCGGCGCCGCGGACGTTGGCGACGGTCTCGCGGTTGTTGAGCAGGCCGATGAGCGCGGGCACCGCCGAGCGGTCGGCGAAGTTGCGCAGCACGTCGATGGCGGTGGACTGCTGCAGCCCCGGCGGCACCGGCGGCATGCCGGGCACCGACGCGAAGGAGTTGATGAGCAGCGTGACCTCGGGGTTCTGCCCGTTGACGGTCGCGATGAGGCGCGGCACCGCGGCGCCGGCGCCGAGGCGGGTGAGGGCGCGGGCGCAGTTGTTGAACGCGTTGGCGCGGCGGACGTTGAGGTAGAGGCCGTAGATGAGCGCGTCGACGACGGGCTGCGAGGTGTCGCCCAGCATGCCGAGGGCGTCCGCCGCGGCCCGGGCGGTGCGGATCTCCTGCTGGTCGATGGGCTTCTTCAGCGTGCGCACGAGCACGTCGACGGCGCTGCGGTCGCCGATGGCGCCGAGGGCGAGGATGACCGCCTCGCGGATGTTGGGCGCCGTGCCGGAGTTGCCCGAGGCGCGGTCGATGGTGGCCAGCAGGCGCTGCACGACCTGGGGGTTGTTGGTCGGGTGCAGCTCCTTCAGGGCCTGGGCGGCGCGCAGCGCGATGCGCTCGCTCTCGGTGTTGCCCGGGCTGAACTCCAGCGCGTTGAGCAGCGCGGGGATGGCGCGCGGGTCGTTGCTGCCCGCGAGGATCTCGATGGCCTCCTTGCGCACGGCGAGCTCGTCGCGGTGGTCGACGAAGGTCTCGTTGACGGTGGGGAGCACGGCGTTGAGGAAGGCCTGCACCGCGGGGTCGCGGACGTTGTTGGGCGGCGTGGTGGTGGCGAGCTTGGACTCCCACATCTGCCGGAGCCTTCGCATCGCCGCGGGCCGCTTGTTGGCGGCGCCCAGCTTGCCGACCCACGTGGCGGGGTCGTTTTCGTTCTCGCAGCCGGCGAGGGAAGCCGTGCCCAGACAGAGGGCGGCGGCGAGCGTGAGGCGGGTCGCGAGTCTCGAAGTGCGCATCGGATCCTCCGGGGCGCAAGGTAGAGCCGTCGCCGAAGCGATTGCAACGGCCCGCTGCGGGTCAGTCGAGCTCCCCCTCGCGCTTCACGACCTCGTCGCGGGTCAGCATCGCGCGGATCTCGTCGGTGAGCCGCAGCACCCGCCCCTCGCGGGTCATGAGGGCGTGGCGGGTGGTGGCGGTGGCGATGGGGTCGGCCTCGCCCAGCCGGCGCACCTCGTAGGCGATGCGGATGGACGCCGCGCCGACCTCGTAGAGCTCGAGGGTCACCGCGAGCACGTCGTCGAAGCGCGCCGGTCGCTTGTACTTCAGGTTGGCCTCGACCACGACGATGAGCACCCCGGCGTCCTCCATGGCGGCGTAGGCGCCGTCGCGCCGGCGGATGTACTCCTCGCGGGAGCGCTCCAGGTACTTCAGGTAGACGCTGTGGTGGAGCAGGCCCATGCGGTCGACGTCGGCGTAGTTGACGCGGATGTGCACGGTGCTCCGCGGCTTCGCGGCGGTGGGCTCGGTCATGCGCCGGAAGCTATAGCCCATCGCCCGGTGGCGGGGGGTGGGGCGAAGTGCCCCGGCGTGGCCAGCGGAGCCTTCCACCGCCGCGCGAAGGGTGGTACCCACGCGCCCACCAACATGCGTCGCCCCGCCCTCCTCTCGTGCGCCGCGCTCGCCAGCCTCGCGCTGACGGCGCTCCCCTCCACCGCCGCTGCCCAGCGCCTCCAGCCGTGGACCTTTCGCCTCGAGGCCGGCGCGGGCACGACCATCCGCGACTTCGACCACAGCGAGGTGAACACCGACACCCTCGCGCTGGTCGGCACCGCGCGCATCGCGCTCAACCTGTTCTCGACGCCGCTCGCCATCCAGCTCGGCGGCTCCTTCGGGCACTTCTTCCGCGACTCGACCTTCGGCGACAACATCCCGCTCATCAACATCACGGCGGGCCTCCGCTTCGAGCCGATGCTGGGCTCCGTGGGCCGCCTCTGGATCGACGCCAACGGCGGCGCCTCGCTGCCCGGCACGGTCACCGCGCCGGGCTTCGACGGCGGCCTCGGCTTCGAGTTCCAGGTGACCGAGGGCATCGCCTTCGGCCCCTACGGCCGCTTCGGGTACATCGTCGACGGCCGCCGGCTGACGCCCCCCATCGGGTCGGGCCCGCAGACCTCGCTCACCCTCTCGCAGGACGGCACCGACGTCTCGTACTGGCACGCCGGCCTCACGCTGGCCTTCCGCGGCGTCGCCGACGCCCCGCCGCCGCGCCCGGCGCCCCCCGCCGACCGCGACCACGACGGCGTCAACGACCCCGACGACCTCTGCGCCGACCAGCCCGCGGGCGACCACCCCGACCCCGCGCGCCGCGGCTGCCCCGCTTCGGACACCGACGGCGACGGCGTCTTCGACCCCGACGACCAGTGCCCCAGCGTGGCCGCGGGCGAGCACCCCGACCCGGCGCGCGCGGGCTGCCCCATCCCCGACACCGACGGCGACGGCGTGCTCGACCCGCAAGACCAGTGCGTGAACGAGCCCGCGGGCGAGCACCCCAACCCCGAGCGCGGGGGCTGCCCCGACGGCGACGGCGACCACGACGGCGTCTTCGACCACGCCGACCAGTGTCCCGCCGAGCCCATCGGGCTGCACGCCGACCCGGCGCGCGCGGGCTGCCCGGCGCCCGACCGCGACCGCGACTCGGTGCCCGACCTCACCGACCACTGCCCCGACCGCCCCGGCGCCCCGAGCGCCGACCCGGTGCGCAACGGCTGCCCCGGCCTCGTGCTGGTCGACGGCGGGCAGATCCGCATCAACCGCCCGGTGTTCTTCGCGCCCAACCGCGACGTCGTGCTGCGCACGAGCTTCCCGGTGCTCACCGCGGTCGCCGACGCGCTCGCCGCCACGCCCGAGATCCGGCACGTCTCCGTCGAGGGCCACACCGACGACGTGGGCGACGACGCGGCCAACCTGGAGCTCTCCCAGCGCCGCGCCGCGAGCGTGGTGACCTGGCTCACCGGCCACGGCATCGACGCCGCGCGCCTCACGTCCACGGGCTTCGGCGAGACGCGCCCGGTCACCCCCGGCACGAGCACCCGGGTCCGCGCGCAGAACCGCCGGGTGGAGTTCCGCATCGTCCCCGACGGCGAGGCGAGCGCCCCCGCCGCCCCGACCCCCGCTGCCACGACCCCCGCTGCCACGACCCCCGCCGCCACGACCCCCGCTCCCTGACGGTCTGCGCAGAGCGCGCTTGTGCTCTGCGTTGGACGATGGTACATGGGCCGCCGTCCTCGGGGATGTCTCTTCTTCCCATCCGGGTGCCCCCCCGAGAACCATCGGTTCTGCTCCTCCCGTTCGCGGTGGGGGGCAGACTGGTGAGTCCGACCTCTCTCGGAATCACCGTGCCTCGCCGATGCTCCGCTCCTGTCCGGTCGTCCCCTGAACCTCCACCACCCTCCCCGAGGGTGCGTCGCGGGGAGGGAGGCTCCGGGCGGGTCAACGGGGCGGGCGACGCGGTCCGTCAGCAGGCGGCGCTGGTCGCGCGACCGTTCGGGCCCCGGAGAGGGTGAACGGAGAGTGCGTGCGCGTCGATGTTGAACAGCTCCGCGGAGAGATCGAGCCCCTCGCCGAATCGTGCGGCGTGGAGCTCGTGGCCCTGGAATGGCTCCAGGGTCCGGGCCGCGGTGTTCTTCGTCTGTACATCGACCGCCCGGGGGGCGATCCGAGGGTGAAGCCCGACGACGCGCACCCCGGCACCACCGCCGACCTGTGCGCGGCGGTGAGCCACGCGGTCGCCGACCTGCTCGACAAGGACGACCGCATCGAGGTGGCCTACGACCTCGAGGTGAGCTCGCCCGGCTTCGAGCGACCGGTGCAGACCCGCAAGGACTTCGATCGCTTCGCAGGGCTCGAGATGAAGGTCCGGACGCGCGGGCCGCTCGAGGGCAAGACCTCCTTCGAGGCCACGCTCCTCGGCACGACGGATGACGGTGACGGGTACGCGGTGCGGGTGTCGATGGGAGGTCGCGAGGTCGCGATCCCCCGGCGGCAGGTGTCCCGCGCGCGATTGTTGGAGATCAAAGCCCCCAAGCCGGTGAAGCCGGGGAAGGGCCCCAAGGCGCCTCGACCACCGAAGACGGACGGGGTCGCGAAGGCAACGGGCGACGAGTCGCCCGAGGCTGGAAGGTAAACGGACATGGCAGCGAAGCAGCAACCACCCCAGGCACCCGCGCAGCAGACGCTGAATCTGAGCATGACGCTCGACGCGGTCGCGAAGGACAAGGGCATCGAGCGATCGGTCCTCGTGCTCACGCTCGAGAGCGCGATCCTGTCGGCGGCGCGCAAGCACCTCGGGGGCACCCGGGAGCTCGTCGCCCGCTACAGCGAGCGCGACGGCGCGGTCGACCTCTACCAGCACATGACCGTGGTCGACACGGTCACGCAGCCCGACCAGGAGATCTCCCTGGACGTCGCGCGCAAGATGGACCCCGACGCGCAGGTCGGCGAGCAGCTGGCCTTCCAGGTGTTCTACCGGGGCGAGGACGAGCGCAAGGCGGCCGAGCAGGAGGCCAAGTGGGGCGACGTGCTCAACCTCTCCACGCTGCGCAAGGGCTTCGGCCGCATCGCGGCGCAGGCGGCCAAGCAGGTGATCATCCAGCGCGTGCGCGACGCCGAGCGCGAGCTGGTGTTCAACGAGTACATCTCGCGCAAGGGCGAGATCATCACCGGCATCTTCCGCCGCTTCGAGCGCAACGACATCATCGTCGACCTCGGGCGCACCGAGGCCATCCTGCGCGCGAAGGACCAGGTCCCGCGCGAGAGCTACCGCCCCGGCGAGCGCATCGTGGCCTTCGTGAAGGACATCGACCGCGAGGCCAAGGGCCCGCAGGTGCTGCTCTCCCGCGGCGACGTCGGGCTGCTCATCAAGCTCTTCGAGGCCGAGGTCCCGGAGATCTACGAGGGCATCGTGAAGATCGTCGCCGCGGCGCGTGAGCCCGGCGTGCGCAGCAAGATCGCGGTGTCCTCGCGCGACCTCGACGTCGACCCGGTGGGCGCGTGCGTGGGCGTGAAGGGCTCGCGGGTGCAGGCCGTGGTGCAGGAGCTTCGCGGCGAGCGCATCGACATCGTGCCCTACGACCGCGACCCGGCGCGCTACGTCTGCAACGCCATCGCGCCGGCGGAGATCTCCCGCGTGCTGGTCAACGAGGCCGACCACGCCATGGAGCTGGTGGTGTCCGACGAGAAGCTCTCCCTGGCCATCGGGCGCAAGGGGCAGAACGTCCGGCTCGCCTCGCAGCTCACCGGGTGGAAGCTCGACATCATCTCCGAGAGCAAGTTCAAGCAGATGGAGGAGGAGTCGATCAACGCCCTCTCCCTCATCCCCGGGGTCACCCCGAGCATCGCGCAGACGATGTACAAGCTGGGCTTCCGCTCGCTGGAGGAGGTCGCCGAGGCCAGCACCGACGAGCTCGCGGGCATCCCGGGCTTGGGCGGCGCGGAGAACGCCGACCGCATCAAGTCGTCGGCGGAGACCGCGATGGAGGAGCTCCGGCAGCGGCGCATCCGCGAGGCCTCGCGGCGCACCGAGCCCCTGAGCGAGCGCGAGCGCCTGCTCTTCGTGCGCGGCGTCGGCGAGCACACCATCAACCTGCTGACGTCCGCGGGCGTCGGCACCGTCGAGCAGCTGCACACCACGCACGAGGACTCGCTCCTCCGCGACACGGGCCTCGGCCTGCGCAAGGTGCGGCAGATCAAGCTGGGCGCGCAGACCTTCCTGAGCTCCGAGCAGAAGGTCATCGAGGAGGCCCGCAAGGCGCTCCGGGCCGAGAACGCCGAGCGCGGCGAGTCGCTGGACGGGTGACGTGATGAGCACGCCGGGCAGCACGAACACGAAGTCCCCCGAGCGCACCTGCGTGGCCTGTCGGCTGCGTGGCGAGCGGGACGAGCTCGTGCGCGTGGTGGTCGGCCCCGAGCAGGGCCTCGCCCTCGACCCGCGCGCCGTGAAGAGCGGGCGCGGGGCGTGGGTGCACCCGACGAAGGCGTGCGTCGCGACGATGGTGAAGCGCCACGCGGCCGAGCGGTCGCTCAAGGTCGAGGCGCGGCGCGACCTCGACGCGGGGGCGCTGCTCGCGGAGCTGCGGGCGGCGATGGCGCAGCGGATCACCTCGCTGCTGCTGGTCGCCTCGCGGACGAAGTCGCTGGCCATCGGGGCGGAGGCCGTGGACACGGCCGTCGCCAAGGGGCAGGCGCACCTGGTGCTGGTGGCGAAGGACGCGGGCGGCAACGCGCGGTCCATCGCAGAGGGCGCGCGCCGGTCGGCGCCCTACGCAACGAAGCAGGAATTCGGCGCGCTGCTCGGCCGCGGGGAGGTCTCTCTCCTCGCGATCCGGGAAGCGCGCATCGCGGCGGAGCTCGCCGCGACGGTCGATCGCCTTGGGACACTGGAGGACTGATGCAGGGTACGGTGAGGGTTTATGAGATCGCGGAGGATCTCAAGATGGATACGGACGCCGTACTCCTGAAGATCCGCGCGCTCGGCATTGAAGTGAAGAACAAGATGTCGAAGGTCGACGGGGCCTACCTCGACCAGATCCGGACGTCCCTGCTTCGTGAGAAGCAGGCGCAGTTCGTCGAGGTCGAGGTCGCGCCTGGAGTGAAGAAGCTCAAGCGCGTCGAGCCCCCGCCTGCGCCCGCACCGAAGGTCGCGCCGAAGCCCGTGGTCCGCGTCGCCGAGGCCCCTCCGCCGGCCGCCGTGACGAAGGAGCCCACGAAGGTCGAGGCCGCGCCCCCGGTCGCCGAAGCCCGGGTCGAGGAGCCCGCGAGGCCCGAGCCCGTGGCCCCCGTCGAAGAGCCTGCGAAGGTCGAGGCCCCGAAGGCCGAGGCCCCGAAGGTCGTCGAGGCCCCGAAGGTCGAGGCCCCGCCGGTCGTCGAGACCCCGAAGGCCGAGATCCCGAAGGCCGAGGCCCCGAAGGTCGAGGCCCCGAAGGTCGCCGAGGCCCCGAAGGTCGAGGCCCCGAAGGTCGCCGAGCCTGTCGTCGTCGCGGAGCCCGCGAAGGTCGAGGCCCCGGCGGTGGTCGAAGCGAAGGCCGAGCCCGTCGCCGAGCCCGTGAAGGTCGAGGCCCCGGCGGTGGTCGAAGCGAAGCCCGAGCCCGTCGCCGAGCCCGAGATCCGTCCGGCGCCCGCGGCCGCGCAGGTGGTCGAGGCGAAGCCCGTCGAGGCGCCGCGCCCGAGCACCCCGCCGCCCCCGCAGCAGAAGAGCGGCATCGCGCGCTGGGATCCAGTGACGCGCACGGTCGTCTACGAGGCGTCCCGCCAGGGGCCCTCGTCCAACATGTCGAGCTCGCGCCCGGCCGCGGGCAACCGCTTCATCGAGACGAAGCCGCCGGCGGCCTCGGGCACGGGCATCCGTCGTCCGATGGTCACCGGCCCCGCCCGCTCGCCGGGCGTGTTCGACCCGAAGACCGGGCGCTTCAAGCCCATCCCCTTCGGCCAGCGCGGCGGCCCCGCCAAGCCCGTGGCGCTGACGGAGATGTCGCAGCACAAGAAGGTCATCAAGATCGAGGCGCAGATCTCCCTCCAGGAGCTGGCGCGTCGGATGAGCCTCAAGGCGACGGACGTCCTCCTCAAGCTCATCCAGATGGGCGAGAAGGGGAAGAACATCAACTCCACGCTCGACGCGGAGACCGCGAAGATCCTCGCGAACGAGTTCGGCTACTCGGTCGAGGACGTCGCGCTCAACCTCGACGAGATCGTGAAGACGGCGCTCGCGACCTTCGAGCCGTCGCCGCTGGTGCCCCGCGCGCCGGTGGTCACGGTGATGGGCCACGTCGACCACGGCAAGACGACCCTCCTCGACGCCATCCTCGGGATGCGCGTGGCCGAGGGCGAGGCCGGCGGCATCACCCAGGAGGTGCGCGCGTACCGCGTGAGCACCCCGAAGGGGATGGTGGTCTTCTTCGACACGCCGGGTCACGAGGCCTTCACGTCGCTGCGCTCGCGCGGCGCGCAGCTGACGGACGTCGCGGTGCTGGTGGTCGCGGCGGACGACGGCGTGATGCCGACGACCATCGAGGCGATCAACCACGCCAAGGCGGCCAAGACGCCCATCGTGGTGGCGCTCAACAAGATGGACAAGCCGGACGCGAACCCCGACCGGGTGCTCAACCAGCTGCTCCAGTACGACGTGATCACCGAGCGCGACGGCGGCGACGTGCTCGTGGTGAAGGTGAGCGCCAAGGCGCGCACCGGCATCGAAGACCTGCTCGAGAACCTCGCGAACCAGAACGAGCTCCTCGAGCTGAAGGCCGACCCGAAGCGCCCCGCGGTGGGCACCGTCTTCGAGGCGAAGCTGGACAAGGGCCGCGGCCCGGTGGCGCGCCTGCTCGTGCAGGAGGGCGTGCTGCGCAACGGCGACGCGGTGCTCGTGGGGGCGGCCTACGGACGCATCCGCGCGATGTACGACGACCGCGGCAAGCTCATCGACAAGGCGGGGCCCAGCACGCCGGTCGAGATCGTGGGCCTGAGCGAGGTCCCGACCGCGGGCGACAAGCTCTACGTGGCGGCCGACCTGCGCAAGGCGCAGGAGGTGGCCGAGCAGATCAAGATGCTCACCAAGCGCCCGATGGAGTCGCGCCCGAGCGACGACCTCGCGGCGAGGGTCGCGGCGGCCATCAGCGGCGACGCGGCGCAGATCAACATCAACCTGGTGGTCAAGGCTGATGCGCAGGGCGCGGTGGAGGGCCTGAAGAAGGCGCTCACGTCGCTGTCGACGGAGAAGGTGCGGGTGTCGGTGATCCACGGCGCGGTGGGCGCCATCACCGAGACCGACGTGCAGCTGGCGTCGGCGTCCAACGCGGTGATCATCGGCTTCAACGTCCGCCCGGCCGGCAAGGCGCAGGCGGCGGCCGACGAGGCGCGGGTGGCGCTGAAGTTCTACACGATCATCTACGAGGCCGTGGACGACGTGCGGGCGCTGATGCTGGGTCAGCTCAAGCCGACCTTCATCGAGAAGCCGCTCGGCAAGGCGGAGGTCCGGATGGTGTTCAACATCACCAAGACCGGCGTCGTGGCGGGCTGCATGGTGACCGAAGGCGTCGTGAAGCGGAACGCCCGCGCGCGGCTCCGTCGCGACGGCGTCGTGAAGTGGGAGGGCAAGCTCGGCTCGCTCCGCCGCATCAAGGACGACGTCAAGGAGGTCACGCAGGGCTTCGAGTGCGGCATCGCGCTCGACAACACCCCGGAGATCAAGGCTGCGGACATCATCGAGGTGTACGAGCTCGAGGAGGTCGCGGCGCGCCTCTGACCGGGCGACCCGCGGCGGTGGAAGAGGTCTGAGAAGTGGCCATGCAGGTTCGGATGTCCGGCGCGACTCGGTTCCAGATCCTCGACGAGGACGGCGATGAGCTGCCGGGCTCGTGGGACTACCCCTGGGAGGGCCGCGACCCCTTCGAGGCGGTCATGGCCGCCGTGACGGAGGTCTCGGGCAAGCCCTGGGAGTGGTCCGCCCGGGGGCCGCGCTCGGGCCGCTTCTCGCCGGTCCGCTGCAAGAAGATGGCGGTGCGCGTCGCCAACGTCCTGCGGCAGAACCGGCGCGTCGCCGCGGCGGCCTACATCGCGCGCGTGGTGGCCGAGGAGTTCGAGCTGAAGCAGCGCCGGAAGGTCGATCCGGCGTCGGTGCTCGAGGTGCTCAGCGGCCGGCGCGAGCCGACCGAGGAGGAGCGGGAGTCGCAGCCGGAGCTTCTGGCGGCGGTGATGCTCCGCGGACTTCGGGACGCCCTCAAGGCTGCCGTGGAGTGCGACGGCGGGCTGCGCGTGCAGTGGCGCGCGGAGTGATCGGGCGATGGTGATCGGGCTCCTCCGGCTGCGGCTGCACCTCCCCGCGGCCCACTCCCTCAAAGACCGTCGCGCGGTGGTGCGTAGGGCCGTCGATCGGGTGCGCGCGCGCTTCAACGTGGCGGTGGCCGAGGTCGGCGACCAGGAGCGCTGGCAGGTGGCGACGCTGGCGGTCTCGGCGATCTCGACCGAGCGCGGGCACGTCAACGAGGTGCTCGACAAGGTGACCGCCGCGGTGGGCTCCGCGGTGGCGGGCGCCGCGCTGGTGAGCGGCCGCGAGCTGGCCTTCGTGGTCTACCCCGACGACGAGGCGCTCCCGGGCGGCAGCGAGATGGATGACGCCTCGGGGTTGATGGAGAAGTTCGGTGGCAGTGAAGAAGGCTGAGACCGGACACCGCGCGGCGCGGGTCGGTTCGCGCATCACCCAGGAGCTCGCGGTGATGCTGTCGCAGGAGTTCCGCGACCCGCGGCTGGAGGGCGTGGTGATCACCGCGACCAAGGTTGCGGAGGACGTCTCGCAGGCGCAGGTCGGCTTCGTGCTGATGGGCGACGACCCCGGCGGGATCCGCGCGAAGGTGGCGGGGCGCCGGCTCGACAAGCTGGCGTCCATGATCCGATCGAAACTCGCGCCGCGGCTGGGGCTGCGGCACGCGCCGGAGCTGCACTTCTCCCTCGACGCCAACCGCGACGACCTGGTGCGCCTCGACGCGCTCCTGCGCGAGGTGGGCGAGGAGCTGAAGGCCCCGCCGCCCGCCCCGAGCGAAGACCCGAAGCCCGGCGAGCCGGACTGACCGGTGCCGCCCCGGCGACCGCCCATCGACGGCGTGCTGCGGGTGGACAAGCCGCGCGGCCCGACGTCCCACGACGTGGTGGCGGCGGCGCGGCGCGCGCTCGGCCAGCGCGAGGTGGGCCACGCGGGCACCCTCGACCCGATGGCGACGGGCGTGCTGGTGCTGATGCTGGGCGAGGCGACGAAGCTCTCGGCGCACCTCTCGGCCGACGACAAGGCCTACGACGCCACGGTGGGCTTCGGCGCCGAGACCGACACCCTCGACGCGGAGGGCGAGGTGATCGCGCGCGCCCCGGAGGGCACCCTCGCGCCGACCCGCGACGCCATCGAGGCCGCGCTCGCGGCCATGGTCGGGACCATCTCGCAGGTGCCGCCGGTGGTGAGCGCGATCAAGGTCGACGGCGAGGCCATGCACGCCCGCGCGCGCCGCGGCGAGGTGGTGGTGCCCGAGGCCCGGGAGGTCGTGCTGCGCGAGGCCGTGGTGACCGCGGTGCGCGCCGAGCCCCCGGAGTGCGCGCTCTCGGTGGCGGTGAGCAAGGGCTTCTACGTGCGCTCCCTTGCGCGTGACCTGGCGCTCGCGCTCGGCACCCGCGGGCACCTCACGGCGCTGCGGCGCACGCGCTCGGGGGGCTTCACGCTCGACGGGGCCTTCGACGGCGCGGCGCTGATGATCGCGGCGCGCGGCGACGACGCGATGAAGGACGAGGTCCGGGCGGCGGTGGAGGGGTGGTCGCGGGCCGCGAGCTGGATGCCCACGGCGACGGTGGACGAGGAGACGGCGCGGGCGCTGCGCTTCGGCCGGCCGGTGTCGGCGCCGCCCGGCGTGGAGGGCACCTGCCTCGTGCTCGATCCATCGGGCGCGCCGGTGTGCGTGGGCGGCGCGAGCGACGGGACGCTGCGGGTGCTCCGGGGGATCTCCGCGACGTCGCCAAGTTGCTAGGCATTCCCGGTACGGAATCGGTTACGATGCGCACCGAAGAGGAGCGAAGTTGCCGCGATGCTGACGCTGAACGTGACGGAGAAGGGGGGAACGCCCAAGCGGATGGAGTTCGACAAGGACGAGGTCACCGTTGGCCGCGTCCCTGGGAATGACATCGTCCTGCCGAAGGGCAACGTCTCCAAGCGTCACTCGCAGGTGTTCTGCCGGGAGGGGCGCTTCTTCGTCGCCGACCTGAAGAGCACCAACGGCACCTACCTCAACGGCCGTCGCATCACGACGCCGTCGGTGATCCGCCCGGGCGACAAGATCTACATCGGTGACTTCGTGGTCACCGTCGACATGGGCGACCTCGCGGGCGCCATGGACGACGCGGGCGACGACGGCGGCAACGAGGCCGACATGGGCGCTCCGCAGGGCGTCGACGACGGCGGCTACGACGACTCGCCGGAGACCCCGGAGCCCGCGCGCGCGGGTGGGGGCTTCGGCCCGCCGCCGCTCGGTGGGCGCCCGGGGGCAGGAGCTCCGGCCGGTCGCGGCTCGTCTCCCGGCCCGATGTCTGCGCCGGGTCCGATGGGCGGCCCCCCCGACGCGCGCCCGGGAGGTCCGATGTCACCTCCGGGCGGTCCGCCCCGCAGCACGGTGATGGGACCTGGCAGCCCTGGCGCTGGCCCGGTGGGTGGCCCTCCGCCGCTCCGTCCTGGCTCGGGTGGTGCGATGCCTCCCATCGGGGCGCGAGGCCCCGGAGGGCCGCCGATGCCGATGGGTGATTCGCCGATGGGTGGTCCCCCGATGGGCGGTCCCCCGATGGGTGGTCCTCCGATGGGTGGTCCCCCGATGGGTGGTGGAATGGGTCCGGCGCCGTCCCTGGGCGCCCCCCCGCCGGCGATGGGCGGGATGCCTCCTTCCATGGGATCAGCGCCGTCGCTCGGCGGTCCTCCTCCGTCCTTCGGTGCGCCGCCGCCGTCACTCGGTGGTCCGCCTCCGTCGCTCGGTGGTCCTCCTCCGTCGCTCGGTGGTCCTCCTCCGTCGCTCGGCGGTCCTCCTCCGTCCTTCGGTGCGCCCCCGCCGTCGCTCGGCGGTCCTCCTCCGTCGCTCGGCGGTCCTCCTCCGTCGCTCGGCGGTCCGCCGCAGGGTTATGGCGCGCCGCCTCCCTCCTTCGGTGGCCCCGCGTCCCCCTTCGCTCCGCATGGAATGCCTCCTGTGGGCGCGCCTGCGGGCGCTCCGCCCCCCGCCGCGGCGATGCCGACGCCCGCGGAGATGCCTCAGCGGGAGGTCATCCCGATGGCCCCCAACCTCGACGAGCCGACGCGTCAGCCCGACGTCGCCGCGGCCGTCGCGATGTCGCGCCCGCTCGAGCCGGCGTCCATCCCCAGCGGCGCTCCGCCCTCGCACGCCGCGGCGGTGGCGCCGGTGCGCGCCGCCTCACGGCCCTCCGGCCAGGCGGTCGATGAGTACCAGGAGCTGCTCGCCCAGGTGGTCCGGGGCGCCCGCAGCCGGGGCGCCGAGTCCGCCGTCGGCGACGAGGTCGCCCGGGCCCGCCTGCGTCCCACCGTCGAGCAGGCGGCGCGCAGCCTGCCCAACCTCCCCAACGGCGTGACCCCCGAGCGGCTCACCCGCGACGCGCTCGCCGAGATCGCCGGCGCCGGCCCCTTCGACACCCTCATCGAGGACGGCGAGATCACTACCATCGTCGTCGAGTCCACGGGCATCGTGTCCGTCGGGCGGAGCGGCGTCGTGGGCCCGTCGGGCTACTGCTTCTCCTCGTCGTCCGCGGCCGTCGAGGGCATCGACCGCCTGCTGCGCTCGCACGGCGTCGACCGCGGCGGCCGCCCGGCCATCGAGGCCATCCTCCGCGACGGCGCCCGCCTCGTGGCGGTGTTTCCGCCCGTCGCCATCAACGGCCCGGTGGCCTCCGTCGAGCGCGCCCCGGCCCGCGCCCCGACCCTCAACGACCTCGCCGCGCGCGGGGCGCTCTCGTCCAACGCGCTGCCGCTCATCCACCACGCGCTCCAGTCGCGGCGCAACGTGCTCGTCGTCGGCGGCGCCGGCTCCGGGCGCACCACGCTGCTGTCGGCCTTCCTCTCGGCGCTCCCGGCCACCGACCGCATCGCCATCGTCGAGGCCCGCGACGAGCTCGCGCGGGTGCGCCGCGACGCCGCGGTGCTCCACGCCGAGGGCGACAGCGCGGCGGCGGTCGACGCGGCGGTGCGCATGCGGCCCCACCGGCTGGTGTTCGGTGAGACCACGCCCGCGACGGCGCGCGCGGTGCTCCACCACTGCGTCACCGGCGCCGAGGGCATCCTCGCGGCGGTCGACGCACCGGGTGCGCACGCCGGCCTCCTCCGCCTCGCGGGCGAAGGCACCCAGGGCTCATGGCTCTCGGCCACGCAGGCCATCTCGCGCCTCGCGGCCTCGCGCCCGCTCATCCTCGAGACCTCCCGCCTCGGCGACGGCACCTGCCGCGTCGTCGGCATCTCCGAGGCCCGCCCCGCGGGTGACGGAGTCCACCTCGAGGCGCTCTTCACGCTGCGCATCGACGGCGTCGACGGGCAGGGGTCCGTCGCGGCCCAGCTCGTGCCCACCGGCGCGGCGCCCAGCTTCTGACCCGCCGCTCCCCCTCCGATACACCTCCTCCCACGACGCCGCGACGGTTGCCGCTGCGGAGGGCGCGTGACAACCTCGTCACCACCCCATGCTGAAGCGCCTGATCATCGGAATCTTGAAGGGCCTCATCCTCGGCGGGGGCATGGCCGTCGCGCTCTACATGCTCGCGCACATCGGGAGCGTGAGCGGGTTCTGGGGGTACCTCCTCTACGGAGTGCTCGGGGCCATCACCGGGGTCGTCGCGGGCAAGCCGCTGTGGAAGCCCGGCGCGTGGATCGAGGCTTTACTCCGTGGTGTATTCGGCATCGCGGTGGGCTGCGGCCTCTACGCCCTCGGCGCGGTCGTGCTCACCGGCTCTGCCATCGACTTCACGGCGCTGCTCGGGAGCCTGCCCGCCGGCGCGTCGACGCCCACGCAGCTCTACCAGCAGCCGCTCATCATGGCCCCGATGTTTGCCACGCTCTACGCGTCGCTCATCGAGTTGGACAATGATGGAAAGGGCGAAGACGCTGGCTCCACGAAGGTGCGCGTCGCCCGGCTCGAAGACATCGACATCGGCGAAGACGAGGCCGAGGCGCCCGCGAAGCCGGCGGCCAGGGGCGCGAAGCGGTAGAGCTCCCGCCTCGATGGTCGGTTGTCCGATCAAGTTTTGACCCGCGAGACACGCGGGTGCTTGAATGGCTTGGATCAGCGTCCACCTCACGGCGCTGCTTCAAGGAACGCGGATGGCCGAAGGCAACTATCTCGTCGGCGTCGACATCGGTTCGAGCTCCATCAAGGTCTGTCAGCTCAAGGACGTGCGCGGCAAGCGCACGCTCGTGCGCTTCGGGTACCACCCGCTGCCGCCGCAGACCATCGTCGATGGGCACGTCATGAACACGGCGGCGGTGCTCGAGGGGCTCAACGCCCTCTTCACGCAGCTCAAGATCAAGCGCCGCGAGGTGGCGCTCGCGGTGTCCGGCCACGCGGTGATCATCAAGCGCATCACGCTGCCGCTCATGAGCCCCGCGGAGCTCGACGAGCAGATCGACTGGGAGGCCGAGCAGCAGATCCCGTACGACATCAAGGACGTGCAGATCGACTACGAGGTGCTGCGCAGCCGGAGCGAGCAGGGGCAGATGGACGTGCTGCTCGTGGCGGCCAAGAAGGACGAGATCAACGACACCGCGCAGGTCGCCCGCGAGGCGAAGCTGAAGCCCATGGTGATCGACGTCGACGCCTTCACCGTGCAGAACACCTTCGAGGTGAACTACGGGCTGCCCAAGGACGGCACCATCGCGCTGATCAACATCGGCGCGACGCTCACCACCATCAACATCCTGTCGGCGGGCATCCCCGCGTTCACGCGCAACATCATCAACGGGGGCAACGCGATCACCGAGGAGATCCAGAAGCGCCTCGGCATCTCCTACGAGGAGGCCGAGACGTACAAGACCGGCGCGGTGATGCAGGGCGCGTCGACGGGCCGCTCGGTGGTGCCCAACGAGGTGCCGCAGATCGTGCGGCAGGTGTGCGAGGGGCTCAGCGGCGAGATCCTGCGCTCGCTGGACTTCTACCTGGCGACGAGCGGCGAGCGGGAGATCTCGCGGATCTACATCTCCGGCGGGACGGCGAACATCCCCGAGGTGGGCGCCGCCATCGAGCGCCGCACGAAGGCGCCGGTGGAGCTGCTCGATCCGTTTCGAGACATCGCCGTCGACCTGAAGGAGGTCAACGGCGACCTGCTCAACCTGCACCGCGCGCAGGTGGCCGTGGCCATCGGGCTGGCGCTGCGCAAGGACCGCGAGAAGGCGTAGAGGGACCGAGACGATGCTCAAGATCAACCTATTGCCAGACGACAAGGGGCGCCGCCCGCAGGCGGGCCTCGGCGGGTCCGGCGTCCCGAACATGCTGCTCGTCGGCGTCATCGGGTCGCTGGTGCTGCTGCTGAGCGGGCTGTTCCTGTTCCACACGTCGCAGGTGAGCGAGGTGGACGCGATCCGCAACGCCAACACCCGAACCCAGAGCGAGATCGACGCCATCAAGGGTCGCGTGGCGGATCACCAGAAGATCCTCGACGAGCTCGCGGAGATCCACCGCCGCGAGGAGGCGATCCAGCAGCTCCAGGCGGCCCGCACGGGCCCCACCTCGATGCTGCTGGAGATCTCCCACATCCTCTCCACCAACGGCGCGCCCACGGCCGACCCGACGGTGGTCGAGAACCTCCGCGCCCGCGGCCTGCGCGATCAGCTCTGGAGCACGACCTGGGACACCAAGCGGCTCTGGCTCACGAGCTTCGACGAGGAGAACCGCACGGTGAAGATCCAGGGCGAGGGCCGCACCGCCGACGACGTCGGCGAGGCGATGCGCAGGATGCAGCTGAGCCTGTACTTCCAGAACGTTCGCCTCGAGCGCGCCCAGGCGGCCACGGCGACCAACGGCCTGCCGGTGCAGCAGTTCACCATCAGCGCGAGGGTGAGGTACTGACATGGCGGCCAAGAAGAGCGGCGGCCTGAGCCTCGGCGGGGTCAACCAGACGGTGCTGCTGGTAGTGGTCTGGGTGGTGGCGGTGATCGGCGTGCTCGCCGGTTATTACTTCCTCCTGTATGACCCGCTGGACCAGGACCGCACGCAGCAGGAGGCGCGGCGCACCGAGCTCGCCGCCTCGCGGGTGCGGGAGGAGCAGAACCTCCGGCGGTACAACACGGACGTTGCGGAGCTGGCGCGGGCGAGGGTGCACGCCCAGTCGCTGGAGTCGGTGCTGCCCAACGACCCGGACATCCCCGGGTTCATGCGGAGCATCAACGCGCTCGCGGAGGCGAGCGGGCTCTCGATCCGGCTGATCCAGCCGGTGGACGAGCGCGTCGAGCGATACTTCGCGCGCATCCCGGTGCAGATGCAGGTCAACGGCACCTACCTGTCCCTCGCGCGCTTCTTCCACTCGGTCTCGCAGCTGCCGCGCGTCATCAACATGGAGAACATCAAGCTTCAGACGCCGACGGAGGACCCGAACACGCACGACATGATCCTGTCGGCGACCCTCCTGGCGACGACCTTCCGCGGCGTGGGCACCACCAGCGCCCCGGCCACCCCCGGAGCGGCCCCCGCGGCCGCGGCTGGAGGTGCGCGATGAAGCGCTGGCAGAGCCGCTCGACGGCGTGGTCGCTCGCGTTCGCCATGGGCGCAGCCGGCTGCGAAGACCCGCCGCCGCCGCCGCCCCCGGCGGCGCCGGCGGCCAACAGCACGGCGCGCACCGGGGCCAACAACGCCAACCGGCGCGCCACCCCGGGCCAGGGGGACGCGGGCGGCCCGCCGCCCATCCCCGTGACCGACCAGTCCTTCGTGGAGAGCCTCCAGGTGCGTGACCCGTTCCGGCGCTTCAGCAACCGGATCGACATCATCACGACCACGGACTCGCGCTCCGTCGTGCTGCCGCGCTTCTCCCTCGACGAGCTCCGACTCGTGGCGGTGGTGCTCGGCACCGACAGCCCCTACGCGATGGTGAAGGACCCCTCCAACGCCGGCACCATCCTGCGGCGCGGGATGTACGTCGGGCGGCAGGAGATCATCCGCTCGAACGTCGAGGGCCGCACCGACTACGCCGTGCACTGGCGCGTCGCGCGCATCTCGCCCGCCCGGCTCCGGCGCACGCCCGACGGGGCGCTCGCGGAGATCCCCGCGGAGGTGGTCTTCGAGCGCGAAGACCCGTTGAACCCCAACGCCCAGGTGGTCGAGCGCGCCGTCGCGATGGCGTCGCAGGGCGTCTCGAGCACCCAGGCGCAGCCGCCGCCGTCCGTCGGCTCCGCGCTCGGGATGCCCATCCCGGGCGTCGGGGGCCCGGCGCCGAGCTTCCTGCCGTCGAGCGTGCCGTCGGGCGCCCCGGGCCCCGGCTCGGCTCGGCCCGGCACCACGACCACCACCGGGGGCGCTCAAGGCGCCCCGACCACGACCACCACGGTCATCGTGCAGGCGCCCCCCCCGGCCGCGCCTACCCAGACGGGGCCCACGCTGGTCCCGCTCCCGAGCACGCCGCCGCCCATCGTGACGACGGGCGGCGAGTCGCCGCTGCGCTGAGCCTCCTACCGCCCGTCTCCTGCCGCCCCCCCCGAGCGAGCTACGCATCGCGCCCCCGAGAACAACGGGGGGCGGAGTGGAGCTCCGCCCGGCGGAGCGCGAGGAGGGGAGAGCTCCTGCCAATGGTCAGTCGAGTCGATAATTTTTGAGAGAAATGCGGGTTCGCCCGCCGCCCTCCGATACCGTCAGGGCGAAACCCGAGTGAGGTCCTGGATGAACCGGCTCCGTCCCATGCCGTCTGATGGCCCCCGGCACGCACACGCGCTTCCGTGGCGTTTCGCCGGGCCCCTATTTCTCCTCGTCGCGGCGCTCGTCGCGCCGCGGACGTCCTCCGCGCAGATGCTGCCGTCGGACGACCCCCCGCCGACCCGAGCGACATCGCGGGTGGTGGCGCGCGAGTCCGCGGAGGTCGTCGGGGCCGCGCGCGCCGACGAGGCGGGGTTCCTGTCGACCGTGCCCATGCAGATCAACGGGGCGCGGGGCCAGTCCGTCGGCACCGGACGCCGTATCGACATCGACCTTCGCGACGCGGACATCCACAACGTGCTTCGCCTCCTCGCGGAGGTGGGCAACGTCAACATCGTCACCTCCGACGACGTGGCCGGCAACGTCACCATCCGCATGCACAACGTGCCCTGGGACCGTGCGCTGGAGGTGATCCTCGCCGCCCGCTCGCTGGGCATGCAGCGCGACGGCAACATCATCCGCATCGCGCCGCAGTCGGTGCTCGACAAGGAGCGCGAGCTCGCCATCGAGCGCGCCAAGCAGAACGTCGCCCTCGAGCCCCTGGAGACCCGGCTCATCCCGGTGAGCTACGCGCTCGGCGGCGAGGTCGCGCCCCGGGCGCGCGAGCTGCTCACGTCGCGCGGCACGCTCTCCGTCGACGAGCGCACCAACATGCTCATCGTCCGCGACGTGGCGGGCTCGCTCAACCAGGTCGAGCAGCTCGTGCGCTCGCTCGACACGCAGACCCCGCAGGTGCTCGTCGAGGCGCGCATCGTCGAGGCGACGAGCACCTTCTCGCGCGACGTCGGCATCCAGTGGGGCGGTGACCTCGGGTTCCTCGCGGCGACGGGCAACCCCACCGGGCTGACCTTCCCGAGCGACCTGAGCGTCATCGGCGGCGCCAGCGACCCCAACTCGCCCACGGGCGGTCTCTCGCTCACCCAGCAGCGCGTCGCCAACCCCAATTTCGCCGTCAACCTCCCGGCCGCCGCGGGCGCCGGGGCCGGCGGTGCGCTCGGCTTCACGCTGGGCTCCATCGGGCGCGGGCTCAACCTCAACGTGCGCCTCTCCGCCGCGGAGAGCACCGGCGTGCTGCGCATCGTGAGCTCGCCGCGCATCCTGACGCTCGACAACCGCGAGGCCACCATCGCGCAGGGCACCCTCATCCCCTACTCGCAGGTGAGCGCCGCGGGCATCCAGACGGCCTTCCAGGAGGCGAAGCTCCAGCTCCGGGTGCGCCCGCACGTCACCGCCGACGGGTCGATCTCGCTGCACGTCCGCGTCAACCGCGACGAGCCGGACTTCAACAACACCGGCGCCCGCGGCGACCCCACCATCCTCCGCCGCGAGGCCGAGACCGACCTGCTCATCCAGGACGGTCGCACCGCGGTCATCGGCGGGATCTACACCCGCAACACCGGCCGCAACGTGGAGGGCGTCCCGGTGCTCGGCGACATCCCGATCCTCGGCGCGCTCTTCCAGCGCCGCCGCCAGAGCGACCGCCGCACCGAGCTGCTGATCTTCATCACGCCGCGCATCGTGAACCGCGCCGAGTCCCTCGGCCGCTGATCGGCCCGCCGGGTTGACGCCGCGCCCGCGGCGCCCCCAAGAATCCCCTCCGCGACCCCCCCCCACTCTCCAATGCCCCACCTTCGCTGGTCCACCGCCGGGGAGTCCCACGGGCCCTCGCTCCTCGCACTGCTCGACGGCGTCCCCGCCGGCCTCGCCCTCCTCGCCGAGCACATCGACCGCGACCTCGCGCGGCGACAGCGCGGCTACGGCCGCGGCGGTCGCATGAAGATCGAGCGCGACGCCGTCGCCATCGAGGCCGGCGTGCGCGGGGCGGAGACCCTCGGCTCCCCCATCGCGCTGCGCATCATCAACCGCGACTTCGCCAACTGGCAGGGGCGCATGGGCCCGGAGCCCTTCGCCGCCACCCCGGAGCCGGTGAGCACGCCGCGCCCGGGGCACGCCGACCTGCCGGGCGCGCTCAAGTACGACCGCGCCGACCTGCGCGACGTCCTCGAGCGGGCGAGCGCGCGGGAGACCGCGGCGAGGGTGGCCGCCGGGGCGGTGGCGCGTCGCGTCCTCGAGGAGTGCGGCGTGGCGGTGCGCTCGCGGGTGCTCTCCATCGGCCCGGTGCGCGACGGGGCCGAGGCCGACCCCCGCGCGTGGGTGCCCGGCGGTGCGCTCGCCGACCGCGTCGAGGCCTCCTCGCTGCGGGTCCTCGACGAGGGCGCGGAGGAGGCGATGCGCGCCGAGATCCTCGCCGCGGCGCACGCGGGCGACACCCTCGGCGGCGTCGTCGAGGTGGTCGCGTTGGGCGTCGTCCCGGGCCTCGGCAGCTACGCGCAGTGGGACCGTCGGCTCGACGGGCGCCTCGCGCAGGCCGCGATGTCCGTGCAGGCGATCAAGGCCGTCGAGATCGGCGAGGGCTGGTCTGCCGCGGCGGCGCGCGGGTCGGCGGTGCACGACGCCATCGTGTACGTCGACGGCGCGTACGCCCGCGCGAGCAACCGGGCGGGCGGCCTGGAGGGCGGCGTGAGCAACGGCGAGCCCCTGGTGCTGCGCGCCGCGATGAAGCCCATCTCGACGCTGCGCCGCGCGCTCGCCTCGGTGGACGTGCGCACCCACGAGGCCGCGCCGGCCAACACCGAGCGCAGCGACGTGTGCGCGGTGCCCGCGGCGGGCGTCGTGCTCGAGGCGATGGTGTGCCTCACGCTGGCCGACGCGCTGCTGGAGAAGCTCGGCGGCGACTCCATGCGCGAGCTGCTCCGCAACCTGGACGGCTACCGTGACCAGCTCGCCGGGCGCTGAGCGGGCGGCGCTGCGCTGCGTCCTGAGCGGGCCGCCGGGGGTCGGCAAGAGCACCGTGGGGGCGCTGGCCGCGGCGGCGCTCGGGTGGCGCTTCGTCGACCTCGACGAGGTCATCGCGGCCGAGGCTTCGGCCACCGTCGCGCAGCTCTTCGCCCGGGAGGGTGAAGGGGCGTTTCGTGAGCGCGAGCGCGCCGCGCTCCGGCGTGCGCTGGAGGGAGAGCGGGTGCTCGTCGCGGTCGGCGGCGGCGCGCTGGTCGACCGGGCGACACGGCGCGACACGCTCCGGCGCGCGCGGGTGGTGACGCTCGCGGCCCCCGTCGAGGCGCTGCGGGCGCGGCTCGCGGGCGGGGTCGAGCGACCGCTGCTGCGCGGCGGCGCGGGGGCGCTGGAGGCGCTGCTCGAGGCGCGGCGATCGGCCTACGCCGAGGCGCACGCGACGGTCGCCGCGGCGGGTCCGGTCGGCGCGGTGGCGGAGGCGGTGGCGGCGCAGGCGCGCAGCGCGCTGCCGATGCTGGTGCCGCTGGGCGAGCGGAGCTACCGGGTGTGCGTCGGGCCGCTCGACGGCCTCTCGCAGGAGATCACCGGGCTGGTGACCGCCGCCGTGGTGACCGACGCGACGGTGGCGCGGCACTGGGGCGGGGCCGCGGAGAGCGCGCTCGGCGGGAGCCCGGTGAGGGTGGTGCTGCGGCCCGGCGAGCGGAGCAAGACGCTGCGCTCGGTGGCGAGGGTGTGGGAGGCCGTCGGGGCGCAGGGCGCCGACCGCCGCGCGGTGATCGCGTGCGTCGGTGGCGGCGTGGTCACGGACGTGGGCGGGTTCGCGGCGGCGACGTGGCTGCGGGGCGTGCGGTACGTGTCGGCGCCCACGAGCCTGCTGGCCATGGTGGACGCGTCCGTCGGCGGCAAGACCGGGGTCGACCTGCCCGCGGGCAAGAACCTGGTGGGGGCGTTTCACCAGCCGTCGCTGGTGTGGATCGACCCCGCGACCCTGGCCACCCTCGCGCCTCGGCACCACCGCGCGGCGCTCTCGGAGGTGGTGAAGATCGCCGCGGTGCGCGACGGCGCGCTGCTGGACTGGATGGAAGCGCACGCCGCGGAGCTCGGCCCCTCGGGCGACCGCGCGAGGCTCGCTCCGGGCGGGGCCATCGACGAGATGATCCGCCGCGCGGTGCAGGCGAAGATCGACGTGGTGGCCGAGGACGAGCGCGAGGCGGGGCCGCGCGCGCTGCTGAACTTCGGTCACACCGTGGGCCACGCGCTGGAGGCGGGCGCGGCGTATCGGGCGCTGCACGGCGACTGCGTGGCGGCGGGGATGCGCGCCGAGCTGCGCCTTGGCGAGGCGCTCGGGGTGACGAGCGGAGAGCTCCGCCGGAGGGTGGAGGGGCTGATGGACGCCCTGGGGCTCGCGAGGGCGATCGGGGCCGACCGGGAGGTGGCGCTGGCGGCGCTGCGCTTCGACAAAAAACGCGAGGATGCCGGGCTTCGCGCGGCCCTGGTCTCGGGGCCGGGGCAGGGGACGGTCGCCGCCGTGCCGACCCGGGAGATGACGCACGTGCTGCGGGCGGTGATTGAAATTCGTTGAGCCCCCGTGGGTTGGCCTATCATCCGCGTCATGTGGAACAGGCTAAACGCATCGCGCCCCCTCCTCGGCGCGCTCGTCCTCGGCGGCGTGCTCACCTCCGCGGCTGGTTGTGTCGACAACACCGTGTCGGTCTACATCCGGCAGGTGCAGGCGCCGACGGTCGCCGGAGCGGTGTGCATGGTCACCCCCGACCCGTTCGCACAGAGCATCCCTTCAGGCACGCTCGACGTCGCGCTGCGTGACTACTACACGATGACCCCGCTCATCGCCAACCAGCTGATCACCCGCGCCAGCATGGACCAACTGCGGGCGGAGACCTCGACCCTCAACATCCAGGGCTTCGTCGTCGAGCTGCGCGAGGGCTCGCCCGACGGCCCGCTGGTCGGCCCTCCGTTCTCGGTCTACCAGAACGTCGTGGTGCCGGCCGCCATCACGGCCACCACGCCCGGCTATGCGTGGGCGAACATCCAGGTGATCCCGCCGCAGGTCGCCTCTGCGCTCCGGGGGGCGGTCTGTCAGATCGATAGCACCGGCGTAAACGAGAGCTGCCCGGTGGTCCGGGTCGTGTCGGTCAACCGCACCATCCTCGTGAAGCTCACGGCCTTCGGCGCGTCGCTCGGCGGCAACGACGTCGAGTCGACGCCGTTCTACTTCCCGGTCACGGTCTGCTGCGGCTGCCTCATCACCTTCCCGGTGGACTCCGACTCGCCCGCCACCATGACGACGGGCATCGGCCGCGACTGCAACAACGGCATGCCGCTCATCGGCCCGGCGTCGTGCAACCTCGGCCAGGACTTCCCGGTCGACTGCCGCTACTGCTCCTCGGCGCACCCGGAGTTCTGCCAGCCGCGCGGGTACAGCCCCAACGGCACCGCCTGCCCGCTCTGATCCTCCGTCACAGCTCCTGGTAGAACGCCGCCCGCCGCTCGCGCGGGAGCTGGCACCGCATCATCACCCCACCCCCGAGCGCCTCGCAGCGCAGCGATCGCAGCGCCCAGGTGCAGACGGGCTCCCTCGCGGCCGGGTCGCTCGCGCACACCACGGCGACGGGCTGGTCGGCCTCCGGGGCGGCCGAGAGCTGCGCGCGCGCTTCTCCGCCGAAGGTGGGGCCCACCACGGTGAGGCTCCACGTCGACGGCCGACCCGGCAGGCGGACGCGCTCGCAGCCCGTGTAGCGCACCGCGATGGAGGCCTCGACGTACTCCACCGGCGGCCGCGACCGGCGGGGCGCGCCCACGTCGACGTCGCAGTTCATGCGGAAGGGGTCGGCGGCGCCGGCCCACGCGCGCTCGCGGGGGATCATCCCCGGCTGGAAGCGCTGGCGCAGGAAGCTCTGGCACCACGCCCACCCGGAGAGCCCGCTCAGCGCGAGGGCCGCCGCGAGGGCCGCGCGCGGGAGGAAGGCGCCGCGCGCGGAGCCCACGACGAAGGCCCCGACCGCGGCGGTGAGCACCAGCGCCGCGGTGAGGAAGCGGTGCCCCTCGGTGGCGTCGTGGTTGACCTCCACCTTGAGCGACGCCATCACGCCCGCGACGGTCACCGCCGTCACGAAGACGAAGGCGGCGACGGCGTCGCGACGGCGGGTCCAGGCGGCGGTGATCGCGAGGCAGAGCACCGTCGCGTAGAAGGGGAACCAGTCGTGCTTCGCGACCTCGATGAAGCGCGCGCGGTCGGTGAAGGGCACGACGCCCTCGAAGAGCGCGATGTGCCGCGCGGGGATGACCTCCACCACGGAGGCGGGGCCGCCCGGGGAGAGCGACCCGGCGAGCGCGCGGCTCACCAGCGGGAGCGCCGCGGCGACGGCGGCGACGATGAGCGCCCCGCGCCACCGGCTGGGGTGCACCGCGCGAGGGACGAGCAGCCAGGTGACCCCGAGGGCGCCCGCGAGGAGCGCGAGCGAGGCCTCGTCGAGCAGCGCGAGCGCGGCGGCGGAGGCGACCATGGCGAGGGCGCTGCGCGGGGCGTCGCGGTCGTCGGCGTCGGGGCGCGCGCGGAGCAGCACGGCGGAGGCGACGGCGACGAGGAAGAAGGTCGCCACCACGACGTGCGGGCGGTACGCGAGCGTGGTGAACCCGAGGAAGGAGTGCCCGCAGAGGCGCGCCGAGTCGAGGGTGGTGAAGCGCTCCGCGGCGGGGACGTTGAGCAGCGTGAAGGGGCTCGCGAAGAGCAGCGGCAGCGGGAGCGCGAGGGCGATGGGCCAGGCGAGCACGCTGCGCAGCGAGGGCCGCGGGTCGCCGAGGCCGTAGGGGCGGAGGCCCGCGCAGGCGGCGGCGATCACCAGCAGCGCGGAGGCGCCGAAGAGGAAGAGGTCGTGCGCGAGCGAGAAGGTCGCCGCGGGGTGCAGGCGCTGGAAGGAGAGCACCTGGAGCATCGAGGCCAGGGCGTCGCCGAGGTAGTGGTAGCGGAGCTGCGTCGTCGGGAGGAAGACGTTGTCGAAGGGCAGGCGCGAGGTGCGGATCGCGGAGGCGATGGCGATGTGCCAGTCGCGGTCCCACATGACGAGGCGCCAGGAGAGGGGGATGTGCAGCGCCACGACCCCGGCGGCGAGCGCGACGAGGGCGACGACGGCGGCGGGGTGCGGCCGCGGCTGCGGGCGCGGCGCGCGGACGAACACCAGCGGCAGCGCGAGGAGGGACAGCGCCCGGATGGCGAGCACCGCGCGGTCGAAGGGGACGAGCCACGAGAGGGCTACGGCGAGGAGCGCGTCGAGGGCGACCGCGGAGGCCACGTCGAGGCTGCGCGCCCACGGGCCGGCCGGGCGCCAGCGCTGCATCGCGAGCGCGAACACCCCGTGGGGAAGGAGGTAGAGGAGGAGCGCGAGGGAGGCCCAGGCTGCGGTCGTCGCCACGAGGGCGACCGTGTACCGTACCGCCCGCATGCGCGGCAATGACGCTGAGGGCAGGGTCGGCGAGGGGATGGACGAGGAGTTCCTGCGGTACTGGGCGCGGGAGCTCCTGGACCCGGCGGACCCGCAGCGCGAGCGCTGGGCGGCGCTGGAGCGGGCGCAGGTCGCGCGCAACGAGGGCATCGCCGGGGAGGTGGGGCGCTTCGTGGCGCTGCGCGGGCGGCGGGTGCTCGACGTGGGCTGCCAGACCGGCGCGCTGGCCATCGCGATGGCGGGCCGGGGGGCGGACGTGACGGGGGTCGACGTCGAGGAGAAGCTGGTCGAGGGCGCGCGCATCCGGGCGCGCGGGCACGGCGTGGCGCCGAGCTTCCGGGTGGCCGTGGCGGAGGCGCTGCCCTTCGCTGACGCGAGCTTCGACGCGGTGACCTTCGTCGACGTCATCGAGCACGTGGCCGACGCGCGCGCGGCGGTGCGCGAGATCGCGCGGGTGCTGCGGCCGGGCGGGACGCTGTACCTCTTCGGTCCCAACCGGCTGTCGCCGGCGCTGGCGCTGAGCGATCCGCACTACCAGCTCGCGGGCGTGAGCGTGCTGCCGCACTGGCTGGGGGAGCTGTACGTGACGCGGGCGAGGGGCTTTCCGCGCTACGACGTCGGGGTGCTGCCGGTGGGCGGGGTGGTGGAGCGCTGGCTCGCGGCCGACGGGCTGCGGGTGATCGACAGCGCGCGCGACGACGCCGAGCGCTGGTGGGACGCGCGGGCGCCGGGGCTGCGGGGGCTGCGGCGGGTGGCGCGGTGGTGGGGCGCGGCGAGGGTGAGCGTGGCGCCGCTGTTCAGGCTGGTGGCGCGGCGGGTGTGAGCGCGGCTCCGGCCGCTCGCGATCGAGTCGGCCTCGACCCGGGGAGGCGTCGGGTGATGGTGTGGACGGCGTCGCCGGAGGCGCGCACCACGTAGCCCCGCACGAAGGTCGCCGGGCGTTCGGCGAGGCGTGATGTAGCATCGGAGGCTCCGATGGCGCTCCCGCTGCCCGACATCACGCTCCCGCAGCCCGGCTCGACCACGCTGCGCACTGTGCTCGGGCTTCGGTGGAGCCGCCTCGGGCGGCGCCTGCTCGACGTGGCCGAACACTCGGGCGATCCCGTCGGTGCGGTCGTGGCCGAGAGCCTGCGTGCGAAGCTCATGGCGGAGCCGGCGGCGGTCGTCGCGGTGGCGCGGCGGCCCTCGATCGCCGCGCGGCTCTCGTCCGATCGGGATCGCCTGCTCGGCGCGCTGGGCGACGCGGCCTTTGACATCGCCGCGGCCGGCTGGCTCGCGCGACCCGTCTCCCTGCCGCGGTCGACCGGAGGCTTCGGTCGGCGGCGCTCGGCGGCGCTCGGGGTCGAATTCGAGTTCGCGCCGACGATGCGCGAGTTGGTGATCGACGACGGCGTGCTGAGGGTCGACGGCGCGACGTTCAGCCTGCGGGTGCCCGGTCCGCCGCCTGCGGGGCTGGTGGTGCGGGAGGGCTGGAGGCGCGTCACCGACCGGGTCTCGCTCGCGCTCTTCGACGACAACCCGAGCGCGCAGGTAGGCTTCCACCCGGAGCGGCCCGAGAACCGTGTCGATCTGGGCGGGCGCTCTGTCGAGGCGTGGGTCGAGGCGCTGCGCGAGGCCTTCGATCTGGTCGATCGCTACATGCCCGAGCTCACCCCCGAGCGACGGCTGCTCGCGCAATCGGTGGTGCCCGTTGGGGCGGACCCCGAGCGACACTTCTCGTGCACCTATGAGAACGCGCCGGGGGCTATGTACCTGTCGCTGCACCCCGATCCGGTGAAGATGGCCGAGGCCGTCGTGCACGAGTTTCAGCACGACAAGCTGCACGCGGTGCTCGCGCTCGACGCGCTGCTCGCGAACGGCGAGGCGGGCGGGTTTCGATCGCCCGTGCGGCCCGATGCGCGACCGCTGCGGGGCGTGCTGCTGGCGGCGCACGCGTTTCTCCCGGTCGCGCGAATGTACGCGGCGATGCGGCGCGACGACCACCCGACGACCCGGCACCCGCGCTTCGCGGCGCGCGAACGCGAGGTCACTACGGCCAACGCCGAGGCGATGGACCTCCTGCGCGCGCACGCCCGGTGGACCGAAGGCGGCGAGGCGCTGCGGGCGGAGCTGGAGTCGCTCTTCGCCGATGGGGCGTAGCGGGACGGGGCAGCCGCACGACTCGTTTCCCGGGGGCGAAGGGTCGCTTGGGGCACCGTATCGCCCTGCGAAAAAGCTCGCGAAAACGATCCAAGAGGTGTCCATGGACTCGCAGGAGATCCCGGTGAGCCCCGCGTTGCAGCGCCTCGGCGAGGAGTTCCAGGCGATGTACGGCGAGCGGCTCGGGGCCCCCGGGGCGAAGCGAGGATGCTACTCAAGCTTCTCGCCGCGCGTGCCCTTCCGGTGGACGAGTCCGTGCGCGTGCATCCTCGCCTGCGATGAGACCGCGACGCTGGAACGTTGGGCCGAGGCTGCATTGACGGCGGGCTCCATCGACGCGGTCTTCGTCAAGTACCTGGTCGCAGGGGATGTGACGGGTTGAGCCGAGCGCCTGCCCACGCCTTCGATCAGCAGCCTCGCCCTCCGAGGGGAGCGCCCGCGAGGTGTCTCGCGCTCGTTGGGGGAACCGTTACGGCTGCGTCGGGGGAGAAGAAACCGCCAGGGTCGCAAGGGTCGCAAGGGGTTTTGGTTCTGGCGGCGCTCCCCGCTTTGGTCTCCCCGAGAGGGTCCTGAGAGCGATGCCGGTCTCCGACACGAGGTGAGTGCTTCGAGCGCCTGACACCATTCGCCCCTCTCTTCTCCCTTGCGACCCTTGCGACCCTTGCG